>NZ_JBEYCX010000010.1:0-208205 GCF_040632975.1 Streptomyces sp. NPDC013455 | reverse complement strand
TCGGCGACCGGAGGGCCGGGACGGAGGGCGCGGAGGGGGACGGACGGCCGGGGCGGCGCGGCGACCGGAGGGCCGGGACGGAGGGCGCGGAGGGGGACGGACGGCCGGGGCGGCGCGGCGACCGGAGGGCCGGGACGGAGGGCGCGGAGGGGGGCGGACGGGCGGAGGGCCGGGACGGGGCGCGGGAAGGGCGGCGCGACCGCAGGAGGGCCCCGCGCCCGCGCGGCCGCGGGCGTCACCGACCGGCCGCCGGCCCTCCGGGATCACGCGGAACCGGCCCGTCCGACAGCGGGCGGGTTGGGTCCACCGGAAGGCGGGCCGGGTCCACCGGCGGGAGGGCGGGGCCCGCCGGAAGGCGGGCGGGGGCCGCCGGCAAGGGGGCGGGGGCCGCCGGCGGGAGGGCGGGGGCCGGCCCCGCGGCCATCAGCTCCCGGACGCAGTCGCGCAGCCAGGCGTGTGCCGGGTCGGCGTCGTGGCGGGGGTGCCAGGCGAATCCGACCTCGGCGGCGGGGAGATCCAGCGGGATCTCGAAGGTGACCAGGCCGAGGGTGTCGGCCAGCGGCCGGCTCCACCGGCTGACCAGCCCGATCAGGTCGGTCTCGCGCAGCACGAACAGCGAGGCCGGATAGGTGCCGACGCTGCCCACCACCCGGCGCTCCAGGCCGAGACCGGCGAGGGCGTCGTCGACCGGCCCGCGCTGCCTGCCGCGCCGGGAGACGATGAGGTGCCCGGCCGCCCCGGCGAACCGCTCGGGCGTCAGCGGGCCGTCGAGCAGCGGGTGCCCGGCCCGTACGACACCGAGCATGCGGTCTCGGTGGACCGTTTCCACGTGCACCTCGGGGGCGACCGAGTCGATCACCCCGACCTCCAGGTCGGCGGTGCCCTGGCGCAGGAACGGGGCGTCCACGTGGCTCTCGCTCAGGAAGCGCAGCCGGATGCCGGGTGCCTCGCGGGCGGCGCGGGCGAAGAGGGCCGCGCCGTGGGCGGCGGCGATCGCGTCGTGGCCGAGGATCGTGAAGGTCCGGGTCACCGTGCGCAGGTCGGTGTCCCGGCCCGGGGCGAACAGCGCCCGGGCGCGCTCCACCACCGCGCCGACCTCGGCGCGCACGGCGAGCGCGTGCGGTGTCGGCACCATCCGGCGGCCGGCCCGGACCAGCACCGGATCGCCGAGCGCCTTGCGGATCCGGCCGAGGGTGCGGCTCATCGCGGGCTCGGACAGGTGCAGCCGGCGGGCGGCGCCCTGCACGCTCTCCTCCTCGAGCAGCACGTCCAGCGCCACCAGCAGATTCAGGTCCAGGCCCGCGGATTGCGTCATGTGCAGGTATCCCTTGCGAAGGTTGCACTGGAGTGCAGGTCGGTGGCGAGCCTACGGTGGGCGGGCATCCCACACCACCCCGTCTGCTCCCGGGAGGAGCCGTGCCCGCGCACGCCCTGAAACGCTCGACCCTGCTGACCCTGTGCGCCTGCGTCCTGGTCGCGCAGAGCATGGTCGCCGCCATCAACCTGCTGATACCGCAACTGGCTTCCTCCGCACCGCACCCCTCGCACACCGAGATCCTGTGGACGGTGGACGCCTACGTCATCGTCTTCGCGGGGCTGCTGGTCCCGGCCGGTGCGCTCGGCGACCGGTACGGCCGCAAGGGCGCCCTGCTCACCGGCCTGGCCGTGTTCGCCGCGGGCGCCGCGACCAGCGCCCTCGCCCCCGATCCGGCCCTGCTGATCGCGGGCCGGGGCCTGTCCGGCGCGGGGGCCGCGCTGATCACCCCGGCGACGATGTCGATCCTGGTGCAATTGGCCGGCCCCGAGCGCCGCGCCCAGGCGATGGCGTCCTGGACGCTGGCCATCGGACTGGGCGGCATGGCGGGCAACCTGGGCGGCGGCCTGGTCGGCCAGTACCTGTCCTGGCGGGCTCTGTTCGCCGTGATGGTCCCCCTGGCGGGCGTCCTCGCCGCCGCGGTGGCGCTGACCACCCCGCGCACGGCCCGCTCCCCGCTGAGCAGCCCGGACCCGGCCGGCACCCTGCTGCTCACCGCGGGTCTGGTCGCCGTGCTGTTCGGCATCATCGAGGGTCCGGACCACGGCTGGACCTCGGCGCGCATCCTGACCGCGTTCGGCGTGGGCGCCGTGCTGGTGGCGGCCTTCACCGTGCACGCCCTGCGTTCGCGCGCCCCGCTGTTCGACCCGCGCGTCTTCCGCTCCGCCGGGCTGCGCGCCACCACGCTGGGCCTGGCCACGGGCTTCTTCGGCCTGTTCGCGCTGTTCTTCGTCAACTCGCAGTACCTCCAGGAGGTCAAGGGCTTCGAGCCGGCGGTGACCGGGGTCGCGATCGTGCCGCTGATCGTCGGCATGGCCCTGGTCCCGAGGTTCGCGGCCCGCTGGTCGGCGCGTCCGCGCCCGGTCGTGGGCACCGGACTGGCGCTGATCGGCGCGGGCCTGCTGGCCGCGTCCACGGCGGACGCGCACACGCCGTACCCGCTGTACGCCTGCTGGCTGCTGGTCATCTCGGCCGGCACCGGACTGGCGATGCCGGCCCTCACCCTGGGTGTCGTGGTGTCCCTGCCGGCGCATCAGGCGGGGCTGGGCTCCGGGCTCGGCACGTCGGCCCGCGAGGTCGGCGCGGCCCTCGGTGTCGCCGTCGCCGGCACGGCCCTGGCCGGCCACGCCGACTTCGCGAACGGGATGGGCCCCGCCCTGCGCGTGGTGGGAGCGACGGTACTGGTGTCCACGGCCCTGGTCGTGACGGGCTTCCGGGGCTCCGGCCGGGCCTCCCGGGTGGCCGCGGAGGCACCGTCGGCCACGGAACCCGTGGCCTGAACCTGCCGGTGAGTCACCGTCGACGGCACAGAATGCCGACGTCGAGGAAAGAGAGGACCACCGTGCGCCGTATCCCGACCTGTGTGCTGAGCGACGCGGGCCCACCCCGCGTCGGCGACGGGCACGCGGTGGACCGTTACGTCGAGATCGGGTCCCTCACGAAGGCGCTCACCGGCACGCTGCTCGCCCGGCTGGCCGAGGCGGGCGTGGTCGGCCTCGACGACCCCGTCGAACGGTGGCTCCCGGCGCCGCCCGGCACGGGTGTCACCCTGCTCCACCTGGCCCGGCACACCTCGGGCCTCCCCCGGCTGCCGCCCCGCGTCGGCCGCCGGGACCCGTACGCGGCGTTCGACCACGCGGAGTTGCTGCGGCTGGTGCGCGGCCTGGACGCCCTCGCCGTACGCCCGCCGGGGGGCGAGGAGTACTCCAACCTGGGGTACGCCGTCCTCGGCGCGGCCCTGGCCCGGGCGGGCGGGGCCGGCTACGGGGAACTGCTGGACACCCACGTCCTGCGCCCGCTGGGGATCACCGAGGTGACGGTCCGTCCGCCCGCCGGACGGCGGCTGACGGCGCCGGGGCTGCTGCCGGGCACCCGCCGCAGGCCGTGGACGATGGACGGGGCGATCCTGCCGGCGGGCGGGCTGTGGGCGACGCCGCGCGCCCTCGGCGATCTCGTCGTACGGCTGCTGGTGGAACGGCGGTTGGGCGAACCGGCCGTGAGCTGGCAGTCGGCGGGCCCGCTGCGCTGGCACAACGGCGCCACCGGGGACGCCTCCGCGTTCGCCGGGGCGATGGACGACGGCCGCTGGGTGGTGGTCCACCGGCTGGGCGGGCGCCCGCAGGACACGGACCGGGCCGGGGTCGCGGCGCTCAAGCGGGAGGTGTGAGGCTCCCCCGGCTCCGGCCGGGCGGCGCCCGTACGACGAAGTCCCCTCCCGCCGAGCGGAAGGGGACTTCGTGTGTGGAGCGCCGGGCAGGCCTTGCACCTGCATCTCCCCGCAGGAAGCGGGACGTCTTTCCTTGGACCACCAACGCATCACCTGGTGCCGGTTTCCCGGCGGCCGGTGCGTGATCAACTATAGCGCACCGGCCGGGGGTGTCACACCACGTCAGGTCAGATGAGGCCGAGGCCGCGGACCGCCTCGCGCTCCTCCTCGAGCTCCTTGACGGAGGCGTCGATGCGGGCGCGGGAGAACTCGTTGATGTCCAGGCCCTGGACGATCTCGTACTTGCCGTCCCGGCAGGTGACCGGGAAGGAGGAGATCAGGCCCTCCGGGACGCCGTAGGAACCGTCCGACGGGATGCCCATGGAGGTCCAGTCGCCCTCGGCGGTGCCGTTGACCCAGGTGTGGACGTGGTCGATGGCGGCGTTCGCGGCGGAGGCGGCGGAGGACGCGCCCCGGGCCTCGATGATCGCGGCACCGCGCTTGGCGACGGTCGGGATGAAGTCCTCGGCCAGCCACTTCTCGTCGTTCACGACCTCGGCGGCGTTCTTGCCGGCGACCGTGGCGTGGAAGATGTCCGGGTACTGGGTGGCGGAGTGGTTGCCCCAGATGGTCAGGCGCTTGATGTCGGCGACCGTGGAGCCCGTCTTCTTCGCGAGCTGGGTCAGCGCGCGGTTGTGGTCCAGGCGGGTCATCGCGGTGAAGCGCTCGGCCGGGACGTCCGGCGCGGCGGCCTGCGCGATGAGCGCGTTGGTGTTGGCCGGGTTGCCGACGACGAGCACCTTGATGTCGTCCGCGGCGTGGTCGTTGATGGCCTTGCCCTGCGGCTTGAAGATGCCGCCGTTGGCCTCCAGCAGGTCGCCGCGCTCCATGCCCTTGGTGCGCGGGCGGGCGCCCACCAGCAGGGCTACGTTGGCGCCGTCGAAGGCGACGTTCGGGTCGTCGGAGATGTCGATGCCCTGGAGCAGCGGGAAGGCGCAGTCGTCCAGCTCCATGGCCGTGCCCTCGGCGGCCTTGAGCGCCGGGGTGATCTCCAGCAGGCGCAGCTTGACCGGCACGTCCGCGCCGAGCAGCTGGCCGGAGGCGATGCGGAAGAGCAGGGCGTAACCGATCTGGCCGGCCGCGCCGGTGACGGTGACGTTCACGGGAGTGCGGGTCATGGCGTTCTCCGTATGACAGCTGGCGGTGGGGCTCCCTGCCCCGGGCGGATGATCGATCTCTTGGCGTCAAGAGAGATCCAGCGGTCAGGCTATCGCGCATCCGGCATGCGAGACGTCCGGGGCCGTGTGGCTCACCCCACAAGGGGATCAGCGGGGACCGACGGGGACGTATCGCCGGTGACGGCGGCCGCGCGGCGGGCCTGCGCGGGTGCCGGACGGCAGGGCGCACGGCGGGGCCGACGGCGGCGCGGACGGCAAAAGGCGGCCGTCCGTCCGGGAGAGGAAGGGACGGCGGCCGCCGGTGGGGGGTACCGGCGTACCGGACTCCCGTGGGGGTACCGTTCGCGTTCCCGGGATCCGGCGCACTATGCGCAACGGCCCGGAATTTCTCCCTCCTTCTTGCTTTCCCGGCCCGCCGTCGCGCGGCTGCCGTCCGCTGCGGGCCGGTGGGGCCGGGTTCCCGCGCGCCGGCGCGGTCCGTCCGTCATTCCGTGCAGCCCGTCAGGCCCGAGGCGAGCCTGGCGCAGGCCCTGGCCTCGGCGGGGCTGCGCACGGCGACCATCGGGGTGTACCCGATCGTGTCGCCGGCCGCCGTGATGTCGCCGGTCTGCCGGGTCCTGCCCACGGAGAGCTTCACGGTGTCGCCGGGCACGCCGCTGGTGATGCGGCCCCAGACGGCGCCGCACGCCTTGTTGTAGCGGACCTCGACGGTGGTGGTGCCGATGGTGGCGGTCTTGGCGGTGGTCACCAGGTCACCGCCGCACCCCATGGCCTCGGCGTCCTTGCCGGTGCAGCCGGCGCCGGCGCACTTGACGCCGGGGGGCGGGCTCGTCCGGGAAGCGGCCGTTGGGGAGGGCGACTTCACGGCCCCCTTTCCGTGGTCGTCGCCGTCGCGGTGGGTGAGGAAGAAGGCGCCGGCGATGAGGACGAGCACGCCGATCAGGCCCGCGAAGAACATCGTCACCTGCTGGCGGCGCGCGGACCACTGCCCCGGCCGCGGCGCGGCGGCGGGCCGGCCGTCGAGGGCACCCGGGGCGTCCGGGCCCGGGACCACCGCCGGATCGGCCGGGGCCCGGGTGGAGCCGGCCGGCGCGGGCGCGGGTACGGGAGCGTGCGGGCCCGGGGCGGGACCGGCCGGAGCGCCGGTGCCTTGGGGGGTGCGGGTGCCTGCCGGGGTGCGGGTGCCTGCCGGGGTGCGAGTGGGGTCGCCCGGAGCGCGGGTGGACGCGCCGGGGGTGCGGGGCGAGTCGGCCGGAGTGCCGGGCGCGGCGGGGGCACCGATGGGGTCCGCCGGGCGGGCCGGGGGGCGGCCGCCCGGGCGCGCGCTCACCGGGGACGGGCCCCGGTAACCGGCCAGCCCCCAGGAGTTCTTGACGGCCGGGCCGTCGCCGCCGCCGTCCGCCGGGCCGCCGCCTCCGTCCGCCGACGCCTCGCCCCCGTCCGCCGGGCCGCCCGCGGCGCCGTCGCGCGCCCCGGTGTCCGAGGCGGCAGGCCGGGCGGGGACGGCCGGGGAGACCGCGGCGGAACCGGCGGCCCCCGGCGTCGCGGCGCCGGCGCCGCCCTTGCGGGCGGCCGGTGCCGCGTCCTGCTCCGCCGTCACCAGGTCCCCGAGCGCGGCGCGCGCCTGCGCGACCCGCAGGGCCTCCATGGTGGTGTCGTGCCGCATCTCCGCGCGGCTCCAGGCGCGTTCGGCCAGCTCCCACAGCGTGGTGAGGTGGACCGGGTGGGTGCCGGTGGCCTCGGCCAGCGCGACGACCGCGCCCTTGGGGGCGAGGAGCCGGCCGCCCAGGTACCGCTCCCAGGACGTCTTGCTGTATCCCGTGCGGTCGGCCAGTTGCGCGATGCTCAGGCCGCTGCTGTCCACGAGCCGCCGCAGCCGGCCGGTGAACTCCTTGATCTGCGGGTCCAGGTCCTCCGGCAAGGCTTTCCAACGAGGCATCGTTCCCCCTCTTCCCCCCGGTCGTGCTGACGTTCTCGCGCGCGGTCCTTCCGGCCCGTCCCCGCGGTCCGGTACCCGTCCTGGCCGGCCACCCACAGGGATGCGCGGACCAAGGATCCCAGTTCCCCGAGGTGGTTGCACACGCGCGGGGCGGCGTCCGCCGCCGGGGCGGTCAGCCGCCCGGGGTCACCAGGCCCGTCTCGTACGCCAGCACCACCGCCTGCGCCCGGCTGCCCAGGGCGAGCTTGGTCATCGTGCGGTTGAGGTGGGTCTTGACGGTGGCCTCGCTGATGAAGAGGCGGTCGGCGATCTCCAGGTTGGACAGGCCGCGGGCGGTGAGCCTGAGGACCTCGGTCTCGCGGGAGGTGAGCACACCGAGGTCGGGCGGCGAGGCGGTGTCGGCGGCGGGCGCCTGCTGCTTGGCGAAGGCCTCCACCAGGCGCCGGGTGACGCTGGGCGCGAACAGCGCGTCGCCGCCGTCGACCGCGGTGACCGCCGCGAGCAGCCGCTCGGGGCCGGAGTCCTTCAGCAGGAAGCCGGAGGCTCCGGCGCGCAGCGCCCCGTACACGTACTCGTCCAGGTCGAAGGTGGTCAGCACCAGGATCCGGGGCGGCCGGTCGGTGGCCCGGGCGAGGATCCGCTCGGTGGCCTCGATGCCGTTGACGCCGGGCATCCGGATGTCCATGAGGACGACGTCGGGGCGGGTCTCGGCGGCGAGCCGGACGGCCTCCTCGCCGTCCGCGGCCTCGCCGGCCACCTCGAAGCCGGGCGCGGCGTCGAGCAGGCCCACGAGTCCGGCGCGGATGAGGAACTGGTCGTCGACGACGAGCACTCTGATCACCGCGGCCGTCCCCCCGACGTGCGCCTCCCGTTACCGCTCCGCCTCCCGCGCGTCCCGCCCGCCGCGCTCGGCGGCCGAGGTGGGCAGGGTCAGCCGGACCTCGTAGCCGCCCTCGGAGCGTGGGCCGACTGCGATCGTCCCGCCGTAGAGCTTCGCTCGCTCACGCATGCCAATCAAGCCGTGCCCGCCGCCCGCCGGCACTCTGGCCGGATCCGCCCCCTCGCCGTCGTCGGTGACGCGGACGGTCAGCTCGTGGGCGCCGTAGCCGAGTTCCACGCGCGCGCGAGCCGGGCCGGCGTGTTTGAGGGCGTTGGTGAGGGCCTCCTGGACGACGCGGTAGGCGCACAGTTCGACGCCGGGCGGCAGCGGGCGCGCGGTGCCCTCGACGGCGAGGTCCACGGGCAGGCCGCCGGCCCGGACCCGGTCGAGGAGTTCGCCGAGCCGGGCCAGGGTGGGCATGGGGGCGCGTTCGGCGGCCTCCGGGTCCTCCTCGCGCAGCACCTGGAGCATGCGGCGCAGCTCCTCCAGGGCCTCGCCGCTGGTGCCGGCGATGGTGCCGAGCGCGCCGCGCGCCGTGCCGGGGTCGGAGTCGAAGACGAACCGGGCGAGGCCGGCCTGCACGGAGATCACCGACATGTGGTGGGCGACGACGTCGTGCAGTTCGCGGGCGATCCGGCCGCGCTCCTCGGCGACCGCGCGCCGGGCCCGCTCGGCCTGTTCGGCGCGCAGCCGCCGGGTCAGTTCGGCGGTACGGCGGGCCAGGTGGCCGAACCAGACCAGTACCGAGCAGTACAGCAGCGCCTGCCCGAGCACGGAGGCCATGGACGGGCTGTGGCTGACCACGCCGGCGTACACCCAGACCGCGCTCATGACGGCGGCGCAGGCCAGGGCGGTGCGCACCGGGCGGACGGAGGCCACGGTGTACAGGGCGAGCATGGAGCCGAAGGTGCTCACGACCGGCCAGTAGCCGAGGCTGACGTAGGCGACGGCGGCGGCCTGGACGACGGCGAAGACGGTGACCGGACGGCGGCCGCGCAGGGCGACCGGGAGGTGGGCGAGTGCGACGAGGACGTAGGCGCGGGCGTCGAGTTCCGGCCATCCCTGCGACCGGGACTCCCGTCCGAGCAGGACGGCCACCACGACCATGGCCACCGCGATCAGGGTGTCCACGACGAGCGGGCGGGGGGTCCTCAGTCGCATCGCCGCAGGGTAACCCGCACGGCCGGGACCGGGAGTCAAACGGACGCGGTACCGCGGAAGTTGCAGCCCGCGGACGCCTACCGCCCGCGACGGTACGGCGGTTCAGCCCGGGGACGGAGGCGGCGCGCGGCGGGCGGGCCGTAGCGTCGGGGACGGGGGGTACGGCGGTGGCCCGCGTCCCCGGGGGAGGCGCGGGCCACCTGGCGTACCGGATGCGCCGCTCGGGGAGCCGCGCCGCTCGGCGCGCTCCGCTCCCCGGCGAGCTTCACCGCGTGGCGAGCCTCGCGACCTGGCGAGCCTCGCGACCTGGCGAACCTCGCGACCTGGCGAGCTTCGCTACTTGGCGAGCGTGAAGTGCAGGATGTCCTTCAGGAACGGGATCCGCAGCCACGGGTTGGGCTGGACCATCATCGCCAGCAGGACGATCACGGAGCCGAGGATGCCGTAGGTGGCGATGTCCGTGAAGCGGGAGCGGACGGCGAGCATGCCGACGCCCGGCAGTATCCAGCGCAGCACCGCGCCGGCCAGCAGGGCGGCGCCGATCAGCAGGGTGCCGACCCGGAACGCGTCCAGCGCCGTCAGCAGCAGGCCGAGCGCGACCCCGGACAGCACGACGAGCAGGGGCCACTGCCGGGCGGGCGCCGGGGCGTCGCCGGGCGCGGCCCGGCCGCCGCCCTCGGGCCGTGCGGTGTCCCTGGTGAACAGCGGGAAGCGGCGGGTGGTACGGCGCGGGCGCCCCTCGGCGTCGGGGGCGCTGATCGCGTCACGCACGCTCGGCTCACCGCCGCGCGTGTCCTCAGCCGGCACTGCGCTCCGCCGCCTCGACCACGTTGACCAGCAGCTGCGCCCGGGTCATTGGGCCGACACCGCCGGGGTTAGGGGAGATCCAGCCGGCCACCTCGGTCACGTCCGGGTGGACGTCGCCGACGATCTTGCCCTCGGCGTTGCGGGAGACACCGACGTCCAGGACCGCGGCGCCCGCCTTCACGTCCGCGGCGCGGATCAGGTGCGGGGAGCCGGCGGCGGCGACGATGATGTCGGCGCGCTTGAGGTGGGCGGCCAGGTCACGGGTGCCGGTGTGGCACTGGGTGACGGTGGCGTTCTCGCTGCGCCGGCTGAGCAGCAGCGGCATGGGACGGCCGATGGTGACACCGCGGCCGACGACCACGACCTCGGCGCCCTTGATCTCCACGCCGTGGGCCCGCAGCAGGCTGATGATGCCGTTGGGGGTGCAGGGCAGCGGGGCCGGCTCGTTGAGCACCAGGCGGCCCAGGTTCATCGGGTGCAGGCCGTCGGCGTCCTTGGCCGGGTCCATCAGCTCCAGGATGCGGTTCTCGTCGATGCCCTTGGGCAGCGGCAGCTGGACGATGTAACCGGTGCAGGCGGGGTCCTCGTTCAGTTCGCGGACGACCGCCTCGATCTCCTCCTGGGTGGCCGTGGCGGGAAGTTCGCGCTGGATGGAGGCGATGCCCACCTGGGCGCAGTCGCGGTGCTTGCCGGCGACGTACTTCTGGCTGCCGGGGTCGTCCCCGACGAGGATCGTGCCGAGGCCGGGCGTGACGCCCTTCTCCTTCAGCGCCGCCACGCGGGCGGTCAGATCGGACTTGATCGCGGCTGCGGTGGCCTTGCCATCGAGAATCTGGGCGGTCATGGTCCCATCCTCGCGGATAGACCGGCCCCGGTTCCAATCCGGGTGTCACAGCTTGATCGATGATGTTGCACTTGCACAACACCTCGCTTTCCAGCTGGACAAGTAAGAGCGTGTTAAAGAACGATGAGCGGACAGTGCCGCGGGCAGTGCCGGGGGGACGGACCGCATCACAGAACTCTCCTCCGAACCGTGCCGCGCGTCGTCCCCGCACTTGAGCAACGCAACGGAGGAACACCGCCATGAGCTTTGGCGACCCGAACAACCCCTACGGCCCGCCGCAGGGCCAGCAGCCCGGCTACCCGCCCCAGGCGCCGCAGGGCCAGCCCGGCTACGGCTACCCCGCCGCGCCGCAGGGCCAGGCCGGTTACGGCTACCCGGCCGCCCCGCCGCTCGGGCAGCCCGGTTACGGCATGCCGATGGAGATGCCGGGCCTGATGAAGACCGCGCGCGTCCTGCTGTTCATCCTCGCCGGTTTCCAGCTCCTGTTCGGGCTGCTCGCAGGGGCGCTCATCGGTGCCGCCCAGGACGTGTCCAACGGCGTCGGCTCCGGCGACAGCACCGACGGCCTGGCCGGCCTCGGCTTCCTGCTGGCGGGTCTGCTGCTGGGCCTGGGCGCGCTGTCGATCTTCCTCGGCGTGAAGTTCAGGAACGGCGGCAGCGGCATCCGCATCACCACGATCGTCTACGCCTCGCTGATGATCCTCGGCGGCATCAGCAACATGGTGAAGGGCGGCAACGGCTCCGCCACCTTCGGCGGTCTGATCTCGCTCGCCATGGCCGGCATCATCCTCGCGTCGATGGTGACCAGCTCGGCCTCGGCCTGGTTCAACCGCCCGCGCTACTGAGTACCGGACCCCGGCGGCCGACCGGGCTGCGTCCCTCTCCGGCAGAGGGGCGCAGCCCGGTTCCGTTTTCCCGGCCGCGGGGCCGTGGCCCGTCGGTCGTGTCCCGGCGGTCCGTACGGGACGCGGAACGGCCCGGGGCCCGGGTGGGCGGGCCGTGTCGATCCGCCGGGCGCACGAAGGCGTGGTCCCGCCCGTCGGCCGACGGGCGGGACCACGCGGAGCGGCGGGGGCCGGTCAGTGGAAGAAGTGGCGCGTGCCCGTGAAGTACATGGTCACGCCCGCCTTCTTGGCGGCCTCCACGACCTGCTCGTCGCGGATCGAGCCGCCCGGCTGGACGATCGCCCGGACACCGGCGTCGATGAGGATTTGCGGACCGTCGGGGAAGGGGAAGAAGGCGTCGGAGGCCGCGTAGGAACCACGGGCCCGCTCCTCGCCGGCCCGCTCGACGGCCAGCTTGCAGGAGTCGACGCGGTTGACCTGGCCCATGCCGACACCGACCGAGGCGCCGTCTTTGGCGAGCAGGATCGCGTTGGACTTCACCGCACGGCAGGCCTTCCAGGCGAAGGCCAGCTCCTTCAGCTCCTCGTCGGAGAGCGCCTCGCCGCTGGCCAGCGTCCAGTTGGCCGGGTCGTCGCCCTCGGCCTGGAGCCGGTCGGCGGCCTGGAGCAGCGCACCGCCGTCGATCGGCTTGACCTCGACCGGGTGGGCCGGGGCGTCGGGGCAGCGCAGCACCCGGATGTTCTTCTTCCGGGCGAGGGCCTCCAGCGCGCCCTCCTCGTAGTCCGGCGCGACGATGACCTCGGTGAAGATCTCGGCGACCTGCTCGGCCATCTCCTTGCTGACCGGCCGGTTCACGGCGATCACACCACCGAACGCGGACAGCGGGTCGCAGGCGTGCGCCTTGCGGTGCGCCTCGGCGACGTCCGCGCCGACCGCGATGCCGCAGGGGTTGGCGTGCTTGATGATCGCGACACAGGGCTCGGCGTGGTCGTACGCGGCACGGCGGGCGGCGTCCGTGTCCGTGTAGTTGTTGTACGACATCTCCTTGCCGTGCAGCTGCTCGGCCGCCGCGAGCCCGCCCTCGCCGGAGGTGTAGAGGGCGGCGGGCTGGTGCGGGTTCTCGCCGTAGCGCAGGGTGTGCGCGCGCTCCAGGGTGGTGCCGAGGAAGTCGGGGAAGGCGGAGTCGTCGGCCGGGGCGTACGCGGAGGCGAACCAGGACGCGACGGCGATGTCGTACTCCGCGGTGTGCCGGAAGGCCTCGGCGGCCAGCCGCTTGCGGGCGGCGAGGTCGAAGCCGCCGTCCTGCACCGCGGCGAGGACGTCGGCGTACCGCTGCGGGCTGGTGACCACGGCCACCGACGGGTGGTTCTTGGCCGCGGCGCGGACCATCGACGGGCCGCCGATGTCGATCTGCTCCACGCACTCGTCGGGCGAGGCACCGGAGGCGACGGTCTCGCGGAACGGGTAGAGGTTGACCACGACCAGGTCGAACGGCTCCACGCCCAGCTCGGCGAGCTGCCGCCGGTGGTCGTCCAGTCGCAGGTCGGCGAGGATGCCCGCGTGCACCTTGGGGTGCAGGGTCTTGACCCGGCCGTCCAGGCACTCGGGGAAGCCGGTCAGCTCCTCGACCTTGGTGACGGGGACACCGGCGGCGGCGATCCGGCCGGCCGTGGACCCGGTGGAGACCAGCTCCACACCGGCCTCGTGCAGCCCGCGGGCCAGCTCCTCCAGGCCGGTCTTGTCGTAGACGCTGACGAGCGCGCGACGGATGGCCCGCTTGTTGCTCTCGGCGGTCACTGGATAACTACCTTTCGTCCCTCAATGCGATAGCCGTTGCGGGCGAGCCGCCCCACGACCTCGACGAGCAGCCTTCGCTCGACTTCCTTGATGCGCTCGTGCAGCGCGCTCTCGTCGTCCTCGTCCCGGACCTCGACCACGCCCTGGGCGATGATCGGCCCGGTGTCGACGCCGTCGTCGACGAAGTGGACGGTGCAGCCGGTGACCTTGGCGCCGTACGCCAGTGCGTCACGGACCCCGTGGGCCCCGGGAAAACTGGGCAGCAGGGCCGGGTGGGTGTTGACGAACCGCCCGCCGAACCGTGCGAGGAACTCCTTGCCGACGATGCGCATGAAGCCGGCGGAGACGACCAGGTCGGGCTGGTGGGCGGCCACGGCCTCGGCCAGCGCGGCGTCCCACTCCTCCCGGCTGCCGAAGTCCTTCACCTTGCACACGAAGGTGGGCAGCCCGGCCCGCTCGGCGCGGGCGAGACCCTCGATACCGGTGCGGTCGGCCCCGACGGCGACGATCCGGGCGCCGTACGCCTCGGCACCGGCTCGCTCGATCTCGTCCAGGAGCGCCTGCAGGTTGGTGCCGGATCCGGAGACCAGCACGACGAGGCGCTTGACCGCGGGGCCAGCGGTGGTGGCGGCCACGATGGGGCCCTTTCTCGGGTTGCGGTACGTGCCCGGCCGTCGGCCGGCCGAGCGGTTTGTACAGTCGTACGAATGCTTCGCGCTCCCGGATACGGGGAAGTCTACGAAGCGGCCGACCGTCAGCAACGATACCGGCACTTCGGACGGGCCCCTCGGGACGGGTCACCGGCCGGAAGGTAGCGTTCGCAGCGAATCACGGAGAGCAGTCTCGGGAACGCGGTCGTCGTGCGGTGCGTTCACGGGGTGGAAGCTCACGTCGACTGCCGTAGTCACCTAGGGGAAGACGCTCTTTTGATGCCCGATCGCAGCCTGCGACTCCTCACGTTCCCGCCGCGCCCGGCCCAGGGGGGCGAGCGTGGCGCCGCACTGCTGCGCGAGCGGCCGACCTCACCGCCGGCCCGGACCCCCAGCGGCGGCCCCGGCGACTCGGGGCAGGGCGCCGGCTCGGGGCAGGGCGGTGGCTCGGGGCAGGGCGGTGGCTCGGGCTACGGCTCCGGGAACGGCGCTCCCGAGCAGGGCGGCTCCGGGAACGGCGCTCCCGAGCCGGGCGGCTCCGGGCAGGGCGGGCAGCGACAGGAGGACAATCCGTTCGCGCCGCCGCCGGAGGGGACTCCCGACCGTCCGTGGCAGCCTCGCCACCCCGCAGGAGCGGCCGGACCCGGTTACGGACCCGGGCCGGGACAGGGGCACGGCCCCGGTGCCGGTCAGCGATACGGCCCCGGACCCGGCTACGGCCCTCACCCCGGTCAGGGTTACGGCCCCGGAGCCGGGCCGTGGCAGGGGCCGGGCGCGGGTCAGGGACACGGTTCCGGTCCGGGCGCGGGTCAGGGGCCTGGGCACGGCCAGGGACCGTGGCACGGACAGGGACCGTGGCAGGGGCAGGCGCCGGGGCACGGCCAGGGGCAGGGGCCTGCTCAGGGACCGGGTCAGGGGCCGGGGCCCGAAGGCGGTCCGCACTGGGGCGGTCAGTGGAGTGACCGTCAGCCCGGACGCTCCCCCGGCGGTTTCGGTGAGCGGCCCGGTGGCGGCCCGCAGGGCCCCGGCGGGCCGGCCGGTCCCGGCACGCGCTGGGATCCGACCGACCCGGCGCAGCGCCGCGCGCGGTACGCCTTGCTCTCCGGCATGTGGGCGGTCTTCTTCGCCCTGTTCAGCTGGCCGTACGTGGCCCTGCTGCTGGGCGCGCTGGCCCTGTACTGGGGCGGCAGCGCGCTGCGCGCCGAGCCGCGCCGCCCGGAACCGGACGCCCCGGCGGCCCCCACCGGCCGGCCCCAGAGGACGGCGGCCGTCAGCGGCCTGGTGACGGCGTCCCTGGCCCTGATCCTGGTGGCCTCGACCTTCACGGTCCAGCTGGTCTACCGCGACTACTACACCTGCGTGAACGACGCTCTCACCCACGAGGCGAAGCAGTCCTGCGAGACGCTGCTGCCGCGGGAGCTGCGGGGCGTACTGGGCGCGCAGAACAGCTGACACCGCTCACCCCGCGGACTTCGGAGGTGAGCCGGCCTCCGGCGCGGCGGACGCTCCAGGGGTGGCGCCGGCCGTGTCCCGGGCCGCGGCGGCCTCCCTCAACGCCGCCCAGCGGGAGGCCCGGGCGCCATCGTCGTGCCAGTCGCCGGGCAGGGGCTCGCTGAACGCGGTCGGGAAGGGGTCGGCGGCGGGCACGAAGTCGTACAGGTCCTCCTCGGCGGCCTCCACGCGCGCGGGCACCGCGCCCTTGCCCGTACCGGTTCCCTTGTTGGTGCCGGTGCCCTTGTTGGTGCCGGTTCCCTTACCGGTGCCGGTGCCCTTGTTGGTGCCGGTGCCCTTGCCGACCCCCTTGCCGGCGCCCTCCGCCCGGGCCGGCCTCTTGGTCCTGCTCCACAGCCGGCCCTTGGCCACGACCGGGCCGGCCGTGTCCCCGCCCTGGCCCGCGGCGAGGCCGTCCCCGCGGTCACCCGCGGCCGGCACCCCGCCGTCGCCCATGGCCGGCACCCCGCCGTCGCCCGCGACCGGCACCCCGTCGGTCCCGGCCGCTCCCGGCTCCGCAGCCTCCCCCGCACCACTCGCCGATGCCGCACCACTCGCCGACACCGCACCGCTCGCCGACGCCGTAGCGCTCGCCGACACCGGGCCGCCCGCCCGCACCGCGCCGCCCGCCGGCACCTCGTCCCTTCCGGTCGCGGCCCCCTTCACCGCGTCCGTCGCCGCCACGCCGGCCTTCGGCGCGGCCGGTCCCGCCGCGCTGTCCCTCGCCGCGCCCGGTCCCGCCGCAGTGTTGCTCGACGCGTCCGGTCCCACCGCAGTGTTCCGCACCGCTCCCGGCCCCGCCGTACCCGCCTTCGCCGCTCCCGGCCCCGCCGTACCCGCCTTCGGGGCACCCGGCCCCGCCGTACCCGTCATCACCGCCCCCGCCGTGCTCCGCTTCGCCGGGTCCGTCCCCGTCGCGGTCTTCGCTCCCTGCGCCGGGACCGCGCCGGGCTCGCCGTGCCGGCCGCGCAGGCGCCAGGCCCGCGCGATCAGCGCCACCGGCAGCGCGAAGACCAGCGTCCAGATGCCGGCCGCGCCCCCGGTCTGCCACCACAGCGGGCCGAGGCGGGCCAGGGCGGCCACGCCCAGGGGGCCGCCCGCCAGCGCGGCGAGCAGGGCGAGGAACCCGGCGCAGACCGTCGCCGTCAGCAGGACCACGCCCGCGGTCCGGCCCGCCGGCCAGCGGGCCGTCGCCGGTCCCCCGCCGTCCGGCCGCCGTACGGCCGCCCGCGCCACGAACCACCCCGCCGTCATCCCGGCCACCGCGGGCACCAGCCCGGCCGCCCAGTTCTGCGGCGTACCCGGGCCCGGGTCCGGCATCGCGGCCAGCAGCGGGAACGGCGGCAGCAACGGCGCGGGGTCGGAGGCGAGCGGGTGGACCAGGTGGCCGGTGCCGAGGGTGAAGCCGGGACCGAGTGCGTAGGAGGCGGCCCACACCGCGGCGTTGGGGACGAGCGCGGCCCCGAGCAGCAGCACGGCGAACCGCCCCGTCCAGCCCTCCGTCAGTTCGAGGAAGGAGGCCCGCGCCGGCCCGCCGTGCCACACCAGGGACACCCCGACCAGCAGCGCCCCGCCCCCGAACAGCACCACAGCGGCGGCGCCGGCGGCCCGGACGGCCGCGTCCAGCCGTCCCGCCCCGTCCCTGCGGGACACCAGCCGCCGCAGAGGCCCCGGCAGCACCGCCGGCACGCTCCGGGAACCTCCCCGGGGGCCCGGCTGCGCCACGGCGGGAAGGTGGCCGCCGGGCCGGCAGCCGTACGCCGACCCCACCCCGACGCCGGCCGCGGCGCCCGCGACGAGTGGCAGACACACCGTCACCCAGACCCACTGCGGACGCAGTTCGCCGCCGGAGCAGTACAGCGTGGCGGCGGCGCCGACGCCCAGGTAGCCGAGGACCACGCCCGTCCACGCGGTTCGTGCCGGCACCGGGGGCGGGCCGTCCGGGTCGGCTGAGGCGTCGGTGGCGTCCCGCGCCGCCCGGTACACCAGCCACAGCGGCAGGGCGAGCAGCAGCAGCGGGGTGACGCCGACGGGCATGGGCGCGCCGGAGAGGGTGTCGGTGCGGACCAGTTCCACGCCGTGCGCCAGCAGCCAGAGAGCGGCGGCGACGTGCAGCGCCCCGCCCGGTCCGCTGTCCGGGTACGGCGAACTGACCCACAGCATCATCACCAGCACGGCGATCGAACCCAGGCCGAGTCCCGCCGCGACGGCACCGCCCAGCAGGCTCGCGGCCAGCCCTGGCGAGCGGTCGCGCAGCCGGGAGAGCAGAGGCGACGACGAGCGGCGAGCGGTCGGCAACGACGGGCGGCGAGCGGTCATCCGGATCACGCACGCCATGCTCCCAACGACACGCGCTTTCCCGTCGTAACAGGCGAACCCCCGTAGTGTCGCTCAATATACGTTTATGTTCTTTTTCGCACGGAAGGGCGTACGGTGACGACGCAGAACCAGCTGCCACCGCCGAACGAACGCCGACGCCTGCGCCGGCCCGGCTCGCTGACGGCGGATCAGAAAACCTCCGAGCGGGCGGGCTCGGGCACCGGGCAGGGCGGCCCCGCGCCGCTGACGCCCGCTCAGGCGTTCGACGCGCTGTACGCCTTCTGCGCGCCCGCCCTCGTCCGCCAGACCTATCTGCTCACCGGGCGCCGGGAGCTGGCCCGCGAGGCCGTGGAGCGGGCCTTCCAGCTGGCCTGGCAGCGCTGGCCCGAAGTGGCCGTCGACCGGGACCCGGGCGGCTGGGTGCGGGCGGTGGCGTACGACTGTGCGCTCTCCCCCTGGCACCGCTTCCGCCCGCGCCACCGGTCCCCGGAGCCCCCGCCCGCCGACCCCGCCGACCGGGCGCTGCTGCACGCGCTGCTCGGGCTGCCGCCGTCGTACCGGCGCACGCTCGTGCTGTACGACGGTGTGGGCCTCGACCTGCCGGAGACGGCGGCGGAGACGGAGGCGAGCACACCGGCGGCGGCCAGCCGGCTGACCCACGCCCGCGAGGCGCTGGCCGCTCGGCTGCCGGAACTGGCCGATCCGGCCGAGCTCCACCGCCGGCTGCTCGAACTGGCCTCGGCCGAGCGGCTGTGCGCGGCCCGGCCGCCGACGGTACGCGTCGGCGGCGAACGCCGGAACGTCTTCTGGACCCGGGCGGCCATCGCCTTCACCGTGACGATCATCGGGGCGACGACGCTCACGCTGCGCACGGCACCGACGCGGTACGAGGCGCCGCTGGCCCCGGCCCAGGCGGTGCAGGGGGTTCCGCCGCCGGGGGTCATGGGCCCGCTGTCCCAGGAGGAGCAGGCCCTGCGGGCGAAGCTGCGCAAGGCTGCCGCCAAGGGGCCGGAGAGACTGGTGCCGGAAGCCGGGTGAACGCCGGCAGGCCCGCCCCGGCGAACGGGGCGGGCCTGCCGGTGTGCGGTCGGAAGGCTCAGGCGGAGAGGATCTCGCGGGCGAGCTTCGCCGTCTCGGTCGGGGTCTTGCCGACCTTGACGCCGGCGGCCTCGAGGGCCTCCTTCTTGGCCTGCGCGGTGCCGGAGGAACCGGAGACGATGGCGCCGGCGTGGCCCATGGTCTTGCCCTCGGGCGCGGTGAAGCCGGCGACGTAACCGACGACCGGCTTGGTCACGTTCTCCTTGATGAACGCGGCCGCGCGCTCCTCGGCGTCGCCACCGATCTCACCGATCATGACGATCAGGTCGGTGTCGGGGTCGTCCTGGAACGCGGCCAGGGCGTCGATGTGGGTGGTGCCGATGATCGGGTCACCACCGATGCCGACGGCCGTGGAGAAGCCGATGTCACGGAGCTCGTACATCATCTGGTACGTCAGCGTGCCGGACTTCGAGACCAGGCCGATGCGGCCCGGCTTGGTGATGTCACCCGGGATGATGCCGACGTTCGAGCCGCCCGGGGTGATGATGCCGGGGCAGTTCGGGCCGATGATGCGGGTCTTGTTGCCCTTCTTGCCGGCGTACGCCCAGAAGGCGGCCGTGTCGTGCACGGCGATGCCCTCGGTGATCACGACGGCCAGCGGGATCTCGGCGTCGATGGCCTCGACGACCGCGTCCTTGGTGAACTTCTCCGGCACGAAGATGACGGAGACGTTGGCGCCGGTCTTCTCGATGGCCTCCTTGACGGTGCCGAAGACGGGTACCTCGGTGCCGTCGAAGTCCACGGTCTGACCCGCCTTGCGCGGGTTCACGCCGCCCACGACGTTGGTGCCGTCGCCGAGCATGAGCTTGGTGTGCTTCATGCCGGTGGCGCCGGTCATGCCCTGGACGATGACCTTGCTGTCCTTGTTGAGCCAGATAGCCATGGTGTGTTGTGTCCTCGTCCTGAGTGCTTACTTGGCGGCGTGGGCCAGCTCGGCGGCCTTGTCGGCCGCGCCGTCCATGGTGTCGACGCGCTGGACCAGCGGGTGGTTGGCGTCGGTGAGGATCTGCCGGCCGAGCTCGGCGTTGTTGCCGTCGAGACGGACGACGAGCGGCTTCGAGACGTTCTCGCCCCGGTCCTCCAGGAGCTTCAGCGCCTGGACGATGCCGTTGGCGACCTCGTCGCAGGCGGTGATGCCGCCGAAGACGTTGACGAAGACGGACTTGACGTCCGGGTCGCCCAGGATGATCTCCAGGCCGTTGGCCATGACCTGGGCGGAGGCGCCGCCGCCGATGTCGAGGAAGTTGGCGGGCTTGACGCCACCGTGGTTCTCACCGGCGTACGCCACGACGTCCAGGGTGCTCATGACGAGACCGGCGCCGTTGCCGATGATGCCGACCTCGCCGTCGAGCTTGACGTAGTTGAGGCCCTTCTCCTTGGCGGCGGCCTCGAGCGGGTTGGCCGCGGCCTTGTCGTGCAGCTCGTCCCAGTCGTGACGGAACTCGGCGTTGTCGTCCAGCGACACCTTGCCGTCGAGGGCGAGGACCTCACCGGAGGCGACCTTCGCGAGCGGGTTGACCTCGACCAGGAGGGCGTCCGACTTGATGAAGGTGTCCCACAGCTTGACGAGGACGTTCACGACCTTGTCCGCGACCTCGGCCGGGAACTTGGCGGCCTCCACGATCTCGCGGGCCTTCGCCTCGTCCACACCGTCGATCGGGTCGATCGGCGTCTTGGCGACGGCCTCCGGACGGGTGGCCGCCACCTCCTCGATCTCCATGCCGCCCTCGACGGAGGCGATGGAGAGGAAGGTGCGGTTGGCACGGTCGAGGAGGAAGGAGACGTAGTACTCCTCGACGATCTCCGGGGCGGTCTCGGCGATCATGACCTTGTGGACCGTGTGGCCCTTGATGTCCATGCCGAGAATGTCCGTCGCGCGAGCGACGGCCTCGTCCGCGGAGGCGGCCAGCTTGACGCCACCGGCCTTGCCGCGGCCACCGACCTTCACCTGCGCCTTGACGACGGACTTGCCGCCCAGCCGCTCGGTGATCGCGCGCGCCGCCTCAGGCGTGTCGATGACTTCACCGGCCAGCACCGGTACATCGTGCTTGGCGAAGAGGTCCCTCGCCTGGTACTCGAACAGGTCCACGCGCTTCCGTCCCTATCAGTGATCTCGCGGTTCGTTGGATGCGTGGGCGTGCCGCGAAGGGCAACGTGACGTCCGCTTGTCACAAGGGAGGCGCACACGGTGTCCGAGCGCGCGGCATGTCCGTCTCGCAGGTTATCGCTGCTACCGGGGGCCCTCTAAATCGCGGGTCACACCCGAGCGGTGATACCTGTCACATGATGCCGGATTTCATGGCACGGCGTGCCGCCACATGAGCGGTACGGGCGGTGTGCCAGGCCTCACCGGGCTGGGGTTGACCCGGTGAGGCCCCCGGGCGGCCCCGGACGACCGGGACCGGAGCGTTTGATCCCCACCCCAATGGGGACCACCCGCCCCATCCACGAGGGCGCCGCCCGGACGAGCCGACGGCTTTCGACCACCCGGGTCCGGTCACCCCGCGGAGCTGTTCCGGGCGCTGGGCCCGGCTGTCCATCGGGTGCCCTTCCGAGACCGGTCCCACTCGCCCCGCCCTTCTCCTTCCCGCGCGTGTCCCGCCCCGACCCTCCTCCGCCCCGGCCCTCCTCCGCCCCGCCGGCTCTCCGTCCCGCCTGGTTCCCGTCCCGCCCGTTCTCCGCCCCTTCCGTCCCTGGCATGCCTTCCGCCCCTCGCATGCCTTCCGTCCCTCGCATGCCTTCCGTCCCTCGCATGCCTTCCGTCTTTCCCGTTCCTCGGTCCGTGCGGTCATGCCGTGTCCGGTATCGGCAGGGGGCGCTTCTCCAGCGCGGCGGCCATCACCTCGGGGAACAGGTCGGGTGTGCAGGCGAAGGCCGGTGCGCCGAGCGCGGCGAGTGCCGCCGCGTGCTCGCGGTCGTAGGCCGGCGCCCCCTCGTCCGACAGGGCGAGCAGCGCCACGAACTGCACCCCGGACGCCTTCATCGCCGCGACCCGCTTGAGCATCTCGTCGCGGATCCCGCCCTCGTAGAGGTCGCTGATCAGTACGACGACGGTCTCGGACGGACGGGTGATCTGCGCCTGGCAGTAGGCGAGCGCCCGGTTGATGTCCGTGCCGCCGCCCAGCTGCGTGCCGAAGAGCACGTCGACGGGGTCGTCCAGCTGATCGGTGAGGTCGGCGACCGCCGTGTCGAAGATGACGAGCCGGGTGCTGATCGACCGCATGGAGGCGAGGACCGCCCCGAACACCGACGCGTACACCACGGACGCCGCCATCGATCCGGACTGGTCGATGCAGAGCACGACCTCCTTCCTCACCGACCGCGCGGCCCGGCCGTAGCCGATGAGCCGCTCCGGTACGACCGTGCGGTGCTCGGGCAGGTAGTGCTTGAGGTTGGCCGCGATGGTGCGGTTCCAGTCGATGTCGTGGTGGCGCGGGCGGTGGATTCGCGCGCTGCGGTCCAGGGCGCCGTTCAGGGTGGCCCGGGTGCGGGTGGCGAGCCGCTTCTCCAAGTCCTCGACCACCTTGCGGACGACCGCGCGAGCCGTCTCCCGGGTCGTCTCCGGCATCGCCTTGTGCAGCGAGAGCAGGGTGCCGACCAGGTGCACGTCGGCCTCCACCGCCTCCAGCATCTCCGGTTCCAGCAGCAGGGAGGCGAGGCCGAGCCGGTCGATGGCGTCGCGCTGCATGACCTGGACCACGGAGGACGGGAAGTAGCTGCGGATGTCCCCGAGCCAGCGCGCCACGGACGGCGCCGAGGCCCCCAGCCCCGCCGACCTCTCGCGGCCGCCCTGCGCCCTGTCGTTCCTGCCGTACAGCGCGGCCAGCGTGCCGTCCATCGCCGCGTCCCGGCCGGTCAGCACGCATCCGGTGCCGTCCGCCTGGTCCCCGCCGAGCACCAGCCGCCAGCGCCGCAACCGCTCGTGCGCCGGATCGGGATCCCCCGCCGGAGCCGGCGCGCCGGTCGAGGACAGAGGCCTGCCGGTCCCGCTGGTCACACCGGTCGTACCGGTCACAGCGGCCACATCGGTCACAGCGGTCACACCGGTCCCGCCGGCGGTTCCACCGGCCGAGGACGCCGGCCCGCTCCCGGACGCCGGGGCACCCGCCGGGGACGGCCGCCCGACCGCCGTGGGTTCCGCTGCGTCCGTCGTGTCGGTCATGTGCCCACCCCCGCGAGGCTGTCGTCGTCCGTGATGTTGTGCGCGGTGCCGTGCGCGGCGTTGTGCGCGGCG
Source organism: Streptomyces sp. NPDC013455 (assembly GCF_040632975.1). Taxonomy (NCBI): domain Bacteria; kingdom Bacillati; phylum Actinomycetota; class Actinomycetes; order Kitasatosporales; family Streptomycetaceae; genus Streptomyces; species Streptomyces sp. NPDC013455. The sequence continues at coordinate 185,222 of NZ_JBEYCX010000010.1, read as the reverse complement.
TTGTGCGCGGCGTTGTGCGCGGTGTCGTGCGTCGTGTCGTGCCCGGAGTCGGGGCCGGTGCCGGGCGGGGGGACGTGTGGTGCGGCCAGGGCGGCCGCGTCCAGGCCGAGCAGCAACCGCAGCACGGGGAGTACGGCGTCGGCGCGCCCGGTATCGGGTTCCGCGGCGAAGCCGGGGAGCGCGGCCGCTGCCTGGGCGGTGGCCCCGGCGCGGTCCCCGGGACCGCGCCGGACCAGCTCGCCGAGGGTTCTGCGTACCCCGGGCTCATAGGCCGCGAAGGTGCGCCGCAGCAGCGGCAGTACGTCCGTGAACGCCTCCGCCGGCACCCCGGTCAGCCAGCTGTCGAGCAGGCCGAGCAGCCGTTCGTCGTGCACCAGCAGCAGGCCGCCCCCACCGCCCGCGAAGCCCTCGACCCAGGCGGCGGCAGCGGCGGGCGGCGTGCCGGGCGACAGGGCGAGCCCCATCAGCCGGGCGGCCTCCTCGGGCCGCAGCGCGCCGTCGTCCAGCAGCAGCCGCGCGGCCCGCCCCCGGATGACCCCCGGCGCGGTCTCCCGCAGGGACAGCGCCCGCAGCACACCCCGCCAGCGCTCCCGCAGGCCACCCCCGTCCGCGCGGTGCCCTCCCTGGTCCCGGGCGCCCCACTCCCGTCCGGCGCCCGCGCCGCCTCCGGTGCCCGCGCCCTCGCCCTCGCCCTCGCCGGAAGCGCCGCCGTCCGACCCGCCTCCCGCGTCACCGCCGGCCAGGCTCTCCGTCAGCAGCCCGACCGCCGAGTGCACCGCGTCCACGTGGCCGCGCATCTCCTCCGCCGCGTCCGCGTCGAGGGCGGCACAGGCCGGAGGCAGGCCGACGAAGACGCGTTCGGCGAGCCCCGCGGCGACCTCGGCCAGCGCGCCGGTGTCCGTACCGCGCACGTCGCCGTAGCGCAGCGAGCGGACCAGGGCGGGCAGGGCCTGGGCGAGGTGGCCGACGTCGGTGTCCAGCGCCGCCCGGTCGGCGAGCACCCGCATCACCAGGGGCAGCGCGTCCGGCAGACCGGCCAGCAGGCACTGCTCGGCGAGCGCGGTGACGTCGGCGAGGGCGCGCGCCGCCACCACGTCCGCCTCGGCCTTGGCCTGTGCCGCCGCCCGGACGGTCGTGCCCCACACGCCCGCCTCGGCGACCCGCACCGACAGTTCGGGCTCCCAGCGCAGCCGCCAGGTCTCCCGGAACGTGCCGGTGCCCGACCGGGACCGGGCCGGCTCCCCCCAGCCGACGCCGAGCAGCCGCAGCCGGTGCAGCAGCCTGCTGCGGGCGGCGTCGGTGTCCCCGCGCAGGTCCAGCTCCAGCTCGCGCTCCAGTGCCTCGGGCTTGAGCCGCAGCGACCGCTGCTGCCGGGCGAGGTCGCGCTGCAACGGCACCGCGGGCGCCGACTCGGGGACCTCGCCGAGGACGTCCCCGACCACCAGCCGGTCGTGCACCAGCGCCAACGGCACGTCCGATCCCTCGCAGAGCACCGCACGGACCGCGTCGGTGGTCTCGCCGAGGCCGGGCAGCGGGCGGCCGCGCAGGGTCGCCAGGGTCTCGGCGAGCCGTACGGCCTCGATGACATGCGCGGAGGACACGATCCGGTCCTCCTCCCGCAGGAACCCGGCCACCTTGGTCAGCCAGCGCTCGACCGGCCGGTCGGGGGCGTGGAAGAGATGCGCGTACCAGCCGGGCGAGTCGATGCCCGCGCCGTATCCGCCGGACCGGGCCAGCCTGCGGTGGGTCCACGGCACCCAGGTCAGGTCGGTCCTGACCCTGGGCAGGCCCCTCAGCAGCGCCCGATCGGCGGTGACGGTGGACTTCTCGCGCAGCGCGGGCACGTGCCAGGCCCCGCACACCACGGCCACGGCGTCCCCGAACTCCTTGCGCGCCTCGCGCAGCCGCAGCCGCATGTGCGCCTCGCGCACGAGGTCCCGGGGGTGCCCGCCGGCGCCGTACCGCTCGCGCAGCGCGCCCATGGCCTCGGCCACCGCCGCGAACGGCGCGAAGGGGTCGCCGGCGCCCGGCCCCCGGTGCTCGACGACGTCCTCCCACCAGCGCTCCGGATCGTCGTACCCGGCCGCCTCGGCGAGCACGGCGAGCGGGTCGACGCGGACCTGGTCACCGCCGCTCCCCTCCCCGGCCCCGTCACCCCCACCACTCCCGGCCCCGTCACCCCCATCACTCCCAGCCCCGTCACCCCCACCACTCCCGGCCCCGTCGGGAGCGGACGCGTCCCCTTCCTCCGTCCACGCGAGCGTGTGCGTGGCCGGCAGGTCGATGAACCGGGCCGGGACGCCGTGCTCCAGGGCCCAGCGGACGGCCACCCACTCGGGGCTGAACTCGGCGAACGGCCAGAACGCCGAGCGGCCGGGTTCGTCCACCGCGTGGGCGAGCAGGGCGACCGGGGGCCGCAGGCCCGGGTCGGCGGCCAGCGGGATCAGCGCGTCGGCCTCGGGCGGGCCCTCGATCAGCACGGCGGCCGGACGAGCGGCGTCCAGAGCGGCCCGAACCGCCCGCGCGGAACCCGGCCCGTGGTGCCGTACGCCGAGCAGCAGCGGCCCGGCGGCGCACCCCGCGCCGCCGCCGGTGCCGGTCATGCGCTCACCTCCCGGCAGGCGCGGTAGAAGTCGGTCCAGCCGTCGCGCTCGCGGACGACCGTCTCCAGGTACTCCTGCCAGACGACCCGGTCGGCCGCCGGGTCGCGGACGACGGCGCCGAGGACGCCGGCGGCGACGTCTCCCGGGCGCAGTACGCCGTCGCCGAAGTGCGCGGCGAGCGCGAGGCCGCCCGTGACGACGGAGATCGCCTCCGCCGTGGACAGCGTGCCGCTGGGCGACTTCAGCTTCGTGCGGCCGTCGGCGGTGACCCCGTCGCGCAGCTCGCGGAAGACGGTGACGACCCGGCGGATCTCGTCGATGCCGTCGGGCGCGGCCGGCAGGTCGAGGGAGCGGCCGAGCTGCTCGACCCGGCGGGTGACGATGTCGACCTCGGCGTCGGCGCTCGCCGGCAGCGGCAGCACCACGGTGTTGAAGCGGCGGCGCAGCGCGCTGGAGAGGTCGTTGACCCCGCGGTCGCGGTCGTTGGCCGTGGCGATCAGGTTGAAGCCGCGGACCGCCTGGACCTCCTCGCCCAGCTCGGGAACGGGCAGGGTCTTCTCGGACAGGATGGTGATCAGCGTGTCCTGCACATCGGCCGGGATGCGGGTCAGCTCCTCCACGCGGGCCGTCATGCCCTCGGCCATGGCGCGCATCACGGGGCTGGGCACCAGGGCGTCCCGGCTCGGGCCGTGCGCGAGGAGCCGCGCGTAGTTCCAGCCGTACCGGATCGCCTCCTCCGGGGTGCCGGCCGTGCCCTGCACGAGCAGCGTCGAGTCACCGCTGACCGCGGCGGCCAGGTGCTCCGACACCCAGGTCTTGGCGGTTCCGGGCACACCGAGCAGGAGCAGGGCGCGGTCGGTGGCGAGGGTGGTGACGGCGACCTCGACGATGCGGCGCGGCCCCACGTACTTCGGTGTGATCACCGTGCCGTCCGGCAGGGTGCCGCCGAGCAGATACGTCGCCACCGCCCACGGCGACAGCTTCCAGCGGGCCGGGCGCGGGCGGTCGTCCTGCTCGGCGAGCGCGGCGAGTTCGGCCGCGAAGGCGTGCTCGGCGTGCGGTCGCAGCGCCTGCGCGCTTGCGGCAGGGTCGGTTTCGGCGGTCGTCGGTCGCGCGGACACAGTCATGGCTGAGGCCCCCTCCAGCTCGGCCGGTTCGGATCTGCACCCACCGTGCACCACGCCACTGACAATCGCTCTGACCTGCACGAACGCGTCGGCCGGGCCGATTGTCAGTGGGGGGACCTACCGTCGGTGGCATGACTGAGCAGGGGGTGCGCTGGACCGCGGAGCAGGTGCTGGCACTGGCGCCTGACGCCGCGTCACACAGGGCGGGGAGCAGGCTCGGCGCGGCCGGGCCGTGGTCCGGGACGGGCAGCGGGCAGGGGGCGGTGTGGGGGCTGTGCAAGGGCAGCGGCAGCAGGCCGTACCAGACGGTGGTGGACCTGGCCGGCGCGGCCGGTCCGGCGTACAAGTGCAGTTGTCCGAGCCGTAAGTTCCCGTGCAAGCACGCGCTCGGCCTGCTGCTGCTGTGGGCGGCCGACGACGGCGCGGTACCGGGCCGCGCGCAGCCGCCGGACTGGGCCGGGCAGTGGCTCGCGGGCCGGCGCGGCCGCGCCGAGGCCGGGCGGACCCGGGCCGGCGGGGGTGCCGCGGCCGGGCCCGCCGACCCGGAGGCCGCCCGGCGGCGGGCCGAGCGCCGGGCGGAGCGGGTCACGGCGGGCGCGACGGAGCTGGAGCAGCGGCTGGCGGACCTGCTGCGCACCGGCCTGGCCGCCGCCGAACAGGCGGGGTACGGCATGTGGGACGAGATGGCGGCCCGCATGGTCGACGCCCAGGCGCCGGGACTGGCCGCCAGAGTGCGGGAGCTGGCATCGATCCCGGCGTCCGGGGCGGGCTGGCCGGCCCGGCTGCTGGAGGAGTGCGCCCTGCTGCACCTGCTCGACCAGGGCTGGCTGCGCCGTGACGAGCTGCCGGACCCGCTCGCCGCCACGGTCCGCTCCCGGCTCGGCCTGCCCGCGGCGCCGGACGGCCCGCCGGAGCGCGACCGCTGGCTGGTCCTCGCGCAGTACGACGTGGTGGAACCGAAACTGACGACGCGCCGGATATGGCTGCACGGCGCCGCCACCGGAGAGACGCGGCTGGTGCTGTCCTACGGCGCGGCGGGCCGGGCGCCGGAGCTGTCCCTTCCGGTGGGTCTCGCCCTGGAGGCCGAGCTGACGGCGTATCCGGGCGCCGGCCGGACGCGGGCCGCGCTGGGCGAGCGGTTCGACGCGCCGGCACCGGCCGCGTTCCGTCCGCCCGGGGTGACCACCGAGGACGCGGCGGCCCGGTACGGCGAGGCGCTGCGCGACGACCCCTGGCTGGAGTCGGTGCCGGTCACCCTGGACCGAGTGGTTCCGATACCGGACGGCGACCGGTGGCAGCTGGCCGACGCCGCCACGGACACGGCCCTTCCGCTGTCCCGGACCGCCCGCTCCCGCCCCGGCCTGTGGCGGCTGGTCGCCCTCTCCGGCGGCGCTCCCGTCACCGTCTTCGGCGAGTGCGGCCACCGCGGTTTCACCCCGCTCACCGCGTGGCCGGAGGGGACGGGCGAGGCGGTACCGCTGTGCTGACGGGCCGTACGGACATCCACGGGGGCGCCCGGCGGGCGCGGGAAGAAAGGAAGGCGACAGGATGAGCGGCGCACCGGCCAACCCGAACGGCACCGTGCCGGAGAGCTCCTGGGAGGAGCTGGTCACCACCGCGCTCCTCGGCACCGACCGGCGCGCACCGGCGCACGGTACGCCCGGACGCGCGGCGCCGGTCGCGCTGCTCGACGCGGCCGCCGTGGCGACCGTGCGGCGCCGCGCCGGACTGCGGCCCGCGCGGGCGGCGCAGCGGCCGGAGCGGGCGCCCGCCGACCCGCGCCCGGCCCTGCCCGCCGCGGCGGCACACCGGCTCACCGCCCTGCTGGCCGACCGGTCCGGGGGCGCGTCCGGCGGCCGGCGGGGCAGCTCCCCGGACCTGATGGAACTGCTGCCGCAGTGGCTGGCGACGGCCAACGCGCACGGGTACGCGGCTCCCGCGCAGGCCTTGCCGGGCCTGCTGGACGCGGCCCGGGGACGTACGGACCTGCGTCCGGCGGCACTGGCGTTCGCCGGCCCGCGCGCGCTGTGGCTGGCCCGGCAGAACCCGGAGTGGCGGTTCGCGCTGCGCGCGGCCCCCGGCGGCGGCGCGACGCTGCCCGGTCCGGACGACGCCGAGGGGGTGCGCCGGCTGTGGCAGGAGGGGCTGTTCGCCGAGCGCGCCGCGCTGCTGGGCGCGCTGCGCTCCCGGACACCGGCGCTGGGGCGCGAACTGCTGGCGTCGACCTGGGCGACGGAGCGGGCGGAGGACCGGCTGATGTTCCTCGACTCGCTGCGCACCGGACTGTCGGACGCGGACGAGCCGTTCCTGGAGCAGGCGTTGGGCGACCGCAGCCGCAATGTCCGGGCCACGGCGGCGGAACTGCTGTCGGCACTTCCCGGTTCGGCACTCGCCCGGCGGATGGCCGTACGGGCCACGGCGTGCGTGGCGCTGGACCGCACGCGCCCCTCGCCGACGATCATCGTGGAGGCCCCGCACGAATGCGACACCGGGATGGAGCGGGACGGTGTGGTGCCCACCCCGCCCGCGGGCCGGGGGGAACGGTCATGGTGGCTGGGTCAGTTGGTGGAGTCCGCTCCGCTCGGCACCTGGTCCGGGCGGCTCGGCGGGCGGACGCCCGAGGAGATCGTGGCGCTGGCGGTGGCGGACGGCTGGCAGGGCGAGCTGCACGCGGCCTGGTGCCGGGCGGCGGTACGGCAGCGGGACTCCGCGTGGTCACGGGCGCTGCTCGGCTCGCCGTCGGCACCGGAGGCGGGCGGACCGGGCGCGGTGTCCCTCGCCGAGCGGGCCAAGCTGCTGGCCTCGCTGGAACCGGCCGAACGGGCGGCGTGGGTGGCCGGGTTCATCGCGACCCACGGCCTGTCGGAGGCGTTCCAGCTGCTCGGTGTGTGCGCCGTGCCGTGGGCGCCGGAGCTGGGCCGTGCGGTGGTGGACGCCCTCAACATCGCCCGCGACGCGGGCAGTTATCCATGGAGCTTCAGCGGTGTGATGGGGCTGGCCGAACGCTGCCTCGACCCGGCGGAGACCGTGCGGCTGGAGGCGTTGCTGGCGGTACCCGACGAGCGGGAGGACGCCGCGCCGGGGGCCGGCGGGTACTGGGCGGAGGCGTTCCAGCGGCTGGTCACCACGCTGCGGCTGCGGGCGGCGATGACGCGGGAACTGGCCCCGGCCGCACCGCCCGCCGAGCCGTCGGCGGCCGTCGCTCAGCCCCCGGAGGCGGCCGGCTGACGGACGTTCTCCCGGACCCACTCCACGATCGACGTGGTCGTCGCCCCGGGCGTGAAGATCGCCGCGACGCCCTTCTCCTTCAGCGGCGGGATGTCCTCCTCCGGGATGATGCCGCCGCCGAAGACGAGGATGTCCTCGGCCTCCCGGTCCTTGAGCAGGTCGATGACCGCGGCGAACAGCGTGTTGTGGGCGCCGGAGAGAATGGACAGGCCGATCGCGTCGGCGTCCTCCTGGATGGCGGTGTCGACGATCTGCTCCGGCGTCTGGTGGAGACCGGTGTAGATGACCTCCATGCCCGCGTCACGCAGGGCGCGCGCGATGACCTTGGCCCCCCGATCGTGGCCGTCGAGCCCCGGCTTGGCGACCACCACACGGATCGGACCGGCTGCCACACCCATCACTGCCTCCATCAAGCGACCACGGAAGCGATCGCTTCCGCCCGTATCGACAAGTACCGCACTTTTGGCGCGTTCCGCCACCGTCGCGAAGTGAACGAACGTTATCTGCAGCATCTCGCAACGGGCAGTTTTACGGCACGCGGCGAGGGGGAAATCACATGATGGGACATGAGGGCACACGGGGGATCCAGCCGTCCTCCGGCGTGCCGACAGGAGGTCGGCCATGAAGGTCACCGGGGTTTTCCCGCTCTTCTACCCGCTCTGCCGCCGCCTGTGGCCGGAGCGACTGGCCGGCTTGTCGATGACCCTGCTCCGGGCCACCGCCCTGGAGGCCGCGATCCTGGCCGGCCACCTCCTGCTCTACCCGACCGGCCTGGTCCAGGAACGCCGTTGCGGGGGCCGGCCCGCCACGGACGGCACCGCCCGGCTGCCGGTGCCCGCCGGCCCGCCGGTCGTGCTGCTGCACGGTTTCATCGACAACCGCTCGGTGTTCGTCCTGCTCCGCCGCAGCCTCGCGCAGCACGGCACGCAGCGCGTCGAGTCACTCAACTACTCTCCGCTGACCTGCGATATACGCACCGCAGCCGAATTGCTCGGCCGGCACATCGAGGAGATCTGCGAGCGCACCGGCAGCGCGCGGGTGGACGTCGTCGGCCACAGCCTCGGCGGCCTGATCGCGCGTTACTACGCCCAGTGCCTCGGCGGTGACCTGCGAATCCGCACGCTGGTCACGCTCGGCACCCCGCACTCCGGGACCCGGGTGGCGCCGCTGGCGGACGCGCACCCGATCGTGCGGCAGATGCGGCCCGGTTCGGCGGTGATCGAGGAGCTGGCCCGCCCCGCGCCCGGCTGCCGGACCCGGTTCGTCAGCTTCTGGAGCGACCTGGACTCGCTGATGGTGCCGCTGGAGACGGCCTGCCTGGAACACCCCGATCTCGACGCGCGCAACGTCCGCGTGACCGGCATCGGACATCTCGCCCTGCCCGTGCATCCCGCCGTGGCGGTCGGGATATGCGAGGCCCTCGACGCCCCGCACCCCGGGGACCGGGTCGGCGACGGCCTGACGGTGGCCTGACGGCGGCCCGGGACCGGGCGTGGCCGCCCGAGCGGACGGCGGTCACAGCCGACGCACACCCGGCACATCACCACTCGACATCGAACACTCATCGAACGCCAGGCCAACTTCACGTCCGGGCTCCCCCGAAACACGGCCGAATGCCCGTTTCCCGCCCACACGAAACCGGCGGAAGATTGTCGCGCCCAGGTACTGCCGGGTACAGTCGCCGCACTGCTCTGGCAGCCCCTGTTGTCGAGGCGAAAGAGAAGTTGGTGAACGACCGTCACCCGCCGGGGACCATGACCACCCCGGCCGCGGCTTCCGACGCCTCCACCGCGCACTACGCGCCCTACGGCGCAGAGGAAGTCCACTACGACGACCTCACCACGTACGGCGGCTATGACGCCACCGGTTTTGCCGGCGGCACCACGGCCTTCCACGCCGACCCGCTCTTCGGCAGCCTCCCGGGCGGCGAGCAGACCACCGGCGCCTACGACACCACGCAGTGGCAGACGAGCACCGGCCAGACCCAGCTCTACGACCCGTACGCGGCCCAGCACGTCGCCGCGTACGACTCCGGCGTCTACGACAGCACCGCCTGGACCGTTCCCGCGCAGGCCGGCGGGAACGACGTCAGCGGCCAGTGGGACGCGAACGCCTGGCTCCAGCCCGACCAGTCCGCGTCCGCCGACCCCACCCAGCAGTGGGAGTGGGGCACCCAGACCTTCGACACGGGCGCGTACGACGCCACGCAGTGGAACTCCGCCGGGCAGACCGTGGCGGCGGAGTCCGAGCAGGGTGGCGAACCGTTCGACCAGCAGGCCACCGCGACGTTCGAGGCGGTCGGGGACGCACCGGCGTTCGAGCGCGCCGCCGACCCGCAGGCGACCGCCGCCTTCGCCCAGGTGCCGTACGAGGACGCCGCGTTCGGCACGGACGCCTCCGGAGAGAGCGAGGCGGAGTCCACCGGCGAACTGCCCGCCGTGACCAGCCTGCTGGACGACCAGGAGGAGGGCGTCCCGGCACCGGCGACCCGCGCGGGTGCGCGCGGCGCGGCCCGCTCCCGGCGCCGTACGCCCGCCAAGCGTTCCGCGCTGCTGACCGTCGCCGTGCCCTCGGCCTGTGTCATGGGCGTCGCCGGGATCGCCGCCGCCTCGGTCGGCGCGCTCGCCGACGACTCCACCAAGGACACCTCCACCACCGCCGCGGACGCGCAGCCGGTCAAACCGGCCGTCGCCAACAGCAAGCTGGACACCCAGCTCAAGACCCTCTCCGCCGGCGCCGACGACTTCGCCGACCGGGCGAGCCGCACCCAGGAGCGGATCGACCTCAAGGCGCAGCAGGAGCTGGAGAAGAAGAAGGCGGCCGCGGAGGCCGCGCTCAAGGAGCGGCTGCGGCCGAAGTTCGCGCTGCCGGTCGCACAGCACGGCCTGAGCGCCTACTACGGCCAGGCGGGCATCAACTGGATGTCGGTGCACTCGGGCATCGACTTCCCGGTCTCGTACGGCACCACCGTCATGGCCGCCACCGACGGCACCGTCACCACCAAGTGGAACAGCGCCTACGGCAACATGATGATCGTGACGGCGAAGGACGGCACGGAGACCTGGTACTGCCACCTCTCCACCTACCGCGTCGCCTCCGGTGCGTCCGTCAAGGCGGGCGAGCCGATCGCCTACTCCGGCAACTCCGGCAACTCCACCGGCCCGCACCTGCACTTCGAGGTCCGGCCCGCGGGCGGCGCGGCCATCGACCCGCTGCCGTGGCTGCGCAGCCACGGTCTCGACCCCACGTGATCCGGCAAGCCGTCGAAGGGGCCCCCGCCGTCCGGCGGGGGCCCCTTCCGCTTACAGCTTCTCCACCGGCGCGTACCGCAGCAGCAGCCGCTTGGGCTTGGCGTCGCCGAAGTCGATCGTCGCCTCCGCGTTGGCGCCCGTGCCCTTCACCGCGACGACCGTGCCGAGGCCGAACTGGTCGTGTGTGACCCGGTCGCCGACGGCCAGTGCGACCACCGGCTTCTCCGCCGTGCGCCGCGTGGCGAACCCGGACGCGCCCGATGCCGAGGAGCGTGAGCGGGACGAGGACAGCGAGGCCGCGATCCCGGACGCCGGCCCGGAGGACACCGGTGCCGCCGCTCCGGTCCGCTTCCACTCCACGTGGGTGGGCGGGATCTCCTCGAGGAAGCGGGAGGGCGGGTTGTACGACGGCTGGCCCCAGGCGCTGCGCATCGCCGAGCGCGTGAGGTACAGCCGCTCCCGCGCGCGCGTGATGCCGACGTACGCCAGGCGCCGCTCCTCCTCCAGCTCCTTCGTCTGGCCGAGGGCGCGCATGTGCGGGAAGACGCCGTCCTCCATGCCGGTGAGGAACACGACCGGGAACTCAAGGCCCTTGGCGGTGTGCAGGGTCATCAGCGTGATGACGCCGTCGCCGTCCTCCTCGTCGGGGATCTGGTCGGAGTCGGCGACCAGGGCCACCTGCTCCAGGAAGTCGGCGAGCGTGCCCTGCTCGCCCTCGCCGCGCTCCTGCTCGAACTCCAGGGCCACGGCCGCGAGCTCCTGCAGGTTCTCGATGCGGGTCTCGTCCTGCGGGTCCGTGGACGCCTGCAACTCGGCCAGGTAGCCGGTGCGTTCGAGGACCGCTTCGAGGACGGTGGCCGGTCCGGCACCGGACTCCACGATCGTGCGCAGGTCCTCCATCAGCGTGTTGAACCGCTTGACCGCGTTGGTGGAGCGCGCCGCCATGCCGTACGCCTCGTCCACGCGCTTCAGGGCCTGCGGGAAGCCGATCTTCTCGCGCTGGGCGAGGGCGTCGATCATCGCCTCCGCGCGCTCGCCGATGCCGCGCTTGGGCACGTTGAGGATGCGGCGCAGCGGCACCGAGTCCTCGGGGTTGGCGAGGACCCGCAGGTAGGCGAGGACGTCCCGGACCTCTTTGCGCTCGTAGAAGCGGACACCGCCGACGACCTTGTAGGGCAGGCCGACGCGGATGAAGACCTCTTCGAAGACACGGGACTGGGCGTTGGTGCGGTAGAAGACGGCGACGTCCCCCGCGCGTGCCTTGCCGGCGTCGACCAGGCGGTCTATCTCGTCGGCGACGAACTGGGCTTCGTCGTGCTCGGTGTCGGCGACGTACCCGATGATCCCGGCGCCCTGGCCGGCGTTGGTCCACAGGTTCTTCGGGCGGCGGGACTCGTTGCGCTCGATGACCGCGTTGGCGGCCGACAGAATGGTCTGCGTGGAGCGGTAGTTCTGCTCCAGCAGGATCGTCGTCGCGTCGGGGTAGTCCTCCTCGAACTGGAGGATGTTGCGGATCGTCGCGCCCCGGAAGGCGTAGATCGACTGGTCCGCGTCGCCCACGACACAGAGTTCGGCGGGCGGGAGGTCGTCTACGCCGGGCGGGGTGCCGGCGTCCCCGGCGGTGCGCTCGCCCGTCCCGACCAGCTCGCGGACGAGGGCGTACTGGGCGTGGTTGGTGTCCTGGTACTCGTCGACCAGGACGTGCCGGAAGCGGCGGCGGTAGTGCTCGGCGACGTCCGGGAAGGCGCGCAGCAGGTTGACCGTCGTCATGATCAGGTCGTCGAAGTCCAGCGCGTTCGCCTCGCGCAGCCGCGACTGGTACAGCGCGTAGGCCTGGGCGAGGGTCTTCTCGAAGCCGTCGGCGGCCTGGGCGGCGAAGTCCTCCTCGTCGATCAGCTCGTTCTTCAGGTTGCTGATCTTGGCGCTGAAGGACTTGGGCGGGAAGCGCTTGGGGTCGAGGTCCAGGTCACGGCAGACCAGGGCCATCAGGCGCTTGCTGTCGGCGGCGTCGTAGATCGAGAACGACGACGTGAAGCCCAGCTTCTTCGACTCGCGGCGCAGGATCCGCACGCACGCGCTGTGGAAGGTCATCACCCACATCGCGTTGGCGCGCGGGCCGACGAGCTGCTCGACACGCTCCTTCATCTCGCCCGCGGCCTTGTTGGTGAAGGTGATCGCGAGGATCTGGCCCGGGTGCACGTTCCGCTCGGCGAGCAGGTGGGCGATGCGGTGGGTGAGCACGCGGGTCTTGCCGGAGCCGGCGCCCGCGACGATGAGCAGCGGGGAGCCGGCGTGCACGACCGCGGCGCGCTGGTTGTCGTTAAGCCCCTCCAGGAGCGCCGCCGCATCGATCACCGGGCGCGGGGCACCGTCCCGGTAGTACGCGTCCCTGTCCGGCGGTACGTCGAACTTCCCGCCGAACAGATCGTCCGGAAGCGGCTCCGGAGCGTGATCGTCCTCGGGCGGCGGCGGGGGCTCCTCCTCGCGCCCGCGAGGGGGCTGGAGGTCCGCCAGGAAGCTGTCGTCAAAGAGGCTGCTCATCGCTCTCCGAGTCTAGGGCGCCCCACCGACAACCGGTCGCCGTCCCCGGAACATGACCGGTTTCCGGAGGAGTCGATCTCTACGCCGGCCCCGCCCCGCCCTTTGCTCACGCAATGGAAGCAGCCGGTGACGCGGTCGTGAAACCTCTGACAGGTCACGGAAATGTATCGGACATACTGCGCACCAACCTTCACAGAAGACACACGAGTTGGCTAGGTTGCCGTCAGGCCGCACGACCCCCTACCGGCGAACGTCGCCGGGCCGCGCGGCCTCCGCCGAGTCCGGCGCGCCCCGCACGGTGCCCGGAGCCGGGGACCCACCGATCCTGGGGTGAATCGGCCGACTCCCGCCCGGGACGACGCCGTAGGGCAACCCTTCCAAGCAGCCGCCCGAACCCGACAGCTAACCCGGTAGGCGGCAGCACGGAAGGAGTCGCCCCTCTTGGCGTCGCACCGCAAGCCGCGCCCCGGCGGTACTCAGACAGCGGGCATCCGCACCCCCGCCCTCGCCACCGCCGCGCTCACCTCCGTGGCCATGCTCTCCCAGAGCTCCGAGGCCACCTACGCGGCCGGTCACGGCAAGCCGAGCGCCGAGGAGGTCGAGCGGAAGATCGACGACCTCTACCGCCGGGCGGAGTCGGGGGCCGGGACATCCGGCACGGGCAAGGAACGAATCGTCCGGGGCGACCGGGCGGAGCGCGCCGGGTGGACCGAGCGAGCGGAGCGCACCGGGAAAGCCGAGCGCACCGGGGGGACCGGGCGGGAGGAACCGGCCGAGGCCCCGCGGCGACGCGCGGACAGTCTCCAGCGGCTCCGCGACGAGGTCGCCCGGCGCGCGGCCAGGACCCGCGCCCTTCCCGCACAGCGCGGCACCACCCCCGGCGACAGGACCCCGGGCGACAGGACCCCGGCCCAGCGCGGCGCGGCCCCGGCCCAGCGCGGCGCGGCCCCGGCCCGGCACGGGGCCGCCCCGGACTCCGCCGTGGCGGGCACCGCCGTCGCAAGCACCGCCGTCGCAAGCACCGCCGTGGCGGGCAGCCGGGCCGAGGTTCCTGCGAGCGGCCCGAAGGCGGCCAAGGCGGCCGTGCAGAAGAAGCTCGCCCACGCGCGCGTGCTGGTGTCACGGCGGACCACCCGGGCGACGCCGCCGACCGGCCACATGTCGCAGCCGGCCGACCAGGCGCCGCAGGGGCCCGACCACGTGTCGCGGGGGCCCGCCCAGGTGCCACAGCGGACCGGGCAGGTGCCGCAGTGGACCGGGCAGGTGTCGCAGCGGACCGGGCAGGGCATCGCCACGCCGCCCATGCCGTCCAGGCCACCCGTGCCGTCCGTGCCGCCGGCCTCGTCCGCGCCGTCCGTGTCCCCTGCCTCGCCCGCGCCGTCCGTGCCGCCCGCCTCGTCCGCGCCGTCCGTGTCCCCTGCCTCGCCTGCGCCGTCCGTGCCGTCCGGTGGGCACGCGACCAAGGCCAGGGAGGCCGTCGCCTTCGCGCGCGCCCAGCTCGGCAAGCCGTGCGTGTGGGGCGCCGCCGGTCCCGGGTCCTATGACTGCTCGGGCCTCACCCAGGCGGCCTGGAAGTCCGCCGGCGTCACCCTGCCGCGCACCGCGCGCGAACAGGCCGCCGCCGGCACCCCGGTCCCGCCGGCCGAGGCCCGCCCCGGCGACCTCGTGTTCTTCGACGACGTGAGCCATGTCGGACTCTGCACGGGCGACGGCATGATGGTCCACGCCCCGAGGCCGGGTGACTACGTCCGCGAGGAGCCGGTCTCCGGCGTCGGCCGGCCGGCCGTCCACAGCGTGGTCCGGCCGGGGTGACCCGGAGCGCCGGGGATCAGGTCCACAGGACGGCGATGAAGACGTTGGCGGTGGTCAGCAGGCCGACCAGCCCGAAGAGGCCCTTGTCGACCCGTTCCTCGTCGCGCTTGACGTAGACCAGGCCGAGGATCACGATCAGCAGCGCCAGCTTCACGCCGATCTTGATGTTGTTCACGTGCTGGTCGTCGGCCTGGTTGAGACCGACCAGGGCCACGCCGGTGACCAGCATGGTGAGAGCGCCGTGCAGCATCCCGGGCACGAACCGGGCGGTGCCCTGGCCCATCGCCTTCATCTGGGTGAGGAAACCGCCGAGCAGTGCGGCGATGCCGACGATGTGCAGGCCGACGAAGAGATGGATGAGTACGTCCATGGGGCCGGAGCCTAGCCAGGGCGCTCCGGCCCTCCCGCGACCGGGCCCTCCGACGGCCGTGCGGTGCTTGCATATATGCGCTCCATAGCATCCCTCGGTCACCGCGTGTGCACTTCCCGGACTTCGGTCACTACGCTGCGTAAAGATTGCGACTCCGCCCCGCCGGCTCGGTCACATGCGGTCACATATGGGTCCGTCAAGGCCAGTTCCGTACAGGGCGTTACCCACTTGTCACGGTACGTCCTAGCCTCCTCGCCCAGGTGACCGGCTCCCCACCGCCGCCCGACCAGGGAGGCAGTCGGCCACCACCTCCGAGAGAGGCCCGGCGGCGGCCCGGTCCCCCTGTGCGGGCCGCCGCCGGGCGCACCGACCCCTCGGTCGTACGAGTCGTACGGAAGGACGTGACGGTCCAGGTGGCAACGCACCGCAAGCCCGGACAACGCTCGCTCAGCGGCCATACGGCCCGCACGGCCGCGACACTCGCCCTGGCGGGCGCGGCCACCGCGACGGGCTTCGACGGGACGGGACACGCCGAGCCACAGCTGACGCCGGCGCAGGTGAAGGCCAAGGTGAGCACGTTGTACCGGGAGGCCGAGGCCGCCACCGAGAAGTACAACGGGGCGAAGGAGAAGGCCGACGCGGCCCAGCGCCGGCTGGCCGCCCTCCAGGAGGAGACCGCCCGCGAGCAGGAGAAGCTCAACTCTGCCCGGGAGGAGCTGGGTTCCATGGCCGCGGCGCAGTACCGGGAGGGCGGCATCGACCAGGCCTGGCGGCTGGCCCTCTCCAGCGACCCCGACCGGTACCTGGACGGCGCCGCGTTCGCCGAGCGGGCCGGGGACCGGCAGGCGATGGCGGTGTCGGGGGTCCGCGAGCAGCTGCGGGAGATCGAGCGGTTGCGCGGTGCCGCGCGCGTCGAGCTGACGTCGCTGCGGTCACGGCAGGCGGAGCTGAGACGGCAGAAGAGGACCGTCACCGGCAAGCTGGACGAGGCCCGGCGGCTGCTCGCCCGGCTGCCCCCTCGGCAGCGCACCGGGGTCATCGGTGCGGGTGGCACGGGCGAACGCGTCTCCCGGTCGGCGGCGGACCCGCGGCAGCCGCTGAGGCCGGCGGAACCGGCCGGAGCCTCCGCTCCCGCTCCCGCCCCCTCCGGACGCGCGGCGGCGGCCGTCACCTACGCCTACGACAAGCTCGGCAGCCCCTATGTGTGGGGCGCCACCGGCCCCAACGCCTTCGACTGCTCGGGCCTGGTGCAGGCCGCCTACCGCTCCGCGGGCATCTCCCTGCCGCGCACCACCTACGCCCAGATCAACGCGGGCCGACGGGTCTCCCGCTCCGAACTCCAGCCGGGCGACCTGGTCTTCTTCTACTCCGGGATCAGTCACGTCGGCATCTATGTGGGCGACGGCCGGATGATCCACGCCCCCAACCCGTCCGCGGCGGTCCGCCTGGCCCCGGTCGACGAGATGCCGTTCGCGGGGGCGACGAGGGTGGCCTGAGGACCGACTGGGCAGCTCGGGGTGAGGACGAGGGGCGTGCCGGGCGGGGGCCGGGCGGGGACGGGTCCGTGGGGATCAGACCAGCCGGCGCGCGGTCGCCCAGCGGGTCAGCTCGTGCCGGTTGGACAGCTGGAGCTTGCGCAGCACCGCCGAGACGTGGGACTCGACCGTCTTCACCGAGATGAACAGCTGCTTGGCGATCTCCTTGTAGGCATAGCCACGGGCGATCAGACGCAGCACCTCGCGTTCCCGCTGGGTGAGGCGGTCCAGGTCCTCGTCCACCGGCGGGGCGTCGGTCGAGGCGAAGGCGTCCAGGACGAACCCGGCCAGCCGCGGGGAGAAGACGGCGTCGCCCTCCTGGACGCGGAAGATCGAGTCGATCAGATCGGTGCCGGTGATGGTCTTGGTGACGTAGCCGCGGGCGCCGCCCCGGATGACCCCGATGACGTCCTCGGCCGCGTCCGACACGGACAGCGCCAGGAAGCGGACGGGCCGCTCGGTGTCCGCCGACAACGCGGCGCACCGGCGCAGCACCTCCACCCCGCCGCCGCCCGGCAGGTGGACGTCGAGGAGCACCACCTCGGGCCGGGTCGCGGTGATGACGGCGACCGCCTGGTCGACGTCCGCGGCCTCGCCGACCACCTCGACCCCGGTCTCGGCGGTCTGGCCGATCTCGGCCTGCACGCCGGTGCGGAACATCCGGTGGTCGTCCACGAGCACCACCCGTACGTGCCGGCCACCCGCGCCGCCGTCGCCGGACCGGTCCCCCTCCGCCGCTCCCGCCGTGCCGTTCGCCTCGCTCGTGTCGCTCATGACGTCCTCTCCGCCCTCTCCATCTCCAGCTCGACCTCGGTGCCGCCGCCGGGCACCGCCCGCAGCCGGGCCGTGCCGCCGTTGCGTTCCATGCGGCCGATGATCGATTCTCTGACGCCCATGCGGTCGGCGGGTATCGCCTCGAGGTCGAACCCGGGACCGCGGTCGCGCACGGATACGAAGACCGTCTTTCCCTCGACTTCGGCATAGACCTGCACGGCACCCCCCTCGCCACCGTACTTGGCGGCGTTCACCATCGCCTCGCGCGCGGCCTGCATCTGCGCGGTGGTCCTCTCGTCCAGCGGGCAGTCGCCGACGACCACGACCTCGATCGGGACGCCGTGCTTGTCCTCCACCTCGGCGGCGCTGCGCCGCACCGCCTCGGCGACCGTGTCCGGCTCGTCGGCCTCGTCCTTGCCGGTGCCCTCCGGCTTGTACAGCCAGGTACGCAGGTCGCGCTCCTGGGCCCGGGCGAGGCGGCGCACCTCGCTCGCGTTGTCGGCGTTGCGCTGGATCAGGGTGAGGGTGTGCAGCACCGAGTCGTGGACATGGGCGGCGACCTCCGCGCGTTCCTGGGCGCGGATGCGCATCAGCCGCTCCTCGGACAGGTCCTGGGTCATACGGACCAGATAGGGGCCGGCGAGCAGGGTGATGCCGACGAGGACGGCGAGCGCGGCCTGGAGGACCGCGCCGAGATGGGCGGCCGAACCCTGGAGCCAGAAGATCGCGGAGACACCGGCCGTGACGAGCAGGACACCGCCGGCCGCGCGCAGCAGGGTCAGGGTGCGGCGCCGGCGTCCGGCCTCGACCCAGCGGGCCCGGCGGGCGTTGTCCGCCTGGCGCCACACGAGGGCGACGCCGGCCGCGACGAGCACGGCGGGCACCAGGTACGCCTTGGTCGCGCTGCCCAGGTCGACGCTGCCGACGAAGACCATGGACACGATGACCATGAACAGCAGTGCGACGATCTGGCCGCGGTCGGGCTTGCGGGCCACCAGTCTGCGGCGGCCGTCCGGCGAGGTCTCCGTGCCCACCAGCGACGGCTTCTGGTCGCCGACGCCGCCGACGCCGAGCGGGACGAAGAACCAGAACGCGGCGTACAGCAGCGCTCCGAGCCCGTCGGCCATGAACAGGCCGGCAAAGGCGAGCCGCACCCAGACGACGGGCAGCCCGAGATGCCCGGCGAGGCCCCGCGCCACTCCGCCGAGCCAGCGTCCGTCGCTGCTGCGGTAGAGCTTGCGCGGCGGCCGCGGGTCGTCGAGTGGCAGGCTTGCGGCCTCCGGCATGCCAACGATGGTCACACGGCCGGCGGGCCGGGCATCAGGGTCGGGCCCCGAGACGCCCCTGATCTTCCGTGGGGGACGGCCGGGGCGGGCCGACCGGCGGGCGGACGGCGGCGGTCCGAGCCGCTCGAACGCTTCCCCGCCCCGTCTCAGGGCCGATTTCAGGGTTGGCCCAGGGTCGTCCCGACTGCCACGGCGGCGGCCGGGACGTCACCATGGACGCATGACGGATCACGAGCACGCCGCGACGGGTCCGGGACCCGGCCCCGGCCCGCGCCCGGCCCCGGGCACCGGGCCGACGGATGCCGCGCCCGCCGCGACGGAGGGGACGGACGCCGCCGGCACCGGCGCCGGCCACACCCGCTTCCACGCCCACGCCCATGCCCACGCCGCTTCGCACACCTCGACGCACGCCCACACCGGCACACACACCCACACCGGCACACACGCCCACTCCCGGGCCGGCACCCGGTCCCCCGCGGACGAGCCGGAGCGGCGGGAGGACCAGGAAGCCCCCGGCCCGTTCCGGCGCGACCGCCGGCACAAGATGATCGCGGGCGTGTGCGCGGGGCTCGGCCGGCAGACCGACATGGACCCGGTGATCTTCCGGATCACGCTGGCCGTGCTGTCCGCGACCGGCGGGCTGGGCCTCATCTTCTACGGCTTCGCCTGGCTCCTGGTGCCGTACGAGGACGAGGAGGAGAACGAGGTCCGCAAGCTGTTCACGGGCCGGGTCGACGGCCATGCGCTGGCCGCCGTGCTGTTCGCGCTGGTCGGCTGCGGGATCTTCCTGACGATGCTGAGGAACGGCGGGGTGCTGGCGTTCGCCACCGTGCTCTCGCTGCTGCTCGCGGGCGCCGGGTACTGGTCACGGCACCGTGGCGCCCCGGACGCCGACCCGCTGACCGCGCAGGCCGCCGCCGACGCCCCGCCGGAGGCCCAGGCGCCGCCGGTCGTCACCACCTACCCCTCCTGGTGGCGGGACCCGATCGTCAAGGACGGCACCCATGTCGGCGGCACCGGCTATCTCTGGGGGCCCGGCGACGCCCGCGAGCGGGACCTCACCTCGGTCGTGGACGTCAGGATCACCCACCCCTGGCCGCACCAGGGCTCCATACCCCCGCCGCACCCCGTGCCCCCGAGACCGCGCGGCCCACGCTGGATCGGCGGCTGGGTGTTCCTGCTGGCCCTGCTGGCGGGCGGCCTGGGCACCGGGCTCGGCTGGCACACCCACCCGCTGGGCACCGCCCTCCAGACCGGCCTGGCGTGCGCGCTGGTGGTGCTCGGGCTGGGCATCACGCTCAGCGCCTTCCTCGGCCGGACCGGGGCCGGGACGGTGTTCCTGGCGCTGGTCACGGCGGCCCTCCTGGCGGGCGCGGCGGCCCTGCCCCGGGACATCACCACCCACTGGCGCGATGTGTCCTGGAAGCCCGCCGCGACGGCGCAGGTGCGTTCCGCGTACGACCTCGGCACCGGGCGGGGCACCCTGGATCTCACCCGGGTGCATCCCGCCGGGGGCCAGACGGTCGCCACGGACGCCCGGGTCGGTGCGGGGCGGTTGAAGGTGGTCCTGCCGGCGGACGCGACCGTGCGGTTGCGCATCGATGTGGGGGTGGGCGATATCCGTCTGCCCGGGGACGACGGGAAGGACGTGGACGTGCAGCCCGGCAGGCATCAGGACGTGACGCTGGCCCCGGCCGAGGGTGCCGGGAAGTCCGGCACGCTGGACCTCACGCTCGGCGTCGGAGTGGGACAGGTGGAGGTCAGCCGTGCTGCGTCATGAGTTCCAGCCGGGGAAGCTGGTCGCCGGGCTCTTCCTCACCGTCACCGGCGCGCTCTACGCGGGGGACGCGGGCGGTCTGTGGGAGACCCCGTGGTTCCTGGTCCCCCCGCTCGTCGTGGGCGGGCTCTGCCTGGCCGGTGCCACGGCCCTGCTGACCCGGGGGATACGCAGACGGCGTGGCGCCGAGAGCGGTCAGCGGTAGCCGCCGGGCCACCGCCGGGCCCGCCAGGCGGCGTCCAGGGAGAGGTAGGGGGTGCCGGCGAGGACCAGGGGGAGCCAGGCCATCAGATAGGCGAGGTCGTTGCCGTAGTAGTACGGGGTGGTCGCCCAGCTCATCGTCAGCCAGAGGCTGAGCGAGATCAGCGCGCCGCCGAGGGCGGCCGTCCGGCCGAGCAGACCGAGCAGGGTGGCGACGCCGACGGCCAGTTCACCGAGGGCGATGGCGTAGCCGAAGCCGACCGGGTTCTCCAGGGCCAGGTCGATCAGGGCCGGGACGGCGGCGGAGCCGCGGGCCGCCCGCATGGTGTCGCCGATCGAACCGGCACCGGCGGACTGCATGAAGGCGCCGTCGGTGAGCTTGTCCAAGCCGGCGTAGGCGAAGGTCACACCGAGGAAGACGCGCAGCGGCAGCAGGGCGTAGTGGCCGGCGGTGTCCCGCCAGGTGCGGGGGCTGTCCAGCCCGGTGGTGCGGGTGTCCGTCCGCATGTCGTGAGTCATCGCTGCCAGCCGCCTCTCGCCCGCCGTGCCACTCCTCACCGGACGATACGTATGACAAAGGGGGGCCGTTCAATCCTCTTCCGGAACATGTTCCGCATTTCGGGTCCCCGTACAAGCGGCGGCACCGGCCGGAACCGGGCCGGGATCCGCCGCACGGGGTGCGTCGGTGCCGCCCGCGGCGCCTTCTCGGTCATCGGCCGGACGTTGTCGCGTCGTGTCGCCGGTCGTTCACTCCGTCACCGTGACGACGCACCGGTTGGTGGCCACCCCGGCCGCCGTCACCACCTGCACCTCCACCGAGCCCGGCTCCACCTCGACCGGCACGGGGACGGTGAGGGCGTTGTCGGTGGGGTTGCGGAAACCGCCGGTGACGGGGACCAGGGGGACGTGGACGTCGACCGTGCCGATGCGGACGACCATGCGGGAGAGGCGGTCGGCGGTGTGGGCACCGGGCGGGACGAAGCCGCTGCCGCGGATCTCGATGTCGTCGCCGGTGCGGATCGGGCCGTCGAGGTCGCCGGGCTCGCGGGCGCGGACCACCGAGAGGATCACCGGCCGGCCGCCCTCGGCGTACTTGCCGGCCAGATAGGTCGCGGCCGAGATCAGCACGATGACGCCCAGGCCCCAGGGCAGGTCGGGCAGCCGGTCGGGGCGGCGGGCCAGCCGGACGGCGGCGAACAGCAGGGCGACGGCGTTGACGGCGACGTACTGGATGTCGGTGAAGGCGCCCCGCCCGGAGTCGTCGGTGAGCAGGTCGGCGGCGCGCGGGCGGTGGGCCGGCACCTTCTGCAGCCGCTGGGCGAGGACGCGCACCCCCACCACCCTGCGGACCAGGACGGCGATGCCGCACACCACGGCGAGGACGGTCACCACGCCCGCGCCGCGCGCCAGGCCCAGGCCGGCGATCAGCGCGTCGCGGTCGGCGTGGCCGGAGGCGGCGGCCAGGCGGGCGGCCAGCAGCAGGACGGCATAGCCGACGAACAGCACCCAGCAGGCGGCGACGGTACGGGAGGTGGAGATGCGGTTGTCCTCGCCGATCAACGGGGCGAGCGCTCCGCCGCGCGCCCGGTGCAGGACACTGGCGGCGGTCAGCGCGCCGGCGACGACGAGCGCGGCGAGCAGGGCCGCGGTGCGGGCGCCGGTCCAGCCCGCGCCGATCGCGGTGAGCGCCTCGCCGAGCAGCAGTACGACGATCGCGCCCCCTACCGTGTACACGGTCCGCAGCCAGAGCCGGGCGAGCCACACCGTGCCCTCGGCCCGGCCCTGTTCGGCCACGGCCTCGGCCCGCTGGGTCAGCTGTTCGGAGACCCACTGGCGGGACGCCGAGGCCGAGTGCGCCACGGCCGTCGGCAGCCCCACGCCGGCGGCGAACTCGTCGCGCCGGCGCAGGAACGCGGCGACGGCCCGCCGGTGTCCCTCCCGGGCTCCGTGCGGACAGTCCCCGCAGGTGCAGCCGCCTTCGTGGACGCCCCGGGCACCCGTGTCGCCTCTCGCCTCCTGCACCGCCACGCCCGACGCCCGCCTTCCCCACGGCCCGCCGGCCCGGCCGCGGTATCCGCGGCGTGCGGGACGGCCCGGCAACTCCCCTGCGATGAAAGCGCATTGTGCCCTACCTCAAGCCCCTCGGGGCGACCGGACCCGACCCTCGCGGGTGAATCCGGGAACGCCGTGTTGACCGGCCTGGTGGGGCGTCCGTTCGGCCGAGGACGTCCGGTGGGACGGGACCTGGCCTTCGGCGGCAGCGCGATCCGGAGGGACACCCCGGCCTCAAGGGTTCCGGCCGGGCAGGCCGGCCGCGGGAGTTCCGCTGAGCAGGTCCGGTTCGCTGCGGCTGATGTCCTGCCACAGGGGCTGGTAGTTGATCCAGGCCACCAGGTCGCCACCGAGCTGTTCGCGGGTGGCGACGGCAAGCTTGTGGTCGATGAGCACCGGGCGGCCCGCCGCCTTGGCGAGCAGCTGCACCTGGCAGGAGCGTTCCAGGGAGAGGAACCACCAGGCCGCCGCGTCCACCGAGTCGCCGACGGTGAGCAGCCCGTGGTTGCGCAGGACGAGGGCCTTGCGGGAGCCCAGCGCCCTCGCGATCCGGCGTCCCTCGTCGGCGTCGACGGTGACGCCGGTGTAGGCGTCGTACAGGGCGAGGTCCTCGTAGAAGGCGCAGCTCTCCTGGGTGATGGGGTCGATGAGGTCGCCGAGGGCGGCGAGGGCGCGGCCGTGCACGGAGTGGCAGTGGGCGACGGCGACGACGTCGGGCCGGGCGGCGTGCACCTGGACGTGCACGGTGAACGCGGCCTGGTTGACGTGGTAGCGGCCCTCGACGACCTGGCCGTCCTTGTTGGCGAGGACGAGATCGCCGACGGTGACGTGCTTGAAGGGCATGCCGAACGGGTTGACCCAGAAGCAGTCGCTGAACTCCGGGTCGCGGGCGGTGATGTGCCCGGAGACCCCGTCCTCGAACCCGGCTCGCCCGAAGATCCGCAGAGCACCGGCGAGCCGCTCCTTGCGGTGCCGGCGCTCGTCCTCGACCGACTCGTGCATCGGCGGCATGGCGAACCGCAGCTGGTCGGTGGGCAGCGGCAGGGGCGGGGTGGGCCCGTGCATAGATCCTCCAGCGTGGGGATTGCTGTACGAGCCGGAAGTTACCGCCGGCCGGCGCGAAAGGGCAGAGCCGTTCCGTAAAGATGACGTTCGCGGTGAATACCCGACAGAGGTTGTCGGGTTGAGCGGCGAGACTGCGCGCATGAACTGGGCATTCTTCACCTCGGACGCACCCGGACTCGCAGCCTTCGCCGAGGAGCGCTTCGGCGCCCACCGGCACCACGTCCTGGCGACCCTGCGGGCGGACGGCTCTCCCCGCACCAGCGGCCTGGAGGTCCGTTTCCTCGGCGGCGAGCTGTGGCTCGGCATGATGCGGGGTTCCCGCAAGGCGCTCGACCTGCTGCGCGACCCCCGCTTCGCCCTCCAGGCCCATCCGGCTGCCGACATGGGCGCCGGGGACGTGCGGATCGGCGGGCGGGCCATCGAGGTCGGGGACGGGGACGCCAAGGCCGCGTACGTGAAAGAGGTGGAACCGCCGCAGCCGTTCCACCTCTTCCGCACCGAGCTGACGGAGGTCGTACGGACCTACGTCGAGGACGACACGTATCTGGTCACCCAGGTCTGGAAGCCCGGAGAGCCGGTGCGCACTCTCAAGCGGACCTAGCGGGGACTACTCCCACTCGATGGTGCCCGGGGGCTTCGAGGTCACGTCGAGGACGACGCGGTTGACGTCACGGACCTCGTTGGTGATGCGGGTCGAGATGCGGGCGAGGACGTCGTACGGCAGCCGGGACCAGTCGGCGGTCATGGCGTCCTCGGAGGAGACCGGGCGCAGGACGATCGGGTGGCCGTAGGTGCGGCCGTCGCCCTGGACGCCCACGCTGCGGACGTCGGCGAGCAGGACCACCGGGCACTGCCAGATGTCGCGGTCCAGGCCGGCCGCGGTCAGCTCCTCGCGGGCGATGGCGTCGGCCTCGCGCAGCAGGTCGAGCCGCTCCTTGGTGACCTCGCCGACGATGCGGATGCCGAGGCCGGGGCCGGGGAAGGGCTGGCGCTGGACGATCTCCTCCGGCAGGCCCAGCTCCTGGCCGACCATGCGGACCTCGTCCTTGAACAGCTTGCGCAGCGGCTCGATCAGCTTGAACTCGAGGTCCTCGGGCAGGCCGCCGACGTTGTGGTGCGACTTGATGTTCGCGGTGCCGGTGCCGCCACCGGACTCGACCACGTCCGGGTAGAGGGTGCCCTGGACCAGGAACTCCACGGCCGGGCCCTCGTCGGCGATGATCTCGGCCTGCGCCTGCTCGAAGACGCGGATGAACTCACGGCCGATGATCTTGCGCTTCTCCTCGGGGTCGGAGACCCCCTTGAGGGCGGTGAGGAAGCGCTCCTCGGCGTCGACGACCTTCAGCTGGACGCCGGTGGCCGCGACGAAGTCCTTCTCGACCTGCTCGGTCTCGCCCTTGCGCATCAGGCCGTGGTCGACGTAGACGCAGGTCAGCTGGGAGCCGATGGCCTTCTGGACGAGGGCGGCGGCCACGGCGGAGTCCACACCGCCGGACAGGCCGCAGATCGCGCGCTTGTCGCCGACCAGCCGGCGGATGGCCTCGACCTGCTCGTCGATCACGTTGCCGGTGGTCCAGTTCGGCTCCAGACCGGCACCGCGGTACAGGAAGTGCTCCAGCACCTGCTGGCCGTGCGTGGAGTGCATGACCTCGGGGTGGTACTGGACGCCGTAGAGCTTCTTGTCGTCGTTCTCGAAGGCGGCGACCGGGACGACGTCCGTGGACGCGGTGACCGTGAAGCCGTCGGGGGCGGCGGAGCAGGCGTCACCGTGCGACATCCACACATGCTGCTCGTCCGGGGTGCCCTCGAAGAGGGTGGAGGAGTTCCGGGAGACGTGCAGGTCGGTACGGCCGTACTCGCGCGCCCCGGTGTTGTCGACGGTGCCGCCGAGGGCCTGCGCCATCAGCTGGAAGCCGTAGCACATACCGAAGACGGGAACGCCGCTCTCGAAGATCGCGCGGTCGAGGGTGGGTGCGCCCTCCTCGTACACGGACGAGGGGCCTCCGGAGAGGATGATCGCCGCGGGCTTCTTGGCGAGGATCTCCTGGACCGGCATGGTGCTCGGCACGATCTCGCTGTAGACCCGCGCCTCGCGGACGCGACGGGCGATGAGCTGGGCGTACTGCGCGCCGAAGTCGACGACCAGGACGGTGTCGGGGGTGGCGGCAGCGGGAGTCGCTGATGACACGGGGTGCCTTGCCTTCCGGCGGTGGGGCGGGGGTCTGTGTTTCCGATTCTAGCCGGGTGGGCGCGCGGGGCTTCCCGGTCGGCCGGTCGGCCGGGAATACGCCATGGCATACTGACCGCATGCTCACGCAGACGACCCGCTTCTTTACCTATGGCATCCGGCCCGCCGGCTGCCATGGTCGTGCTTGAGCAAACCGCCAAGCGACTTCCCAGGCGCCCCGGGCCGACAAGGCCCGGGGCGCCTGTCGTTTTCCCGGGTCGTGCCGTGACCGGAGCGCTCTTCCGCCGAGGAGCCCGACATGACCACCACCGCACCGGCCATCGCGCCGACCGCACCGGAAGCACCGACCGCACCCATCGCACCCATCGCAGCGACCGCACTGAGCACACCGAGCACACCGAGCACACCGACCGCACCGGAAGCGGCCATCGCCGACGCCCGGGAGCGCATCGACACGCTCGACGACCGGATCATCGGCCTCATCCAGGAACGGATGGCCGTCTCCGCCGTCATCCAGCAGACCCGGATCGCCTCCGGCGGACGGCGGGTGCACCTTTCCCGCGAGATGGAGATCCTCGCCCGCTACCGCGATGCCCTCGGCAAGCCGGGCACCGGCCTCGCCATGACCCTGCTGGAGCTGTGCCGGGGTCGCATCTGAGTTCGGTCCCGCTCTCACCCGTACGGCGCGTGACCGGCCCGCGCACCGCTTCGTTGAGGGGGGTGTCCGTGCCAGCCAGGGGCGGGCCCGAGAGAACCACGCGTGGCTCGCTGGAGCGATGAGGCGTACGGGTCGTGCCGTACGCCGTGGGACCTCGCTCCAGGTAAGTGACCGGACGGCAGGGGACAGCAGCCCGGTCACCCAAGAGAACGGCCGGCTCCGGGGACGCCCGGGGCCGGCCGGCGGAAAACTGCACACAGGTCACAGGGCACATCAACAGGCGGCGCAACCCCCCGGCGCCGCTTCCGGGCACCGGCGCTGCCCTGACGCCGGTGCCGGCCGATCGAAGGGCCTCGCGGCCTCTCCGTCCCGCGGGGCCCTTCGGCGTGCCCGGCCGCACACCCGGCAATGTGACTCAGATCACACTTAAACCCCGGACATCCGGAGCAACCCTTCTCGCTTTTCGCTGATCAAACCTGCCGGATCAAGAAGCGACGAGAGGGACCTGCCTTCGGAGGGGGATGCAGGTCCCTCTTGTTCCGTCACGGCCGCCGTCCGAGCGCTCCCACGACCCCGGCCGCGGGGACGTCGCGGCCGTAGGGCGCGGTCACTTCTTCGGTGGTACCGCCGGCATGCCCAGGAACGGCAGCCGCAGGGCGCCGAACGCCTCCGCCGGGACCACCGGAGCCTGCGGCTCCACCGGCTTCAGCCGCTCGTACGCCGCACCCGGCGCCGGCCGCGGATCCTCCTCGCCCTTGTTCGGCCAGAACGACATCGCCCGCTCGGCCTGGGCGGTGATGGTCAGCGACGGGTTCACGCCCAGGTTCGCCGAGACCGCGGCGCCGTCCACGACCGAGATGCCGGGATGCCCGTGGAGCCGGTGGTACGGGTCGATCACCCCCGTCTCCGGGGAGTCGCCGATTGGGCAGCCGCCGAGGAAGTGCGCGGTGAGCGGGGTGCCCATCAGCTCCCCGACGTTGCTGCCGGCGAAGCCGTTGATCTCGGCGGCGAGCGCGGAGGCGGCCTCGGTCGCGGCCCTGATCTGCTTGGGGTTCGGCGAGCCGTGCCCCTGCCGGGCGGTGAGCAGGCCCTTGCCGACGCCGCCGGGCTTGAGATACGTGGTCAGGGAGTTGTCCAGGGACTGCATGACCAGACCGATGATGGTCCGCTCCGACCAGCGCCGGTTGGACAGCGAGCGGGCGACCAGCAGCGGGTGCCGGGCCGCGTTCGCCAGCCAGGCGAGCACGCGGGAGGAGCCCTCCGCGTACGGCACCTGGAGGATCGACAGGCCGCCCATCGAGTTGGAGCCCTTGCCGTAGCGGACGGACTCGATGTGGGTGTTCTCGTCCGGGTGGATCGAGGAGGTGATGGCGACGCCCCTGGTGAAGTCGGCCTTCGGCGCGCCGGTCGCCCTGCGGTAGCGGCGGTTGTCGGTCTGCGCGCCGACCAGCGCCTCGGAGTTGGTGCGGGTGAGGTCGCCGAGCCGGGCGGACAGGTACGGCAACTGGCGGCCCGCCTTCATCCGGTGCAGCAGCGTCTGGGTGCCGTAGGTGCCGGCGGCGAGGACGACCCTGCGGGCGGTGAAGGTCCGGCCCTCGCCCTTCTTCTTCCGGTCCGTCGGCAGGGTGGCGAGCGCGTAGCCGCCGCGGGAGTCGTCCGTGACGGACACGACCGTGGTCATCGGGTGGACCACCGCGCCCGCCTTCTCGGCCAGGTACAGGTAGTTCTCGTTGAGGGTGTTCTTCGCGCCGTGCCGGCAGCCGGTCATGCACTCGCCGCACTCGGTGCAGGCGGTGCGCGCCGGGCCGGCGCCGCCGAAGTAGGGGTCGGCCACCTGCTCGCCGGGCCGGGCCTTCGCCTTGCCGTCGGCGTCCTGGCCGTCGCCGAAGAAGACGCCCACCGGGGCGAGGTGGAAGGTGTCCCCGACGCCCATCCGCTGGGCCGCCGCCTTCAGATGGACGTCGGACGGGGTCATGGTGGGGTTGAGCCGTACGCCGAGCATGCGCCGGGCCTGGTCGTAGTACGGCTTCAGCTCCTCCTGCCAGTCGGTGATGTGCCGCCACTGGGGGTCGTCGAAGAACGCCTTCGGCGGAACGTAGAGGGTGTTGGCGTAGTTGAGCGAGCCGCCGCCGACGCCCGCGCCGGCCAGCACCATGACGTTGCCCAGCAGGTGGATGCGCTGGATGCCGAACATGCCGAGCCTGGGCGCCCAGAGGTAGTTCTTCAGGTCCCAGGAGTTCTTCGGGAGGGTGGCGCGGGTGAAGCGGCGGCCGGCCTCCAGGACACCGACCCGGTACCCCTTCTCGGTCAGGCGGAGGGCCGACACCGAGCCACCGAAACCCGAACCGACGACGATGACGTCGTAGTCGTACCCGTCCTCGTCCCGGGTCTGGACAGACTTCTCCTGCGACACGTGCTCTCCTCGTCGAGAACGGGGGTTACCAGGGTTTCCAGTGGTTTCCGGGGGGCCTAGCGGAACCGGAAGGCCTTCATCAGGCGCAGGCTCGTGCTCATGAACGCGGCGTACTTCTCGTCCGTCATGCCCAGCGAGGGTGCCATCGGCAGCAGGCGCTGCTGGGACACCGTCTGGGCCTCGGTGTACTTGAGGATGCCCTCGGATCCGTGGCGGCGGCCGAGGCCGGAGTCCTTCATGCCGCCCATCGGGGACTGGACGCTGCCGTAGGCCGGTGCGTAGCCCTCGTTGACGTTGACCGTGCCGGTGCGCAGGCGGGCGGCGATCTCCAGGCCGCGGCGGGTGTTCGTCGTCCAGACCGAGGCGTTCAGTCCGTACGGCGTGCCGTTGGTGCGGTCCACCGCCTCGTCGTCGGTGCGGAAGCGGTAGACCGAGACGACCGGGCCGAAGGTCTCCTCCTCGCAGACGGCCATGGGGGTCTCGACGCCGTCCAGGATGGTGGGTTCGAAGAAGTAGGGGCCGATGTCGGGGCGGGCCACCCCGCCCGCGATCACCTTCGCGCCCTTGTCGACGGCATCGCGCACGTGCCGTTCGACGGTCGTCAGCTGGCGTTCGCCGACCAGTGAGCCCATGTCGGCGCCGTAGGCGAGGGAGTTGCCGAGCCGCATGGCCCGGGTACGGGCGGCGAAGCGCTCCAGGAAGGCGTCGGCCACGGACTCGTGGACGTACAGGCGCTCGATGGAGATGCACAGTTGGCCGGCCGAGGAGAAGCAGGCGCGTACCGCTCCGGCGGCGGCCTTCTCGATGTCGGCGTCGTCCAGCACCAGCATGGCGTTCTTGCCGCCGAGTTCGAGGGAGACGCCCACCAGGCGGGAGGCGGCGCCGACGGCGACCTCGCGGCCGGTGCGGGTGGAGCCGGTGAAGGAGACGTAGTCGGCGTGCTTGACCAGCTCGGGGCCGACGACCGGTCCCTCGCCGAGGACGACCTGGAAGACGCCGTCGGGCAGGCCGGCCTCGACGAGGAGGTCACGCGCCCAGAGCGCGGTCAGGCAGGTCTCCGTGTCGGGCTTCATCACCACCGCGTTGCCGGCGACGAAGGCGGGCAGGGCGTCGCCGACCGACAGCTCCAGCGGGTAGTTCCAGGGGGCGATCTGGCCCACGACCCCGCGCGGGTGGCGGAGTTCGAGCGTCCTGGTGAGGGCCGGCACGGCACCGGCGTGCCGCTTGGGCCGCAGGTACGCGGAGGCGCGGCGGCCGTAGTGCCGGGCGGCGACGGCGACGGCCTGCACCTCCTCGTGCGCGTGCAGACGGGCCTTGCCGGTCTCCAGCTGGATCAGGTCGAGGATCTCGGCCTGCCGCTCCAGCAGCAGGTCGTGGAAGCGGAGCAGGACGGCGGCCCGCTGCCGGACCGGGGTCTTCGCCCACACCGCCTGTGCGGCGCGGGCCGCCTCGAAGGCCCGGTGCACGTCCTCCGGGGTGGACTCGGGCAGGTCGGCCAGTTTCTCGCCGGTGAAGGGGGTGTGGTTGGCGGTACGTCCGGAACCGACGACGCCCTTGGTGAGCTGGGCCACCAACTCCGGGGTGACCACGTCGGCGGCGGTGCGGACGCCTTCGGGGGCGGGCGCGAGCGGGTTGGTACCGGCGATGTCCGGGGCCTGCGTGTCCGTCATGAGGCGCAGGGTATGCCGGAGCGGGGGCTTTGTGTACCCGTCGGTAACGCGGATTCACGGAGCGCTCACACGCTGCCAGTGATCACTGGCAGAGAATGCGCTGATCAGGGCGTTGCCGGGCCGCGGTCAGTCGATCCCGGGTTTTCTCGCGAGCAGCAGCCCGAGGGCGCCGAGCGGGGAGCGCCGACGGGCGTCGGGGGCGGGCCGGGGCACGGGCGCGGCGCCGGACTCCGACGGCTCGGACGACCCCGACGGCTCCGACGGCTCCGACGGCTCCAGCGATTCCGACGGCTCCGGTGACGTCGGTGACTCCGGTCCCGTCTGTCTCGCACGCCCCGTGTGCTCCGTCGGCTCCCCCGCCCCTGTCGGCCCTGTCAGCCCTGTCGGCCCTGTCGGCCCTGTCGGCACGGCTGATCCCGTCGGCTCCCCCGCCCCCGCCGCCCCCGGTACGGCCGTGAGCCCGAGGAAGTCGCGGAGTACGGCGGTGACCTCGTCCGCGTCGGGCCGGGCCGCCGGCTCGTCGGCGCGCAGCCGCTCCAGCAGCGACCCCAGCGGGTCCGGCGGATCCGGCATGCTCAGCCGGCCCGACGGGCTCGCCGGGCCGGCGTCCGCGTCCCCCAGCGCGGTGCGCAGCAGGGCGCCCAGGGACCACAGGTCGGAGGCGGGGCCGGCCCCGGGCCCCGCCGCCCGCTCGGGCGCGACGAAACCGGCGGGCGCGTCCCTGGCGTGCCCGTCGCCGATGCCGAAGTCGGTGACGACGACCCGCCCGGTGCCGGACTCCAGCAGCACGTTGGCCGGTTTGACGTCCCGGTGCACGATGCCGACGGCGTGCGCGGCGCGCAGCGCGCCCAGCACGGCGAGCCCGATGCGCGCGGCCTCGGCGGGCGGCAGCGGCCCGCGCCGCAGCACCTCGCGCAGCGACTCGCCCGCCACCAGTTCCATGACGATCCAGGGGACGTCGGCCTCGGTGACGACGTCGTGCACGGTGACGGCCGAGGGGTGCCGCACCAGGGTGGCGGCCCGGGCCTCGTGGTGCAGCCGGCGCGCGATGCGCCGGCTCTCCTCGTCGGTGGCCGGATCGCCGGGCAGCAGCGGCTCCTTGACGGCGACCAGCCCTCCCTCCTGTTCGTCCCGGGCACGCCACACGGTCCCGGCCGGTCCGGAGCCCAGGCGTCCGGTCAGCCGGTAACGACCGCCGATCAGACGTGCGTCGGGCGGGTGTTCGCCGTCTTCGGTCATGCCTCATGAGTACCGTGTGCACCAGGCCGTTGTCGAAGCGGGCGGGCGGGGAACGTCACCCCGCCCACCGGTGCAGGCTGAAACCGTTCGGCGCCCCGCGCACCTCCACCGCCCCGGCACCGCCGAAGTGGGCCGGCACCACCAACGCGCGCTCCTGCGCCGCCCGTTCCAGCACCCGCCGTCGGGTGCGGGCCGCCTGTGCCGGGTCGAGGCAGAAGCAGCTGCTGCACTCGGGCCGGAGGATCTGGACCGGGCTGTGCAGCAGGTCGCCGACGAACACCGCGCGTTCACCGCGGGACTCCACGCGCAGCACCGCGGAGCCCGGGGTGTGCCCGGGGGCGGCCTCCAGCACCAGGTGCTCGTCGATCCGGTGGGTGTCCTCCCACGTCACCGCCTGACCGGCCCGGTGCACGGGCGCCACGCTGTCCTCGTAGACCAGCCGGTCCACCGGGCGGGCGCCACCCCCGTAGCCGCCCGCCGGGCCGAAGTGGTGGTCGTCGGCGGCCGGGAGGAGATAGCGCGCGCCGGGGAAGGCCGGAACCCACTCGCCGCCGGCGTCCCGGGTGTTCCAGCCGACGTGGTCGGCGTGGAGGTGGGTGTTGATCACGACGTCGACGTCCTCCGGGCGGACGCCCGCCCGCTCCAGGCGGCCCGGGAAGTCGCCCTGCCGCCGGTGGAAGAACGGATCGCCGAGGCGTTCCCGGTCGTCGCCGACACCGGTGTCGACCAGCACGGTCCGTCCGCCGCTCCGCAGCACCCAGGTCTGCAGCGCCACCACGGCCCGGTCGCCGCCGGCCTCCCGGTGGTCGGGGACGAGCTCCGCCGCGTGGGCGTCCCACACCTCGGGCCCGCACCCGGGCACCAGGTCGGCGGCGGGCACGTACGGCCCCTGCCACTCGACGATGCGGAGCACCTCGACGTCGCCGATCGAGAAGCGTTGTACTCGGTCATCGGTCATACCGATGACACTAGGAGCCCGTGGTGAGCGTCCCAATGCGTGAACGGCGCATGCGCATACGCTGTCGTCTCATGGATGTGGTCAGCGATGCGATCGCCGCGGTCCGGGTCGGCAGCCCCTCCTCCCACCGGCTGCGGGTGGCCGGCGCCTGGTCCGCCCGGCTGTCGCCGTACGAGGGCGCGGGCTTCCACGTCGTACTGAGCGGCTCCTGCCTGCTCGTGCCGGACGGGGGCGGGGCGTCCGTGGCGCTGGGTCCGGGTGACGTGGTGCTGCTGCCGCACGGCGCCGGGCACGTACTGGCGCACGCGGCCGCGGAGCCGGCCGAGGTGCGGCGGGCGGTGCCCTTCGAGGAGGCGCGGAGCACGGACGTACGGGGTCCGGGGTCCGGCCCCGAGGTGGAGCTGCTGTGCGGCAAGTACCGGCTCGACCGCAGCCGTACGCATCCGCTGATGGCGGAGCTGCCGCAGGTCGTGCACCTGCCGCACCGGGTCGGCGGTCACCCGGAACTGCGGGCGGCGGTCGACCTGTTGGCGCGCGAGCTGGCCGGGCGCCGGCCGGGCGGCTGCCTCGCCCTGCCGAGCCTGCTGGACCTGCTGCTGGTCTACCTGGTCCGGGCGTGGATGGCCGAGGCGGCGACGGGCGCCTGGCCGGCGGTGCTGAACGACCCGGTGACGACGGCCGCCCTGCGCGCCCTGCACACCGATCCGGCGGCCCCGTGGACCGCCGGCCGGTTGGCGGCCGAGGCGGGCGTCTCCCGGGCCACCCTGGCCCGCCGCTTCACCACGCTGGTCGGCCGGCCCCCCATGGCGTACCTGACCTGGTGGCGGCTGACCCTGGCGGCGACCCGGCTGCGCGAGACGGACGCGCCGCTCGCGGCGGTGGCGCGGGAGACGGGGTACGGCAGCCCGTACGCCCTCTCGCACGCCTTCAGCCGGGAGTTCGGGATCACGCCGGGCCGCTACCGCGCTCTCAGGGCTTCGTGATCTCCAGGTCGGCGATCGCCCGTTCGGCCACCTCCCGGCCGCGGGCGGTGAAGTCGCCCTCGGCCGGGTAGCCGACGGCCAGTTGGTACATGTC
This sequence comes from Streptomyces sp. NPDC013455, assembly GCF_040632975.1. Classification (NCBI taxonomy): domain Bacteria; kingdom Bacillati; phylum Actinomycetota; class Actinomycetes; order Kitasatosporales; family Streptomycetaceae; genus Streptomyces; species Streptomyces sp. NPDC013455. The sequence continues at coordinate 151,397 of NZ_JBEYCX010000010.1, read as the reverse complement.
GCCGGCGGTGCTGCGGTAGTAGAAGACGCGCAGTTCGCGGGGCCGTTCGACCTCGTCGTCGCCGGGGTGGGTGACCGTGTTCCCGGCCGCCTGCCGGCCGTGGTAGGTGGCCTCCGCGTCCGGGACCGTCTTCACGGCCTTGGCCATGCCGAGGCCGTAGTCGCCCTGGCTCTTGAACTTCTCGTTGTCGTCGTACATCTGGGCCCGCGCGCTGGACTTGATCCGGCCCAGGGAGTCCTCCGCCTTGCGGTCCAGGTGCAGCCGGATCCAGATGCCGCCGCTCGCGTCCGCGTACGTCACCCAGTTCTTGTCGCTGTCGTCCTCGTCGGGCCGGGTCACCTGGTAGCCCGCGGGGACGGTGAGCGTGGCGCCGAGCCCGCTCTCCGGCTTCGCCGCCCAGTCGCCGCGCGGCGGGTCCGCGAAGGGATCGGCGAGGACGACGCCGGCGGTGACGGCCGCCGCGACCACCGCGGCGCCGGCGCCGAGCCGCACCGCACGGCCCCTGCGGCGGGGCCGGGAGCCCGACGCGGTGGCGGCCGCGGCCGTGGGGGCGGGGGGCGCCGGGGGCGCCGGGGGTCTGGCCGCCTCCGCCAGCAGGGCGCGGACCCGGTCCGCCGGCGGGCGGTGCGCGGGGTCCTTCTGGAGCAGCCCGTTGACGACCTCGGCCAGCGGGCCGGAGACCGACGCGGGCGCGGCCGGGGTGGTGTTGAGGACGGACTGGAGGGTGGCCGGCGTGTTGCTGCGGCGGAACGGCGACACGCCCTCCGTGGCCGTGTACAGCACCACACCCAACGACCACAGGTCGCTCGCCGGGCCCGGCCGCTGCCCGAGCACCCGCTCCGGCGCGATGAACTCAGGCGAGCCCACGAATCCGCCGGTGTCCGTCAGCCGCGGGTCGCCCTCGATGTGCGCGATACCGAAGTCCGTGAGCACCACCCGGTCGTGCCGGCCCAGCAGGATGTTGTCGGGCTTGACGTCCCGGTGCAGGACGCCCGCCGCGTGCGCCGCCTCCAGCGCGCCGAGCACGGCCAAGCCGATCCGGGCCGCCTCCCGCGCGTCCAGCGTGCCGTCCCGCAGCACACCGCCGAGGGTAGGGCCGTGCACCAGCTCCATCACGATCCACGGCCGGCCGTCGACCACCGCGACGTCGTACACGTGCACCACCGCGGGGTGGTCGAGTCGGGCCGCCGCGCGGGCCTCGCGGCGCATCCGCTCGAAGGCGTTGGCCTGTTCCCGCTCGGGAAGGTGCTCCGGCAGGCGGGGCTCCTTGACGGCGACCTCACGGTCCATCATCTCGTCCTTGGCCCGCCACACGGTGCCCATGCCGCCGTGGCCCAGCTTGCCCAGCAGCCGGTACCGGCCCGCGACGAGCCGGCCGGTGCCCGGGACGGCGGCGGCCGGGTCGCCGGTGCCCGGGACGGCGGCGGCCGGGTCGCCGGTGCCCGGGACGGCGGCGGCCGCCCCGGCCGGCGCCGGCTGCGGACCGGAGCGCGGCCTGGGCGGTTGCAGAACAAAACTCGTCGTGTCGTCGACCGTGCGGCCGACTCCCCCGTCACTGCTCATGCGTCCCTGTCTATCGTGCCCCCGGCGCCCACAGCCACAGGGGGAGCGAACCGGTCACACACCCGTGACCAGGAACGTGTCGATCGCCACGTCGAAGTACTCCCGCGCCTCCCGCACCTTCCCGACCGGCGCCGACACCCACACGTCGTACAGCAGCCCGTTCTCCTCCCAGCTCAGGTCGAAGGTGTGGCGGGGGCCTTCCGCCGGGCTGTAGCCGTCCCAGGTGAACTCCCAGAGCGCGGCCGGGTGTCCGTCGTGCGTGGTCGGGGCGACGCGGCCGTCACGGTAACCGGGGTTGGTGGACGGCCCGGCGGCGGCCGCGCGGTTCATCACGCCCTCGGGTCCGCCCTCCTCCGGCTCGCCGACCCTGATGCCGAGGCGGAAGGTCTGTCCCGGCGAGAGGTAGAAGACGCGCTGGCCCTGCGGGCTGCGGGTGAAGTTCTCCGGTACGGCGAGGGAGAAGCCGGCCGGGTCCCTGGCCGTGCGGTAACCGGAGGGAGCGGCGGGCGGGGCGGCGGCGGTGGACGTCGGTGCCGGTGCCGGCCGGGTGCCGGTCGGGGTGGGCGACGGGACCGTGCCGCCCGTGCCGGTCCGGGTCGCCGGCGACGTCGCCGTACTGCCCGGCCGTCCGCCGCCCCCGTCCCCGTCCCGGTGCAGCAGCAGCGCCGCCGCCGACACACCGGCTCCGGCCAGCGCGGCGACGAGCAGGGCCGCCACGAGCAGTCCGCGCGGGGAGGAACGGAACGGGGCCGGTCCGGCCGGTGCCCGGGGGGCCGGGACGGGCGGCGGAGGGCCGTAGGGCAGGTCGAGTTCGGTCGGCGAGTAGGGCGTCGGGGCCTTGGGGGCGCGGCTGCCGCCGATCCGGTGGATGAGCCCGCCGACGTGCGATCCCGGTGCACCGTGGCCGTCCGGCGTGTCCGGCGTCCGGCCGGTCTCCAGGTACGTGCGCAGCATCCGCTCGGCCTCCGCCGCGCCCAGCCGCCGGTCCGGATCGCGCTCCAGCAGGCCCCGTACGACGGGCAGCAGCGGATCGGCCTGGGCCGGCGGACGGATCTCGTCGGCGACGACGGCGTGCAGGATGCCGCCGAGCGAGTCGCGCCGGAACGGCGACTCGCCGCTGAGCGCCGTGCACAGCAGCGCGCCCAGCGACCACAGGTCCGACTCCGGCCCGGTGCGCAGCCCGGACATCCGCTCCGGCGCGGTGTACTCGGGCGAGCCGACGAAGGAGCCGGTCTCGGTGAGCGTGGTGGCACCCTCGACCTGCGCGATGCCGAAGTCGGTGAGGACGACCCGCTCGGTGCCCTCCTCGATCAGGACGTTCGCGGGCTTGATGTCCCGGTGCAGCACCCCGGCCTCGTGCGCGGTGCGCACCGCGCTCAGCAGGGCGATGCCCATGCGGGCGGCCTCGACGGAGTCGACCGGGCCCTGCCGGTCGATCCGTTCCGCGAGCGAGCCGCCGTCGATCAGCTCCATGATGAGATACGGCCGCTCGTCCTGCTCCACCACGTCGTGCACGACGATGATGTGCGGATGCCGCAACTGGCAGACCGCGCGGGCCTCGCGGAACGTGCGGTCCCGGCGGCGGCGCGCGTCGTCGTCCGGGAGCGAGTCGTCCGGCAGCAGTTCCTTGACCGCCACCCGGCGGCCCAGCACCTGGTCGCTCGCCCGCCACACGACGCCCATGCCGCCGCGCCCGATGCGTTCCTCCAGGCGGTAACGGCCCGCGATCAGCCGGAATTCGGCTCCCTCGGTCCCCATGAGCCCCATCATGCCGCACGGGGTGCCCCGCCTCCGGGGCGCTGCCCGGCCAAGACACACCGCGCAGCCTGCCATTTTCGGCCGACCTCGGCCGCCGCCCGGGCCGTCGCGGGCACCCGTCCGGGCCGTCGCGAACACCCGTCCGAGCCGTCGCGGGCACATGTCCGAGCCGTCGCGGGCACCTGTCCGGGCCGGGGGTCAGCCCCCGTCCGGCTGCCGCCAGCTGCGCAGCACCCAGGTGAACCGCTTGCTGGTCGTCGGCCAGTCCTCGGCCGGCGAGGACATGTAGATGACGTACTCGGTGCCCTGGCGCGAGAAGTACGTCTCCTCGACCGCGCGGCGCGGCCCGGGCACGTAGGGCGGGTCCTTCTTCAGCGCGGTCCAGGTGTACTCCCACCGCGCGCCCTTGCGGTCGCGGTAGATGTTCTCCTTCATCGTGACGCGCCGGTAGTCGACCAGCCGCTGGAGCTGCTGTTCCAGGTCCTCCTGGTGGGAGAGGGGGTCGGCGAAGTCGGGTGAGCCGTCGATGGCGATGCGGACGAAGTGTCTGCCGCCGTCGGGCGAGTAGTCGATCTGCCGGAGGCCGTCCTGGTCGCTGTAGACCGTGCGTTTCCAGCCCTCGGGCAGGGAGAGGCTGAAGCCCAGCGGGTCGCGGTACGTCTTCCACCCGGCCGGGATCGTGCCCTCGGCGCCGTCCGTGCCGGTGCCGGTGCCGGTGCCGGTGGGCGTCGGGGCCGTGCTCGTACCGCCGCCCGATCCGCCGTCCTGGCCGCCCAGTTGCTGGATCCCCACCGCCCCGGCCCCGCCGAGCAGCGCCGCCACGGCGACGACCAGCGCGAGGGTGCGCAGCCGGCGCCGGGGACGGGCGGGTGCCGGCCCACCGGCCGCGAAGGCGCCGGCGGCCGACGCCACCGCCGTGGGTCCGGTGCCGGAACGGCCCGCCGTGGGTCCGGTGGGGTAACCGGGGGAACCGTGACCGGAGGCGGCCGGTCCGGAGCCGGGGCCGGAGGGCGCGGATCCGGGACCGTGAACCGGTACGGCGGATCCGGTTCCGTGCACCGGCGTGGCGGAACCGGAGCCGTGGCCGCGCACGGTGGACGCGGAGCCGTGGGCGGCACCGGCGGGCGCAGGGCCGTAACCCGTGCCCGGGGCCGTGTCGTCGTGCCCGGGTGCGCCCGGCACCCGGCCCGCGCGCACGCCGGAGCTCTCAACCGCGCGCACGCCGGAGCTCTGGGTCGGGACGAACGCTTGTGCCGTGCGCGGCCGGCGGCCCTCGGCCGCCTCGGCGAGCATGTGCTCGGCCTCCTCCACGCTCGGCCGCTGGGCCGGATCCTTGCGCAGCAGCGCGGCGACGACCGGTCCGAGCGGGCCGGCGTGGCGCGGCTCGTCCGCCTCCTCCTCGACGACCGCCTGCATGGTGCTCAGCGGGGACGTGCGCCGGAACGGCGAACGGCCCTCGACGGCCGTGTACAGCGTGGCGCCCAGACCCCACAGGTCGGAGGACGGACCCGGATCGTGGCCGCGGACCCGCTCGGGGGCCAGGTAGTCGACCGAGCCGACGACCTCCCCGGTGCGGGTGATGGTCGTGTCGCCCTCGATCTGGGCGATGCCGAAGTCGGTGAGCAGCACCCGGCCGTCCCGGGCCAGCAGCACGTTGCCCGGTTTGACGTCCCGGTGCAGCACGCCGGCCAAGTGCGCGGCGCGCAGCGCCCGCAGCACCCACAGACCGATCCGCGCGGCCTCCGCCGGCTCGATCCGGCCCTGCTCCTTCACCGCGTCGGCCAGCGAGTTGCCCTCGACCAGCTCCATCACGATCCACGGCCGGCCGTCGTGCTCCAGCACGTCGTGCACGGTGACGACGGCGGAGTGGTTGATGCGGGCGGCGGCCCGCGCCTCGGCCCGGGTGCGGGCGAGCAGAATGGCCTGGTCGCTGTCGGAGACGTAGAGCGAGGCGGTCAACTCCTTGACGGCGACCTTCCGGTGCAGCACCTCGTCGTGGGCGCGCCACACCCGGCCCATGCCGCCGCTGCCGATGGAATCGGCAAGCCGGTAGCGGCCCGCTATGAGCAGGCCCTGCATCTGATTCACGTTGCCCCGCAATGCTCTTGACAGGGCCAGACTAGGGACCGGCCTGCCGTCAGGGAACAAGCGGGGTGCCAAGGAAACCGCACTGTGACGATGGTCATTTCCGCGCGAGAAAGGGAACCGCGCGGGCACCGCCCGCCCCGGTGTACGCGCTGCTCAACCGGTGTAGCGGTACGTCGCGGTAGCCTGCTCGTACAGCCGGGTCACCTCGTCCCGCTGCGTCTCCGGACCGCGCACCTGGACGATGTGGTAGCGGCCGTCGAGCAGCAGCGCCGTGTTCCGCACGAAGAGGTCCCGCCCCTGCGCGTCGGTCCAGGTGAACTGCCCCTCGGCCATGGTCCGTCCGCCCACCTCTATGGTCCGCAGGCCGGTGGCCGTGGCCCAGCTGGAGTTCCGGTACGGCTGGAGTTCGCGCTCCTTGTCCCGCTGATAGACCATCGGGTCGCTGCCGTACGCGGACGCGCCGTCCCGTCCCGGTACGACGATCAGCTCGAAGTTCCCGTGCGCGTACACCACCTGGCCGCTGCCGTTCTTCGGCGTACGGTCCCAGCCCTCGGCGACGGCGACCTGGAAGCCGTCCGGGTCCTTGCGGAGGGTGAACCCGTCGGCGACGGCGGGATCGGCGCCGGTCTGGGTCTCGGTCGCCGGCGCGGACGCGGTGGCGCCGCCGCCGGGCGCGCTCTGCCCGGCCGACGGCTGCCGGGTGGACGAGGGCGCGGGGTCCGTCCGCGCGGCGGTGCCGGTACGGTCGCCGCCCCGGTCCCGCTGCTCGTCCTGCTTCGGCATGAACAGCATCGCGTACGCCACCGCACCCGCCAGCAGGAGCAGTATCAGCAGGAGCAGGGTCCGGCCCAGGCTGCGCGGCGAACGGGCGCCCTCCCGGGCCCGCTTGTGCCGGCCGTGCGGATGGGTCGCGGGCAGCCCGGCGCGCCGCCGGCGCACCAGCTCGCCGCGCCGCCGGACGATCGGCAGCCGTCTCGGATCGGCGGGCGGCACGGGGACGACATGGGTGCCGGCGTCCGGCTCGGGCGCGGACCGCACCAGCGAACGCAGCCAGCCGCTCAACTCTTCCACGTCCGGCCGTTCGGTGGGGTCCTGGCGCAGCAGCGACTCCACCACCGGCCGCAGCGGCCCGCACTCCTCGGCGAAGGCGGGCGGCTCGGCGCACACCAGCTGCACCAGCTCGGCCGTGGACTCCTCCGGGTAGGGCGCGTGCCCCTGTACGGCCCGGAAGAGCAGGGCGCCCAGCGCCCACAGGTCGGTGGCCGGGCCGATCGGCGCCGCCAGCTGCCAGTTCTCGTGCACGGGCCCGGCCTGCTCCGGCGCCCAGCGCTCGGTCACCGGCCCGACCACGGTCATCCGCACCTGCCGAGCCCGCTCGGCGGCGAGCGCGGTTCCGGGGCCTCGGCGCACGGCGGGCTGGTCGTCCCAGCGGCCGTCCTGCCGCGCGGGGGGCAGTGCCGGGGCGGCCGCGCGCTCGGCGTGCGCCGGGGCGGCGCTCCGCGGGCCGGGGGCGGTCGGCGCGGGCCGGAGCCCGGCGCCGCGGTCACCGCCCGGCTCCTGTCCGGGGCCGTACCCCTGCCCCGGCACGGACACGTGTCCCGCACGGGGTCCCTCCGCGGGAGGGCCGGACCGCTGGGCACCGCCGCCCAGGGCCGGGGGCGTGCCGCCGGGCCCGGTGCGCGGCGCGGCGCCGTGCCAGGGGGCGCCGCGCACCCCGTAGGGGTCGGCTATCCGGCCGGGCGGCGCCACGGAGCCCGGTTCCGGGGCGTACGGCGACGGTGCCGCGCCGTCGGCCCTGCCGGCTCGGGGGTCGTCCTCGGCGGACGGGCGGGCGCCGGGCAGGGCGGCGCGCCCGTTCTGCTGCACCTCGTGCACCCGGGCGGCGGCGCGGGCGCCCGCGCGGTAGGCCGCGATGGCCCCGGCCCGGGCGGCCCGGACGTCCGTGCCGCTCTCCAGGGCCTGCTGCCCGGCCGGGCCGGCCGCGGCGGACGGCCCGTTCACCCCGGGCACCGGCATCCCGCCGGCCGCCCGCGCCTGGATGGCGGCCCGCCGCGCGGACTCGGGGTCGACGTCGGCGAACGGCCCGTCCCCGGCCTCCTGCGGAGGGCCGGCGTGGCCGGGGGGCACCTCCGGGCGCCCGGCGACCGGGCCCCGGCCGAGGGCCCGTCCGCCCCGGTGCTCCCCGCTCTCAGCGAAGCCGCCCGGCTCACCCGGGCCGTCCGGCTCACCGGGACCGCCCGCCCCGACGGCGAGGCCCGGTCCCGCGCCGAGCGGCTCCCCTTCCACGGCGGGCACCGGGTCGTAGCCGCAGAGCGCCTCCTCCGCCGCCCCGGCCGCGAGGCCGGTGAGCAGCACGCGGCCGTCGTCGCAGACCAGGACCGTGCGGAGGGTGATGTTGCGGTGCACCCAGCCGTGCGCGTGCAGCACCCGGAGCGCCATGAGCACGTCGGAGGCGACCTCGGCCGCCCGGTACGGCGTCAGCGGGTCCTCGGTGAGCAGGGCGGCCAGCGGACGCGCGGCCACCAGCTCGCTGACGATCCACAGGGACCCGCCCTCGGCGAACACGTCGAAGACCTGGTCCAGACGGGGGTGGTCGGGGATCCGGGCTGCGGCCTGCGCGGCCTCGACGGCGCGCCGCACCGCCGGATCGGCGGGCCGCCGGGTGGCGGTCCCGGCCTCCGGCACCCGGCGGGATCCGCGCTCGCGGGCGGTGAATCCCTCGGGCAGTCCCTCCGCGTCGAGCACCTCCGCCTCGACGACCTCCGGCAACGGGACCTGCCGGATGAGGACTTCCTGTCCGCTGTAGGTGTCGAAAGCCCGGGTCTCGGTGAGTTCGTACGCGTCGGACGGAGGCAGTGGCAGGCGGTAGCGGTCGGCGAGCACCCGACCCGCGTAGTCGTCCACGTTGCCTCCCCCGGCCCCCCGGTCGGTCACATCCGTTCGCCTCACGGCCCGTTTCGCACACACATGCGGCTGCGTACGGTCCGCGACCATTCACGATACGTGCCGGAGGCAACCCGCACCGAGAGGATGACGGATTCTCACGCGACCAAACCGGCCCGATCGCCCTACGACTTGGGTTCGAAGGACTTCGTCAGCGTCTTCCAGGTGTCCTTGCGTAGCGCACCGTGCCAGTCGGCGTCCTTCGCCGTGTACATCAGCGCGTAACCCTGGTGGTCGTTCACCACGAATCCGCGGTCGATCGTGCGGTACCGGGTGCCGCCCTCGACGTAGGTGAACTCCCAGTCGGCGGTGTTCCAGCCGCGGTAGTCCACCTGCTCGATGCGGATCTTCCGGTACTGGGAACGCACCATGTAGCGCTCCTGGTTCTTCCAGTCCGCCACCGGGTCGTCCTTGGGCGTGCCGGTCCAGGCGACGAGCAGCTTCTGCCCGCCGGGCCCGGTGTACCGGTCGCCCGCGGCGCCGGTGGACCGGTACGTCCACCCCTTCGGCAGCCCGATCGAGTAGCCCTGTCCGCCCTTGCGGGTGGTGACCACCGGGGCGCTGCCGCCGTCCTTCGCGCCGGAGGAACCGGACGCGTCGGCCGCGCCGGAGGCGTCGGTGCCGTCGGCGGACCCGCTCTCCCCGGAGTCCGTGGCCGACCCGGTGCCGGCGGACGCCGGAGTGGCGCCGTCCGTCCGCTTCCCGGTGTCCGCGCCGGCGCCCGTGTCCTCGTCCCGCTTGGCGGACGCACTGGCGCTGGCCGCCGGCCCCGCCCCGCTGTTCTTGCCGCCCTTGTCGTCGTCGCCGTTCAGGGCGAAGGCCAGTACGGTCCCGAGCACGGCGAGGACGACCACCACGGCGATGACCACCAGCGTGCGCCTGGGCACCACGTCGGTCAGCGGCGCCTTCGGCACCGGCCGCGGCGGCAGGTCGAGGTCCGGCGGCGGCACCACGGGCCAGCCCGAGCTCGGCTTGTTCGCGCTGGAGTTCGGCATGCCGGCGGCACCCGCGGCGGGGCCCTGCGGCCGCGCGGCGGATCCGGCTCCCGGCCCGCCGGCGGTACCGGGCCGCGCCCCGGCGGCCCCCGCGCCCGCGGCGCCGGCCGCTCCCCCGGTGCCCGGTGCGGCCGGTGTGGTGCCGCTCTTCGTCCGCGTCGCCGCCGCTCCGGTGGCCGCCCCGGCCGCCTTGCGGACCGAACGCAGCGCGCCGCGCAGCTTCTCCGACGCCTCCTCGCCCCGCTTGCCCTCCGGCCCACCGGGCTGCATCGGCAGCGGAACCACCCGGGTGGCGTCCAGCGGCTCCGGCTCGGACGAGTGGATCACCGCGTTGAGCATGGCCCGGGCGCCCGCGTCGTCGAGCCGCTTGGCCGGGTCCTTCGTCAGCAGGCCGTAGATGACGTCCCTCAGCGGTCCCGCGTGCTTGGGCTCCTCCAGGGGCTCCGTCATCACGGCGGTGAGCGTGGCGATCGCCGAGCCCTTGTCGTAGGGCGGCGCGCCCTCGACCGCCGCGTACAGCAGCCCGCCGAGCGACCAGAGGTCGGCCGCCGGCCCCGGCTTGTGGCCGCGGGCCCGCTCCGGGGAGATGTAGGAGGGGGCGCCGACGAGCATGCCGGTGGAGGTGATGGAGGGGTCGCCCTCGACCTGCGCGATGCCGAAGTCGGTGAGGACGACCCGGCCGTCCTCGGCGATGAGCACGTTGGAGGGCTTCACGTCCCGGTGCAGGATGCCCTCCCGGTGCGCGGAGCGCAGCACGTCGAGGACGGCGAGCCCCACCTCGGCGGCGCGCTTCGGCTGCAGCAGGCCGTCCTCGCGGATGACCTCGGCGAGGGACTTGCCCTCGACCAACTCCATGACGATCCAGGGCCGGTCGTCCTCGTCGACCACGTCGTAGACCGTCACCGCGCTGTTGTTGCGGATCCGGGCGATCGCCTTGGCCTCGCGCAGGGTGCGCGTGATCAGGCGCCGCTTCTCCTCCTCGTCGATGTTCGACGGGAACCGCAGCTCCTTGACGGCGACCGTCCGGCCCAGGGTCTCGTCCTCGGCACGCCAGACCGTGCCCATGCCGCCCCGGCCCAGCACGTCTCCCAGCCGGTACCGCCCGGCGAGGAGACGCCGCTCGTTCTTGCCCTGACGAGTCTCCTGACGGGATGAACCCGCCCGCTCCGCCTCCGACATGCGTCCCCTCATACAACCCGCCCTGACAGAGCCTCCATTGTCTCTCACCCGACAAGTGGCCGACGCCCAGGGTGCCCGTGGCCGGGCCCCGGCCCCCACACCGTACAAGCCCCTCTGAAGCGGGTGTTCCGCTTACCGGGATGATGGGTCGCAAGAAGGGAGGAACCGCGATGCCGACGCTTCGGACAGTCCTGTCCATACCGGTGTTCCTGGCGCTGCTGCTGGCCCCGGCCGCGTCCGAGGACGCCTCCCCGGCCGCGGCCACGGCCGCGGTCCTGCCGCTGCTCGTCACCGACGGCGGGGCACCCGCCGCGGCCCTGCTGGCCCGGGACGGCGAGGGCGACGCCGGCGGTGACGGCGCCGACGGGGACGGGGGCGACGACGAGGGCCACGACGGGGTTGCCGGCGGCAGCGGGCGCGCGGGTGGGGGTGCGGGCAGCCGCTTCCGCTACGCGGCCGCCGGCCACGGCATCGCCCGCGCCGACCACTTCCGGGCCGGCAGCGTCACCAAGACCTTCATCGCGACGGTCGTGCTCCAACTGGCCGCGGAGCACCGGCTCGCCCTGTCCGACGCCGTGGAGCGGCACCTGCCGGGACTGCTCCGGGGGCACGGCACCGACGGCCGCCGCATCACCCTGCGGGCCCTGCTCACCCACACCAGCGGACTGGCCGACTTCACCGAAGCCACCCGGGGCACCGTGCCCCTGACTGCGCCTCAGGCGGTACGCACCGCTCTCGCCCTCCCCCCTGCCCGTCCGGGCCGCTACGCCTACTCCAACACCAACTACGTCGTGCTCGGCCTGGTCGTCCGCCAGGTCACCGGTCACTCCTACGCCGCCGAGGCCGAGCGCCGCATCATCGCTCCGCTGGGTCTGACGGGTACCTCCTTTCCCGGGGCGCGCAGGTCACTGCCCGCACCGCACGGCCGCGCCTACACCGTCGACGGCTCCGACGTCACCGAGCTCGACCCGCGCGTGGCCGGCGCGGCGGGTGAGCTGGTGACCACGCTGGCCGACCTCGACCGCTTCTACGCGGCCCTGCTCGGCGGCCGGCTGCTGCCCTCGCACTGGCTGCGCGAGATGCTCGACACCCGTGCCGCACACGGCTCGTACGGCATGGGGCTGTTTCCGGTGACGCTGCCGTGCGGCACCACGGTGTGGGGGCACAACGGCCGGATATCCGGGAGCTACGTGCGCAGCGCAGCCACCGCCGACGGCCGCCGTGTCCTCACCTTCCGGCTGAACACGGACGCGATCGCAGACCCCCGCCTCGAACCGGCGCTGCTCGCCGCCGAGTTCTGCCCCCGCACCCGGTAGAACGGCCGGGAGCCGAACGGAGATCCCGGCGACGGTCACTCGTTCGGGTGAGTTCCGCGGCGCGGCAGCGAGCGCTGGGGGTGTCTCACCCCTAGAAGGGCACGATGTCCGGTGCGCCCAAGCGAGCCGCGTCCGCCGTCTGGTCGTCCGGCTGGAGCTGGGACTCGCGCTCGGCCTCCACCCGCTTCTCGTAGTGCTCGACCTCGCGCTCCGTCTGTTCCTTGTCCCAGCCGAGCACCGGCGCCATCAGTTCGGCCGCCTCGCGGGCACTGCGGGTGCCCCGGTCGAAGGTCTCGATGGAGATGCGGGTGCGCCGGGTGAGGACGTCGTCCAGGTGCCGGGCGCCCTCGTGGGAGGCGGCGTACACCACCTCGGCGCGCAGGTAGTCGTCGGCGGCGTGCAGCGGCTCGCCGAGCGCCGGATCGGCGGAGACGAGGTCCAGGACCTCCTCGGCGAGGGAGCCGTACCGATTCAGCAGGTGCTCCACGCGGACCACGTGCAGTCCGGCGCGGGCCGCGATGCGGGCGCGCGCGTTCCACAGCGCCTGGTAGCCCTCCGCGCCGATCAGCGGGGTCTCCTCCGTCACGCAGTCGGCGACGCGCATGTCGAGTCCGTGCACGGCCTCGTCGACGGCGTCCTTGGCCATCACCCGGTAGGTGGTGTACTTGCCGCCGGCCACGACCACGAGACCCGGCACCGGATGGGCGACCGTGTGCTCGCGGGACAGCTTGCTGGTGGCGTCGGACTCCCCGGCGAGCAGCGGCCGCAGCCCCGCGTACACCCCCTGGACGTCGTCGCGGGTGAGCGGCACGGCCAGTACCGAGTTGACGTGTTCCAGCAGGTAGTCGATGTCGGCGCTGGACGCGGCCGGGTGGGCCTTGTCGAGGTCCCAGTCGGTGTCGGTGGTGCCGATGATCCAGTGCCGGCCCCAGGGGATGACGAAGAGGACGGACTTCTCGGTGCGCAGGATCAGGCCGGTGGTGGAATGGACGCGGTCCTTGGGCACGACCAGGTGGATGCCCTTGGAGGCGCGGACGTGGAACCGGCCGCGCTCGCCCACCATGGCCTGGGTGTCGTCGGTCCAGACGCCGGTGGCGTTCACGACCTGCTTGGCGCGGATCTCGTACTCCCCGCCGGCCTCCACGTCCCGCACCCGGGCGCCGACGACCCGCTCGCCCTCGCGCAGGAACCCGGTCACCCGGGCGCGGTTGGCCGCCTTCGCGCCGTAGGACGCGGCCGTGCGCACCAGGGTGGCCACGAAGCGGGCGTCGTCCATCTGGGCGTCGTAGTACTGGAGCGCCCCGACCAGGGCGTCCTTCCTGAGACAGGGCGCCACGCGCAGGGCCTGACCGCGGGTCAGGTGGCGGTGCAGGGGCAGGCCGCGGCCGTGGCCACGGGCCGTGGACATCGCGTCGTACAGCGCGACGCCCGAGCCCGCGTACAGCCGTTCCCAGCCCTTGTGCTGGAGCGGGTAGAGGAACGGCACCGGTTTGACCAGGTGCGGGGCGAGGCGTTCCAGGAGCAGGCCGCGCTCCTTGAGGGCCTCGCGGACCAGGGCGAAGTCGAGCATCTCCAGGTAGCGCAGGCCGCCGTGGATCAGCTTGCTGGAGCGGCTCGAGGTGCCGGACGCCCAGTCACGGGCCTCGACCAGGCCGGTGGACAGGCCACGGGTGACGGCATCCAGCGCGGTCCCGGCGCCGACCACTCCGCCGCCGACCACCAGGACGTCCAGCTCGCGCTCCGCCATCGCCGCCAGTGCCTCGGCGCGCTGCGTCGGCCCAAGAGTCGCTGTCTTCACCGCTGCCTCCCGCTGTCGCTGACTCGCTCGCGTCGGCCGCACCCATGGGCGAAGCCCGGTTCATCCTCTTCTCATGCCCAGATTCTGACCGGGTCGTCCGGCTTCAGCCACCAGGCACTGCCAAGCTGTGGACAACTCGCGCACAACGCACGGAAGACACACGAACACAATCACACATAACGGTCATATGTGTACCTAGTCTGACAGGGCACTCGCTCATCCTGTCCACAGCGGTTGCGCACCTGTCCCGCTTCGGCTACTGGGAAGGACGGTCCACGCATGCCCGCAGACCTCGCCGTCATCGGACTCGGCCCCTACGGCTTGCCGCTGGCCCAGGCCGCCGTCGCCGCCGGCATCGCCACCGTCGGCTACGCCACCGGCCCGGAGGCGGGCTCGCTCAGCCCCGCCGAGCTGCGCCGGATGCACGCGGCCGGCTTCCGGCCCGGCACCGATCCCGCCCAGCTCGGGCGCGTCCGTACGGCGGTGATCTGCGCGCCCACCCCGCGGGGCGCCGACGGCGGGCTCGACCTCGGCCAGGTCGAGGCGGCCGCCCGGACACTGGCCGCCCGGCTCCGCCCGCACACCACGGTCATCCTGGAGTCGCCCGTGCTGCCGGGGACGACGGAGGAGTTCCTGCGCCCGCTGCTGGAGGAGGGTTCGGGGCTGCGCGCCGGCCGCGACTTCCACCTCGCGTACTCCCCCAGCCGGGTCGACCCCGGCAACCGCGACCACAGCCCCGCCAGCACGCCCAAGGTCATCGGCGGCCTCACCCCCGCCTGCACCGAGTCCGCCGCCGCCTTCTACGGGCGGCTGACCGACAAGGTGGTACGCGCGCGGGGGCTGCGCGAGGCGGAGACCGTGCAGTTGCTGGAGACCAATTACCGACAGGTCAACATCGCGCTCGTCAACGAGATGGCCGTCCTCTGCCACGAGCTGGGCGTGGACCTGTGGGACGTCATCCGCTGCGCGGAGACCAAGCCCTTCGGCTTCCAGGCGTTCCGGCCGGGTCCGGGCGTCGGCGGCCACGGCGTCCCGCAGGACCTGACCGGGCACGCCACCCGCACGCTGCGCATGGTGGAGCTGGCCCAGCAGGTCAACAGCCGTATGCCCCGGTACGTCGTCCAGCGCGCCGCCACGCTCCTCAACGAGCACGGCAAGTCCGCGCGCGGGGCCCGCGTCCTGCTCCTCGGCGTCACCTACAAGCCCGACCTCGCCGACCAGCAGGGCACGCCCGCCCAGGAGGTCGCGGTCCGGCTGATGGAGCTGGGTGCCTCGATCAGCTACCACGACCCCTACGTACCGTCCTGGAACGTCCTGGACCGCCCCGTTCCGCGCGCCGACTCGCTGTACGAGGCCGCCGCCGACGCGGACCTGACGATCCTGCTCCAGCAGCACCGCACGTACGACCTGCAGGGCCTCTCGGTGAAGGCCCAGCTGCTGCTGGACACCCGCGGAGCCACGCCCACGGGGGCGGCGCACCGGTTGTGAAGGGGGCCGGCGCGTGGGGAAGACGGTTCCGGCGGCCGGGGTTCGCGGGTGCCGAAGGGCCGGTCATCCTCCTGGATGACCGGCCCTTTCGGTGCCTGGGGGACAGCCCCCTGGGGGTTAGCGCCGGTGCTGGCTGTCCGCCACCGTCACCTCGACGCGCTGGAACTCCTTCAGCTCGCTGTAGCCGGTGGTGGCCATGGCGCGGCGCAGGGCGCCGAAGAAGTTCATCGAGCCGTCCGGGGTGTGGGACGGACCGGTGAGGATCTCCTCGATCGTGCCGACCGTGCCGAGGCCGACCTTCTGGCCGCGGGGCAGCTCCTCGTTGACCGCCTCCATGCCCCAGTGGTGGCCCTTGCCGGGCGCGTCGGTGCCGCGGGCCAGCGGGGAGCCCATCATGACCGCGTCGGCGCCGCAGGCGATCGCCTTGGGCAGGTCGCCGGACCAGCCGACACCGCCGTCCGCGATCACGTGCACGTACCGGCCGCCGGACTCGTCCATGTAGTCGCGGCGGGCCGCCGCGACGTCGGCGACGGCCGTGGCCATCGGGACCTGGATGCCCAGCACGTTGCGCGTGGTGTGCGCGGCGCCGCCGCCGAAGCCGACCAGGACGCCGGCCGCGCCGGTGCGCATCAGGTGCAGGGCGGCGGTGTACGTGGCGCAGCCGCCGACGATCACCGGGACGTCCAGCTCGTAGATGAACTGCTTCAGGTTCAGCGGCTCGTGCGAGGAGGACACGTGCTCCGCCGAGACCGTCGTACCGCGGATGACGAAGATGTCCACGCCCGCGTCCACGACCGCCTTGGAGAACTGGGCGGTGCGCTGCGGGGAGAGCGCGGCGGCGGTGACCACGCCGGAGTCGCGCACCTCCTTGATGCGGGCGCCGATCAGTTCCTCCTTGATCGGCGCCGCGTAGATCTCCTGGAGGCGGCGGGTCGCCCGCTCGGCGGGCAGCTCGGCGATCTCGTCCAGCAGCGGCTGCGGGTCCTCGTACCGCGTCCACAGGCCCTCGAGGTTGAGCACGCCGAGGCCGCCCAGCTCGCCGATGCGGATGGCGGTGGCCGGGGAGACCACGGAGTCCATGGGGGCGGCCAGGAACGGCAGCTCGAAGCGGTAGGCATCGATCTGCCAGGCGATCGAGACCTCCTTCGGGTCCCGCGTACGGCGGCTAGGGACGACGGCGATGTCGTCGAAGGCGTACGCCCGGCGGCCGCGCTTGCCGCGCCCGATCTCGATCTCAGTCACGTCTGTGGCCTTTCCCTGATGCGTTTCAGCGCCTTCCAGTATCGCCGACGGGCAGGACGACGGCGGCCCCGGAGTCTCCGGGGCCGCCGTCACCGTCGCTCACGCGCCGCGCGTGCCGGCGCGCCGTGGTACCCGGGAGCTACCTCTTGCTGCTGTAGTTCGGGGCCTCGACCGTCATCTGGATGTCGTGCGGGTGGCTTTCCTTCAGGCCCGCGGAGGTGATCCGCACGAACCGGCCGTGCTGCTGGAGCTCGGGCACGGTCTTGCCGCCGACGTAGAACATCGACTGACGCAGGCCGCCGACCAGCTGGTGCACGACGGAGGAGAGCGGGCCGCGGTAGGGCACCTGGCCCTCGATGCCCTCGGGGATCAGCTGCTCGTCGGAGGCGACGCCCTCCTGGAAGTAGCGGTCCTTGGAGAACGACTTGCGGTCGCCACGGGACTGCATGGCGCCGAGCGAGCCCATGCCGCGGTAGGACTTGAACTGCTTGCCGTTGATGAACAGCAGCTCGCCCGGGGACTCCTCGCAGCCCGCGAGCAGGGAGCCGAGCATCACCGTGTCGGCACCCGCGACCAGGGCCTTGGCGATGTCGCCGGAGTACTGGAGACCGCCGTCGCCGATCACCGGGACCCCGGCGTCCTTGGCGGCGAGCGCGGCCTCGTAGATCGCGGTGACCTGCGGGACGCCGACGCCGGCGACCACGCGGGTGGTGCAGATGGAGCCGGGGCCGACGCCGACCTTGATGCCGTCGGCGCCCGCGTCGACCAGGGCCTTCGCGCCGTCGCGCGTGGCGACGTTGCCGCCGATGACGTCGACGCCGGAGGAGTTCGACTTGATCTTGGCGATCATGTCGCCGACCAGGCGGGAGTGGCCGTGCGCGGTGTCCACGACGATGAAGTCCACACCGGCCTCGACCAGGGCCTGGGCGCGCTCGAAGGAGTCACCGGCCACGCCGACCGCCGCGCCGACGAGGAGACGGCCCTCGGCGTCCTTGGCGGCATTCGGGTACTTCTCCGCCTTGACGAAGTCCTTGACGGTGATCAGGCCCTTGAGGACGCCCTCGTCGTCCACCAGCGGCAGCTTCTCGATCTTGTGCTTGCGCAGCAGCTCCATGGCCTCCGGGCCGGAGATGCCGACCTTGCCCGTGACCAGCGGCATCGGGGTCATGACCTCGCGCACCCGGCGGCTGCGGTCGCTCTCGAAGGCCATGTCACGGTTGGTGACGATGCCGAGGAGCTTCTTGTCGCCGTCGGTCACCGGGACACCGCTGATGCGGAACTTGGCGCACAGCGCGTCGGCCTCGGCCAGCGTGGCGTCCGGGTGGATGGTGATGGGGTCGGTGACCATGCCGGACTCGGAGCGCTTCACCAGGTCGACC
Source organism: Streptomyces sp. NPDC013455 (assembly GCF_040632975.1). NCBI lineage: Bacteria > Bacillati > Actinomycetota > Actinomycetes > Kitasatosporales > Streptomycetaceae > Streptomyces > Streptomyces sp. NPDC013455. The sequence goes on along the minus strand of NZ_JBEYCX010000010.1, from coordinate 133,648 downwards.
TGGTTGGCCTGGTCCTCGATGGAGAGGTTGCGGTGCAGGACGCCGACGCCGCCCTGGCGGGCCATGGCGATCGCCATGCGGGACTCGGTCACCTTGTCCATGGCGGCGGACAGCAGCGGGATGTTGACCCGCACGTTCTTGGAGACGTACGAGGCGGTGTCGATCTCGTCGGGTGCCATGTCCGACGGGCCCGGCAGCAGCAGCACGTCGTCGTAGGTCAGCCCGAGTGTCGCGAATTTACCGGGCACTCCGTCGACGTTGGCAGTCATGACACCTTCCCCAAATGGCCTTGATCGGTGCGGATGTCCATGCTAACGGGAAGCGTCGCTAGCAAATTCCACGGTACGGCCTGGCTTCAGGCTTCGTATGTTCGTACGGAAACAGCGGCGCACCTGTTCAGCGAAGGAGCTACGGCGGCTCCGCGCAGGGGGTTTGCGGGGGCGGGCTTACTGTTCGGCGAGCGCCCTGAGGCGGCTCAGTGCCCGGTGCTGGGCCACGCGGACCGCGCCGGGTGACATTCCCAACATCTGCCCGGTCTCCTCTGCGGTCAAGCCCACGGCGATCCGCAGCAGGAGCAGCTCGCGCTGGTTCTCCGGGAGGTTGGCCAGAAGTTTCTTGGCCCACTCGGCGTCGCTGCTGAGCAGGGCGCGCTCCTCCGGGCCGAGGGAGTCGTCCGGCCGCTCGGGCATCTCGTCGGAGGGCACCGCGGTCGATCCCGGGTGGCGCATCGCCGCGCGCTGGAGGTCGGCGACCTTGTGGGAGGCGATGGCGAAGACGAACGCCTCGAAGGGCCGGCCGGTGTCGCGGTACCGGGGCAGGGCGAGCAGGACCGCCACGCAGACCTCCTGGGCGAGGTCCTCCACGAAGTGGCGCGCGTCGCCGGGGAGCCGGGACAGCCGGGTGCGGCAGTAGCGCAGCGCCAAGGGGTGCACGTGGGCCAGCAGGTCGTGCGTGGCCTGCGCGTCCCCGTCGACGGCACGGTGCACGAGGGCACCGATCGCCCCGTGGGCCGTGCCCGCCTCGTCGTCGCGCATCGGTCCATGGTGCCCTGCGGCCGTCCGGTCCGTCGCATCGTGTTCGTGGTTGTGCACCGAAGCGTTATGAGCAGGTGCGCCGGCACTCATTCCCTGCGCCCTCCCCTTCCGCTCGACCGACTCGTCCCCGAGAGACTCCACATCTCAAGGATGCGGCATCCGCGCCGAAACCAGCAGCGCGCCTCCGGCGGGCCGCCTTGCACATGCCCCTCCACGGGAGGGTGGTGGGCCGCCGGGGCGGGTGCCCGAGAGCGCCCGGGTGTGCTCGCCCGGGTGGCGGGCACGGCGGTGGCCGAGGAGAGCGGCGGCCGGGCGCCGGCCTGGCAGCCGGCACGGCACGGCGGCGGCCGACGCAGGCAGTCGTGGCCGTAGCCGTAGCCGTAGCCGGCCCGGCGCGCACGGACGTCCCGACGGCCGCAGGAGCCTTCCGGACGACGCACCGAACGCACCCGACGCACCATCCGGCGCGGGTTCCGGCGGAGCCTTCCGGACGTCGGAGCGGCCGCGCCCGAACCGGGAACCCCCGGGAGCCCCGGTCCGCGAACCCGGTCAGCCGACACCGCCGGCCGACCGCGCCCTCCGCGACACACCGAGGCCGACACGCCGTCCCGCAGACACCTGGTCCGACCGGCACGTCGTACGGCCGGCACGCCGCTCGGCAGAGCACGTCGTACGGCCGGCACCTCGTGCGTACGGCCGGCACCTCGTGCGTACGGCCGGCACCTCGTGCGTACGGCCGGCACCTCGTACGACGGAGCCGTCCACCGCCCGTGCCATCGGGAACCGGGCCGGAAGCCCGGCCGGTCAGGAGCGGGTGCGGGCGAGCGGCGCCGGGAACCGGCCGGACACAAACGACCCCGGCGAGCCGGACCGCGCGACCGGCCCGAACCGAGCCGCTTCAGGCCGGCCCCAGGGCTCACGACGTCCCGCGCCCGAAGCCCGTGACCATCGGTGAACCGAACCCATGACCATGGCAGACCAGGGTCAACGACCGTTGGTGAACCAGGGCCCGTTGCCGTGGGCGGCCCACGGTCCGTGACCCTTGGGCACACCAGCCCGCGGTCCTCGGCCGAGCGGGCCCCGTGTCCGTCGGCGGGCCGGCTCCGCGGCCGTCAGCGGACCAGTCCCCAGCGGAAGCCGAGGGCCACCGCGTGGGCGCGGTCCGAGGCGCCGAGCTTCTTGAACAGGCGCCGGGCGTGCGTCTTGACGGTGTCCTCGGAGAGGAACAGCTCGCGGCCGATCTCGGCGTTCGAGCGGCCGTGGCTCATGCCCTCCAGGACCTGGATCTCACGCGCGGTGAGCGTGGGCGCGGCGCCCATCTCGGCCGAGCGCAGGCGCCGCGGGGCGAGGCGCCAGGTCGGGTCGGCGAGGGCCTGGGTCACGGTGGCCCTCAGTTCGGCGCGCGAGGCGTCCTTGTGCAGGTAGCCGCGGGCGCCGGCGGCGACCGCGAGAGCCACTCCGTCGAGGTCCTCGGCGACCGTGAGCATGATGATGCGCGCGCCCGGGTCGGCGGACAGCAGCCGGCGCACGGTCTCGACGCCGCCCAGACCGGGCATGCGCACGTCCATCAGGATGAGGTCGGAGCGGTCGGCGCCCCAGCGGCGGAGGACTTCCTCGCCGTTGGCCGCCGTCGTCACGCGCTCGACACCGGGCACGGTCGCGACCGCGCGGCGGAGCGCTTCTCGGGCAAGCGGGGAGTCGTCGCAGACGAGGACGGATGTCATGACCGCCCTCCGCAGCTGATGCGCGTCACCTTGAGCCTCCAGGCTGGTACGGAATCGTCACCTGTGCGGTCGACCGTCTCGGACGCCTGCCCGAGCGCTTGTTTTTTCAACCGCCTCCGCTCTCTCAACGACGGTCACTCGAAAGAGTTACGGGACTGCGTGCCGTCTTCGGCACTCTACGTGAGGGCACCGACACGGTGCAGACATGCCCGACGGACCCACAACTTTTCATCACAACCTATGCCCCATTTGGCCCTTTTTCTTCCCGTTTCGTAGTGTCCGGGGCTAGATTCGCAATGAGTCATATTTTCATCTCCTTAGACCGGAGATGTACGGTCGTTGGCACCGTATCCGCCCAGAACGGCGACAAGGGGTCACGCAATGGCAGATTTCTCCCGCCTTCCCGGACCGAACGCGGACCTGTGGGACTGGCAGCTGCTGGCTGCCTGCCGCGGGGTGGACAGCTCACTCTTCTTTCATCCGGAGGGTGAGCGCGGGGCGGCTCGGAGCGCTCGCGAGAACTCGGCCAAAGAGGTCTGCATGAGGTGCCCGGTCCGTGCCCAGTGCGCGGCACACGCGCTGGCGGTGCGCGAACCGTACGGCGTCTGGGGCGGCCTGACCGAGGACGAGCGCGAGGAGTTGATGGGGCGGGCACGCAACCGCCTGGTGGCGGCCTCGACCACCAGCGGGGACACCGCACCGAACCACTGAAGGAACGTTTCTGCACCCGTAACCCTCGGGTGCTTTCCCTCCTCCCCCGGGCACGCCGCACGCGTGCCCGTCATGCACGCCACTCGCGTGCCCGCGGTGTGGGCCGCACACGTGCCCGCGGATGCGGGCCGTCGTGACCCTTCGTGACCCTAGGCGCGCCCCGCCGCCCGCGCCGCCCGCGCCAGTTGCTCCAGCGTGGCCGACACAGCCGGCACCTGTGCCAGGTCGGGCAGGGTGAGGGCGACGATCTCCCGCCGTACCGCCGGTTCCAGCCGTACCGTCCGCACGCCCCGCGGCCGCACCGACTCCACGGCCAGCTGGGGCAGTACGGCGACGCCCAGGCCCGCGCCGACCAGGCCGACCACGGCCGGGTAGTCGTCGGTGGCGAAGTCGATGCGCGGGGTGAAGCCGGCGCCCTCGCACACCTCGACCAGCTGGCCGCGGCAGCGCGGGCAGCCGGCGATCCAGGGCTCGTGGGCGAGTTCGCCGATGGCGACGGTCTCCGCGCGCGCCAGCCGGTGCCGCTCCGGCACCAGGGCGACCAGGCGGTCCGTCAGCAGGGGGCGTACGACGAGGTCGTCCCACTCCTCGGCGACCGCCGCCCCCTCGTAGCGGAAGGCCAGGGCCAGGTCGCAGTCGCCTTCGCGCAGCAGTTCGACGGACTTCGGGGGTTCGGCCTCCTCCAGGGAGACGCGGGTACCGGGATGGGCGGCGCGCAGGGCGGCCAGGGCGGTGGGGACGAGGGTGGAGCTGCCGCTGGGGAACGAGACCAGCCGGACGCGGCCCGCGCGCAGGCCGGCGATGGCGGCGACCTCCTCCTCGGCGGCGGTGAGCCCGGCCAGGATGCCGGAGGCGTGCCGGACGAGGGCCTCGCCGGCCTGGGTGAGGCGCATCTCGCGGCCGGTGCGGACCAGCAGCGGGGTGCCGACCGACGCCTCCAGGGCCTTCATCTGCTGGCTGACGGCAGGCTGGGTGCAGCCCAGCTGGCGCCCCGCCGCGGAGAAGGAACCGGTGGTGGCGACGGCGCGCAGAACGCGCAGGTGGCGGGCTTCGATCACCGTCCGAGCATAAGGCCGCCTTGGGCGAGGTGACCCATATTCGTTCGACGCTTTGAGGAGCGGTCCCGTACCGTGCGGGCATGAAGCTTCTCTCGGTCAATCTGGGCCGCCCCCGGCCGGTGCCGTACACGGACCAGCCGCAGGGTGTGACGGGCATCGACAAGCAGCCCGTCGACGGGCCGGTGCGCGTGGCGGCTCCGGGCCGCAAGGGGACCGGCGGCAGCGGGCTGGCCGGTGACACGGTGTGCGACCTGCGCCATCACGGCGGCGACGACCAGGCGGTGTACGCGTTCGCGCGGGAGGACCTGGACGACTGGGAGCGCGAGCTGGGCCGGCCGCTGGCCAACGGCTGCTTCGGGGAGAACCTCACGACCGACGGGCTCGACGTGTCCGGGGCGCTGATCGGCGAGCGCTGGCGGATCGGTGCGGAGGTGGTTCTGGAGGTGACCTCGGGCCGTATTCCGTGCCGTACGTTCCAGGGCCATCTGGGCGAGCGCGGCTGGGTCAAGAGGTTCACGCGGAAGGGCGCAACGGGTGCCTACCTCCGGGTGATCGAGCCGGGCGAGCTGAGGGCGGGCGACGCGGTGGAGATCGTGCACCGGCCGGACCACGGCGTGACGGCGGCGATGGAGTTCCGCGCGGTCACCACCGAGCGGCACCTGCTGCCCCGGCTGCTCGCGGCGGGCGGGGCGCTGCACCCGGAGACGCTGGAGCGGGCCCGGAAGTACGCGGCGGAGCACGGGGGCTGAGACCGCGTCAGCGGTGCGGCCGGCCGGGGCAGCGCGGACAGCGGGGACTGTCGGGCCGGGTCACTACCCTTGGGCCATGACAACGGCTCTGATTACGGGATCGACCGCGGGTATCGGTGCCGCGTTCGCGCGGCGGCTGGCGGCTGACGGGCACGACCTCGTCCTGGTCGCACGGGACACCGGGCGGCTGCGCGAGCAGGCGACCGAACTGCACGACCGGCACGGCATCGAGGTCGAGGTGCTGACCGCCGACCTGTCCGAGGACAAGGGCATCGAGGCGGTCGCCGACCGGCTCGGCGACCGGAAGAACCCGGTCGACCTGCTGGTGAACAATGCCGGGTTCGGCAACAAGGGCCGCTACCTGGACGTGTCGATGGCGGACGAGCTGCGGATGCTCAAGGTGCACTGCGAGGCGGTGCTCCGGCTGACGTCCGCGGCGGCCGGGGCGATGCGCGAGCGCGGCCGGGGCGGCGTGGTGAACGTCGCCTCGGTGGCCGCCTTCGTCCCGCGCGGCACGTACGGCGCGTCCAAGGCGTGGGTCGTGCAGTTCACCCAGGGTGCGGCGAAGGACCTGGCGGGCACCGGGGTCCGGCTGATGGCGCTGTGCCCGGGCTTCGTGCGCACCGAGTTCCACCAGCGGGCCGGGATGGGCACGGACAACATCCCGGGCTGGATGTGGCTGGACGCCGACAAGCTGGTCGCGGCGGCCCTGGCCGACCTGGCACGCGGCAAGTCGGTGTCCATCCCCGACCCCCGGTACAAGGCCCTGATGGGGCTGGTGAAGCTGACGCCGCGCGGGCTGCTGGGCGGGGTCAGCTCCCGGACGGGACGCAAGTACGGGCCGCAGTAGAAGCGCGGTGGCGCCGCCGTCCCGGTGGGAAAATGGGCGGGACGGTACCGGACCTAGGGGGGCCCGGAGGCGGCGTCATGACCTTCGTACAGCTCATCGAGTGCAGGACGAGCCGGCTGGACGAGATGAACCGGCTCATGGACGACTGGGTCGAGCAGACCAGAGGGAAGCGGACGGCGACGCACGCGGTGGTCGGCAAGGACCGCTCGGACGCGTCGCACATCGTCGAAGTGGTGGAGTTCCCGTCGTACGAGGAGGCGATGCGGAACTCGAACCTCCCGGAGACCGGTGAGATCTTCCGGGAGCTGGTCGCGCTGTGCGACGAGATGCCGGCGTTCACCGACCTGGACGTCGTACGGGACGAGCGGCCGGCCGAGGAGACCGTGCGCGACTTCTTCGCGGCGCTCGCGAGCCCGGGCGAGCTGCCTCCGCTCAACGATCTCCTCGACGAGGACATCCACGGCCACGACCCGGTGAACCCGCAGGACACCCTCGGGCTGGACCACGCCCGCGCCGAGTTCCGGATGTGGCGCGCCGCCTTCGACTTCACGTTCACCGTCGAGGAGGTGCTGGTCCAGGGCGACCGGGCCTGCGCGCGGTGGACCTGGAACGCCACCCACAGAGCCGACTTCCTCGGCATCGCGCCCACCGGCAGGCGGGTCACGATGACCGGGATGACACTGTTCCGGTTCGGCCCCGGCGGCAAGATCGCCGAGCTGTGGTGGCAGCACGACCAGCTGGGGCTGATGCAGCAGCTCGGGGCGCTGGACGAACTGGAGCGGTAGACGACGCGAGGGCCCGGCACCCCCGTCGGGAGTGCCGGGCCCCAGCTCAGCTGCGGTTCGCTCAGTGGGCGTGGCCGTGGCTGTGGCCGTGGCCCGCGGCCTCCGGCTCCTCTTCCTTCTTCTCGACGACCAGGGTCTCGGTCGTGAGCAGCAGGGAGGCGATGGAGGCGGCGTTCTCCAGGGCCGAGCGGGTGACCTTGACCGGGTCGATGACGCCGGCCTTGATCAGGTCGCCGTACTCGCCGGTGGCGGCGTTGTAGCCCTGCCCCTTGTCCAGGTCCTTGACCTTGGACACGATGACGTAGCCCTCCTGGCCGGCGTTCTCGCCGATCCAGCGCAGCGGCTCGACCACGGCGTTGCGGACGACGGCGACACCGGTGGCCTCGTCGCCGGTCTTGTCGAGGTTGCCCTCGAGGACCTTGGAGGAGTGGACCAGCGCGGAGCCACCACCGGAGACGATGCCCTCCTCGACCGCGGCGCGGGTCGCGGAGATGGCGTCCTCCAGACGGTGCTTCTTCTCCTTCAGCTCCACCTCGGTGGCGGCGCCGACCTTGATCACGCACACGCCGCCGGCCAGCTTCGCGAGGCGCTCCTGGAGCTTCTCGCGGTCCCAGTCGGAGTCGGTGTTCTCGATCTCGGCCTTGATCTGCGCGACGCGGCCGTGCACGTCCTCGGACTTGCCGGCGCCGTCGACGATCGTGGTGTCGTCCTTGGTGACGGTGACGCGGCGGGCGGAGCCGAGCACGTCGATGCCGACCTGGTCGAGCTTGAGGCCGACCTCCTCGGAGATGACGGTGGCGCCGGTGAGGACGGCCATGTCCTGGAGCATCGCCTTGCGGCGGTCGCCGAAGCCGGGGGCCTTCACCGCGACGGCGTTGAAGGTGCCGCGGATCTTGTTGACGACCAGGGTCGACAGGGCCTCGCCCTCGACGTCCTCGGCGATGATCAGCAGCGGCTTGGAGGAGCCGGCCTGGATGACCTTCTCCAGCAGCGGCAGCAGGTCCGTGATGGCGGAGATCTTGCCCTGGTTGATGAGGATGTACGGGTCCTCCAGGACGGCCTCCATGCGCTCCTGGTCCGTCACGAAGTACGGCGACAGGTAGCCCTTGTCGAAGGCCATGCCCTCGGTGAAGTCCAGCTCCAGACCGAAGGTGTTGGACTCCTCGACGGTGATGACACCGTCCTTGCCGACCTTGTCCATCGCCTCGGCGATGAGCTCGCCGACCTGCTGGTCCTGGGCGGACAGCGCGGCGACGGCGGCGATGTCGGACTTCTCGTCGATCGGGCGGGCCGAGGCGAGCAGGTCGTCGGAGACAGCCTTGACCGCGGCGTCGATGCCCTTCTTCAGGGCGGCCGGGGAAGCGCCGGCGGCGACGTTCTTCAGGCCCTCGCGCACCAGCGCCTGGGCGAGGACGGTGGCGGTGGTGGTGCCGTCACCAGCGATGTCGTTGGTCTTGGTCGCCACCTCCTTCACCAGCTGCGCGCCGAGGTTCTCGTACGGGTCCTCGATCTCGACCTCGCGGGCGATCGTGACACCGTCGTTGGTGATGGTGGGGGCGCCGAACTTCTTGTCGATGACGACGTTGCGGCCCTTGGGGCCGATCGTCACCTTGACCGTGTCGGCCAGCTTGTTGACGCCGCGCTCAAGGGCGCGACGGGCGTCCTCGTCGAACTTCAGGATCTTCGCCATGACAGCGGGAGCCCTCTCGGAAATCTGTGGGTGAAAAGACGCTGCGCCCCGGGCGCCCGGCTTCTTGGTGGTCGCGGGGGCCAGGGGCGCAGCTCAAAGCAAATGGTTGCTTCGAGGGATTACTTCTCGATGATCGCGAGCACGTCGCGAGCCGAGAGGACGAGGTACTCCTCGCCGTTGTACTTCACCTCGGTGCCGCCGTACTTGCTGTAGAGGACGACGTCGCCGACCTTGACGTCGAGCGGCAGGCGCTCGCCGTTCTCGAACCGGCCCGGGCCCACGGCGAGGACGGCGCCCTCCTGGGGCTTCTCCTTCGCGGTGTCCGGGATGACCAGGCCAGAGGCCGTGGTCTGCTCGGCGTCCAGCGGCTGGACCACGATGCGGTCCTCGAGCGGCTTGATGGCAACCTTGGAGCTGGCGGTCGTCACGATCCGACCTCCCCCTTCGGAGATCTCACGGGGTTAACTGTCTGAGGTGGCGACCAGGTCGATCCGTCGTCGCGGGTGCCGGACCTGCCCGTCGCGTTTGTTGGCACTCTCCAGGGGGGAGTGCCAGACCTGAGACTATGACCGCGATTAGCACTCGGTCAAGCGGAGTGCCAATGCCGCGCGGCGCGTCGGCCGGATTCGCCCGCGCCGGGCCGTCCACCGGCCCGGCCGGCGCCGACGCGGGAGGGCGGCGGCTAGAGGTAGTCCTCCAGGCGTCCGACCGTCAGTCCCCGTTCCTGGACCCGGCGCAGCACCCGCACCGTGCGCTCGCGCAGCGGCAGGCGCGTCGACTCGTCGGGGCCCACCAGGACGATGTCGCCCGGGCGCAGCTCGTGGGGGCCGTGGGTGTAGCCGAGGCCGGCCGCGGTGAGGGCGGCGCGCCACAGCACGACGGTGGAGATGCCGCAGTCGGCCGCCGCGCGCAGGGTGGTGGCGTCGTAGGAGCCGTAGGGCGGGCGGAAGAGACGGGGGCGGACGCCGAGGCGGGCGCGGAGGCGGTCCTGCTGGCCGCAGATCTCGGCGCGCTGGCCGGCGTACGGCAGTCCGGCCGGGGCCCGGTGGTCGACGGTGTGGTTCTGGATGCCGGCGCCGAGCGCGCGCAGCCGGGCGAAGTGGCCGTAGCCGGGGGCGGCGACGCTGTCGGTGAGGAACAGGGTGACCGGGAGGCCGAGTTCGCGGACCATGTCGACGAAGCGGGGGTCGCGTTCGGCGCCGTCGTCGTAGGTGAGGAAGACGACCGGATCGCGGGTGGCGACGCGGTCGACCACCGGGGGCGGGGTGTGCGGCCCCGGCCGCGCGGTGAGCGGCCGGGCGGGGTGGCGCGGGGAGCGGGCGAGCGGCCGGCTCAGGCCCCAGTGCCGGTAGCCGCGGTCGGCGGCGGGCCCGTGCGGGCGTACCCCTTCGGCGGCCTTCTTGCCGAGCCGCTCGATGGGGTCGACGGACTGGGCGCAGCCGGTGAGGAGCAGGGCCGAGGCGAGGACCGCGGCCCGCAGGCGCCTCACAGGTAGTCCTCCAGGCGGGCCACGGCGTAGCCCTCGCGCGTGACCTTGTTCAGGAAGCGGCGCATGTCGTCCACCATCGTGCCGTCCCAGTCGTCCCGGCCGCGGAAGTGGGTGAGGACGATGTCGCCGCGGCGCAGCCGCCGGTCGTCCTCGCGGTACTCCCAGTGGTCGACGAAGACCTCCTCGTTCCAGATCGGCGCGTACTTGATGCCGCACTCCTTGGCGGCGACCAGGGTGTCCTGGTTGTAGTTGCCGTAGGGCGGGCGGAAGACGGTGGGCGCCTTGCCGAAGCGTTCCTTCATGACGGCCTGCATGCCGCAGATCTCGTCCTTCTGCTCCTCGTAGGACAGGCCCGGCAGGTAGGGGTGGTGCAGCGTGTGGTTGTTGAGGGTGTTGCCGTAGGACTGCATCCGGCGGAAGTAGGCGTAGTCGTCCTTCACCAGGTAGTCGCTGAGGAAGGCGGTGTACGGGATCCTGAGCTCCCGCATCATGGCCAGGAACCGCGGGTCCTTCTCCGCGCCGTCGTCGATCGTGAGGAAGACGACCTTCTGCCGGGTGGGGATCGTGGTGAAGACGGGGGGCAGGTCCCAGTCGTCCTGGTGGTCCACCTCGAACCCGTCGCGTGCGGTGATCCTCGGCTTCACCGCGGGCGGCCGCGGAGGGGCCAGCGGGACCTGGTCCAGCCCCCAGCGCCGGGCGGCGGCGACCAGGCGGGCGTGCTCGGCGGCCCGGCGCGCCGCCGGGTCCTGGGGCTGGGCGGGGCCGCCCTGGCCGGGCGCGCTGCGCACGGAGCCGGGCCCGGAGCAGCCGGAGAGCAGGGCGGCGGTGGCCAGCGTGACGGCTCCGCCGCCGCGGGCCAGCCGACGCAGACATGCCCGGCTTTTGTCATTTTGTACTACTGCTCGCATGGTGCCGGATCCTCCCAGGCCCCGGCCCGCGACCCGGGCCGACACCGCCGCCGGAGGCGCACCATCCACCGACTGGCCCACAATGACCCGGTGAACGACCTCGCTCTGCTCCTCACCCCCGAAGGCCGCGCCCTCCTCGACGAGGTGCGCGACACCGAGCCCGCCCAGGAGCTGGCCGTGGCCACCCGGCTGCGCCGGGACCACCCGGCCGAGCTGGTGTCGGCCGCACTCGGCCAGGCCCGGCTGCGGCAGCGGGCGGTGGCGAAGTTCGGGGCCGCGGACGCCGGGCGCATGTTCTTCACGCCGAACGGGGTCGAGCAGTCGACGCGGGCCGCCGTGGCGGCGTACCGGGCCCGGCGGTTCGCGGAGCTCGGCGTGACCCGCGTCGCCGACCTGTGCTGCGGCATCGGCGGGGACGCGATCGCGCTCGCCCGGGCCGGGATCCGGGTGCTCGCCGTGGACCGGGACCCGCTGACGGCGGCGGTGGCGCGGGCGAACGCGGAGGCGCTGGGGCTGGCCGGCCTGATCGAGGTGCGGGAGGCCGACGTCACCGAGGTGGACACCACCGGGTACGACGCGGTGTTCGTCGACCCGGCACGGCGGGGCGGGCGCGGCCGCATCTTCGATCCCGAGGCCTATTCGCCGCCCCTGTCCTGGGCGGTCGGCGCGGCCCGCACGGCCCCCCGTGCCGCACTGAAGATCGCCCCGGGCATCCCGCACGAGGCGGTGCCCGCCGAGGCCGAGGCCGAGTGGATCAGCGACGGCGGGGACGTGAAGGAGGCCGTGCTCTGGTTCGGGACCGGGGCGCCGGGCGCCGTGCGGGCCACACTGCTGCCCGGCCCGCGCTCCCTGCTCGGCCGCGGGCTGCCCGACCCCGCGGTGCGGCCGGTGGGGCGGTACCTGTACGAGCCGGACGGTGCCGTGATCCGCGCGCACCTGGTCGCGGAGGTGGCGGACGAACTCGACGGCGGGCTCGTCGACCCGACCATCGCCTACGTCACCGCCGACGCACTGCGGCCCACCCCGTACGCCACGGCATACGAGATCACCGACCGGCTGCCCTTCAACGTCAAGAAGCTCAAGGCCCTGCTGCGGGAGCGCGAGGTCGGCACGCTGACCGTGAAGAAGCGCGGTTCGGCGGTCGAGCCGGAGGAACTGCGGCGGAAGGTCAGGCCGCAGGGGCCGAACGCGGCCACCGTGTTCCTCACCCGGGTGGCGGGGGCGCCGACGATGCTGATCGGGGCGCCTGCCCGGACTCCGGCGCAAGCACCCGCGCGCGACTGAGCAGCAGCTCCCGTTCCCGGTCGTTGCGGGCCAGGCCGGCCGCCCGCAGGAACTCCGCGCGGGCTTCCTCCGTCCGGCCGAGCCGGGTCAGCAGGTCGCCGCGCACGCTGGGCAGCAGGTGGTAGTCGCGCAGGGCGGGGGCGGCGGCCACCGCGTCGACCAGCTCCAGGCCCCGCGCCGGCCCGTCGGCCATCGACACGGCGACCGCGCGGTTGAGTTCGACCACCGGGGACGGCGCGCGGGCGGCCAGCAGGCCGTACAGGGCGGCGATGGCGTGCCAGTCGGTCTCCTCGTAGGTGTACGCGTGCGCGTGGCAGGCGGCGATGGCGGCCTGGAGGGCGTAGGGGCCCGGCGGGCCGCTCGCCGTGGCTCCGGCGCGCTCCAGGGCGCGGACCCCGCGCGCGATGAGCATGCGGTTCCAGCGGCGGCGGTCCTGGTCCCTCAGCAGCACCGGCGCGCCGTCCGGGCCGGTACGGGCGGCGGTGCGGGACGCCTGGAACTCCAGCAGCGCGGTGAGGCCGTGCACCTCGGGCTCCCCGGGCATCAGCGCCGACAGCACCCGGGCCAGCCGCAGCGCGTCCTCGCACAGGCCGGGGCGCAGCCAGTCGTCGCCGGCGGTAGCGGCGTAACCCTCGTTGAAGACCAGGTAGATGACGTCCAGGACCGAACCGAGGCGGGCCTGCCGGTCCGGCCCGTACGGCACCTCGAAGGCGACGTTCCGGGTGGCGAGGGTGCGCTTCGCCCGGACGATCCGCTGGGCGATCGTCGGCTCCGGGACGAGGTAGGCACGGGCGATCTCGGCCGTGGTCAGGCCGCCGAGCAGGCGCAGGGTGAGCGCGGTGCGGGCCTTCGGGGACAGCACCGGGTGACAGGTGGTGAAGACGAGCCGGAGCAGGTCGTCGTCGATGTCGTCCGGGTCGGCGGGCTCCTCGGGCGGGGCCGCGGTCTCCAGGTCCCGGCCGATCTCGGCGAGCTTGCGGGCGTAGGTCTCCCGGCGCCGGATCAGGTCGACGGCCCGGTGCCGGGCGGTGGCCGCCAGCCAGGCGCCGGGGTTGTCGGGCACTCCCTCCCGGGGCCACCGCTCCAGCGCGGCGACCAGGGCGTCCTGCGCGAGTTCCTCGGCGATGCCGACGTCCCGCACGATCCGGGCGACACCGGCGATCACCCGCGGCGACTCCAGCCGGAAGACGGTCTCGATCGCGCGCAGGGCGCCGGGCCGCGCGGCGCCGTGCGGCGGCCCGCCGGGCGGCTGGGCTCCACCAGAAGGCCGAGGTCCGGCGAGGGGCTGCGGTCCGGCGGGCGGCTGGGCTCCACCAGAAGGCCGAGGTCCGGCGAGGGGCTGCGGTCCGGCGGGCGGCTGAGGCCCGGCCGGCGGCTGAGGCCCGGCCGGCGGCTGAGGCCCGGCCGGCGGCTGAGGCCCGGCAGGCGGCTGAGGCCCGGCCGGCGGCTGAGGCCCGGCCGGCGGCTGAGGCCCGGCCGGCGGCTGCGGTCCGGCGGGCGGCTGTGTCGTCGTGGGCTGTGGTTCCACAGCCCACATGCAACACCCCGCGGGCCACCGGGCCAAACGGCCTCAGCCCTCGGCGATCTCCCGCAGCTCGCAGGCGAGCCGCCACTCCGGGCCGTGGATCTTCAGGAAGCGCTGGGTCCACTCCAGCGCCTCGGCCCGGTCCTTGCACTGCATGAGCGCGTAGCCGCCGACGACCTCCTTGGACTCGGTGAACGGCCCGTCGGTGACGGACGCCTTCTCGCCGTCCCAGTCCACCCGGGCCGCCTCGGCGGACGGGGTCAGCCCGGCGGTGTCGAGCAGGACACCGGACTTCGTCATCTCCTCGATCAGCTCACCCATCCGCCGCATCAGCTCCGGGCCGGGGCCCCCGGCGGGCGCGGCGGACTCGTCGATGCGCACGAGCGACAGGTAGCGGGGCATGGTGACTCCTTCGGCAGCGGCGGCGGGGCCGTTCCCCGCCGCTCACCCCTACGTCGAACGGCACCCGCCCGGATCGACACGGGCGGGGGAATTTCCCCGGATTTTTTTCCGCCGCCCCTCGCGCCGCCGGGTCGGCACGGCACGCCGCCCGGATCACCCGACGGGGCGGCCCGCCGCTACTTCAGCTCGGAACCGAACGCCGCCTTCGTGTACGGCGCCTTGACCGCCTTGCCGCCGAAGACCAGGGCACCGTCGGTGACCAGGCCGGACGGGCGCCCGCGCAGCACCCATACCGCCCCGTTGCCGCCGTCCTCGCCGGCGGCGGAGGCGGTCAGTTCGGCCCGCCCGTCGCCGTCGAGGTCGAGGAGGCGGACGGCCCCGCCGAAGGCGTCGCTGCGCTCGGCGGTGCCGGGGACGCCCCGGGTGTTCTGCGTGAAGGCCTGGGCGCCGGTGCCGGTCAGGCCGGTGCGGCTGCCGCGCAGCACGTCGACCGCGCCGGCGGCGCCGTTCTCCCCCGGCACACCGACAGCCACGTCGGCGAAGCCGTCGCCGGTGACGTCGCCGACGGCGACCGAGGCGCCGAACCGGTCGCCGGTCTCCGCGGTGCCGGGCACCCCGGGCGTGTTCTGCCAGTACGCCCGCCACGTGCCGACCGGGGAGAGGCCGGTGGCGGAGCCGTACGCCACCCAGATCCGTTCGTCGGCGATGTAGGTGGTGACGAGGTCGTCGTAGCCGTCGCCGTTCAGGTCGCCGAACGCCACCGGACCGTCTCCGGCGGGGTAGGACTGGGTCGGGGTGAGGCCGGAGGGGCCGTTGACGTACAGGCGGGTGCAGTGGCTGCCGTCTCCGCAGTAGACGGACAGGGCCAGTTCGGCGCGGCCGTCGCCGTCGAGGTCGCCGGTGGCTCCGTCGTGGACGTCCACGGACCGCAGGCCGTCGGGGTCGAGCGGGGTCCGGGCGGCGGGGGTGCCGCTGCGCCCCACCGGGCCCGTCCAGAGGGTGGCGGTGGTGCCGACGGGGTCGTCGCCGGGGGCGAAGCCGGTGCGGAACAGGGCCAGGTCGAGACGCCCGTCGCCGTCGAAGTCGCCGGTCTGGGTGTCGGTGGCGGGGATCTGCCTGCCGCCGGCCAGGCCGCGCGGCCCGCCCCAGACCACGACCGCGTCGGCGCGCGCGGAGCCGGTGCCGACGACGAGGTCCGCGTACCCGTCGCCGTCCAGGTCGCCCTTGGACACCTGGACGCCGAAGCGCTCGCCCTTGGCCGGGCTGCCGGGAATGCCGGCGGTGGCCCGGCTGACCACCGTGCGCCGGCCGGTGGACACCCCGTGCGGGCCGCCGTACAGCACGGTGACGTAGCCCGCCCTGCTCTGGCCGCCGACCGTGCCGTGCGGGGCGCCGACGGCCAGGTCGGCGTAGCCGTCGCCGTCGAAGTCGTCGCGCACCGGTGCGGTGCCGGGCGGCGGGGCGGCGGACGCGGCCGGCACTGCGAGCCCCAGGGCGGACAGCCCCAGGGCCAGCGGCAGCGCCCAGCGGACGTGGGAACGCGAGCGGAACAACGGAGTACCCCCAGGTGTACGGCTGTGGTGTCACCGCAGCAGACCGGCGGGCCGGCCGAAGGGTTGTGCGGCTCAGCGCAGGGACGCCCACAGCTCGCTCGCCGCGGGCTCGTCGGCGATCACCCGGTTGGGGTCGGAGGGCGCCGTGACGACCGGCATGGTCACGGTCTCCACCCGGCCGGCGGTGAGCCCCTTCAGACTCCGGCCGAGACCGACCAGTTCGCCCAGGGAGTCCAGGCCGGTGTCGGTGGTGAGGCCGGTGGTGACGGCGTCGGCGACCCGGTACAGCGCGGCCGGGTCGGTGAGCAGGTCCGTGCCGGCCATCTGCTCCAGCAGCGCTTTGACCAGCGTCTGCTGGAGACCTATGCGGCCCAGGTCGCTGCCGTCGCCGATGCCGTGCCGGGTGCGGGCCAGGGCCAGGGCCTGTTTGCCGTCGAGGTGGTGGGTGCCGGCTTCCAGACGCAGATGGCTCTGGTCGTCGTCGATGTCCTCGGTGGTGGTGACGTCGACCCCGCCGAGCGCGTCGACCAGTTCGGCGAAGCCGGAGAAGTCCACTTCGAGGTAGTGGTCCATGCGGACGCCGGTGAGCGACTCGACGGTCTTGACCGCGCACACCGGACCGCCCACCGAGTAGGCGCTGTTGAACATCGCGCCGTACGCCACCGCGGTGGTGCCGCCGGAGGCCAGCGGGCAGGACGGGCGGGTGACGAGCGTGTCGCGGGGGATGCTGACGACGGTGGCGCCGGTCCGGCCGGCGTCGATGTGCACGACCATCGCGGTGTCGGACCGGGCGCCGGAGCCGTCGCCGCCGCCCAGCTCCCGGTTGGCCGTGCCGCTGCGCGAGTCCGAGCCGAGGACCAGGATGTTCAGGGAGCCGGTGGGCAGCGGCGAGGCTGTGCCCGAGGCGGTCGTGGACGGCGTGACCACCGCCCGGGCGGGCCGGTCGTCACCGAGCGCGTTGTCGATGTCGACGCCGGTGATGTTGTCGTTCAGGTGCCGGTAGGCCCAGCCGGCCGCCGCCGTCGCCAGCACCAGGGCGCCCGCCAGGGCCAGGCCGGCGATCCTCAGCGCTCTCGACCGCCGGCCCGCCGGTCCGCCCGCGTCGCCCCGCTCCTCGTGTCGCGTCACGGCAGGAACGTACGTCCGGATTATGAAGGGAGTGTTAGCGGCAGCCGTGGGAGGCGGATTCTCGGGAAATTCTCATCCGGCGGCTCAGCCGAGTGTCACCGCCGGCACCGGATTGGTACCGCTCCAGGAGGCGTTGAATCCGAAGGTGACCGAACCGCCGTCCGGCACCGAGCCGTTGTAGGAGGCGTTGGCGCAGGACACCGCCGTGCCGGACTGGGTGCAGGTGGCGTTCCACGCCTGGGTGATCCGCTGGCCCGCCCCGTAGGTCCAGTTCACCTTCCAGGAGGACAGCGAGGCACCGGAGCAGGAGATCCTCACCTGGCCGGTGAAGCCGGTGTTCCACTGGCTGGTGACGGTGTAGGCGGCGGTGCAGGCGCCCGTCGGCGGCGGGGTCGTACCGCCGCCGCCCAGTGCCTCCGCGATGCCGTAGTACGCCGGTTTCGGCCGGTAGTCCTCGTCGTACGGCGTCGCCGCCCCGTAGCCCGGGAAGGTGCCCGGCACCCAGGAGTCGGAGTCGGTGAAGCCCCACACGGTGACGTTGACGCACCGGGCGACGGCGGCGCACGCGGCCACCACGGACTTGAAGTCGGCCTCCTGCTGGGCCAGTTCCGCGCTGTCGGCCGGCAGCTGCATCCGGACGTCCAGCTCGGTGATCGCCACGTCCACGCCCAGGTCGGCGAAGCGCTGGATGTTCTGCTGGAGCGTCGAGGGCACCTGGCCGAGGATCAGATGGGCCTGGAGGCCGACGCCGTCGATCGGGACGCCCTGCTGCTTGAGGGACTTGACCAGGTTGTACAGGGCGGTGGACTTCGCGTTCACCCCCTCGACGTTGTAGTCGTTGATGTACAGGTCGGCGTCCGGGTCGGCCGCGTGCGCCCAGGTGAGGGCGTCGGCGATGTAGCCGGGGCCGAGGCCGTCGTGCCAGAGGGTGGAGCGGTAGGTGCCGTCCTCGTTGAAGGGCTCGTTGACGACGTCCCAGGCGGCGATCCGGCCCTTGTAGCGGCCGACCTCGGTGTCGATGTGGCTGCGGAGCAGGTCGCTCAGCTGGGCGGAGGTCCAGCTGCCGTCCGTCAGCCAGCCCGGGTTCTGGCTGTGCCAGACCAGTGTGTGGCCGCGTACCTGCTGGTCGTGGGCCTGGGCGAAGGCCACGATCTGGTCGGCCTCGGTCCAGTTGAAGCTGCCCCGGGCAGGCTCGACGCTCTCCCACTTCATGGCGTTGCCGGGGGTGACGGCGCTGAACTGGGTGCCGGTGATGTCGCCGTAGGTGCCGGTGAGTTTGGATCCGGTGACGGCGGTGCCGAGGACTTTGCCCTTGGCCGCGGCGAGGTCGCGCAGCGGGGTGTCGGCGGCCCGGGCGGTCCCCGTGCCGGCGGCGAACAGGCCCACGGCGGCGACCAGCGCGGCCAGGCCGGCCCGCAGGGAGGTTCTGGAGGATCTCATGGCGGGTGCCTCCGAAAGTTTCGGTCGTACAACCGATTGACTTCGGAGGAGTGTGGGGGCGGACACCCCACCCGTCAATACGTCAACTTCCGGCCACGGCAGGCGCCGCCGTGCTGGAGCGCACCACCAGACTCGTCGCCAGCTCCACCCGGGTCGCGGCCCGCTCCTCCTCGGCACGCCCGAGTTCCAGCACCAGCCGGGCCGCGGCCTCGGCCATCTCGGTCAGCGGCTGGCGCACGGTCGTCAGCGGCGGCCCCACCCAGCGGGCCACCGGCAGGTCGTCGAAACCGACCACGCTGAGGTCCTCGGGGATGCGCAGGCCCAGTTCGCGGGCGGCCTCGTACAGCCCGAGCGCCTGGAGGTCGTTGCCCGCGAAGACGGCGGTGGGCCGGTCCGGGCGGCGCAGCAGCTCCAGTCCCAGGCGGTAGCCGGCGTCGTGGTGGAAGTCGCCGGTCAGCACGAGCCCGGGGTCGACGGGCAGCCCGGCCGTCTCCAGGGCCGCCCGGTAGCCGTCCACGCGGGCCCGGCTGCACATCATCCGGGACGGGCCGCTGATCGCACCGATCCGGGTGTGCCCGAGTTCCACGAGGTGGCGGGTGGCGGCCAGGCCGCCCTGCCAGTTGGTGGCGCCGATGGACGGCACGTCCGGGCCCGGGTCGCCCGCCGGGTCCATCACCACGAAGGGGATGGAGCGGCTGGTCAGCAGGGCCCGCTGGGACTCGTCGAGTCCGGACAGCACCAGCACCACGCCGTGCGGGCGGCGGGCGGCGACCTGGTCGGCCCAGGTCCGCCCGGGGGTGAGCCGGCCGGCCGACTCGGACAGGACCACGCTCAGTCCGGCGTCCCGGGCGACGTTCTCCACACCGCGGATGACCTCCATCGCCCAGGCGCTCTCCAGCTCGTGGAAGACCAGGTCGATCAGGGGCGAGCGGGATGCCTCGGCACGGCGGCGGCGGTAGCCGTGGGCCCGCAGCAGCTCCTCGACGCGGCTGCGGGTCGCGGGGGCGACGTCCGCACGGCCGTTGAGGACCTTCGAAACAGTCGGAGCGGACACCCCGGCCTCACGGGCGATCTCGGCAAGTGTCGCCGTCTGCGACTGCGCGGGCTTCGAAGGCTTCATGTCCGGGATCGTATCCCCGCGCGGCGCCGGGACGTAGCTCCCGCCGCCGGACCGGCCATCGAACAGTCGGTGCCTGAACCGAAACATTCGGCACGGACCGACCCCGGAAACGCCGACACCCCGCCTCCGGTGACCCGGGGGCGGGGTGTCGAGTGGAGCGCCGGGCAGGCCTTGCACCTGCATCTCCCCGCAGGAAGCGGGACGTCTTTCCTTGGACCACCAACGCACTTGCGTCCGTACCGGAGTTCCGGCCGTTCGCTGTGTGATGATCATAGCGCAGTCGGGGCCGTTCCCTCAACACGGCTCAGCCGTCCGCCACCGCCTCGAAGCGCCAGCGGTGCACCGCCCGGGTCACCGACTCCGCGGGCGGCTCGGGCAGTTCGGGGAGAGGGGCGTCGTACGGGGCGTCCCACCACGTGATGACCAGGACCCGGTCCTGCGGCGCCCGGAGGGTCTCCCGGCGCAGCGGGGCCGGGGTGAGCTCCTGCCGCCGCACCCAGGCCAGCAGCTGGGCGCCACGCCCCTCGGCGGCCCGGGCCTCCCACATCAGCGCCACCGTCACGAGTACAGGTTCTCCTCGCCGACCTCGTGCACATGGTCGTGGCCCGGGACGTGCGGGTCGGTCACCGGCAGGGAGGAGTCGGCGGACAGGTCCCAGCTGGAGGCGGCCCGGTTGCGGGCGACCATCTCGGCGCCGAGCGCGGCCACCATCGCGCCGTTGTCCGTGCACAGCTTGGGCCGGGGCACCCGGAGCCGGATACCGGCCGCCTCGCAGCGCTCCTGGGCGAGCGCGCGCAGCCGGGAGTTGGCGGCGACACCGCCGCCGATCATCAGGTGGTCGACGCCCTCGTCCCGGCACACCCGGACGGCCTTGCGGGTCAGCACGTCGACCACGGCCTCCTGGAAGGAGGCGGCCACGTCGCGGACCGGGACCTCCTCGCCGGCCGCCCGCTTCGCCTCGATCCAGCGGGCCACGGCGGTCTTCAGACCGGAGAAGGAGAAGTCGTAGGCGGGGTCGCGCGGGCCGGTGAGGCCGCGCGGGAAGGCGATCGCCGCCGGGTCGCCCTCGCGCGCGTACCGGTCGATGACCGGACCGCCCGGGAAGCCCAGGTTGAGCACGCGCGCGATCTTGTCGAAGGCCTCGCCGGCCGCGTCGTCGATGGTCGAGCCCATCGGGCGGACGTCGGAGGTGATGTCCTGCGACAGCAGCAGGGAGGAGTGGCCGCCGCTGACCAGCAGGGCCATCGTCGGCTCCGGCAGCGGCCCGTGCTCCAGCTGGTCCACGCAGATGTGCGAGGCGAGGTGGTTGACGCCGTACAGGGGCTTGCCGAGGGCGTAGGCGTACGCCTTGGCGGCCGAGACACCGACCAGGAGCGCGCCGGCGAGGCCGGGGCCGGCGGTGACCGCGATGCCGTCGAGGTCCTTGGCGGAGACCCCCGCCTCCTTCAGGGCGCGGTCGATGGTCGGGACCATCGCCTCCAGGTGCGCCCGGGACGCCACCTCGGGCACGACGCCGCCGAAGCGGGCGTGCTCGTCGACGCTGGAGGCGACGGCGTCCGCCAGCAGGGTGGTGCCGCGGACGACGCCGACGCCGGTCTCGTCGCAGGAGGTCTCGATGCCGAGTACGAGAGGCTCGTCGCGGGAGTCAGCCATTGATCTCGGTTCCTTGTACGGATGCGGAAGGGTCGGTCAGGCGCATCACCAGGGCGTCCACGTTGCCCGGCTGGTAGTAGCCGCGCCGGAAGCCGATGGGGGCGAAGCCGAAGCGCTCGTAGAGCCGCTGGGCGCGGACGTTGTCGACCCGGCACTCGAGCATCACCTCGTGGCACTCGAACGCGGTCGCCGCGCGCAGCAGCTCGGTCAGCAGGCGGGCACCGAGGCCGGTGCCCTGGTGGTCGCGGGCGACGGCGATGGTCTGGACGTCGGCCAGCTCACCGGCGGCGGCCAGGCCCGCGTACCCGACGATCCGGCCGTCGTCGCCGGACTCGGCGACGAGGTAGCACCGGGTGGCCCCGGCGCCCCGGGCGTGGGCCAGTTCGGACCAGAACATGCCCCGGGACCAGGCGTCCTCGGGGAACAGGTCCTTCTCCAGGACGAGGACCGGGTCGATGTCCCACCAGCGCATCTCGCGCAGTCGCACGGTCACTTCGGCGTGACCACCTTGTAGTTCTTGGGGACCTGGGCGTCCGGCCGGCGCAGGTACAGCGGCCGGGGCGCCGGGAGGTCCTCGCCCGCGGCCAGCTTGCCGGCGGCGAGCGAGGCGAGGGCGGCGGCGGACACGTGCTCGGGTTCGTGGGCGCTCGGGAACGTGTCCGGGTAGAGCAGCGCGCCCGCGCCGACCGCCGGGAGCCCCGCGACCTGCTCGGCGATGTCGGCGGGGCGGTCCACGGCCGGGCCGGTCAGGCGGGTGCGGGAGTCGGCGTACGTCGCCCAGTAGACCTCCTTGCGGCGGGCGTCGGTCGCCACGACGAAGGGGCCCGTCTCGATGTCGGCGGCGTAGGCGAGGCCGTCCAGGGTGCACACGCCGTACACCGGGACGCCGAGCGCCAGGCCGAACGTGTCGGCGGTCATCAGGCCGACACGCAGGCCGGTGTAGGGGCCGGGCCCGGTGCCGACGACGATCCCGGTGACGGCCTCCAGTTTCAGACCGGCCTCGGTGAGGACCCGGTCGACGGCCGGCAGCAGCAGCTCGCCGTGCCGGCGCGCGTCCACCTGGCTCGACGAGGCGATGACGTCGCTGCCGTCGTGCAGCGCGACGGTGACGGCGGGTGTTGCGGTATCCAGAGCGAGCAAGAGCACGCGAACAGCCTACGGCGCCCGCGGCTCGGGCACGGCCGTCCGGGACGAACGGTTACCGGCTGCTACGGTCTGTACGAAGTACGACATATGGCGCGAGGCAGAGGTGGGCGCAGGTGGCAGGGACCAGCTCGGTGATCGTGGCCGGCCTCACCGCGGCGGCTCTGGGGACGGTCGGTTTCCTCGCCCACCGGGCCGAGGAGACCGGCCCGGGCCCGGGCGGCAAGCCGGCGGCGCACGCCTCGCCCGCCGCGGTGGTGACGAAGGCGCCCCGCGACCGGCACAACCCGACCGCCCTGCCGGGCGGCTCCGGATCGGGTGAACGGGTCGTGTACTCGGTGGACGACGACCGGGTGTGGCTGGTCGGCGCCGGGAACCGGGTACAGCGCACCTTCCGGGTGACCCCGGGCACCGTCGACCCGCCGCCGGGCGTGTACTGGGTCACCTCCCGTTCGAACGCGGTCACCGGCACCGACGGCACCCCCATCGAGCACGTGGTGCGGTTCACCAGCGTGGAGGGGGTGGTGATCGGGTTCAGCGCGGCGGTCGACGGTGTGCCCCGCGCGGCCGACCCGGGCGTGCGGACGGGCGGCATCCGGGAGACCCGGCGGGACGGGGACGCGATGTGGCGGTTCGCGACGATCGGCGTGCGGGTCGTGGTGATCCGCTGACCGGCGGCGGCCGGCGCGCGGGCCGGGCGGCGCGCCGCGCCTCAGGCCGCCTCCGGCCGCTCCTGCGCCGGCTCGGGCAGCCGCCGGGGCTCCGGGTCGCGCGGCGGCCGGGAGACGGCGTCCGCCGCCGCGCAGGACGCCAGCAGGTCGCGCATGGAGACACCGGCAGACCCGGCAGACCCGGCGGACACGGCGGACACGGCGGACACGGCGGATACGCCGCCGGATACGGCGGGCCGGGGCTGCCGCGGGGGCCGCGGTGCGGTCATGGACGCCTCCTGAGGTGCGGGGGCGGGCGTAGTTAGGTACACCTAACTACGGGCTGGCCACCATGTCACCACGCCCGGTACGTCCTGCGCAATACGGTTCCGACAGCTTGTCGGAACGTTTCCCGGCCCCGGCCGGCACCTGGCGGGGCCGGCGGCGGTTGTGCGGCCTCACCCGGCCGGCGGCGGTCGCGCAGCCTCAGCCGGCCAGCGTCTCCAGGCCCGCGTCGGCCCACCGCTTCCCCAGCCCGGCCACGGTCACGTGCCGCACCTCGTCGGTGGTGTCGCCCACCGCCCGGTGGATGAGGACCTGGAGCCGGTCCTCGGTCAGCTCCTCGACCTTGCCCTCGCCCCACTCGACGACGACCACCGAGTCGGGCAGCGAGACGTCGAGGTCCAGGTCCTCCATCTCGTCCAGGCCGCCGGAGAGCCGGTAGGCATCGACGTGCACCAGGGGCGGGCCGTCCACGAGGGACGGGTGCACCCGGGCGATCACGAAGGTCGGCGAGGTGACGGCGCCGCGCACGCCCAGGCCCTCGCCGAGCCCCCGGGTCAGCGTGGTCTTGCCCGCGCCGAGCTCGCCGGTGAGCATCACCAGGTCGCCCGCGCGCAGCAGCTCGGCCAGTCGGCGGCCCAGCTCGCGCATCTGCTCGGGGGAGGTGACGGTCAGCCGGGTCTCAGCGGGGTGGTGCGGTGCTGCTGGTGCTTCCATAGCCACTTACGGTAGCCCCTGCGGGCACCGCGCCCGCGCGGGTGAGCAGGTCGGCGAGGCGGTCGGTGACCACTTCGGGGTGCTCCAGCATCACCAGGTGACCGGCGTCCGGCACGAGCACCAGTTCGGCGTCGGGCAGGAGGTCGGCGATGGCCTCGCTGTGCTCACTGGGCGTGACCAGGTCCTGGACGCCGGCCAGCACGAGCACCGGCATGTCCCGGAAGCAGCCGAGCGCCTCCGTCTTGTCGTGGTCGGTGAAGGCCGGGTAGAACTCGGCGACCACGTCGATCGGCGTGGACTCGATCATCCGCTCCGCGAACCGCTCGACCGCCGGATCGACGTCCCGGCCCGCGAACGAGTACCGCTTGATGATCCCGGCGAACAGGTCGGCGGTGGCCCGGCGTCCCTTCTCCACGAGCTCCGCCTGCTGTCCGAGCGCCCGCAGCACGCCGGGCAGGATCCGGCGCACCGCGTTGACGCCGGCCACCGGAAGCCCGAAGTTGACCTCGCCGAGCCGCCCGGAGGAGGTGCCGACGAAGGCGGTGGCGACGACCCGGTCGCGGATCAGCTCCGGATACTCGGAGGCGAGCGCCATCACGGTCATGCCGCCCATCGAGTGGCCGACCAGCACCACCGGCCCGTCCGGTACGGCGGCGTCGAGGACGGCCTTCAGATCCCGGCCGAGCTGGTCGATGGTGAGCGGCACCCCGTCGCGCATCTGGGCCACGCCCCGCCCGGAGCGCCCGTGGCTGCGCTGGTCCCAGTGCACGGTCCGGACGACCCCGCGCAGGGCCGCCCGCTGGAAGTGCCAGGCGTCCTGGCCGAGGCAGTAGCCGTGGCAGAAGACGACGGTGACCGGGGCGGGCGCCTTGCGGCCGAAGAGCCGGCGCCGGCGCGGCGAGACGTGCGGCCCCGGGTCGGGCTCGGTCTCGTCGACCTCGTAGTACAGCTCGGTGCCGTCGTCGGCGTACGCCTTGCCGGGGGTGCCGCGCAGGGTGCCGTACGGTCCCGCGGAGTCCAGCGCCAGCCGGGCCTTGCGGCGCATCCCGCGCCCCACCGTCATCCGCTCGATGGCGACGCCGGCCGCCGCGCCCGCGGCGAGGACGCCTATCGCGGCACCGGCGATGCCGGTCGCCCTGCGCCAGCTCCCGGCCGCCCCCGCGGCGGAGGCGGCGGCCGCCGAGGCGACGACGTCCGCCACGGCCTCCGCGCTGCTCTCGCTCACGTACCGCTCCTCTTCGCCGTACTGCCGTTCGCCTGGGTGGGGTGGAACAGGTGGTGCCGCCGCGCCCGCGCGGGACCGCCGTCACCGGTGGTCCGGGGCGCCGCTCGGAACGGGTTACCCGAGTTCTTCCCCGTTCACATAGACGCGGGGAACGCGCGTTCCGATGCGCGTGACGATCTCGTACGCGATCGTGCCGCACGCCTGCGCCCAGTCCTCGGCGGTGGGCTCACCCCGGTCGCCGGGTCCGAACAGCACCGCCTCGGTGCCCACCGGGGGCTCGTCGCCGCCCAGGTCCACCACGAACTGGTCCATGGCCACCCGCCCGGCGACCGTCCGCCACTTGCCGTCGACCAGCACCGGGCCGGTGCCCGAGGCGTGCCGCGGGATGCCGTCCGCGTAACCGACGGGGACCAGGCCGAGGGTGGTCGCGCCCGGGGTGACGTAGTGGTGGCCGTAGCTGACGCCGTGTCCGCCCGGGACGCGCTTGACCAGGGCCAGGGAGGCGCTGAGCGTCATCACCGGGCGCAGCCCGAAGTCCGCCGGGGTGCCCAGCTCCGGGCTGGGCGAGACGCCGTACATCGCGATGCCCGTGCGGACCAGGTCGAAGTGGGTGCCGGGCAGCGTGAGGGTGGCCGGCGAGTTGGCGATGTGCCGCACCTCGGGCCGCACGCCCTGCTCCTCGGCGTACGCCACGACCTCCCGGAACCGGTCGACCTGGGCGGCGATGGAGGGGTGCCCCGGTTCGTCGGCACACGCGAAGTGCGACCACAGCCCGGTGATCCGGACCAGGCCCTCGGCCTCCGCGCGCAGGGCCGCGCCCACCAGCTCGGCCCAGTCCTCGCCCGGCTGGCAGCCGTTGCGGCCGAGGCCGGTGTCGGCCTTGAGCTGCACGCGCGCGGTCCGGCCGGCCTCGCGGGCGGCGGCGGTGACCTCGCGCAGGGCCCACATTCCGCTCAGCGACACGTCGATGTCGGCCTCGATCGCCTGCCGCCAGGGGCCGCCGGGCGCCCACAGCCAGCACAGGATGCGGCCGGGCAGCCCGGCCGCGCGCAGCGCCAGGGCCTCCTCGGCCGTGGCCGTGCCGAGCCAGCTCGCCCCGGCCGCGAGCGCGGCGCGGGCACAGGGCACCGCCCCGTGGCCGTACGCGTCGGACTTGACGACGGCCATCACGGCGGCGCCCTTCGCCCGGGCGCGCAGGGCCCGCACGTTGGCGCGCAGGGCGCCCAGATCGATCTCGGCCCGGGCGCGCAGGGCGGCGGTCGGCACAGCTGCTGTCTCACTCATCGCGCCCCCAGTCTCTCAGAGGCCGCCGACCGCCCTCCGGCGCCGCCCCCCGCCCCGCTCAGGTACCCGGCCGGCGCCCCCACACGTACACCTTGTCGCCCTTCTTCAGCACGTCCCACAGCTTGCGAGCGTCACCGAGCTCCAGGTTGACGCAGCCCATGGAGCCGACGGTGGTGTGGATGCTGCCGTACACGGCGTGGAAGGCCTGGCCGCCGTCGAAGAACTGGGCGTACGGCATGGGCTGGGCGTACAACGTCGACCAGTGGTTCTTGTGCCGCCAGTAGACGGTGTGCCAGCCCTTGCGGGTGGCGTACCCCTTCCGCCCGCTGCGCATGGGAACGGGCCCGAAGACCACCTTGCTCCCCTTCTGCACCCAGGTGAGTTGCCGGTCGAGGTCGACGCAGGCGACACGGTACGACTTCACCGGGCACTTCCCGGCGGCGTTCGGGTTCTTCCCGGCCGACAGCAGCATCATGGTCGACCAGGTGACGGGGCCGGCGAAGCCGATGGCGGGCTTGATCTTGTACTTCACCTGGAACGCCCGGATGGCCTTGCAGTCGGCGGCGGACTGCTTCCCGTCCACCGTCAGCTTCAGCCACTTCTCGACCTGCTTCTGGTAGGGCCCGGTCTGCTTGCTGCACGACACCTTGCCGACGGCGTCCCCCAGCGGCACGTACTCGATGAGGTCGTACGTCCCCGGCGCCGCGCCCTTCGGCTCGACGGCGTCCTCCGCCTTCGTCGGCGTGTACACCTTCGGCGGCAACGCCTGGTCGGGCGTGTCGATCTGCCAGGGCTGGGCGGGGCCCGGGGGCACACCGGGGACGAGGTCGGAGAGGGGCACGGGGGGTGCGGGCGAGGCCGCGCCCCGGCCGGCGCGGGCCGTGGACACGGCGGGTACGGCGGCCACGGCGGTGCCGGCCGCCGGGGCGAGCGTCGCCGCGGCGAGCAGCACCGCGAGGCTTCGACACGTGACAAGTGGGCTGATCATGCGATCAGCCAAACGCGGGGCGCCGGGGTGAACGGGGTGCCGCGCGGCCGGGTCACCCGGGGAGCGGACGGCCGGTGGGCCGGGGGGCGGAGCGGCGGCGAGCACCCGGACACGACGTACCGGCCGGGCCACAGTCACCGGGCACCGGGCACCGGGCACCGGCCGGACCTCGATCGCCCGGGCCGTCCCCGCCACGCCGTACGCGTCACGCCGGGCACCGCTACGCCGTTCCGCGTCACGCCCGTACGCCCGGCCACGCCGTGACCGTCACCCCCGTACGTCCCGCCACGCCTCCCCGATCCGTGACGCCACGTCATGTGCGCCCACCGGCGCCCCGGCGGCCGCGAACCGCCCCGCCAGCCCGTGCAGGTACGCGGCCGCGCTCCCCGCGTCCACCGGTTCGAGCCCCGCCGCCAGCAGGGACCCGGCGAGCCCGGACAGCACGTCACCGCTGCCCGCCGTGGCCAGCCACGGCGTCCCGGTGGCGTTCACCCGCACCGTGGTGCCCGCGAAACCGGCGACCAGCGTGGTCGAGCCCTTCAGCAGCACCGTCGCCCGGTACGCCGCCGCCAGCTCCCGCACCGCGGCCAGCCGGGCCCCCTCGACCTCCTCCCGCCGCACCCCCAGCAACGCGGCGGCCTCCCCGGCGTGCGGAGTCATCAGCGTCGGCGCCGTACGGCCGCGCACCGCGTCCCGCCGGGCCAGCCGCAGCCCGTCCGCGTCGAGCAGTACCGGCACGTCCGTCTCCAGCACCTCGGCGACGGTCACCGCGTCGTCCCCGGCGCCCGGACCGACCACCCAGGCCTGCACCCGCCCGGCCTTCGCCGGACCGGCGTCGGAGACCAGCGTCTCGGGGAAGCGGGCGATGACCGCCTCCGCGGCCGGCCCGACGTAGCGCACGGCACCCGCCCCGCCCCGCAGCGCCCCCGACACGGCGAGCACCGCGGCCCCCGGGTAGCGCGCCGACCCCGCGGCGATCCCGACGACCCCCCGCCGGTACTTGTCGCTCTCCGCCACGGGCTCGGGCAGCAGCCGTGCCACGTCGGCGTGCTGGAGTGCCTCCAGCACGGCCGTCCCGGCCGGCGGCTCCAGACCGATGTCGACCAGCCGTACGACCCCGGCGTACTCCCGGGCCGGATCGACGAGCAGTCCCGGCTTGTAGGTGCCGAAGGTGACGGTCAGGTCGGCCCGCAGCGCGGCCCCCCGTACTTCGCCGGTGTCGGCGTCGACACCGCTGGGCAGGTCCACGGCCACGACGGCGGCCCGGGAGGCGGCCACCAGCCCGGCGAGCCGCTCGGCATCCGGGCGCAGCCCGCCCCTGCCCCCGATGCCGACGATCCCGTCCACGACCAGGTCGGCGCGCCGGATCAGCTCCCCGGCACGGTCGGCGGAGCCGGCCGGACCCGCGGCGGCAGACGGCTCCGCGGCGACGGCCGTGCCGCCCGCCCGGCGCAGCGCCCGCAGCCCACCGCCGTGGACGCGTTCGGGCGTCAGCAGCAGGGCCGTCACCCCGGCACCGCGCCGGGCCAGCCGGGCCCCGGCGTAGAGGGCGTCGCCGCCGTTGTCCCCGCTGCCGACGAGCAGCACCACCCGGCTGCCGTAGACCCGTCCGAGCAGTTCGGCGCAGGCGGCGGCCAGCCCGGCGGCGGCCCGCTGCATCAGCGCGCCCTCCGGCAGCCGCGCCATCAACGCCCGCTCGGACGCCCTTACCGTCTCCACGCTGTACGCAGTACGCATGCGGTCGAGTCTCCCCCCGAACCGCGACCCCACGCACCCCGTTCGCCCGGCGGGGCCCGCCGCTCGCCGGCCGCCGCCGGGAGGCTCAGCCCTCGGCGACCACCACGGCCGAGGCGACGCCCGCGTCGTGACTGAGCGACACGTGCCAGGACCGCACGCCCAGCTCCGCGGCGCGCGCGGCCACCGTCCCCTTCACCCGCAGCCGCGGCTGCCCGCTGTCCTCCACGTACACCTCGGCATCGGTCCACTGGAGTCCCGGGGGCGCCCCCAGCGCCTTCGCCAGCGCCTCCTTGGCGGCGAACCGGGCCGCCAGCGAGGCGATGCCCCGCCGGTCCCCGCTGGGCAGCAGCAGCTCGTGCTCCACGAACAGGCGGTCGGCCAGCCCGGGCGTCCGCTCCAGGGAGACCCGGAACCGGTCGATCTCGGCGACGTCGATGCCCACCCCGATGATGCTCATGCCGAGCACCCTACGACCCCGGGAAGCGCCGGTCGGGTGACGCCACGTCGCCTACGCTGCCGGTATGACCTCCTCATCCGCCTATCTCTCCGGCCTCTTCTCACTGGACGGCCGCGTCGCGCTGGTCACCGGGGGCAGTTCCGGCATCGGGCGGGCCGTCGCCGGGGCGCTGGCGCGGGCCGGTGCGCGCGTGGTGGTCGTGGCCCGCCGGAAGGAGGAACTGAGCGCGACGGTCGCGGAGTTGGCGGCCGAGGGCTGCCGGGCCGCCTGGGTGAGCGGGGACCTGGGCACCCGTGACGGGGTGCGGGCGGCGGCCGAGGAGGCGGCCGCCGTGTTCGGGGAGCCCGACATCCTCGTCAACTCCGCCGGCGTCAACCTGCGGCCGCCGCTGGGCGAGTTGGGCGAGGACGTGTGGGACACCACCATGGCGGTGAACCTGGAGGCCCCCTTCCTGCTGGGACAGCGGTTCGGGCCCGGCATGGCCGAGCGGGGCTTCGGCCGGATCATCCACATCACCTCCCAGCAGGCGCACCGCGCCTTCGTGCAGAGCGGCGCCTACGGCGTGTCCAAGGGGGCCCTGGAGTCCCTGGCCCGCTCCCAGGCCGAGGCGTGGTCTCCGCACGGCGTCACCTGCAACACCCTCGTCCCGGGCTTCGTGATGACCCCGCTCAACGCGCGGCTGTCGTCCGACCCCGAGCGGGTGGCGGCCCTGGCCGCGCGCACGATGACCGGGCGCAACGGCCTCGCCGAGGACTTCGCGGGCGCGGCGGTCTTCCTCGCGAGCCGCGCCTCCGCCTACGTCACGGGCCAGTCGCTGCACGTGGACGGCGGCTTCTCCGTCCACTGACCACCGGCCCCCGGCCGCCCCGGGATCACCCGGCCCCCCGCCGAGCCGTAGTCTTCCGCCTGACCGGTGCCCCGTCGCGACGGGGCACCTTGCACGTAACGGGAGGACACAGCTGTGAAGTCGAAGTCTCTGGGCACCGTGCTCACCACCGCGGCCCTGATCGGTACGGCCCTGACCGGCGCCGTCGCCACCGCCGGCACCGCCTCCGCGGCGTCCCTGCCGCAGGACTGCAGCAAGGCGATCATCAACGTGAAGGCCAAGGAGACCGTCAACGTCCGCACCTCGCCGAAGACGACCGCCACGGCCGTCGGCATCTGGGGCAAGGGCAAGAAGGGCGCGGTCTGCAACGACGGCAAGGCCTACAAGGGCGGTTCGTACACGGCCTGCGGCAAGAAGAGCAACCTCTGGTACTACGGCGGCGACAAGAAGACCGGCTGGGTCCCGAAGACCTGCATCAACTGGTAGCCGGCCGGCCGCGCGAGGGGGGACGGCGTCCGGCCGTCCCCCCTCCCTTTTCACGCCCCTATCACTCCACCGTCACCGACTTCGCCAGGTTCCGCGGCTGGTCCACCTCGTTGCCCCGGGCCGTCGCCAGCTCGCAGGCGAAGACCTGGAGCGGCACCGTCGCCACCAGGGGCTGGAGCAGGGTCGGGGTCGCCGGGATGCGGATGAGGTGGTCGGCGTAGGGCACGACCGTCTCGTCACCCTCCTCCGCGATCACGATCGTGCGCGCACCGCGTGCCCGGATCTCCTGGATGTTGGAGACGATCTTGTCGTGCAGCACCGACCGGCCGCGCGGGGACGGTACGACGACGACCACCGGCAGGTCCTCCTCGATCAGCGCGATCGGACCGTGCTTCAGCTCCCCCGCGGCGAAGCCCTCGGCGTGCATGTACGCCAGTTCCTTCAGCTTCAGCGCGCCTTCCAGAGCCACCGGGTAGCCCACGTGCCGGCCGAGGAACAGCACCGTGTTCTTCGACGCCAGCGTCCGTGCCAGCGCCCGCACCGGCTCCATGGTCTCCAGCACCCGCTCGACCTCCACGGAGATCCGCGACAGGTCCTTGATGACCACCTGGATCTCGTCGCCCCACTTGGTGCCGCGGACCTGGCCCAGGTACAGGGCGACCAGGTAGCAGGCGACCAGCTGGGTGAGGAACGCCTTGGTGGAGGCGACGGCGACCTCGGGCCCGGCGTGCGTGTACAGCACCGCGTCCGACTCGCGGGGGATCGTCGAGCCGTTGGTGTTGCAGATCGCCAGCACCTTGGAACCCTGCTCCCGGGCGTGCCGCAGCGCCATGAGGGTGTCCATGGTCTCGCCGGACTGGGAAATGGCGATCACCAGCGACCGGCCGTCCAGGATCGGGTCGCGGTAGCGGAACTCGCTGGCCAGCTCCACTTCGCAGGGGATCCGCGTCCAGTGCTCGATGGCGTACTTGGCGATCAGGCCCGCGTGGAAGGCCGTACCGCAGGCGACGATGACGACCTTGTCGATCTCGCGCAGCTCGGAGGGGCTGATCCGCACCTCGTCCAGGGTCAGCGAGCCGGAGGGGTCGATGCGCCCGAGCAGGGTGTCGGCGACCGCCTTGGGCTGTTCGGCGATCTCCTTGAGCATGAAGTAGTCGTAGCCGCCCTTCTCGGCGGCGGAGGCGTCCCAGTCCACGTGGTACGAGCGGACCTCGGCGGGGCTGCCGTCGAAGCCCGTCACCGTCACGCCGTCGCGGCGCAGCTCCACCACCTGGTCCTGGCCCAGCTCGATCGCCGAGCGGGTGTGGGCGATGAACGCGGCGACGTCGGAGGCGAGGAACGCCTCCCCCTCCCCGACCCCCACCACCAGCGGCGAGTTCCGGCGCGCCCCGACCACCACGTCGGGCTCGTCGGCGTGCACCGCGACCAGCGTGAACGCGCCCTCCAGCCGGCGGCACACCAGGCGCATCGCCTCGGCGAGGTCGGCGCAGGAGGAGAACTCCTCGGCCAGCAGGTGGGCGACGACCTCCGTGTCCGTCTCGGAGGTCAGCTCGTGCCCCCGCTCGGCCAGTTCCGCGCGCAGGACCGCGAAGTTCTCGATGATGCCGTTGTGGACCACCGCGACCCGGCCGGCGTTGTCCAGGTGCGGGTGCGCGTTGGCGTCCGTGGGACCACCGTGCGTGGCCCAGCGGGTGTGGCCGATGCCGGTCGTGCCCGTCGGCAGCGGCCGTTCGACCAGTTCCTTCTCCAGGTTGACCAGCTTCCCGGCCTTCTTCGCCGCGGCCAGCCCGCCGTCCGCCGGCACGGCGACGCCGGCCGAGTCGTACCCGCGGTACTCCAGCCGCTTCAGCCCGGCCATCACGACCTCGAGCGCCGACTGCGACCCTACGTATCCCACGATTCCGCACATGAGCGGCAGCCTACGGGCCACAGCCGGTCGGAAACCGCTGCCGCCTGCCCGGAATCGGAAATTACCACCGTCGTACGCAGCCCCCGGCGGGCCGGGCGTCACGCGTGACGGACCCCACCCGCCGAGCCGTTCAAACTCCGTTAACAATGGACTGTGATCTCACCGGTCTCCTCGATGCCCCGGAGCGCCCACCGGCACAGGCCGGAGGCGACTCCCTACGTCGATCTCACCCGTGCCGAGTGGAGCGCGCTGCGCGACAAGACGCCGCTGCCGCTCACCGCCGAGGAGGTGGAGAAGCTCCGCGGCCTCGGTGACGTCATCGACCTGGACGAGGTGCGGGACATCTACCTCCCGCTCTCCCGGCTCCTCAATCTCTACGTCGGCGCCACCGACGGCCTCAGGGGGGCGCTGAACACCTTCCTCGGCGAAGGGGGCTCCCAGTCCGGCACCCCGTTCGTCATAGGCGTCGCCGGTTCCGTGGCCGTGGGCAAGTCCACGGTCGCCCGCCTCCTCCAGGCCCTGCTCTCCCGCTGGCCCGAGCACCCGCGCGTGGAACTGGTCACGACGGACGGCTTCCTGCTGCCCACCCGGGAGCTGGAGGCCCGTGGCCTGATGTCGCGCAAGGGCTTCCCCGAGTCCTACGACCGCCGGGCCCTGACCCGTTTCGTCGCCGACATCAAGGCCGGCAAGGGCGAGGTGTCGGCGCCCGTCTACTCCCACCTCATCTACGACATCGTGCCGGGCGAGAAGCTCACCGTCCGCCGCCCGGACATCCTGATCGTGGAGGGCCTGAACGTCCTCCAGCCCGCCCTGCCCGGCAAGGACGGCCGCACCCGGGTCGGTCTCGCCGACTACTTCGACTTCAGCGTGTACGTCGACGCCAGTGCCGACGACATCGAGAGCTGGTACCTCAGCCGCTTCCGCAAGCTGCGCCGGACGGCCTTCCAGAACCCGAACTCCTACTTCCGCAAGTACACCCAGGTCTCCGAGGACGAGGCCCTGGACTACGCCCGCACACTGTGGCGGACCATCAACAAGCCGAACCTGGTCGAGAACATCGCGCCCACCCGCGGCCGCGCCACGCTCATCCTGCGCAAGGGTCCCGACCACAAGGTGCAGCGCCTGCGGCTGCGCAAGCTGTAGCCGCCCCTGTTAGATGGGCGCCATGCTGCATCTGCGCCTGATCACACCGGCGGAGCGGACCGACGAGGTGGTCCGGC
Organism: Streptomyces sp. NPDC013455; assembly: GCF_040632975.1. Lineage (NCBI taxonomy): Bacteria > Bacillati > Actinomycetota > Actinomycetes > Kitasatosporales > Streptomycetaceae > Streptomyces > Streptomyces sp. NPDC013455. Next base: position 99,621 of record NZ_JBEYCX010000010.1, on the reverse strand, counting down.
TGATCGAGAAGACGGTCGGCACCACCCACCTCGTCGTCCTGCCCGGCGCCGCCCGCGACCCTGCCGGAGACCTCGTCCTGTGCGACGTGGCCCGCGAAGCCGGTGACGAACTCATCAGCGGCCTGCGTCACCTGGGCCTGGACGAGACCGGGTCGATCGCCGTCGACGACATCGGCCTGTCCCTGTCCCGGCGCGCCGACAAGGCCGAGGAGGACGCGCCGGGCGAGGGCGCGGACGCGGTGCTGTGGGAGGGCCTGACCGAGGCCACCCACGAGGAGTCCACGCTCTCGGTCACCTACGTCGCCTTCATCACCCTGGCCACGATGATCGCGGCCTGCGGTGTCGTCCTGGACAACGCCATCCTGATCGTGGGCGCGATGGCGGTCGGACCGGAGTTCGGCCCGCTGGCGGGCATCTGCACGGCCCTGGTGCGGCGCCATCCGCGCCTGGCGTGGCGCTCACTGGTCGCGTTGCTGGTGGGCTTCGCGCTGGCGATGGCCGTGACGGTCGGCTTCACCCTGTTCATGGACGGCCTGGGGCTGTTCCACCGCTCGGCCCTGGAGGGCGAGCGCCCCAACACGGCGTTCGTGTACGCCCCCGACGCCTTCTCGCTCATCGTGGCGGTCCTGGCCGGCATCGCCGGCACCCTGTCCCTGACCTCCGCCAAGTCGGGCGCGCTGGTGGGCGTCGCGATCTCGGTGACCACGGTCCCGGCCGCGGCCAACGCGGCGGTCGCCCTCGCCTACGGCGACACCAACCAGACCGTCGGCTCGGTCGAGCAGCTGCTGCTGAACCTGCTGGGCATCATCCTGGCGGGCACGCTGACGCTGCTGGCCCAGAAGTTCTTCTGGAAGCGGCACGGGCAGCGCGCCCAGGGGGCCGGGAGCCCGGGATGACCGGTGAGCCCCCCCAGGAGCGCGGGAACCGCGCGGGGAAGCCCCCCCGCGGTTCCCCGGCCCGGTTCCGGCCCTATCCCAGCGCGGACTTGACGGCGTCCGCCAGCCGCCCGGCCACCGCCCGGGCCTGGTCGATGTCCGCGGCCTCGACCATCACCCGGACCAGCGGCTCGGTCCCGGAGGGCCGCAGCAGCACCCGCCCGGTCGACCCCAGCTCCTTCTCCGCCTCGGCGACCGCGGCGGCGAGGTCCGCGGAGGTCTTCACCCGGGACCTGTCCACATCGGGCACGTTGATCAGCACCTGCGGCAGCCGCTCCATCACGGAGGCCAGCTCGCGCAGGGTGCGCCCGGTCTCGGCGACCCGGGCCGCCAGCAGCAGCCCGGTCAGCGTTCCGTCACCGGTGGTCGCGTGGTCGAGGATGATGACGTGCCCGGACTGCTCGCCGCCGAGGGCGTAGCCGTGCTCCTTCATCTCCTCCAGGACGTACCGGTCGCCGACGGCGGTCTGCACCAGCCGGATGCCCGCCCGCTCCATCGCCAGCTTGAAGCCGAGGTTGGACATCACGGTGGCGACCACGGTGTCGGACCGCAGCTCGGAGCGCTCCCGCAGGGACAGCGCGAGCACGGAGAGGATCTGGTCGCCGTCGACCTCCTCGCCGGTGTGGTCGACGGCCAGGCAGCGGTCGGCGTCCCCGTCGTGCGCGATGCCGAGGTCCGCGCCGTGCTCGACGACCGCGGCCTTCAGCTTCTCCAGGTGGGTCGAGCCGCACCCGTCGTTGATGTTGAGCCCGTCGGGCTCCGCGCCGATCGTGACGACCTGGGCGCCGGCCCGGGTGAACGCCTCCGGCGAGACCCCCGAGGCCGCGCCGTGCGCTTCGTCCAGGACGATCTTCAGCCCGTCCAGCCGGTTGGGGAGCACCGAGAGCAGGTGGGCGACGTAGCTCTCGAAGCCCTCCTCGTACGAGCGGACCCGGCCCACGCCGGCGCCCTTGGGACGCTCCCACGGTTCGCCGTGCCGGTGCGACTCGTACACCGCCTCGATCCTGTCCTCCAGCTCGTCGGCGAGTTTGTGGCCGCCGCGGGCGAAGAACTTGATGCCGTTGTCCGGCATGGCGTTGTGGCTGGCGGACAGCATCACACCGAGGTCGGCGCCGAGCGCGCCGGTGAGATGGGCCACCGCGGGCGTCGGCAGCACGCCGACGCACAGGACGTCCACACCGGCGCTGGCCAGGCCGGCGACCACCGCGGCCTCCAGGAACTCCCCGGACGCGCGCGGGTCCCGCCCGACCACCGCCGTCGGCTTGTGGCCCTCGAAGGTGCCCGCCTCGGCCAGCACGTGCGCCGCGGCGACGGAGAGGCCGAGCGCCATCTCGGCCGTCAGATCCGCGTTGGCGACACCGCGCACGCCGTCCGTGCCGAAGAGTCGTCCCACTTGTCCTCCTGAGGAAGCGTCCTTGCTGCCGGGAATGATGGCAGACGCCATGCGATCCGATCACACAAGCCTTTGAGCGTCTTGTGTCGTTATACGCCCTTGGCCGGGATAAACGAACGCCCCGGCGGCACATGTGGCGTGCCGCCGGGGCGTTCGGAGTACGAGCAGGCAGCTGCTGGTTAGCGCTTGCTGTACTGCGGGGCCTTGCGGGCCTTCTTCAGACCGGCCTTCTTGCGCTCGACCGCGCGGTCGTCGCGCTTGAGGAAGCCGGCCTTCTTCAGCGGGCCGCGGTTGTTGTCGACGTCGGCCTCGTTCAGCGCACGGGCGACACCGAGACGGAGCGCACCGGCCTGACCGGAGACACCGCCACCGGCGATGCGGGCGATGACGTCGTAACGGCCCTCGAGCTCGAGCACCTTGAAGGGCTCGTTGACTTCCTGCTGGTGCACCTTGTTCGGGAAGTAGTCCTCGAGGGTGCGGCCGTTGATCTTCCACTTGCCGGTGCCCGGAACGATCCGGACGCGGGCGATGGCGTTCTTGCGGCGGCCCAGGCCGGCGGCCGGCTGCGGCTCGCCGAAGCGGGAGGCCAGGGACTCCGAGGTGTACTCGCCCTCGACGGGGACCTCGGACTCGGTGGTGTAGCTGTCGATGTCAAGCTCTTCGAGCGGCTGCTCGGCAGTGGTCTCGGCCACGATTCTCCTCAGATTCTCTTCAGTCTTAGGGGGTGGCCGGACTTACTGCGCGACCTGGGTGATCTCGAACGGCACCGGCTGCTGGGCAGCGTGCGGGTGCTGGTCACCCTTGTAGACCTTCAGCTTCGAGAGCATCTGACGGCCCAGAGTGTTCTTGGGGAGCATGCCCTTGACGGCCTTCTCGATGGCCTTCTCGGGGTTCTTGTCGAGCAGCTCGTCGTAGCGGACGGAGCGCAGACCACCCGGGTAGCCGGAGTGGCGGTACGCCATCTTCTGGGTCCGCTTGTTGCCGGACAGGTGCACCTTGTCGGCGTTGATGATGATGACGAAGTCACCAGCGTCGACGTGCGGCGCGTAGATCGGCTTGTGCTTGCCCCGCAGGAGGGTCGCAGCGGTGGTGGCGAGACGGCCCAGGACAACGTCCTGAGCGTCGATGACGTGCCACTGGCGCGTCACATCGCCGGGCTTGGGGCTGTACGTACGCACGGTTCGTAGCCTTCGCTTCGAGTGAATGGTCCTAAACAAGGTCACCGAAACGATCACGACAGCCTTGACCCACGGCGGCGACGCATACCGCGTACGTGGGGTCGCTGGTCATCGGCCCGGTGGACCGGTGTAAGGGCCCGTCCCGTGAGAATGAGCAAGCCAATACACAACGAAGAAGTAGGTTACCGGGCGGCCCCCGGACGGGTCAAAACGGAGCGGGCCGACAGACGGACCCCGCACCACGCGCCCCCCGTCTAAGATGCGCCCCATGAGTTACGGGCAGGGGGGACCCCAGTCTCAGTGGGATCCCTGGAAACCGCATTCCCAGCAGCCGTGGAACAGCGGAGCCGACGACGGGAGCCCGGACTGGGCCGCGCTCGCCGAGGCCTCCGAGACACGGAACAAGCGCCGCAAGCTGCTGTTCATAGCCGGCGGCGGACTCGCCACGGTCGCGATAGGCACCGCGGTGGCGATGGCCGTCGTCTCCGCGAACGGCGGTGACCCGCAGGCCGGCCCCGGCAACCTGCCCGCCAGCGCCTCCATCCCCGGGTCCGCCACCGCGACGCCGTCCTTCGCGCCGACCAGCGCGCCGCCGCCGCTGGACCCGAAGGACTTCATCTCCAGCGCCAAGAAGGACACCGCCCCCCTCGGCCCGGGCACCCTCTTCCCGGACGCCCGGCTGACCCTGGGCGAGACGGTGTACGAGAAGGGCGCCACCGCCGACACCACCGCGTGCGCCACGGCGGCCAGCGGCACCCTGCCCAAGATCCTCACCGACAACGGCTGCACCCGCCTCATGCGGGTGACCTACACCAACGGCGGCATCGGGGTCACCGTGGGCGTCGCCGTCTTCGACAACGCGGCGCAGGCGGCGAAGGCCAAGGCCCAGACCGACGACCGCAGCATCGTGCGCTCGCTGTTCGGCAAGGACGTCAAGCCGTTCTGCGACGGGGCCTTCTGCCGCTCGACGAGGAACGCCTACGGCCGCTACGCCTACTTCACCATCGCCGGCTTCTTCAGCGGCAAGGACGTGACGAAGAAGGACGACAAGGTCTTCGGCTCCGGCGACGACCTGGCCCAGTTCACCGTCAACCAGATCCACCGCCGCGGTCAGGCCCAGGCCTCGGCCGCCGCCCGGTAGCGGAGCCGTACCGCTTGAGGAGCGCTGCCGCTGCGGAGCCGTACCGCTGCGGCCCGGGCCCGCGGCCGCACCGCCGGGGGCTCCCGGGCCGCGCGGGCGGCCGGGGCGGACGCGGGAGGGCCGCGTCTAACAGGTCGCGCAGCCCGCCCTGCCGGGGAGCGAGCGCTTGTTCCGCGCCTCCTTGTTCCGGGCCGCCAGCAGCTCGTCGGCCGGGTAACCGACCTCCTCCAGGGTCAGCCCGTGCGGTCGTACGACGTGCACGGCGGAGTCGCGCACCCCGGCGGCCAGCACCTTCCCGGGCCACTGCGGCCCGCGGTGCCCGTCACCGACGAACAGCAGCGCGCCGATCAGCGAGCGCACCATGTTGTGGCAGAACGCGTCCGCGCGGACGGTCGCGGTGATGATCCCGTCGTCCCCGCGCACCAGGCTGAGCTCCTGGAGCGTACGGATGGTGGTCGCGCCCTCCCGCCGCTTGCAGTAGGCGGCGAAGTCGTGCTCGCCGAGCAGGGCCCGGGCCGCCTCGTTCATGGCGTCCACGTCGAGCGGCCAGTCGTGCCACAGGACGTGGTTGCGCAGGATGGGGTCGACACCGCCGGGGTTGTCGGTGACCCGGTAGGCGTACCGGCGCCAGACGGCGGAGAAACGGGCGTTGAACCCGCTCGGCGCCGGCCTGAGGGCCCACACCCGCACGTCCTTCGGCAGCCGCCCGGCGAGCCGCTTCAGCAGCTTCTGGTTGTGCTCGCGCCAGACCTCCTCGGGCAGGTCGACGTGGGCCACCTGCCCGCGCGCGTGCACCCCGGCGTCGGTCCGTCCGGCGACGGTCAGCTCGTACGTCTCCCGGGACCGCGTCACCGTGCGCAGGGCGTCCTCGATCTCGCCCTGCACGGTCCGCTTGCCGCCGGCCTGCTTGGCCCAGCCGTGGAAGTCGGTGCCGTCGTAGGAGACGTCGAGGCGGACACGGACGTACCCGGGCTGTACTTCGTCACTCACGCAGAAATCCTCTCAGGGCCGTGCCCTCGCGAAGGGACGCGAAAGCGGGCCCGCCCCGAAGGGCGGACCCGCTTCCCGCGTCAGGCAGAGCCTCAGGCGTCCTTCGACTCCTCGGCAGCGGCCTCCTCGGCCGGCGCCTCGGTGGTCTCCGCGGCCTTGGCCTCCTCGGCCTCCTTGACCGCACGCTTGGTGGCGGCCTCGGCCTCGCCCACGGCGTTCTGCTGCACCGTCAGCGCCTCGACCAGCTCGATGACGGCCATGGGCGCGTTGTCGCCACGGCGGTTACCGATCTTGGTGATGCGGGTGTAACCACCCGGACGGTTCTCGTACCGCGGGCCGATCTCGGTGAAGAGCGTGTGGACGACGCTCTTGTCCGTGATGACCTGGAGCACCTGACGGCGGTTGTGAAGGTCGCCCTTCTTCGCCTTGGTGATCAGACGCTCGGCGTACGGCCGCAGACGGCGGGCCTTCGCCTCGGTGGTGGTGATACGGCCGTGCTCGAAGAGGCTCTTCGCCAGGTTGGCGAGGAGCAGCTTCTCGTGCGCGGCGCTGCCGCCCAGACGGGCACCCTTGGTGGGCTTCGGCATGGTGTTTCTCCTCAGTGTCTGCCCCGGCCGTGTCAGGTACCGGAGTCAGTATCCGAGCAGGCGGTTACCTGTCGGAGATCCGGGAGCCGCCCCGAGGGGAAGCTCCCGGAAAGGGGCGCGGGGAACTGCGCGACAAGCCGCAGCGCACCCGCACCCGAAATCGGACCGTCGGTCCCGAGCCCTCAGTACTGCTCGGTCTCGACGAACCCGGCGTCCGCGTCGTCGTCGGCGCCGAAGGCGTCCGCGGCCGCGGTCGGGTCGAATCCGGGCGGGCTGTCCTTGAGGGCCAGGCCCATGCCGGCCAGCTTCGCCTTGACCTCGTCGATCGACTTCGCACCGAAGTTGCGGATGTCGAGCAGGTCGGCCTCGGAGCGCGCGACCAGCTCACCCACGGAGTGGATGCCCTCGCGCTTGAGGCAGTTGTAGGAGCGGACGGTCAGCTCGAGCTCCTCGATCGGGAGCGCGAGGTCGGCCGCCAGCGCCGCGTCCGTCGGGGACGGACCCATGTCGATGCCCTCGGCGTCGATGTTCAGCTCGCGGGCGAGACCGAACAGCTCGACCAGGGTCTTGCCGGCGGAGGCCATGGCGTCACGCGGACGCATCGCCTGCTTGGTCTCGACGTCGACGATCAGCTTGTCGAAGTCGGTGCGCTGCTCGACACGGGTGGCCTCGACCTTGTACGTGACCTTGAGCACCGGCGAGTAGATGGAGTCGACCGGGATACGGCCGATCTCCTGGCCCACCTGCTTGTTCTGCACGGCGGAGACGTAGCCGCGACCGCGCTCGACGGTCAGCTCCATCTCCAGCTTGCCCTTGCCGTTGAGCGTGGCGAGGACCAGGTCGGGGTTGTGCACCTCGACACCGGCCGGGGGCGCGATGTCGGCGGCGGTGACCAGACCCGGGCCCTGCTTGCGCAGGTACATCACGACCGGCTCGTCGTGCTCCGAGGAGACGACCAGCTGCTTGATGTTGAGGATCAGGTCGGTGACGTCCTCCTTGACGCCCGGCACGGTGGTGAACTCGTGCAGCACGCCGTCGATCCGGATGCTGGTGACAGCGGCGCCGGGGATCGAGGACAGGAGGGTGCGGCGGAGGGAGTTGCCGAGGGTGTAGCCGAAGCCCGGCTCCAGCGGCTCGATCACGAACCGGGAGCGGAACTCGTCGACGACCTCTTCGGTCAACGAGGGACGCTGAGCGATCAGCATGTGTGGATCAGATCCTTCTTTCGTGGACGCCCGCTATTTGACGTCCGACGGAATCCGCACCCGTGAGAAGTGCGGGTACTGCAAGGGTACGGGCGGCACGACCCGAAAGAGCCGTACCGCCCGAGAAGCCCTGAAGCAGCCGTGGTGCGTCAGACGCGGCGGCGCTTCGGCGGGCGGCAGCCGTTGTGCGGGGTCGGGGTGACGTCCTGGATGGAGCCGACCTCGAGGCCCGTGGCCTGCAGCGAGCGGATCGCGGTCTCACGACCGGAGCCCGGGCCCTTGACGAACACGTCGACCTTGCGCATGCCGTGCTCCTGGGCGCGGCGGGCAGCCGACTCGGCGGCCATCTGCGCGGCGAACGGCGTGGACTTCCGGGAGCCCTTGAAGCCGACGTGGCCGGCGGAGGCCCAGGAGATCACGTTGCCGGACGGGTCCGTGATCGACACGATCGTGTTGTTGAACGTGCTCTTGATGTGCGCGTGGCCGTGAGCGACGTTCTTCTTTTCCTTGCGGCGCACCTTCTTGGCAGCGCCCTGACGTCCCTTGGGGGGCATCTACTAACTCCTACGGGAGGTGGTCGGTCCTACAGCGAAGACCGTGGACAGGTGTCCGCTGCGGACTACTTCTTGCCCGGCTTCTTCTTGCCGGCGATGGCGCGACGCGGGCCCTTGCGGGTGCGAGCGTTGGTGCTGGTGCGCTGACCGCGGACGGGCAGACCGCGACGGTGACGGAGACCCTGGTAGGTGCCGATCTCGACCTTGCGGCGGATGTCGGCCTGGATCTCGCGACGGAGGTCACCCTCGGTCTTGATGTTGTTGTCGACGTACTCGCGGATCGCGACCAGCTGCTCTTCGGTCAGGTCACGAACGCGGGTGTTCGGGTCGACGCCGGTCGCAGCCAGCGTCTCCTTCGAGAGGGTCCGGCCGATGCCGAACACGTAGGTGAGGGCGATCTCCACGCGCTTGTCGCGCGGGATGTCGACACCGGAAACGCGTGCCATTCAATGGCTCCTGGTGAATCTTCGGAGGTCTTCCACAGAACCGGCTCCCGGCCGCCGTACCAGGTACGAACCGGGTCCCCGGCCTCCGAACCGGGGGTGTCGAGCTGGACCGCTCGGGCTCTGCGTATGAACATATTCAGCTCGCGTCGCGCGAAACTCTGCGATAGAGGTGCAGAGGGTGATGGTCGTGCGTCAGCCCTGGCGCTGCTTGTGGCGCGGGTTCTCGCAGATGACCATGACCCGGCCGTGACGGCGGATCACCCTGCACTTGTCGCAGATCTTCTTGACGCTCGGCTTGACCTTCATGGGGTGAGGTTCTCCGGGTCAGTGCCACCGCTCCGAGGAAGCCCCCGGGGCGCGGGCAAGATCTACTTGTACCGGTAGACGATCCGGCCACGCGTCAGGTCGTACGGAGACAGCTCCACCACGACCCGGTCGTCAGGGAGGATGCGGATGTAGTGCATACGCATCTTGCCGCTGATGTGTGCCAGGACCTGGTGGCCGTTCTGGAGCTCGACCTTGAACATGGCGTTCGGCAGAGACTCGACGACAGTGCCCTCGATCTCGATGGCACCTTGCTTCTTGGCCACGCTTCGCCCTTCGAATCGACTACCTTGATCGACGCTCGGGCGTTCCCACACGGAACCGCCTGCGGGAGCATGCGGACATGCGGGTGCACGAGAGCCGACGAGTCAGTCTACGTCGGCGCACCCGGAAAGGCGAATCGAGGAAGTCTGCCCCATCGGGGTGATCCTCATGCGAGCGGGTCCGGCGCCGCCGTCACGCCGTACTCGGCCAGCTTCGCCCTGCCGCCGTCGACGGCGGTCAGGACCAGGGGGCCCTGCTCGGTGAGGGCGACCGAGTGCTCCCAGTGGGAGGACCAGGTGCCGTCGGTGGTGATGACCGTCCAGTCGTCCGACAGGACCTCGGTGCGCGGGGTGCCCAGGGAGACCATCGGCTCGATCGCGAGGCAGAAGCCCGGGACCAGCTTGGGGCCCTTGCCGCGGCGGCGGTCGACGTAGTTCAGCAGGTGCGGGTCCATGTGCATCTCGGTGCCGATGCCGTGGCCGCCGTAGTCCTCGATGATCCCGTACTTGCCGCCGCCCGGCTTCGGCTGGCGGCGGATGTACGTCTCGATCGCCCGGGAGATGTCGACCAGGCGGTTGCCCTGCTTCATCGCCGCGATGCCGGCCCACATGGACTCTTCCGTCACCCGGGACAGCTCCACCAGCTCCGGGGCGTGGCCGGAGCCCACGAAGGCCGTGTAGGCGGCGTCGCCGTGCCAGCCGTCGACGATCGCGCCGCAGTCGATGGAGATGATGTCGCCGTCCTTCAGGACGACGTCGTCGGAGGGGATGCCGTGGACGACCACGTCGTTGACCGACGTGCAGATCGTCGCCGGGAAGCCGCCGTAGCCCAGGAAGTTCGACTTCGCGCCGTGCTCGGCGAGGACCTTGCGGGCCACCTCGTCCAGGTCCTTGGTGGTCGCACCCGGCACCGCGGCCTCGCGCGTGGCGGCGTGGATGGCGGCCACCACCAGGCCCGCCGCCCGCATCTTCGCGATCTGCTCGGGGGTCTTGATCTGGACCATGGGGGGCCTGCGCTCTCCGTCACTCACGTCGACTGGGATACCTGTACAACAGTACGGCCGCGGCACCCGGGAGGGCACCGCGGCCGGAAGGGCAGGAAACTACTTCCCGGCCTTCTCGCCCTTGAGGGCCTCCAGCGCCCGCTCGGTGATCTCGGCCACCGGGCCCAGCGAGGAGATGGTCACGACCAGGCCCTGGGCCTTGTAGTAGTCGATGATCGGCTCGGTCTGCGTGTGGTAGACCTCCAGCCGCGTGCGGACGGTCTCCTCACGGTCGTCGTCGCGCTGGTACAGCTCGCCGCCGCAGACGTCGCACACGTCCTCCTGCTTCGGCGCGTTGTACGACACGTGGAAGACGTGCGAGGAGTCGTTGCGGCAGATGCGCCGGCCGGCGATCCGCTTGACGACCTCGTCCTCGGGCACCTCGAGGTCCAGGACCGCGTCCAGCGTGATGCCCTCGGTCCGGAGCAGCTCGTCCAGGGCCTCGGCCTGCGAGACGTTCCGCGGGAAGCCGTCGAGCAGGAAGCCGTTCTCCGCGTCCGGCTGCTCCATGCGGTCCTTGGCCATCGCGATGGTCACCTCGTCGGGGACGAGGTTGCCGGCGTCCATGTAGGACTTCGCGAGCTTGCCCAGCTCCGTCTGCCGACTGATGTTGGCGCGGAACAGGTCTCCCGTGGAGATGTGCGGGATGGCCAGCTTCTCTGCGAGCCGGACGGCCTGCGTTCCCTTACCGGCACCCGGCGGCCCGACGAGGACGATACGCATCAGCGGAGGAACCCTTCGTAATTGCGCTGCTGGAGCTGGCTCTCGATCTGCTTCACCGTCTCCAGGCCGACACCCACGATGATGAGGATGCTGGTCCCGCCGAACGGGAAGTTCTGGCTCGCGTTGAAGCCCACCAACGCCATTGTCGGTACGAGAGCGATCAGACCCAGGTACAGCGAACCCGGCCAGGTGATCCGGTTGAGCACGTAGCTGAGGTACTCAGCGGTCGGTCGGCCAGCCCGGATGCCCGGGATGAAGCCACCATACTTCTTCATGTTGTCGGCTACTTCCTCGGGGTTGAAGGAGATAGCGACGTAGAAGAACGCGAAGAAAACGATGAGCAAGAAGTACGAAGTGATGTAAATCGGGTGGTCGCCCTTGGTGAGGTTCTGCTCGATCCAGGTCTTCCAGCCCGACTTGCCTCCCGAGAACTGCGCCACGAGCGCCGGGATGTAGAGCAGGGAGGAGGCGAAGATGACGGGAATCACACCCGCCTGGTTCACCTTGAGCGGGATGTACGTGGACGTACCACCGTAGGACCGCCGGCCGATCATGCGCTTCGCGTACTGCACCGGGATGCGGCGCTGGGCCTGCTCCACGAAGACCACGAGCGCGACCATGACCAGGCCCACGGCGATGACGGTGCCGAACTCGATCCAGCCGCCGGCCAGCGTGCCCTGCTTCTTGATGGCCCACAGCGCCGACGGGAAGGTCGCGGCGATGGAGATGAACATCAGGATCGACATGCCGTTGCCGATGCCGCGGTCGGTGATCAGCTCACCGAGCCACATCACGACGGCCGTACCGGCGGTCATGCAGATGACCATCGTGATCGTCGTGAAGATCGCCTGGTCCGGGACGATGCTCGTGGCGACCGAGCAGCCGCTGAAGAGGGCGCCGCTGCGGGCGGTGGCGACGAGGCCGGTGCCCTGGAGGATGGCGAGCGCCACGGTCAGGTAGCGGGTGTACTGCGTGATCTTCGCCGTGCCCGCCTGGCCCTCTTTCTTCAGGGCTTCCAGGCGCGGGATGACCACGGTCAGCAGCTGGAGAATGATGCTGGCCGTGATGTACGGCATGATGCCGAGCGCGAAGACCGTGATCTGCAGCAGCGCACCACCACTGAACATGTTCACGAGACCGAACAGGCCCTGATTGCCCTGCGCCTCGGTCACACACCGCTGGACGGCCTGGTAGTTGACGCCGGGGATGGGGATGTGGGTACCGACCCGGTAGACCACGATGATGCCCAGCGTGAAGAGCAGCTTCTTGCGCAGGTCGGGCGTCCTGAACGCCCGGGCGAACGCGGTGAGCACGGTGCCTCCTGCGACCCCCGCGCAACTGCGTCAAGGGTGACGGTCTGAGGTTCGACGAATACGAAAAAGAACAGTGCAGGCCACCTTACCGGCGACACTGCCCCCCTAGGAACGACCAACCGGGGATACCTCATTGTGAGGTATCCCCGGTCGGGACCGTTTACGTCATCGAGGCGTCGTCCGAAGGACTCAGACGAGCTCGGTGACCGTACCGCCGGCGGCGGTGATCTTCTCCTTGGCGGAGCCGGAGACGGCGTCGACCGTCACCTGCAGCGCCACGGAGATCTCGCCCTGGCCGAGGACCTTGACCAGGCTGTTCTTGCGAACGGCACCCTTGGCCACCAGCGACTCGACGGTGACCTCGCCACCCTCCGGGTAGAGCGCGGCCAGCTTGTCGAGGTTCACGACCTGGTACTCGGTCTTGAACGGGTTCTTGAAGCCCTTCAGCTTCGGGAGGCGCATGTGGAGCGGCATCTGGCCACCCTCGAAGCGCTCCGGAACCTGGTAGCGGGCCTTGGTGCCCTTGGTACCACGACCGGCCGTCTTACCCTTCGACGCCTCACCACGACCGACACGGGTCTTGGCGGTCTTGGCGCCCGGGGCGGGACGGAGGTTGTGGATCTTGAGCGGGTTGTTCTCCGCCATGATCAGTCGACCTCCTCGACCGTCACGAGGTGGCGGACGGTGTGCACCATGCCGCGGAACTCGGGGCGGTCCTCCTTGACGACCTGCGTGTTGATGCCCTTGAGACCAAGGGAGCGCAGGGTGTCACGGTGGTTCTGCTTGCTGCCGATGTAGGACTTGACCTGCGTGATCTTGAGCTGCGCCATGATTACGCACCCACCCCGGCACGCGCACGCAGCAGGGCCGCGGGGGCGACGTCCTCGAGCGGCAGACCACGGCGGGCCGCGATCTCCTCGGGACGCTGCAGGCCCTTCAGGGCCTCCACGGTCGCGTGCACGATGTTGATCGCGTTGTCGGAGCCGAGCGACTTCGACAGCACGTCGTGGATACCGGCGCACTCGAGCACGGCACGCACCGGACCACCGGCGATAACACCGGTACCCGGGGACGCGGGCTTGAGCAGCACGACGCCGGCGGCCTTCTCACCCTGGATGGGGTGGGGGATGGTGCCCTGGATCCGGGGGACCTTGAAGAAGTGCTTCTTGGCCTCCTCAACACCCTTGGCGATGGCGGCCGGCACCTCCTTGGCCTTGCCGTAACCGACACCCACGGTGCCGTCACCGTCGCCCACCACGACCAGCGCGGTGAAGCTGAAGCGACGACCACCCTTCACAACCTTGGCGACGCGGTTGATCGCGACGACGCGCTCAACGTACGCGGTCTTCTCGGCGGCAGCAGCGCCGCCGTCACGGCCCTTCCGGTCCCGCCGCTCGCCGCCACCGGCACCGCTTCCGCGGCGCTGGGGTCCAGCCATTGGATTACCTCTCTCTTTCCGCTAGCTACAAGCGGCTCAGAACTTGAGCCCGGCCTCGCGGGCGGCGTCCGCCAGGGCGGCGATGCGCCCGGCGTACTGGTTGCCACCACGGTCGAACACGACGGCCTCGACACCGGCGGCCTTGGCACGCTCGGCGACCAGGGCGCCGACCTGCTTGGCCTGCGCGGACTTGTCCGCCTCGCCGCCACGGATCGACGCGTCCAGGGTGGACGCCGACGCCAGGGTGTGGCCCTTCAGGTCGTCGATCACCTGCGCCACGATGTGGCGGTTGGAGCGGGTCACGACCAGACGGGGGCGCTCCGCCGTACCGGAGATCCGCTTCCGGATCCGGATGTGACGGCGCTTGATCGCGGCGCGCTTGTAGGCGTCGCCCTTGAGGATCTTCTGCCCGTATGCCATGGCTTACTTACCCGCCTTTCCGACCTTGCGGCGGATGACTTCGCCCTCGTACTTGACGCCCTTGGCCTTGTACGGGTCGGGCTTGCGCAGCTTGCGGATGTTGGCCGCAACCTCGCCGACCTTCTGCTTGTCGATGCCCTCGACCGAGAAACGGGTCGGGGACTCCACCTTGAAGGTGATGCCCTCGGGGGCCTCGACCACGATCGGGTGGCTGTAACCGAGAGCGAACTCCAGGTTGGAACCCTTGGCGGTCACTCGGTAACCGACACCGCTGATCTCGAGCTTCTTCACGTAACCCTGGGTCACGCCGGTGATCATGTTCGCCACCAGCGTGCGGGAGAGGCCGTGCAGGGCCTTGCTCTGACGCTCGTCGTTCGGGCGGAGCACCTGGAGGGTGCCGTCCTCGCCCTTAGCGATGTCGATCGGCGCGGCAACGGTGTGGGTCAGCGAGCCCTTGGGGCCCTTGACCGAGACCGTACGGCCGTCGATGGTGACGTCCACGCCGGCGGGAACCGCGATGGGGAGCTTGCCGATGCGCGACATAGCTGTTTCCTCCGTTCCCTTCTGCTACCAGACGTAGGCGAGGACTTCCCCACCCACGCCCTTCTTGCCGGCCTGCTTGTCGGTGAGGAGCCCGTGCGACGTGGAGATGATGGCCACGCCCAGGCCGCCGAGCACCTTCGGCAGGTTGGTGGACTTCGCGTACACCCGGAGACCGGGCTTGGAGATCCGCTTGATGCCCGCGATGGAGCGCTCACGGTTGGGGCCGAACTTCAGCTCCAGGACGAGGTTCTTGCCGACCTCGGCGTCCTCGACCTTCCAGCCCGTGATGAAGCCCTCCTGCTGGAGGATCTCCGCGATGTGCGACTTGATCTTGGAGTGCGGCATCGACACCGAGTCGTGGTACGCCGAGTTCGCGTTCCGCAGACGCGTCAGCATGTCTGCGATCGGATCAGTCATGGTCATGAATTGGCCTGTGGCCTTTCTCGCCGGGGTTTCCTATATGCGCCATCCCTCTCCCCGTACTTCTTCAGACGGGACGGGTGCGGTGCGGGGACCTACGGCGTAGTAAGTCGTTCAGGGCGGCAGAGCCCAACCCCACAAGCCTAAGGCATGCGGGAAACGGGCCCTGCCGTCCCGGTTGCTTACCGAGAGGTCCAGGAATCCCTAAAAGAGGGGATTACCAGGAGCTCTTGGTCACGCCCGGCAGCTCGCCACGGTGAGCCATCTCACGGAGGCACACGCGGCACAGGCCGAACTTGCGGTACACGGAGTGCGGACGACCGCAGCGCTGGCAGCGGGTGTAGCCACGCACACCGAACTTGGGCTTGCGAGCAGCCTTCGCGATGAGAGCCTTCTTCGCCATCTCGCTCACGCCTCCTTGAACGGGAAGCCGAGGTGACGGAGAAGGGCACGGCCCTCTTCGTCGTTGGTCGCCGTGGTCACCACGGTGATGTCCATACCCCGGACGCGGTCGATCTTGTCCTGGTCGATCTCGTGGAACATGACCTGCTCCGTGAGACCGAAGGTGTAGTTGCCACGGCCGTCGAACTGCTTGGGGGACAGGCCGCGGAAGTCGCGGATGCGCGGCAGCGCGAGCGACAGGGTGCGGTCCAGGAACTCCCACATGCGGTCGCCACGGAGCGTGACGTGGGCACCGATCGGCTGGCCCTCACGCAGCTTGAACTGCGCGATGGACTTGCGGGCCTTGGTGACGGCCGGCTTCTGACCGGTGATCGTGGTCAGGTCGCGGATCGCGCCCTCGATCAGCTTCGAGTCACGGGCGGCGTCGCCGACACCCATGTTGACCACGATCTTGACGAGGCCCGGGATCTGCATGACGTTCTCGTACTTGAACTCGTCACGCAGCTTGCCCGCGATCTCCTCGCGGTACTTCGTCTTCAGACGCGGAGTGGTGGTGGTAGCCATCAGATGTCCTCACCCGTCCGCTTGGCAACGCGGATCTTGTTGCCCTCTTCGTCGAAGCGGTAACCGACACGCGTGACGACCTTCTGACCGTCCTTCTCCACGACCAGCTGAACGTTGGACACGTGGATCGGGGCCTCGGTGGTCACGATGCCGCCGGCCTGGGAACCGCTGGCGGTCGGGCCGGCCTTGGTGTGCTTCTTGACCCGGTTGACACCCTCGACCAGGACACGCTCCTCGCGCGGGTAAGCGGCAATGACCTTGCCCTGCTTGCCCTTGTCCTTGCCGGTGATGACCTGGACCAGGTCGCCCTTCTTGATCTTCATGCTTACAGCACCTCCGGCGCGAGCGAGATGATCTTCATGAACTTCTTCTCGCGCAGCTCACGGCCGACCGGGCCGAAGATGCGGGTGCCGCGAGGGTCGCCGTCGTTCTTCAGAATGACGGCGGCGTTCTCGTCGAAGCGGATGTACGAGCCGTCCGGACGGCGGCGCTCCTTGACGGTGCGAACGATGACCGCCTTGACGACGTCACCCTTCTTCACGTTGCCACCGGGGATCGCGTCCTTGACGGTGGCGACGATGACGTCACCGATGCCCGCGTAGCGGCGACCGGAGCCACCGAGCACACGGATGCAAAGGATCTCCTTCGCACCAGTGTTGTCGGCGACACGCAGTCGCGACTCCTGCTGGATCACGTCTATCTCCTGATCGTCTGCCGGTTCCCCGGGGGCCGCCTCTCAGCGGCCCCCGGAGCCTGGCGGAACTGACCTGCGGGGTTTGCCCCGCAGGAATTACTTGGCCTTCTCGAGGATCTCGACGACGCGCCAGCGCTTCGTCGCGGACAGCGGCCGGGTCTCCATGAGGAGGACGCGGTCGCCGACACCCGCGGCGTTCTGCTCGTCGTGCGCCTTGAGCTTGTTGGTACGGCGGATGACCTTGCCGTACAGCGCGTGCTTCACACGGTCCTCGACGGCGACGACGACGGTCTTGTCCATCTTGTCGCTGACGACGAGACCCTCACGGGTCTTGCGGAAGCCTCGGGCCTCGGTGTTCTGCTCAGTCACGTTGTTCTCGCTCATGCGTTCTCCACCGTTTCGATGCCCAGCTCGCGCTCGCGCATCAGGGTGTAGATCCGCGCGATGTCCTTACGGACGGCCTTGAGCCGACCGTGGTTTTCGAGCTGACCCGTCGCCGCCTGGAAGCGGAGGTTGAACAGCTCTTCCTTGGCCTCGCGGAGCTTCGCCAGAAGCTCCTCGTTGCCCAGCTCGCGCAGCTCGGACGCCTTGGTACCGGCCGACATCACGCTTCACCTGCCTCGCGCTTGACGATCCGGCACTTCATCGGCAGCTTGTGGGCCGCACGGGTCAGCGCCTCACGGGCGATCTTCTCGTTGGGGTACGACAGCTCGAACATCACACGTCCGGGCTTGACGTTCGCGATCCACCACTCCGGAGAACCCTTACCGGAACCCATGCGGGTCTCGGCCGGCTTCTTGGTGAGGGGACGGTCCGGGTAGATGTTGATCCAGACCTTGCCGCCACGCTTGATGTGACGGGTCATCGCGATACGGGCCGCCTCGATCTGGCGGTTCGTGACGTAGGCCGGGGTCAGCGCCTGGATGCCGTACTCGCCGAACGCAACCTGCGTCCCACCCTTGGACATACCGTTGCGCTTCGGGTGGTGCTGCTTGCGGTGCTTGACCCTACGGGGGATCAGCATTTCGGTCAGGCCTCCGTTCCGGTGCTCTCAGCCGGAGCGGCAGCCGCGGGGGCCTCGGCCTTGGGGGCCTCGGCGCCGGCAGCCTGCTGCGGCTTGCGACCGCGCCCGCCACGCTCTCCACCACGGCCACCACGGGCCGGGCGGTCGGCGCCACCACGGGCCGGGCGGTTACCCGCACGGGCCGCAGCATTCTCGGCGCGGACCTCGGCGATGTTCTTGACGTCGCCCTTGTAGATCCAGACCTTCACACCGATGCGGCCGAAGGTCGTCTTGGCCTCGAAGAAGCCGTAGTCCACGTTCGCACGGAGCGTGTGCAGGGGCACACGGCCCTCGCGGTAGAACTCCGAGCGGGACATCTCGGCGCCGCCGAGGCGGCCACCGCACTGGATCTTGATGCCCTTGGCGCCGGCCTTCATGGCGGACTGCATGCTCTTGCGCATGGCCCGACGGAAGGAGACGCGGGAGGAGAGCTGCTCGGCGACGGCCTGGGCCACCAGCTGAGCGTCCGTCTCCGGGTTCTTGACCTCGAGGATGTTCAGCTGGACCTGCTTGCCGGTCAGCTTCTCCAGGTCACCGCGGATGCGGTCGGCCTCGGCGCCGCGGCGGCCGATGACGATGCCCGGGCGAGCGGTGTGGATGTCCACACGGACACGGTCACGGGTGCGCTCGATCTCCACCTTCGAGATGCCGGCGCGCTCCATGCCGGACGTCATCATCCGACGGATGGCGACGTCTTCCTTGACGTAGTCCTTGTACAGCTTGTCGGCGTACCAACGCGACTTGAAGTCGGTCGTGACACCGAGCCGGAACCCGTGCGGGTTTACCTTCTGGCCCATTACCGGGTTCCTTCCTTGCTGCTGACGACCACGGTGATGTGGCTGGTCCGCTTGCGGATCCGGTAGGCACGGCCCTGGGCACGCGGACGGAACCGCTTCAGGGTCGGGCCCTCGTCGACGTAGGCCTCGGAAATGAAGAGGCTGTCGACATCGGTGTGGTCGTAGTTGTGCGCGGCGTTGGCGATGGCGCTGTCCAGCACCTTGCCCACCGGCACCGAGGCGGCCTGCGGAGCGAATCGCAGGACGGCCTGGGCCTCCGTGGCGTCCATGCCACGGATGAGGTCCACCACGCGGCGGGCCTTCATGGGCGTGACGCGGATGTACCGCGCCTGGGCCCTGGCTTCCATGGTTGTCCCTTCAGTTACTTACGTGTCTGAATGCGATCCGCTACTAGCGGCGCTTCGACTTCCGGTCTTCCTTGACGTGGCCCCGGAAGGTGCGCGTCGGCGAGAACTCGCCGAGCTTGTGGCCGACCATCGACTCGGTGACGAACACCGGGATGTGGGTCTTGCCGTTGTGCACCGCGATCGTGTGGCCGAGCATGGCCGGGACGATCATCGAGCGACGGGACCAGGTCTTGATGACGTTCTTGGTGCCGGCTTCGTTCTGCGTGTCCACCTTCTTCATCAGGTGGTCGTCGACGAAGGGCCCCTTCTTCAAGCTACGAGGCATCTCAACCCGTCCTTAGCGCTTCTTGTTCGTCTTGCGGCGGCGGACGATGTACTTGTTCGACGCCTTCTTGGGCGAACGAGTACGGCCTTCCTTCTTGCCCCACGGGGACACAGGGTGGCGACCACCGGAGGTCCGGCCCTCACCACCACCGTGCGGGTGGTCAACCGGGTTCATGACCACACCACGGACGGTCGGGCGAACGCCCAGCCACCGCTTGCGGCCCGCCTTGCCCCAGTTGATGTTGCTCTGCTCGGCGTTGCCGACCTCGCCGACGGTGGCGCGGCAGCGGACGTCGACCAGGCGGATCTCACCGGACGGCATGCGCAGGTGGGCGTAGGCGCCCTCCTTCGCGAGCAGCTGCACGGAGGCACCGGCGGAGCGGGCGAACTTGGCACCGCCACCGGGACGGAGCTCGATCGCGTGGATCGTGGTACCGACCGGGATGTTGCGGAGGGCCAGGTTGTTGCCCGGCTTGATGTCGGCCCCGGGACCGTTCTCCACGGTGTCGCCCTGCTGCAGGTTGCGCGGGGCGAGGATGTAGCGCTTCTCGCCGTCCGCGTAGTGCAGCAGCGCGATGCGCGCGGTGCGGTTGGGGTCGTACTCGATGTGCGCGACCTTCGCCGGCACGCCGTCCTTGTCGTGACGACGGAAGTCGATCACGCGGTAGGCGCGCTTGTGTCCGCCACCCTGGTGGCGAACGGTCACACGACCGGCGTTGTTACGGCCGCCCTTGCTGTGCAGGGGACGGACCAGCGACTTCTCCGGCGTGGACCGCGTGACCTCGACGAAGTCGGCAACGCTGGCGCCACGACGGCCCGGCGTAGTCGGCTTGTACTTGCGGATTCCCATTTCTCAGTCCTCGTCCGATATCGGACGATCCGGACCGCCCTTAGGCGGTCGGACCGCCGAAGATGTCGATACGGTCGCCCTCGGCGAGGGTCACGATCGCGCGCTTGCTGCCGGCACGCTGACCGAAGCCGGTCTTCGTGCGCTTGCGCTTGCCCTGGCGGTTGATCGTGTTGACCCCGGTGACCTTGACGTCGAAGACCGCCTGGACGGCCTGCTTGATCTGGGTCTTGTTGGCGCCCGGGGCGACGATGAACGTGTACTTGTTCTCGTCGAGGAGCGCGTAGCTCTTCTCGGAGACGACCGGCTTGAGCAGCACGTCACGGGGGTCCGTGAAGGACTTGCTCAGCGGGGTCTCGACGGTGTTCTTGCCCTCGGTGGCGTGGCGACGCGCCTTGGCGACGCGCGCGGCCTTGGCGGCCTTGGCGGCCTTCGAGGCAATGGCGGGGTGACGGATAGCCATCAGACCTCGCTCCCTTCGGTGTCAGCGGCCTTGGGGCCAGACACGAAGGACTCGAAAGCGGCCTGGGTGAAGACCACGTCGTCCGAGACGAGAACGTCGTACGTGTTCAGCTGGCCCGGCTCCAGGATGTGGACCTGGGGCAGGTTGCGGGCGGACAGCCACGCGGCCTCGTCCGAGCGCTCGGCGACCAGGAGCAGGTTCTTGCGCTCCGAGATCTTGCCGAACAGGCTCTTGGCGGCCTTGGTGGAGATCGCACCCTCGACCACGCCGGCGACGACGTGGATGCGGTTGTGACGCGCCCGGTCGGTGAGGGCACCGCGCAGGGCGGCGGCCTTCATCTTCTTCGGGGTCCGCTGCGAGTAGTCACGCGGCACGGGACCGTGCACGACGCCACCACCGGCGAACTGCGGCGCGCGGGTCGAACCCTGACGGGCGCGACCGGTGCCCTTCTGGCGGTACGGCTTCTTGCCACCACCACGGACTTCACCGCGGGTCTTGGTCTTGTGCGTGCCCTGACGGGCGGCAGCCAGCTGCGCGACGACGACCTGGTGGATCAGCGGGACGCTGACCTTGGCGTCGAAGATCTCCGCGGGGAGCTCGACGGAACCGGCCTTCTCGCCCGCCGGCGAAAGGATGTCAACAGTGCTCATCGGTTACCTCAGGCCCCCTTGGCCGCGGTGCGGACCAGGACGAGGCCGCCGTTCGGACCGGGAACCGCGCCCTTGATGAGCAGCAGACCCTTCTCCGCGTCAACGGCGTGGACGGTCAGGTTCTGGGTGGTGACCCGCTCGTTGCCCATGCGACCCGCCATGCGGAGGCCCTTGAACACGCGGCCCGGGGTGGCGCAGCCACCGATGGAACCGGGGGAGCGGTGCTTGCGCTGGGTGCCGTGTCCGGCGCCGAGGCCACGGAAGTTGTGGCGCTTCATGACACCGGCGAAGCCCTTGCCCTTGCTCTTGCCGGTCACGTCGACCTTCACGCCGGCCTCGAACACCTCAGCGGTGATCTCCTGGCCGAGCGTGTACTCGGAGGCGTCCGCGGTGCGGATCTCGACGAGGTGACGGCGCGGGGTGACGTCGGCCTTGGCGAAGTGGCCCTTGAGGGGCTTGTTCACCTTGCGCGGGTCGATCTCGCCGAAGGCGATCTGGACCGACTCGTAGCCGTCGACGTCGTTCGTACGGACCTGGGTGACGACGTTGGGGCCGGCCTTGACGACGGTGACCGGAACAACACGGTTGTTCTCGTCCCACACCTGCGTCATGCCGAGCTTCTCGCCCAGGATGCCCTTGATCTGCTTAGCCATTCTCAGCCCACCAGCCTCAGAGCTTGATCTCGATGTCGACACCGGCCGGGAGGTCGAGTCGCATCAGAGAGTCAACGGTCTTGGGGGTCGGGTCGAGGATGTCGATCAGGCGCTTGTGCGTGCGCATCTCGAAGTGCTCGCGCGAGTCCTTGTACTTGTGCGGCGACTTGATGACGCAGTACACGTTCTTCTCAGTGGGCAGCGGCACCGGGCCCGCGACCGACGCACCGGTACGGGTCACCGTCTCGACGATCTTCTTCGCCGAGGAGTCGATGACCTCGTGGTCGTAGGCCTTGAGCCGGATGCGGATCTTCTGTCCCGCCATGGCTACTCAGTAGTCCTGTCTCTCATACGCTCTGGAACCCGGCGGATTCCTTCTGCTGCCGTCGTTTCTCCGACCCACGCGGTCGGGCGTGTCGCGCTCCCGCTGACACAGATGCCCCTTGTTCGAACATCCCTGCGGGAATGCGCACGGCCCTTCCGGAACCGCGGACCGGGGACCTCGGGCCCACCGGGCGCCTGGCCGGTGCCGCGCCCACGCTTCCCGGAAGATTCCCGTACGTCCGCCCCAGTGCTGCCGTGGTGGCAGTTAGGGCGACGAGTACTGTGGGACTCGCTTCCGGTCCTCCCGGCGGGAGGCGCGCAGCATCAACACTCGACCGAGCAACTCCGACAGTCTGCCATATGGGGCAGGGGCTCCGCCAATCGAGCCGAAGAGATTACCCCGGGAGTGACGTACGTCAAACCGGAGGAGCCGAGGAGTGGGGCCGGAGGCGGGCGCCCGCGTCCTGGACGGCTGTGCCAGGATCGCTCCCACCGTGGACGACACCCCGTACTCCTTCCTGATCTCGGCGGACAACCCGGTACCGCTGTCCAGCCCCGCCCCGGCGCACCTGCCCCCTCCGCCGAGGTGGTCGCGACGGTCCGGCCGGCGGCCTCCCGCCGCCCCGACGACACCCCGTCGGCGCGGATCTACGCCCTCCGTACGTCCGGGCCCGCGGACCACGGCCGGCACGTGCCGTTCTGGATCCACACCGGCCCGGACGACCGCCTGCTCTGTTCCGTCAGCCCCGCCGCTCCCGACACCCACGACGTCCGCACGGCCGACGGCACTCCCCTGGCCCGCATCACCCGCCGGTCCGGCCGGCTCCTGCTCTGGCCCCGCCGGGTCCGCTGGACCGCGCGGCTCGCAGGCCCGTCCGGGCAGGTCACGGGCAAGGAGGGCAGCTGGTACGCGTGGCTGGTCTACGTGGTCACCGCTCCCGTCTGGTTCCTCTACGTGCTCTGCGCGACGGTGTACGCCTACTTCGACGGCAGCCCGGACGACTTCACCTTCGGCGGCCCGGCCCGCACCCGCTGGCGCACCGCCGGCGCCGGCACGGTCCTGGACTACAAGGGCCTGAGCAAGACCTACCGCCACACGCCCGGGCATTGGGACGCCCGGGGGGCCTACGCCCTGGCGGCGCTACGGAGCCGGGAACGCCAACGGGCCAAAACTCGAACGGCCCGTCCGGCTCCGGGCACGGTCCTGTGATCATCCGCCCGCGGTGTCAGGCCCCGACGCCTCATGTGCGCTCGTGCGTATCGCCCGGCGCGCTTGGGTCGGGGTCCGGATCCCGCCTGCATCGTGTTCAGGTCAGTACTGTGTGTTCAGGTCCGTCCCCTTGGGCGCCCGCCAGCAGCCCGAGACGACGTTGACCAGGATCTTCGGTTCCTTCTCCTGGCCGGCTGCCGGGCTGGACACCCAGAGTTCCACGTTCACGGAGAAGGGCTCGGTCCGAGAGTCCGCCGTCATCTCGAGCGTCCGGTCCTTGCTCTTGTTCGGCCCGTATTGAACGATCTTCCAGCCCTTTTCGGGGAGGCCTTCCTTGAGACGCTGGAAACCGGCCTTCAGCTCGTCCTCCGAGACGCCGTAGACGGACCAGGGATGCACGGTCTGGAAGAGATGCTCCGGGTCCTGGTCACAGGTCGCGATCCTGGGCCCCGGCTGGGTCACCTTTGCGGTCCGCATGTCGATCAGCTCGTAGATCTGGCTGGACACCGCTTTCGCTCTGGCCTTGGCTGTGTCCACATCCAGGGTGGTGGCCTTGGATCCGCTGGTCTCGTGGCCCGGCACGGAGGCTTCGTTGTGATCCATGGTGCTTGAACACCCCGTTCCAGTCAGGGAGATGACAACGCCGGCGACGGCGATGCCCAGCCGGTGAGTCCTTGGGCGGTCACGACAAGGGCGGGTCAATTGTCCTCCTGGACCTTGTCATAGCGGCCGACGACCACTGCCGCCTGGTTCTTGAGACTCGTCGATCCCTCTGTCCAGTACGCACTGTGGCCACCGGTGTCCACGTCCATCCTGTGGGCACCGAATGACTCGTCAGACGGGATGGTCTGGACGTATCCCGCGTTGTAGGGCACGCCGTGGTACGTATCCACTGCCCACTTCCAGCCCCCGAGGAAATTCCTGCCGATGTACGGCACCGGGTCGGAGCCGGCGGCTTCGGACCACACATGGTTCTTGCCCACGCCCAGGTCGCCCGCGTCGCCGACCAGCATGCCGGGGCTGCCCGCGACGACGATGTCATCAGCCGCTATCCGGTCCTCCTTGGCCGCCACACCGATCACAGTCGACCCGTAGCTGTGGCCGATGAGCGTGGTGTGGCTTGCATCGGGACCACCCTGGGCCGTCTGCAGTCCGTCCATGAAGTCATCGAGAGTGGGCGCGGCGTGATAGGCGTAGCTCGGTCGCGGGGAGTCGGTCAGGATCTCCTGCGGCGCGTCATAGCCGATCCACGTGATGGTGGAGGTCGACCGGCCGGAGGACATGGCGTTGGCTTCTTGCCACACCCTTGTCATGCGCACGATGTCACCATGGGCCCCCTCCAGCTTCGACGTCGTACCCGGCACGTACACCGCCGTGTTGTCGGCCGTGTCGGGGTTGCCGTTGGCCAGGATGACGTGGCCGTTGCCCTTGAGGTCGAAGCCGAGCAGATAGGCCGGGGGCAGGTCGTCGACGCCGGTCTGGTCGAAACGGGCCTGGACGGCCTGCATGCCCTTGAGCTGGCTCTTGAGCCGGCTGCCTCCCAGGGCGTCCCAAGCGGTCCACTCCGGATTGCGGACGACCCCGGCCCCCGTGACGATCGTCTTGGGCGGCTCCGGACCCAGCTTGTCCAGGTCGTGCTGGACCTGCGCCTGGGCCTCGTCCAGCACCGTTCGGTTCGCCGAGTCGCGCACCGCGCTCGGTATGCCGTCGAGTGCACCGATCTCCGCGGGAAACAGCGTCTGGTACTCCTCGCGCTGTTCCTGCGTGAGCCCGTCCCACCACTTCTTGTTGTCGGCCGGGGACATGCCGTGCGGGATGTGGTCCTTGCCGAGGTACCTGCCGGCCGCCTTCCGGACCTCGCCCATGTCGCGGGCCTCGTCCATGAGCATGTCGTCGGTGACTTCCAGACCCTCCGGTGCCTTCAGCCGGCGCAGGATCCCGGCGTACCGGTTGTCGCTCTCGGTGGCGCTGGTCACCGCCTGCCGGATACGTTCGGCGATGTCCTCGGCCTTGCCCCTGTTGGGGTCGCCCTGCGCCTCCCCGGCACCGGGCAGGAAGGGGACGGGGGAACCCGGCTTGGCGACCCCGTCGCCGGCCGACGCACTCGGGGCGAGCGGAACCTGCGTGCTGTGCGGATACTCGACCGAGCCGTCCTCGTGAACCGTGAACCTCAGCTCCGCCGCGTCCTGGAGGGCCTGCTTCAGCTTCTTCTGCGCCTCGGACAGCTCCAGGACGAGGCTGTTCAGCGTGGTGCGGACCAGGCCGCACTCGCCGTGCAGGTACTGGTAGTTGCGGCCGAGCCGGGTCATGTCCCGCTGGGCCGCGTTCTTCGCCTCGCCCTTCTGCGTGGTGTGGATCGGGGCCGCCATGTCCTGCTCGGCCCGGATGCGTGCGGCGTCGGCGCGGTTGCTGACCTTGCCCCAGCCGTCGGCCGCGTCCTCGTACGCGGTGAACTTCGCGTCACGCAACTGCTGCCAGGTGGGCATCGCTCACCTCACCGAGCCCACTCGGGCTTGCCCTGATCGGGCACGCGGACGCCGTCGACCTCGCCCGCGACGGCCGGGTCGATCTCACCGAAATCGCGTCCCGTCCTGGCGAGCGCACCGTGCAGCCGCCCGCACTCGTCGCGCACCGAGGTCAGCCGCTTCTCCCAGGTGGGCAGGATCTCGTTCAGCGCGGCGGTGCTGGCGAACCCTCCGGTGCCGCCCTCGACGCCCTCATGGGCCGTCTTCAGGTCGGTGAGT
Source organism: Streptomyces sp. NPDC013455 (assembly GCF_040632975.1). Classification (NCBI taxonomy): domain Bacteria; kingdom Bacillati; phylum Actinomycetota; class Actinomycetes; order Kitasatosporales; family Streptomycetaceae; genus Streptomyces; species Streptomyces sp. NPDC013455. The sequence goes on along the minus strand of NZ_JBEYCX010000010.1, from coordinate 73,623 downwards.
GCCGAGTCCGTGGCCGTCCGCAGGTCCTCCGCCACGCCCGACGCCTTCGTCCACGGCCCCTTCGAGGCCTTCAGGTCGGGACCCGACCCGCTGCCTCCGGGATCGGCCAGGTGGTCGATCTGCATCCGCGGGGCCGCACCCGCCTTGAGCCGCTCCCACTCGTCCCACGCCATCCGCGTCTGTCCCCCCTGGCCGTGACGATCCTGCGAAGTACGCCATGACGAAACGTGCGCTCGCGATCACAGAGCTTATCGATGTGGCGGCAGAGGCAAATGAGTACTGGTACTCAGACCAACGCACCCACGGGCAGGAACTGGGCCTCACCCGGAGGCACGCGGGCCGAGCGGTAGCGCCTGCTCAGGGCCCGAGCACGGCCCGTCACACCCGCCGGCTCTCCAGCGGCCCCAAGTACAGCTCCGGCAGGCCCCCCGTGTCGATCAGCAGCCGCTGCACCACCACCGTCGGGTCGATCATCCAGAACTTCAGGCGGTGGGCGCCGGGTGATGTCACGGTGTGGCGGGTGGCCGTGCGGTTGATGTTGTCCGATGTGTTGCGGGCCCACACCGTGTTCAGGGCGCCGTCGTCCGCGCCCGCCGTGATGTCGACGGTGCGGATCGGGCCGTCGTCGAGGGAGACGCCGTACCGGAGCCCGGTGACCCCGGGGAGGGCCGGGTTGCGCGGGGAGAGGTACGCCCAGACCGTCACCTCGCCGGGCGCGGACAGCAGCGTCACCTCGTACTCCAGGCGCGGTGAGGAGCCGCCGGGGGTCTGGCTGGGGGCGGTCGGCGGCCAGGGGGTCATGCCCGCGCCGGTCCGGCCGATGCCGTCGATACGGCGCCACTGCCCGACCGCCCGGTCGTGGTGCTCGGCGTCGATCGCCACGTACCCGCCGGCTTCCACGAAGCCCCGCGCCTTCACACCCGACGGGCGTTCCGCCACGCAGCGCACCGCCACCGACGTCCCGGCGCCGCGCACGGTCAGGGTCGCCTCCGCCCGGTCGGCCCGCAGACGCGACCAGTCCACCGCCACCTCCAGGCGGACCTGCTGCTCCACCCGGCCGCGTGGGCGGTCCACCCGCAGCCACGGCGCCGAGACCGAGACCTCGTAGGGGAAGGGCGTACGGCCCCGGTTGAAGACCTCGACGTACTGCTGGGGGCGGGTCTGGTGGGGGCTGAACGGCGGCAGGACCGCTTCCCCCGACGCGCCGCCCGGCCACCACTCCCCCGCGTCCTCCGCGCCGTCCACCGACACGCCCAGCTCTGCCGCCTCGGGCACCTCGATGCGGCGCACCGCCGGGTAGAGCACGTCGGGCAGGGCGACGTTGTCCTTCTCCGGCTGCTGCCAGCCCGCGTCGGGCCCGTAGCGCTCCACGTCGCCGTAATCGATGTGCGGCTGGCTCTGGAAGCCCCGCCATTTGCCGCCGGCCACCGCCGAGTCGAAGCGGCCGGCGAGGGCGAAGTCCCGGGCGAGGGCCGCTTCCGCCCGTGCCGCGCGGTCGTTCGCGGCCGCCCGGCCCTGCGCGGCGTAGAGCAGGTTCGTGAACTCCGCCTGCCGCAGCTCGTACAGGTTCGCGGTCGCCGTCACCTCGTAGCCGGCCAGTTCGAACCACGCGTCCCGCAGCCGCTCCGGCAGTCTGCGCTCGACGCGTTCGGCGCGGCGGCCCAGCTCGCGCCACTCCTCGGTGACCCGCTCCAGTTCCCGGTGCGCGAAGTAGAACGGGGTCTGCCGGTCGTCGTAGACCACCCGGTCGCCGGAGAGGGTGATCCTGCGGTTGAGCAGCTCGGGCTTGCGGCGGGCCTGGAGCCGGCCGTACGCGGCCAGCAGCGCCGCGATGTCCTTGGCCTGCGCCTCGCCGAAGTTCTGCCGGGCGTAGCGCTCCTCCCACGCGGCCAGGTGCTCCAGGGGCAGCGCGGCCGGGTTCCAGGCGTACGTCAGGAAGAACTCCGTCGGCAGTTCGTTGCCCTTCAGGTCGCCGACGTTGGCCACCCACAGGCCGTGGTTGCCGTGGGCGTGCGCCTGGTGGAGCTGCTCCCAGACGTTCCTGAGGTTGGCGGTGTCGACCCACTTGTAGTTGCGGCCGGCGCCGACGTAGTCGAAGTGGTAGTAGAGGCCGTAGCCGCCGGGGCGCGGGCCGTCCGGGTGTTTGCGGATGTTGCCCCAGTTGTCGTCCGTGAGGACCACCGTGACGTCGTCGGGGGCGCGCAGACCGCGGTCCCAGTAGCGCTGCACCTCCTTGTAGAGGGTCCAGACCTGGGGCGTCTGGGAGGCCGGCCGGCCGGTCACCTCCTCGATGATGCGGCGCTGGTCGGCGATGATCTGCTCCATGAGCTCGACGCCGTCGCCGTCGGGCAGGCCGGTGTCGCCGTTGCCGCGCATGCCGAGGGTCACGACGCCCTCGAAGCCCTGGTCGACCATGCGCTGGATGCCGGCGCGCCAGTACGCGCGGATCGCGTCGGCGTTGCGGCGGTAGGACCATTCGCCCGTGCCCCCGTAGGGGTCGGTCCCCGAGCCGGCGTGCCGGTTCCACTCCTCGATGCCCCGCATCATCGGCGCCTCGTGAGACGTGCCCATGACAATGCCGTACTCGGCGGCCCGCCGGTGGTTCTCCGGGTCGTCCTCCGCGAAGGCCCGGCCCCAGACCGCCGGCCAGAGGTAGTTGCCCTTCAGGCGCAGCAGCACCTCGAAGACCCTGGCGTAGAAGTCGGCGGTGAAACCGCCGGGGTGACCGGGCGCCTTGCCCGGCCCGAAGTACGCCGGGGCCCAGGTGCCGAGCGCCGGGTTCTCGTCGTTGATGAAGATGCCCCGGTACTTCACCACCGGGGTGCCCTGGGTGAAGCGGCCCGGCTTCACCCACACCTGGTCGCGGCGCGCCGGCGGCACGTCGTCCCACCAGTGCCAGGGCGAGACACCGATGCCGTACGACACGTCGTACGCCCCGAAGATCGTCCCGCGCGGATCGCTGCCCGCGACGACGAACGCCCGCTCCACACCCGGCATCGGATGGTCCACGACCGTCTGGAGCGAGGTCTCCCACCCGCCGCGCACCCCGGTGACGTCCAGCTTCCCGGAGCGGATCAGGCCGTCGATGAGCGGGCTGCGGCCGATCGTGCCGAGCAGCACCGGGAAGCGGCCGAGCGTGGTGCCCGGACGAACCCCGGTCACCCGTGCGAGGTCGTCCCGCAGGTCCCCGGCGACCCGTACGACTCCGGGGTGATCCTCCCGGCTGACCACCACCGGCGCGCCCACCAGGGAGAACACCCCGCCCGTGAACGAGATGTACGACCCCGGGTCCGTCACCCGCAGCCCTCCCCCGGACCCGGCCCCGAGTCCGGCCCCGGACTCCGCCCCGGGCGCGGCCCCCGCCGCCGGCCCCGACACGGCGGCCAGCCCGGCGCCCAGAACCGTCCCGCCCAGGACCGTCCTCCGGCTGACGTGCGCAGACGACATACGGCACTCCTCCACTTCGCCACCCGCTTCTTATTTGCTCAGCGGCATGACAAATAGTGGGCGAGGCGACGGCGCCGGGGAACGGGTCGGACGCGCCGAATAGTTTCGAGCGTGCGGAAAAGCCGAAGAGGCCCGTACGACCGGAGTCGTACGGGCCTCCCCTTAGGTCAGGTACTGACCGCAAGCAAGCGGAACTTACTTGACGATCTTGGTGACCTGGCCGGCGCCCACGGTGCGGCCACCCTCACGGATGGCGAACTTCAGGCCCTCTTCCATGGCGACGGGCTGGATGAGCTCCACCTTCATCTCGGTGTTGTCACCCGGCATGACCATCTCGGTGCCCTCGGGGAGGGTCACCACGCCGGTCACGTCCGTCGTGCGGAAGTAGAACTGCGGACGGTAGTTGTTGAAGAACGGCGTGTGGCGGCCACCCTCGTCCTTGGAGAGGATGTAGGCCTGCGCCTCGAACTCGGTGTGCGGGGTGACCGAGCCCGGCTTGATGATGACCTGGCCGCGCTCGACGTCCTCGCGCTTGATGCCACGGAGGAGCAGACCGACGTTCTCACCGGCCTGGCCCTCGTCGAGCAGCTTGCGGAACATCTCGATGCCGGTGACCGTGGTGGTGGTCTTCTCGGTCTTGATGCCGATGATGTCGACGGTCTCGTTGACCTTCAGGACACCACGCTCGATACGGCCGGTGACGACCGTACCGCGACCGGTGATGGTGAAGACGTCCTCGATCGGCATGAGGAACGGCTTGTCGACGTCGCGCTCCGGCTGCGGGATCGACTCGTCGACGGCCTTCATCAGGTTGAGGACGGAGTCCACCCACTCCTGCTCGCCCTCGAGGGCCTTGAGCGCGGAGACCTTGACGACCGGAACGTCGTCGCCGGGGAACTCGTACTCGGAGAGGAGCTCACGGACCTCGAGCTCGACGAGCTCCAGGATCTCCTCGTCGTCCACCATGTCGGCCTTGTTCAGGGCGACGACGATGTACGGAACGCCGACCTGGCGGGCCAGGAGCACGTGCTCCTTGGTCTGCGGCATCGGGCCGTCGGTGGCGGCGACCACCAGGATCGCGCCGTCCATCTGCGCGGCACCGGTGATCATGTTCTTGATGTAGTCCGCGTGACCCGGGCAGTCGACGTGGGCGTAGTGACGCGCCTCGGTCTGGTACTCGACGTGCGCGATGGAGATGGTGATACCGCGCTGACGCTCTTCCGGCGCCTTGTCGATGTTGTCGAACGGGGTGGCCTCGTTCAGGTCCGGGTACGCGTCGTGCAGCACCTTGGTAATGGCGGCCGTGAGGGTCGTCTTACCGTGGTCGATGTGACCGATGGTGCCGATGTTGACGTGCGGCTTAGTCCGCTCGAACTTCGCCTTCGCCACTGGGGTCCTCCTGGGAGTGGTTCTGGTACGCCTTACTTCATCGGCGCCAGGTGATCTTTGCTGTTAAGTCCCGGAACCCGGGGCAAACGCTCACGATTGCGGACGTTTGCCCCTGGAGGCTCCGGAGTCAAGCCTACGGCGTGTGAACGCGGTGCGTTACTCGCCCTTGGCCTTCGCGATGATCTCCTCGGCGACGTTCCGCGGAACCTCGGCGTAGGAGTCGAACTGCATCGAGTAGCTTGCGCGACCCGACGTCTTGCTGCGGAGGTCGCCGACGTAGCCGAACATCTCCGACAGGGGCACGAGGCCCTTCACGACGCGGGCACCAGCCCGCTCCTCCATGGCCTGGATCTGGCCACGGCGGGAGTTGATGTCACCGATGACCTCGCCCATGTAGTCCTCGGGCGTGGTGACCTCGACGGCCATCATCGGCTCGAGCAGCACGGGGCTGGCCTTGCGCGCGGCCTCCTTGAAGGCCTGCGAGCCGGCGATCTTGAAGGCGAGCTCGGAGGAGTCGACCTCGTGGTAGGCGCCGTCGTGGAGGATGACACGGACACCGGTCATCTCGTAGCCGGCCAGGATGCCGAACTGCATGGCCTCCTGCGCACCGGCGTCGACCGAAGGGATGTACTCCTTCGGGATGCGACCACCGGTCACCTTGTTCACGAACTCGTACGAGGTGTCGCCACCCTCGAGCGGCTCGATGCCGATCTGCACCTTCGCGAACTGACCGGTACCACCGGTCTGCTTCTTGTGGGTGTAGTCGACGCGCTCGACGGCCTTGCGGATCGTCTCGCGGTACGCCACCTGCGGCTTGCCGACGTTGGCCTCGACCTTGAACTCACGGCGCATACGGTCGACCAGCACCTCGAGGTGCAGCTCGCCCATGCCACCGATGATGGTCTGGCCGGTCTCCTCGTCCGAGTGGACCTGGAAGGACGGGTCCTCCTCGGCGAGGCGCTGGATCGCGACGCCCAGCTTCTCCTGGTCGCCCTTCGACTTGGGCTCGATGGCGACCTGGATGACCGGCGCCGGGAAGTCCATGGACTCCAGGATGACCGGGTTCTTGTCGTCGGACAGCGTCTCACCGGTGGTGGTCTGCTTCAGGCCCATGACGGCGACGATGTCGCCGGCGCCCACCGACTCGATCTCCTCACGCTTGTTGGCGTGCATGCGGTAGATCTTGCCGATGCGCTCCTTCTTGCCCTTGACGGAGTTCAGCACCTGCGTGCCGGACTCCAGGCGGCCCGAGTAGACCCGGACGAAGGTGAGCTTGCCGAGGTGCGGGTCGCTCATGATCTTGAACGCCAGCGCCGACAGGGGCTCCTCGTCGGACGGCTTGCGGCGGACGACCTCCTCCGGGTCGTTGACCGCGTGGCCCTCGATGGCCTCGATGTCAACGGGGGAGGGCAGGTAGCGCACGACCGCGTCGAGCAGGGGCTGGACGCCCTTGTTCTTGAACGCGGTACCGCAGAACACCGGGGTCACGGTGGTGCCGGTGCCCTTGCCGGAGGCGATGGTGATACGACGGATCGCGGCGTACAGCTGCTCCTCGGAAGGCTCCTCGCCCTCCAGGTACAGCTCCATGATCTCTTCGTCGTTCTCCGCGACGGCCTCGAGCAGCTTGCCGCGCCACTCCTCGGCAGCCTCGGTGTGGGTGTCCGGGATGTCGACGACGTCGTACATCTCGCCCTTGGTGGCCTCGGCGGACCACACGAGCGCCTTCATGCGGACCAGGTCCACGACGCCCTTGAAGTCGGCCTCGGCACCGATCGGGAGCTGCATGACGATCGGCTGCGCGCCCAGGCGGTCGCTGATCATGTCGACGCAGCGGTGGAACTCGGCACCGGTCCGGTCGAGCTTGTTGACGAAGCAGATGCGCGGAACGCCGTAGCGGTCCGCCTGACGCCACACCGTCTCGGACTGGGGCTCAACACCGGCGACGCCGTCGAACACCGTCACGGCACCGTCGAGCACGCGCAGGGAGCGCTCCACCTCGACGGTGAAGTCGACGTGACCCGGGGTGTCGATGATGTTGATGGTGTGGTCGACGTTCTCCAGCGGCCAGTGACAGGTGGTGGCAGCAGAGGTGATCGTGATGCCACGCTCCTGCTCCTGCTCCATCCAGTCCATGGTGGCAGCGCCGTCGTGGACCTCACCGATCTTGTAAGACACACCGGTGTAGAACAGGATCCGCTCGGTGGTGGTCGTCTTGCCCGCGTCGATGTGGGCCATGATGCCGATGTTGCGCACCTTGGCCAGGTCAAGTGAAGTGGTAGCCATAAGGCTTCAGTCTTCTCTCGGTCTCGATGTGGGTAGCGACTACCAGCGGTAGTGCGCGAAGGCCTTGTTGGACTCGGCCATCTTGTGGGTGTCCTCGCGCTTCTTCACGGCCGCACCGAGACCGTTGGAGGCGTCGAGAAGCTCGTTGAGGAGACGCTCGGTCATGGTCTTCTCGCGACGGGCGCGGGAGTAACCGACCAGCCAGCGCAGCGCCAGGGTGTTGGCGCGGCCGGGCTTGACCTCGACCGGCACCTGGTAGGTGGCGCCACCGACACGGCGGGACTTGACCTCGAGGGTCGGCTTGATGTTCTCGAGAGCGCGCTTCAGCGTGATGACCGGGTCGTTGCCGGTCTTCTCGCGCAGGCCCTCCATGGCGCCGTAGACGATGCGCTCGGCGGTGGAGCGCTTGCCGTTCAGCAGCACCTTGTTGATCAGGGAGGTCACCAGAGGAGAACCGTAGACCGGGTCGATGATGACCGGGCGCTTCGGGGCGGGGCCCTTACGAGGCATTCTTACTTCTCCTTCTTGGCGCCGTAACGGCTGCGAGCCTGCTTGCGGTTCTTGACACCCTGGGTGTCGAGCGAACCGCGGATGATCTTGTAGCGAACACCCGGCAGGTCCTTCACACGGCCGCCGCGCACGAGCACGATGGAGTGCTCCTGCAGGTTGTGTCCCTCACCCGGAATGTAAGCGGTGACCTCGATCCCGCTGGTCAGACGCACACGCGCGACCTTACGCAGGGCCGAGTTCGGCTTCTTCGGGGTGGTCGTGAACACACGCGTGCAGACGCCGCGACGCTGAGGGGAACCCTCGAGTGCGGGCGTCTTGTTCTTCTCGACCTTGTCCTGCCGGCCCTTGCGGACCAGCTGCTGGATCGTAGGCACTACTTCTCCGGTTTCTGTGTGCCGATAGGTACAGCTAACCTGAAACGTCTCCGACCCACGCGGTCGGGTGTGTCGAATCCGCCAGACTCCCGCCGCAAGGCGGAAAGGGCGCGAATTACGGTGGCCGCGCTCGGCCCGTATGCGGTTTGCAGGCACGCACGAGGGCCAGGGCACACCCCAGGCACAAGGTCTGAGCGTACCTACCTCATTCGCTGCGGTCAAAACAAATGGGGGGCGGGGGGCCTGGGGGTGCGGGGGCTGTCAAGGCGGGGTACGCTCCACGATCTCCGATTCGGAGATCGGTCCTCGCCGGCGGCGGCGCGCACCGGGGTCATCCGGGCGGAGCGGCTCCGCGTGCGGCCTTGACGGCACGCGGACAGACTGAGGGTCATGTCCGCGCCGCAGCAGCCGCCGGCCCGCTCCGAGCCCACGCCCGAGCGCTCGCCCCTGGCGGCGTTCGTGGAGAAGGCGGCGTACATCGCGGCGCCGGGGACCATCACCCTGGCCCTGCTCTACTACTTCGGCAGCCTCTACATCAGGGCGTACCACTCGACCCTCGGCGTGGTGCCCGAGGATCTCGGGATGTCCGTGCAGAACGTCATGGCCAACAGCACCAGCGCGATCTTCTTTCCCGTGTGCGCCCTGCTGACCGGCGGACTGATCGTGTTCCTCTTCTTCGGCCTGGCGGAACGGGCGCTGGCCGGCCCCCGGCTCGCGGTGCACCGCCGCACGGCCATCCTCCTGATGCTCGCCGTCGGCATGGCCATGGTGTTCGTGAACTTCCCGGCGCTGTTCTCGGACCTCACGATCCCTTTCCCGGCCGGCTGGCCGGAGGTGTTCCTGCCGGCCCTGCTGGTGGCCGTGGGCGCCACGCTGGGCCTCTGCGCGGTCCACCTGCGGCTGAACCAGGGCACCGACCTCCGGGGCGCGCCACGCTCGGCCGAGAGCGACCGGGTGTGGCTGGCCGTCGGCGCGTTGCTCATCGGGATGCTGACGGTGAGCCTGTTCTTCGACATGGCGCAGTACGCGGCGGTCGTCGGCCGCAGCAACGCCAGGCACGACGCCGAGCGGGGTTACGACGACAAGCCGACCGTGGTCGTCCACTCCCGGGTGCTCCTCACCCACCACGCGCGGGACATCGACTTCGAGGACCACGGCAGCGGGAGCGGGCCCTACCGGTACGAGTACCGCGGCTTCCAACTGCTCGCGAAGGCGCCGGCCCGCTTCTATCTGATCTCCCACACCGCGCGCTACCGGGACGGTGTGGTGGTGCTGCCCGACGACGGCACCGCCTGGCTGGAGATCCGGGCCGCCCGGCAGGGCGGCGCTCCCGGCGCTATGTCGTCCGCGGCTGCGGTGTCTCGCCCTCGGGCGGGATCGGCGGCTCGGGCGTGAGGGGTCCGGAGGTGGTGGGATCCGCAGTTTCCGTGTCCGGGATCTCCGTGTCCGGACTTTCCGTGTCCGGACTTTCCGTGTCCGGATCCTCCGTGCCCGGGGTCTCCGTGACCGCGGGGTCCTCCTCGGTCGCCTCGCCGTGGATGGCGGCGGTGACGGTCGTACCGTCGGCCAGCGTCACCGTCAGCTCACCGGCGTACGGCCCCGCCACCGTCGGCGTGAACTGGAAGATCACCTCGCACGGCGGTACCTCGCCCGCACAGCTCTGCACGATCTCGACGTCCTCGTCGTCGATCGTGCCCTTCTCGTCCCGCAGGGGCTCGGGTGTCCCCTGGTCCGGCGCCTTGATCTCCACCACCCCTTGGACCGGCTCCCCCACCTTCGTCCGCGACAGCTCGATGTCCGACGCCGAGGACCCATCGGAGTCGCTGCCCAGGAAGATCTCGCCGTTCGTCTCGGCGTCGTCCTCGGTCGTCTCGGACTCGTCCGGCGTCGTCTCCTCCTCGTCAGGCGTCGTGGTCTCGTCTGACGTGGTCTCGACGGGCTCGGGAGAGGTCTCCTCGTCGGTTCCGCCCGCTCCGCAGCCCGCCACCGTCACGAGCGCGGCCAGCGCCGCCGCAGCGGCGAGACGCCGGACCATCGCTGACCTCATGGCGTCGGCACCTCCGCTCACGCTCGGCCGGATCCGGCCACAACGTCGCACATCGGCCGGCGGCAGTCCGGGACGGTCGCCGGCGGACACGGAGTGATCACTCGAACGCCGGGCCCGGACAACGCCGAAGGGCGGCCACCCCGGAGGGTGGCCGCCCTTCAGTGGACGTGCGCCTTACTGGTTGTACGGACCGTAGTCGTAGTCCTCCAGCGGAACGGCCTGGCCGGAGCCGGTGCCGAACGGCGAGTAGTCGATGTCGTCGTAGCCGACGGCCGAGTACATCGCGGCCTTGGCCTCCTCGGTCGGCTCGACCCGGATGTTGCGGTAGCGGGACAGACCCGTACCGGCCGGGATGAGCTTACCGATGATGACGTTCTCCTTGAGGCCGATGAGGCTGTCGGACTTGGCGTTGATCGCCGCGTCCGTCAGAACTCGGGTCGTCTCCTGGAAGGAGGCGGCCGACAGCCAGGACTCCGTCGCCAGCGAGGCCTTGGTGATACCCATCAGCTGCGGACGACCGGAGGCCGGGTGACCGCCCTCCTGGACCACACGACGGTTCTCGGTCTCGAACTTCGAGCGCTCGACCAGCTCGCCGGGCAGCAGCTCGGCGTCGCCGGACTCGATGATCGTCACGCGGCGGAGCATCTGCCGGATGATGATCTCGATGTGCTTGTCGTGGATCGACACACCCTGCGAGTTGTAGACCTTCTGGACCTCGCCGACCAGGTGGACCTGGACGGCACGCTGACCCAGGATGCGCAGCACGTCGTGCGGGTTGGTGGCACCCACGGTGAGCTGCTGGCCCACCTCGACGTGGTCGCCCTCGCGGACCAGGACCTTGGCACGCTTCGAGATCGGGTACGCCGTCTCGTCGCTGCCGTCGTCCGGGGTGACGACGATCTTCTTCGTCTTCTCGGTCTCCTCGATCCGCACGCGGCCGGAGGCCTCGGAGATCGGGGCGACACCCTTCGGGGTACGGGCCTCGAAGAGCTCGACGACACGCGGCAGACCCTGGGTGATGTCGTCACCGGCCACACCACCGGTGTGGAAGGTACGCATCGTCAGCTGGGTACCGGGCTCACCGATGGACTGGGCGGCGATGATGCCGACCGCCTCACCGATGTCGACCAGCTTGCCGGTGGCCAGCGAACGGCCGTAGCACATCGCGCAGGTGCCGACGGCGGACTCGCAGGTCAGGACCGAGCGGGTCTTGACCTCGGCGACGCCGTTCTTGACCAGCTCGTCGATGAGCACGTCGCCCAGGTCGGTGCCGGCCGGGGCCAGCACCTTGCCGTCGACCACGATGTCCTCGGCGAGGCAGCGCGCGTACACGGACGTCTCGACGTCGTCCGCCTTGCGCAGCACGCCGTCCGCGCCGACCTCCGCGATGTGGAGCTTGAGGCCGCGCTCGGTGCCGCAGTCCTCCTCGCGGATGATGACGTCCTGGGAGACGTCGACCAGACGACGGGTGAGGTAACCCGAGTCGGCGGTACGCAGGGCGGTGTCCGCCAGACCCTTACGGGCACCGTGCGTGGAGATGAAGTACTCCAGCACGGACAGACCCTCACGGAACGACGCCTTGATCGGACGCGGGATCGTCTCGTTCTTCGCGTTCGACACCAGACCACGCATACCGGCGATCTGACGCATCTGCATCATGTTGCCTCGTGCACCCGAGTTCACCATCATGAAGATCGGGTTGGTCTTCGGGAAGTTGTCGTTCATCGCCTCGGCGACCTCGTTGGTCGCCTTGGTCCAGATCGCGATGAGCTCCTGCGTGCGCTCGTCCTTGGTGATCAGACCGCGCTCGTACTGCTTCTGGACCTTCTCGTCCTGCGCCTCGTAGCCCTTGACGATCTCCTTCTTCGCCTCGGGGACGACGACGTCGGAGATGGCCACGGTGACGCCGGAACGGGTCGCCCAGTAGAAGCCGGCCGCCTTCAGGTTGTCGAGCGTCGCCGCCACGATGACCTTCGGGTAGCGCTCGGCGAGGTCGTTGACGATCTCGGAGAGCTGCTTCTTGCCGACCTCGTAGTCGACGAACGGGTAGTCCTCGGGCAGCAGCTCGTTGAAGAGCGCGCGGCCCAGGGTGGTGTTCAGGCGGAAGCTGTCACCCTGCTGCCACTCCGGCTCACCCTCCTCGCGGGCCGGCGGGGTCCAGCCGCGCGGCGGGATGGTGCCCACCGGGAAGCGGATGTCCACGCGCGACTGGAGCGAGAGCTCCCCGGCGTCGAACGCCATGATCGCCTCGGCCACGGACGCGAACGAGCGGCCCTCGCCCTTGACGTCACGCATCTCGCCGTCGGTGGTGAGGAAGAACAGACCGAGGACCATGTCCTGGGTCGGCATCGTCACCGGACGGCCGTCGGCCGGCTTGAGGATGTTGTTCGAGGACAGCATCAGGATGCGGGCCTCGGCCTGCGCCTCCGCGGACAGCGGAAGGTGCACGGCCATCTGGTCACCGTCGAAGTCCGCGTTGAACGCGGTGCAGACGAGCGGGTGGATCTGGATGGCCTTGCCCTCGACCAGCTGCGGCTCGAAGGCCTGGATGCCGAGGCGGTGCAGGGTGGGAGCACGGTTCAGCAGCACCGGGTGCTCGGCGATGACCTCTTCGAGGACGTCGTACACGACCGTACGGCCGCGCTCCACCATGCGCTTGGCGCTCTTGATGTTCTGCGCGTGGTTCAGGTCGACCAGGCGCTTCATCACGAACGGCTTGAAGAGCTCCAGCGCCATGGCCTTGGGCAGACCGCACTGGTGCAGCTTCAGCTGCGGGCCGACGACGATGACGGAACGCGCCGAGTAGTCGACTCGCTTGCCGAGCAGGTTCTGACGGAATCGACCCTGCTTGCCCTTCAGCATGTCGCTGAGGGACTTCAGCGGACGGTTACCGGGACCGGTGACCGGGCGGCCACGGCGGCCGTTGTCGAACAGCGCGTCGACGGCCTCCTGGAGCATGCGCTTCTCGTTGTTCACGATGATCTCGGGCGCACCGAGGTCGAGAAGGCGCTTCAGTCGGTTGTTCCGGTTGATCACACGGCGGTACAGGTCGTTCAGGTCGGAGGTCGCGAAGCGGCCACCGTCCAGCTGCACCATCGGACGCAGGTCCGGCGGGATGACCGGGACGCAGTCCAGGACCATGCCCTTGGGGCTGTTGGACGTCTGCAGGAACGCGGAGACGACCTTGAGCCGCTTCAGGGCGCGGGTCTTCTTCTGGCCCTTGCCGGTGCGGATGATCTCGCGGAGCTTCTCGGCCTCCTCTTCGAGGTCGAAGGACTCCAGGCGCTTCTGCAGCGCCGCGGCACCCATCGAGCCGTCGAAGTACGTGCCGAAGCGGTCACGCAGCTCGCGGTAGAGCAGCTCGTCGCCCTCCAGGTCCTGGACCTTGAGGTTCTTGAACCGGTTCCACACCTCGTCGAGGCGGTCGATCTCGCGCTGCGCGCGGTCGCGCAGCTGCTTCATCTCGCGCTCGGCACCCTCGCGCACCTTGCGGCGCACGTCGGCCTTGGCGCCCTCGGCCTCCAGCTCGGCCAGGTCGGTCTCGAGCTTCTTGGCGCGGGCCTCGAGGTCGGCGTCGCGGCGGTTCTCGATCTGCTGGCGCTCGACCGAGACGTGCGCCTCCAGGGAGGGCAGGTCTCGGGTACGGCGCTCCTCGTCGACGTACGTGATCATGTACGCCGCGAAGTAGATGACCTTCTCGAGGTCCTTCGGCGCCAGGTCCAGCAGGTAGCCGAGGCGCGACGGGACACCCTTGAAGTACCAGATGTGCGTGACGGGAGCGGCGAGCTCGATGTGGCCCATCCGCTCACGGCGCACCTTGGCGCGGGTGACCTCGACGCCACAGCGCTCGCAGATGATGCCCTTGAAGCGGACGCGCTTGTACTTGCCGCAGTAGCACTCCCAGTCCCGGGTCGGACCGAAGATCTTCTCGCAGAAGAGTCCGTCCTTCTCGGGCTTCAGGGTGCGGTAGTTGATGGTCTCGGGCTTCTTGACCTCGCCGTGGCTCCACTGACGGATGTCGTCAGCGGTGGCCAGGCCGATCCGGAGCTCGTCGAAGAAGTTGACGTCGAGCACTATGCGTCAATCCCTCTCAGGGTCGTAAGTCTGTGGTCTGTACGGGGGCCTGGGGGTCGGCGGGGCCCCTTGTGGGTCAGGGGCCCCGCCGGACTCCCGTCAGACCTCTTCGACGCTGCTCGGCTCGCGCCGGGACAGGTCGATGCCGAGCTCCTCCGCAGCGCGGAAGACGTCCTCGTCGGTGTCGCGCATCTCGATGGACATACCGTCGCTGGACAGCACCTCCACGTTCAGGCAGAGCGACTGCATCTCCTTGATGAGCACCTTGAAGGACTCGGGGATGCCGGGCTCGGGGATGTTCTCGCCCTTGACGATGGCCTCGTAGACCTTCACGCGGCCGGTGACGTCGTCGGACTTGATGGTCAGCAGCTCCTGGAGGGCGTAGGCGGCACCGTAGGCCTCGAGTGCCCACACCTCCATCTCGCCGAACCGCTGGCCACCGAACTGGGCCTTACCACCCAGCGGCTGCTGGGTGATCATCGAGTACGGGCCGGTCGAACGGGCGTGCAGCTTGTCGTCGACCAGGTGGTGCAGCTTCAGGATGTACATGTAGCCGACCGAGATCGGGTCCGGGAACGGCTCACCGCTACGGCCGTCGAACAGCCGCGCCTTACCGGTCGGGAGCACCATGCGCTCGCCGTCGCGGTTCGGGATGGTGTGCTGGAGCAGACCCGCCAGCTCGTCCTCGCGGGCACCGTCGAAGACCGGGGTGGCGACGTTGGTGCCGGGGGCGACCTGGTCGGCGCCGATGGCCTGCAGGCGCTGCGCCCACTCGTCCGCCAGGCCGGAGACGTCCCAGCCGCGGCTGGCGAGCCAGCCGAGGTGGATCTCCAGGACCTGTCCCGGGTTCATTCGGGACGGCACACCCAGCGGGTTGAGGATGATGTCGACCGGGGTGCCGTCCTCCAGGAACGGCATGTCCTCGATCGGCAGGATCTTGGAGATGACACCCTTGTTGCCGTGGCGGCCGGCGAGCTTGTCGCCGTCGGTGATCTTGCGCTTCTGCGCGACGTAGACGCGGACCAGCTGGTTCACGCCCGGCGGCAGCTCGTCGCCCTCCTCGCGGTCGAAGACGCGCACGCCGATGACCTTGCCGGTCTCGCCGTGCGGCACCTTCAGCGAGGTGTCACGGACCTCACGGGCCTTCTCACCGAAGATCGCGCGGAGCAGGCGCTCCTCCGGGGTCAGCTCGGTCTCACCCTTCGGGGTGACCTTGCCGACGAGGATGTCACCGGCGATGACCTCGGCACCGATGCGGATGATGCCGCGCTCGTCGAGGTCGGCGAGGACCTCCTCGGAGACGTTCGGGATGTCCCGGGTGATCTCCTCGGGGCCGAGCTTGGTGTCACGGGCATCGACCTCGTGCTCCTCGATGTGGATCGAGGAGAGGACGTCGTCCTGCACGAGGCGCTGCGACAGGATGATCGCGTCCTCGTAGTTGTGACCCTCCCACGGCATGAACGCCACGAGCAGGTTCTTGCCCAGCGCCATCTCGCCGTTCTGGGTGGCCGGACCGTCGGCGAGGACCTGGCCCTCGATGATCCGGTCGCCCTCGTTGACGATGACCTTCTGGTTGACCGAGGTGCCCTGGTTGGAACGGGCGAACTTGGCCAGGCGGTACGTGATGTACGTGCCGTCGTCGTTGGCGGTGGTGATGTAGTCCGCGGAGACCTCCTGGACCACACCGGCCTTCTCGGCCTTGACGACGTCGCCGGCGTCGACGGCGGAGCGGTACTCCATGCCGGTACCGACGAGCGGGGCCTCCGACTTAATCAGCGGAACGGCCTGGCGCATCATGTTCGCGCCCATGAGGGCACGGTTGGCGTCGTCGTGCTCGAGGAAGGGGATCATGGCGGTCGCGACCGACACCATCTGGCGCGGCGAGACGTCCATGTAGTCCACGTCCTCGGGGCCGACGTAGTCGACCTCGCCGCCGCGGCGGCGGACGAGCACGCGGTTCTCCTCGAAGCGGAGGTCGTTCGTCAGCGGCGCGTTGGCCTGCGCGATGACGAAGCGGTCCTCCTCGTCGGCGGTCAGGTAGTCCACCTCGTCGGTGACCTGGCCGTCGATGACCTTGCGGTACGGGGTCTCGACGAAACCGAACGCGTTGACCCGGCCGTAGGAGGCGAGCGAGCCGATCAGACCGATGTTCGGGCCTTCCGGCGTCTCGATCGGGCACATACGGCCGTAGTGCGAGGGGTGCACGTCGCGGACTTCGAAGCCGGCCCGCTCACGGGAGAGACCACCCGGGCCGAGCGCGGACAGACGACGCTTGTGCGTCAGCCCGGACAGCGGGTTGTTCTGGTCCATGAACTGGGACAGCTGGCTGGTGCCGAAGAACTCCTTGATGGAGGCGACGACCGGCCGGATGTTGATCAGGGTCTGCGGCGTGATCGCCTCGACGTCCTGGGTCGTCATGCGCTCGCGCACGACGCGCTCCATACGGGCGAGACCCGTACGGACCTGGTTCTGGATCAGCTCGCCGACGCTGCGCAGACGACGGTTGCCGAAGTGGTCGATGTCGTCCGTCTCGACGACGACCGTCTCACCGTTGTCACCGGTGGTCTCGGTCTCGCCGGCGTGCAGCTGCACCAGGTACTTGATCGTCGCGATGATGTCCTCGACGGTCAGGATGCCCGCGTCCAGCGGGGTGTCCGTACCCAGCTTCTTGTTGACCTTGTAGCGGCCGACCTTGGCGAGGTCGTAGCGCTTCGGGTTGAAGTAGAGGTTCTCCAGCAGCGTCTGCGCGGCCTCGCGCGTGGGGGGCTCGCCCGGACGCAGCTTGCGGTAGATGTCGAGCAGCGCGTCGTCCTGGCCCTGGGTGTGGTCCTTCTCCAGGGTGGCGCGCATCGACTCGTAGTCGCCGAACTCCTCGAGGATCTGCTCGGTCGTCCAGCCGAGGGCCTTCAGCAGCACGGTGACCGACTGCTTGCGCTTGCGGTCGATGCGGACACCGACCATGTCGCGCTTGTCGATCTCCATCTCCAGCCAGGCACCCCGGGACGGGATGATCTTGGCGGAGAAAATGTCCTTGTCGGACGTCTTGTCGATGGAGGAATCGAAGTAGACACCGGGGGAACGGACCAGCTGGGACACCACGACACGCTCGGTGCCGTTGATGACGAAAGTGCCCTTGTTCGTCATGAGCGGGAAGTCGCCCATGAAGACCGTCTGGGACTTGATCTCACCGGTCTCGTTGTTGGTGAACTCGGCGGTGACGAAGAGCGGGGCGGCGTACGTGAAGTCGCGCTCCTTGCACTCGTCGATCGAGTTCTTCGGCGGCTCGAAGCGGTGGTCCCGGAACGTCAGCGACATCGACCCGGAGAAGTCCTCGATCGGGGAGATCTCTTCGAAGATCTCCTCCAGACCGGACTTGGTGGGGACGTCCTGACCGTTCTCCAGAGCCTCCTCGACCCGACTCTGCCAGGCGGTGTTGCCGAGCAGCCAGTCGAAGCTCTCGGTCTGCAGCGCGAGCAGGTTCGGAACCTCGAGAGGCTCCTTGATCTTTGCAAAGGAGATGCGCAGCGGGGCGGTGCTGGCGCCGTTGTTCGTATTCGCGGTCGAGGCAGTGCGCGAGGCGGCCAAGAGGGGGTCCTTCCGAGGGCTCGGACTCACTACGCGCGTACCGGTCCCTCTCCCTGCACAGAGACGGAAACCCCAGGTCAGGGAGGCTTCGGTCGACGTGCTCGAGTGAGGGCAGACCCCTGGTGACGGGCAGGGGACAGCTAACAGGCAGCGCAAAGGGTCAGTGTAGCCACTTGGCACACTGATGTCCAGTGCGGGTTTTCGAAGACCCTCGTTGCCCTCAACGCCCTTGTCAACGCCCTCGGCATGTCTGCCCTCAACGCACGTTCATACTGCCCTCTTCGCCGTCGATCCATGCCTCGGATTCGGATCCTTGTGACGACGCGTCCTGAGAATTGCGCGCTGCGTGCGGTTCGTCAAGGCCCCCCAGCCCAACCTGGGCCGACCGAGACACGACGAAGATCACCTTACCCCTCACGAACACAGGTGCAAGGCAGGCCGGGCCCGACCCCCGGGAACGCCGAAGGGCGACCACCCGGATGGATGATCGCCCTTCGGTGCGTTCGCGTTACAGCCCTAGCGGGCCGCTTCTGCGGTCGCGAAGGTCTTACTTGACCTCGACGGACGCGCCGGCGCCCTTGAGGGCCTCGGCGGCCTTGTCGGCGGCTTCCTTGTTGACCTTCTCGAGGACCGGCTTCGGGGTGCCGTCGACGAGGTCCTTGGCCTCCTTCAGACCCAGGGAGGTCAGCTCACGCACGACCTTGATGACCTGGATCTTCTTCTCGCCGGCGCCGGTGAGGATGACGTCGAACTCGTCCTTCTCCTCCTCGGCCTCGGCGGCGGCGCCACCAGCGGCACCACCGGCGACGACGACCGGCGCGGCAGCGGCGGCGGTGACGTCGAACTTCTCCTCGAAGGCCTTCACGAAGCCGGAGAGCTCGATGAGGGTCATGTCCTCGAACTGGGCAAGCAGCTCGTCCTGGGTGAGCTTCGCCATGATGGCGTCCTTCCACTCATATCGGCAGGTGCCGGATGTACTGGGTAAGGCGGGCGTACGTCGGCCCGCTGCGACCCGCGCCGGTGGTGCGGGTCAGAAAGCGAGCCGAATTACTCGGCACCGCCCTGCTCGGCCTGCTTGGCGCGCAGCGCGTCCACGGTGCGGACGAGCTTCGACGGCAGCGCCTGGAAGACGGAGGCAGCCTGGGACTGCTTCGCCTTGAAGGCACCGGCCAGCTTGCTGAGCAGAACCTCGCGGGACTCGAGGTCCGCAAGCTTCTTGATCTCGTCGGCGGAGAGGGGCTTGCCCTCCAGAACACCGCCCTTGATGACGAGATTGGGGTTGTCCTTGGCGAAGTCACGCAGACCCTTCGCCGACTCCACCGGGTCACCGGTGACGAAGGCGACGGCCGTCGGGCCAGCGAAGAGCTGGTCCTCCAGCGTGATCCCGGCCTCCTTGGCCGCAATCTTGGTCAGCGTGTTCTTCACCACGGCGTACTGGGCGTTCTCACCGAGCGACCGGCGCAGCGTCTTGAGCTGCGCCACGGTGAGACCGCGGTACTCGGTCAGCACGGCGGCGTTGGAGCTGCGGAACTTGTCCGTCAGCTCCGCAACCGCGGCAGCCTTGTCGGGCCTCGCCATAGAGCCTCGGCCTCCTTCCGGGTGATTCGGACCGCGCGGACCCGAAGGAGGACTGGGTAAAACAAACGCCCCGGCGCAGGTGCCCGGGGCGGACTCGACCGGTCGCACACGCGCTCGGCGTGCGCACTCCGGGAGTTCTTCCACTGTCACCTGCGCGGGTCGCCCACTTTTCAGCGGATCCTTCGGCCACCGCACCCTCGTTCGAGCGCACGGCAACGACCAGCGGTCTTTGGCTTCTGCAAGAGAGTACGGGACCGGACGACGGTCGAGCAAATCGGCCGTTCGCGGCTGATACACCGCGCCGGCGACGGCCGCCGCCGACGGCTCCCCGCGGGGGTCTTCGCGCCTGCCCGGCGGTCGTACAGCCGGCCGTGCGGCGAGGAACCGGGTGCGCCCGCGCCCGCCCTGCGCCGCGGGCGGGCAGGGCCCCGGCGGCGGGCAGGGCGGCTCAGGGCCCGCGTACGGGCCGCCTGACGGCACCGGCTCCCCCGGGGGAGCGCTCGGCCCTCACGTGGCCGTGGGCGGCCGCGCGGGGTCCGCGCACGGCGAGACGCGAGCGTGTCCCGGAGGGTTCCGCGGCGGGGCCGGGATCAGGAGGTGTGCCGGTGTCAGAGGTGGCGCACGTGTCAGGAGGTCACGAGGTGGTGCCGGTGCCGCCCGTCATGCCGCCGCCGGACTTCAGCATGTCCGCGAAGTCCTTGGTGTCACCGGCCGGGGGCGCCACGGCGGTGACCTTGACGCCGTAGTCGCTGTAGAGCGTGGTGTTGGTCATGGTGCCGTTGGCCGTCTCGGCCTTCTCGCTCTTCTTGACCAGCAGGTCCTGGTCGTCGATCCAGAGGTCGACCTTGTCGGTGGTGACGCCGGCCTGGCTGAGCTGCTTCTTCAGGGCCGCCAGCTGGTCGGCGCTGAGGTTGCTGGTCTTGTCGGCGAGGTCGGCGACGTTCACCGTGCCCGAGTAGTGGGTGGTGTGCTTGCCGGAGACCGTCTCCTCGCCGACCTTCTTGACGTCGCCGGAGGCCAGCAGCATCTTCACGGACTGGTTCGGCGTGGCGTTCTGGATCTGGTCCTTCATGTACGAGCCGGACGCGCCACCGAGCTTGGCGAGGTCCTCGTAGGAGTACTTGATCCAGTGCTTGCCGCCGCCCGCCTGCTGCGCGTAGGCGTCGCTCATGTGCGCGTAGTACGCGTCCGGCAGGTACCGGGCCTCCATCGAGGAGGTGCCGGCCTTCTTCATCATCTCGGCCATCTGGCCGCCGGTGTAGGTGATGGTGAGGTTGCCCTTGAGGCCGTCGCCCCAGGTGAGGGCGCCGTTCGCGGTCATCGACATGATGTCGCCGACGGACGTCGTGGAGCGCACCTCGGCCGAGTCGGCCTTGTCGGTCGACTTCTCGGCCGAGCGCAGGGCCGCGATGGGGCTGACGTGCGTCACCTTGCCGGCCGCCTTGTCGCCGCCCTTGTCCGAGTCGGAGGTGCCGCAGGCGGCCACCCCGGCCAGCCCGGCGACCACTGCTATGGAAAGGGCCGTCCGGCGCACGGTCGTGCTGTTCATCTAGTCCCACCCCTGTTGCGAGTCCTGTGCCTGCACCGTAATCCAGGCCACTGACAGTCGTACGAAAGGCCGTACACAGAAAGGACGGGCCCGGAACCTCGAAGGTTCCGGGCCCGCCCTTTCGGTTCACGCGTACCTGACGCGGCTGCCGGGCTGAGCTTCAGGCTCAGACGGCGGCCGGGTCCTCCTCGACGAGGAGGTTGCGGGTGCGGTTCGGGTCGACCGGGATGCCGGGGCCCATCGTGGTGGTGATGGCGGCCTTCTTGATGTAGCGACCCTTGGCGGCGGACGGCTTCAGACGGAGGATCTCCTCCAGCGCGGCGCCGTAGTTCTCCACCAGCTTGCTGTCGTCGAAGGACGCCTTGCCGATGATGAAGTGCAGGTTCGAGTGCTTGTCGACGCGGAACTCGATCTTGCCGCCCTTGATGTCGGTGACGGCCTTGGTGACGTCGGGGGTGACGGTGCCGGTCTTCGGGTTCGGCATCAGACCACGCGGGCCGAGGACGCGGCCGAGGCGGCCGACCTTGCCCATGAGGTCCGGGGTGGCGACGACGGCGTCGAAGTCCAGACGGCCCTTCGCCACCTCGTCGATCAGCTCGTCGGCGCCGACGATGTCGGCGCCCGCGGCACGCGCGGCCTCGGCACGGTCGCCGGTCGCGAAGACCAGGACCCGGGCGGTCTTACCGGTGCCGTGCGGAAGGTTCACGGTGCCACGGACCATCTGGTCGGCCTTGCGCGGGTCGACACCCAGACGGAAGGCGACCTCGACGGTGGCGTCGAACTTGGTCGTGGAGGTCTCCTTGGCGAGACGGACGGCCTCGAGCGGGGCGTACAGCTTCTCCCGGTCGACCTTGGCGTCCGCAGCGCGGAGAGCCTTGCTGCGCTTGCTCACAACTTGCTCCTGTGTGTTCTGAAAGGAGTCGTGGTCCCTGGGCCGAGCAGGCCCTGCCACGTGCGACCGGCTACGGCCGCATGACTGCTAGGGGTGGGTGTCAGCCCTCGACCGTGACGCCCATGGAGCGCGCGGTGCCGGCGATGATCTTCGCCGCGGCGTCCAGGTCGTTCGCGTTGAGGTCGGGCATCTTGGTCTGGGCGATCTCGCGGACCTGCGCCTCGGTGATCTTGGCGACCTTGGTCTTGTGCGGCTCGCCGGAGCCCTTCTCGACACCCGCGGCCTTGAGGATCATCTTGGCGGCCGGCGGCGTCTTGGTGACGAAGGTGAAGGAACGGTCCTCGTAGACCGTGATCTCCACCGGGATGACCCAGCCCCGCTGCGACTCGGTCGCGGCGTTGTAGGCCTTGCAGAACTCCATGATGTTGACGCCGTGCTGACCCAGCGCCGGGCCGACCGGCGGAGCCGGGTTGGCGGCACCGGCCTGGATCTGGAGCTTGATGAGCCCCGTGACCTTCTTCTTCTTGGGAGGCATAGCTCTCCGGGTCCTTTCGGTTCGGGTCCTGCCCGCTCCCGGGGACCACCCGGATGCAGGCATACCGCACAACGATAACGGGTATAGATGCGCGGCTGAAAACCGAGCAGGTCAGACCGGCTGCAGCAGCCTGCCTGACCTGATCGGAAGCGGTACGTCCAGAAGGAGCTGATTCCTCTGGAACAGGTTCCAGAGGAACTAGTTCTTCTGGATCTGGTCGAAGGAGAGCTCGACCGGCGTCTCGCGGCCGAAGATCTCCACCAGGCCCTTGACCTTCTTCGAGTCGGGGTTGATCTCGTTGATGGTCGCCTGGAGCGTGGCGAACGGACCGTCGGTGACGGTGACCGAGTCGCCGACCTCGAAGTCCAGCACCTGGACCTCGACCTTGCGCTGCGGGGCGGGCTTGCCCTCGGCCTCGGCGGCCTCGCGGGCGGCCTTCTCCTCGGCCTCCGGGGCGAGCATCTTGACGATCTCGTCCAGGGTCAGCGGGTACGGGTCGTAGGCGTTGCCGACGAAGCCGGTGACGCCCGGCGTGTTGCGGACGACGCCCCAGGACTCGTTGGTCAGGTCCATGCGGACCAGGACGTAACCCGGCAGCTTGTTCTGCTTGATCGTCTTGCGGTCGCCGTTCTTGATCTGGACGACCTCTTCCTGCGGCACCTCGGCCTGGAAGATGTAGTCCTCGACGTTCAGCGAGACGGCGCGCTGCTCCAGGTTGGTCTTCACGCGGTTCTCGTAGCCGGCGTAGGTGTGGATGACGTACCACTCGCCGGGCAGGGTGCGCAGTTCCTCGCGCAGCGCCTGGACCGGGTCGACCGGAGCGGCAGGCTCCGCCTCGACCTCGGCGACGGCTTCCTCGTCGGCCTCGTCGACCTCTTCGGTCTCGTCGGCCTCTTCGGTCTCGTCGGCCTCTTCGGTCTCGTCGGCCTCTTCGTCCTCGACGTGCAGGGCGGCCTCTTCGGCCGGCTCGCCCGACTCGGCCTCGGCAGCCTCGAACTCGTCCTGCTCGTCCGCGCCTTCGACGATGTCGAGCTCGTCGTCCACCGTCTCGGCAGCCAGCCCGCGGGGCTCAGTGGCGTCGTCGTTCAGGTTCGGGTCAGACACGATGGCTGCTTCTTCCTGGATACATAGGGGTGGAACATGCGAAAACGGGCGCCGGTACCACGGCGCCCTTCGCTCTTGGCTCAGCCGAAGACGTACTTGGCCGCGTGGTCGAGCCCATAGTCAATCACGGTCACCAGGGCGATCATGATGGCGACGAAGAAGATCACCACGGTGGTGTACGACGTCAGCTGATTGCGCGACGGCCAGACGACCTTGCGGAGCTCCGCGATGATCTGGCGGTAGAAGGTGGCCAGGCGCTTGAGCGGGCCCTTCTTGGCGCGCTTGCCGCCCTTGCGGGCCTTCTTCGACTCGGGCACCTCGTCCTGGGCGTCAGGCGTGTCGATGGAGCCCACGGCGTCCGTCATTGTCCTCACCTGATCCCGGGTCGTGGCCGTGCCGCGCCCGGTTCCTGAGCCGCACGGCGGTGCAATGCTGTACGTACCTGCGCACACATCCTGGCGGTGTGTGTAGCAGGGCCGGAGGGACTTGAACCCCCAACCGCCGGTTTTGGAGACCGGTGCTCTACCAATTGAGCTACGACCCTTTGTGTGTCCCCCAACGTACCGCATCCACCCGGGTGCACGGTGTGCACCGGCTGAGTGGCGGCTGCTGAAGGCCAACGAGGTGAGAGTGTACGTGGTCCACGGCCCGGCGTCGAACAGAAAGCGCCCGTCCGGAGCCGTCGGACCAAAGATCGTCCTGGCCGGGGCGCGGATTCGGACCGGTGTTCACGCCTCGGCCTCTTGCTGTTCAGTCTGTGAAACCAGTGTGCCGGGGGGATTTCCGGTCTGGAACGATGGGCTCCATGAGCGCTGCAATCCCTCCCACCGAGCGCCGGGTCTCCGCCCGAGTCGGCGCGATCTCCGAGTCCGCCACCCTCGCCGTGGACGCCAAGGCCAAGGCCCTGAAGGCCGCCGGGCGTCCGGTGATCGGCTTCGGCGCCGGTGAGCCCGACTTCCCGACCCCGGACTACATCGTCGAGGCGGCCGTCGAGGCGTGCAAGAACCCGAAGTACCACCGCTACACCCCGGCCGGGGGTCTGCCCGAGCTGAAGGCCGCCATCGCCGCCAAGACGCTGCGCGACTCCGGCTGGGAGCCCGACGTCTCCCAGATCCTCGTCACCAACGGCGGCAAGCAGGCCATCTACGAGGCGTTCGCCGCGATCCTCGACCCGGGCGACGAGGTCATCGTCCCGGCGCCCTACTGGACGACGTACCCGGAATCCATCCGCCTCGCCGGCGGTGTCCCGGTCGAGGTCGTCGCCGACGAGACGACCGGCTACCGGGTCTCGGTGGAGCAGCTGGAGGCCGCGCGCACGGAGAAGACGAAGGTCGTGCTCTTCGTCTCCCCCTCCAACCCGACCGGCGCGGTGTACTCGGAGGCCGAGACCGAGGCGATCGGCCGCTGGGCCCTGGAGCACGGCCTGTGGGTGCTCACCGACGAGATCTACGAGCACCTGGTCTACGGCGACGCCGCCGCCGTCTCGCTGCCGGCGCTCCTGCCCGAGCTGCGCGACAAGTGCATCGTGGTCAACGGCGTGGCGAAGACGTACGCCATGACCGGCTGGCGCGTGGGCTGGGTCATCGGTCCCAAGGACGTGGTCAAGGCCGCGACGAACCTCCAGTCGCACGCCACCTCGAACGTCTCGAACGTCGCCCAGGTGGCCGCGCTGGCCGCGCTCTCCGGCGGCCTGGAGGCCGTGGCGACCATGCGCGAGGCATTCGATCGGCGCCGCAGGACCATCGTGCGGATGCTCAACGAGATCGACGGCGTGCTCTGCCCGGAGCCCGAGGGCGCGTTCTACGCCTACCCGTCGGTCAAGGGCCTGCTCGGCAAGGAGATCCGCGGCAAGCGGCCCCAGGACACGGTCGAGCTGGCCGCGCTGATCCTGGAGGAGGCCGAGGTCGCGGTCGTCCCGGGCGAGGCCTTCGGCACGCCGGGCTACCTGCGGCTGTCGTACGCGCTCGGTGACGAGGACCTCGTCGAGGGCGTGAGCCGGATGCAGAAGCTGCTGGCGGAGGCGCGGGACTAGTCCCCGGCCGCCACGCGCGCGTGCGGGCCGTCTCCCTCCGGGAGGCGGCCCGTTCCCGTGCCCGCTCGTGCGTGCGGGCAAGACCACGTACGGGGAAACGGCTACCGGGACGGCGGTGACGTACGGCAGGATCTGGGAATGGAGCGTGTACGTGATCTGTCCGAGCTGCCGAAAGCCCATCTCCACCTGCACTTCACCGGCTCGATGCGGCCGGGGACGGTGCTGGAACTGGCCGACAAGTACGGCGTCCGTCTGCCCGACGCGCTGTCGGACGCGCTGACCAGCGGGGAACCACCGAAGCTGCGTGCCACGGACGAGCGGGGCTGGTTCCGTTTCCAGCGGCTGTACGACGCGGCGCGATCCTGCCTGCGCGAGCCGGAGGACATCCAGCGCCTGGTGCGGGAGGCCGCCGAGGAGGACCTGCGGGACGGCTCGGGCTGGCTGGAGATCCAGGTGGACCCGACGTCGTACGCGCCCCGGCTGGGCGGTCTGATCGCCGCCCTGGAGGTCATCATGGACGCGGTGGACACGGCGTCCCGGGAGACCGGCCTGGGCATGCGCGTGCTCGTCGCCGCCAACCGCATGAAGCACCCGCTGGACGCGAGGACGCTGGCCCGTCTCGCGGTGCGGTACGCGGACCGGGGCGTGGTCGGCTTCGGGCTCTCCAACGACGAGCGCCGGGGCATGGCCCGGGACTTCGACCGGGCCTTCCACATCGCGCGCGAGGGCGGCCTGCTGTCGGCCCCGCACGGCGGCGAGCTGACCGGTCCCGCCTCGGTCCGGGACTGCCTGGACGACCTGCACGCCTCCCGGATCGGGCACGGGGTGCGGGCGGCGGAGGACCCGCGGCTGCTGAAGCGGCTGGCGGACCGGCAGGTGACGTGCGAGGTGTGCCCGGCGTCGAACGTGGCGCTCGGTGTGTACGAGAAGCCGGAGGACGTGCCGCTGCGCACGCTCTTCGAGGCGGGTGTCCCGCTGGCCCTCGGGGCCGACGATCCGCTGCTGTTCGGCTCCCGGCTCGCCGCCCAGTACGAGATCGCCCGGCACGCGCACGGCTTCACCGACGCCGAGCTGGCGGAGCTGGCCCGGCAGTCCGTCCGGGGCTCGGCCGCCCCGGAGAAGGTCAAGGAGCGGCTGCTGGCCGGGGTGGACGACTGGCTGGCGCGCCCGGTCGTCTGAAGTGGGCGTAGGGCGGGTAGGGCTTGAAGCAGACCAGCACGTCGACCGGGTGCCCGCCGCCGGGCGGCTGGACGAGCGCGGGCAGCTCCGCCATCAGTGCCATGTGCCCTTCGGCGACGCGCTCCTGGTACGGCCCGTGGCCCGCGGCGTGGGCGAACCAGGTCGCCGTCTCGGCGAACACGCCCCGGCTGCCGAAGAGGAAGAACGTGCGCGCGTGCGTGGCGTGCCGCAGCTCGTCCCGGAAGCCGGCCCGCTCGGCGCGCGTCCGCCACGCGGCGGCGTCCCGCGCGGTGCGTGCCTCGTCGGTGCGGACGGTGAGCGGGGTGCCCTGCCGCAGCCTGCGGCGCAGTGCGGGCCACTGACTCGGGCGCAGGCCGAGGCTGTGGTGGGCGATGACGAGGTCGACCGGCTCGCCGACGCCCTCGTCGGGCGGGACGCCGTCGCGCAGCGGCACGTGGACGATCGTGCGCCGGGAGCAGGCGGCGAAGGAGAACAGGCCGGCGAGCCGGTTCAGTCCGTCGTGGTCGCCGAGCAGCAGGCCGATGGGGTCGGGGGCGCGCAGCGAGGTGTGGCGCAGGGGCTGGTGGGGCTGGACGATCCGGTACTCGTACGGCCCGGTGCGGGGCCGGAACTCGCGCAGCCTCAGCCGCATGTGCGGTACCTCATGCCCAGCATGATCACGGCCCTCGGGACCGGCCCGCAACGGAGATTCCGCACAGCGGGCGCGTACGGGCCCCGGCCCGGCCGGGCCTGACCGGAACCCGCCTGGAGGTCGTCCGAAGCGGTCCGGGCGCCCCCGGGGAACCGCGCACCGCCGTCCGGCCGGGACGCCGTCCTGACCGGCCTGGGCGCGCGCAGCCGCAAGGACGCCGGCGCCGCCACCCCGCTGCCCCGTACGGTGCTCGGCGCGATGGAGGCGGAGGGGCCCGCCGGCCGCTAGAGACTCACGCCAACGGTCACCGGCTCGTTGACCAGCGTGACGCCGAAGGCGTCGCGGACACCGGCGACCACCTCGCGGGCCAGGGCCAGCAGGTCTTCCGTGGTGGCACCGCCCCGGTTCGTGAGGGCGAGGGTGTGCTTGGTGGAGATGCGCACGGGGCCGGTGCCGTAGCCCTTGGTGAAGCCGGCCTTGTCGATCAGCCAGGCGGCGGACGTCTTCGTGCGGCCCTCCCCCGCCGGGTAGGCGGGCGGTTCGACGCCGTCGCCCAGCCGCTCGCGCACGCGCGCGTGGAACGCGGCGTACTGCTCCTCGGTGAGGATCGGATTGGTGAAGAAGGACCCGGCCGACCAGGTGTCGTGGTCCTCGGGGTCGAGCACCATGCCCTTGCCGGCGCGCAGCTTCAGCACGGTCTCGCGGGCGTCGGCCAGCGGCACCCGGTCCCCCGGCGCGACCCCGAGCGCGCGGGCCGCCTCGGCGTACTTGACCGGCGCCGACAGCCCGTCCGCGTCCTCCAGCTCGAAGCGGACCCGGAGCACGACATAGCGCGCGGGATCGGCCTTGAAGCGGCTGTGGCGGTAGGAGAAGGCGCACTCCTCGTTCGTCAGCGTGACGGTCTCGCCGGCCCGGCGGTCGTACGCGATCACCTCCGTGATCGTCGAGGAGACCTCCTGTCCGTACGCGCCGACGTTCTGGATCGGCGTGGCACCCGCGGAGCCGGGGATGCCGGCCAGGCACTCGATCCCGGCGAGCCCGGCCTCCACCGTGCGGGCGACGGCGTCGGTCCACACCTCGCCCGCCGCCAGCTCCAGGTTCGTGCCGCGCAGCTCGATCCCGCGCGTGGCGATGCGCAGGGCGGTGCCGTCGAAGCCCTTGTCGCCGATGACCAGGTTCGATCCGCCGCCGATCAGCAGCAGCGGGGTGCCGCTGTCGTCGGCCTCGCGGACGGCGGCGATCACCTCGGCGTCGGTCTCGGCGGTCACCAGCCGCGTCGCGGGACCGCCCAGCCGGAAGGTGGTCAGCGGGGCAAGGGGGGCGTCGTGGAGTACCTGCACGGGCCCAAGACTACGAGACGCCTCCGACACCGCCGCACCGCAGGAGCTGCGGCCGTCCGCACGCGCGCGTGCCGCCGTTGTCGTGTCCGGCGCCCCTTCCCCACCCCCGCCCCGCTCGTGCGACTCACCCCCTCCGCACACGCAGACGCGCCGCACCGCACACGCAGACGCGCCGCACCGCGCACGCACGCGCGCGTGGACCGCCGCAGGGCGAGGATCCACGCGCGCGATGCCCGGTGCCGCCGCCTACGGCCACGCGGGCGCCGTACCGGCTATTGGGGCCGCCGTACCGCCTACGTGAGGCGCCGTACCGCTTCCTCCCAGCTCACGGGCAGTTCGTCGGCGGTGGCCTGCCAGGCGAAGACGTGCACCTCGGCTCCTCGCGGCGGTGTGGCCGACATGGTCCAGGGAAGCGTGGGCATCGCGGGCTCCTTGCCGGGAAGGGCCGTGGTCAGCGGGCGGTGGTCCCGAGGAGTGGTGCGGGCGCCTCGCCGGTCGCCGCGACGGCCACGGCGGCAGCGCGGCGGGCGGGGATCACCAGGGCGGCGACCGCGGCGAGGGCGACCACCGCGGAGCCGGTGACGAGGGCCGGCCGCAGCCCGTCGACGAAGCTCTGCGCGGATGCGTAACCGCCCTGCGCGGAGAAGATCGACGACATGACGGCTATGCCGAGCGCGCCGCCCACCTCGCGCAGCGCGTTGTTGGCGCCGGAGGCGATGCCCTGCTCCTGTGGCAGGACGCTGGACATGACGAGGTTGGCGGCCGGCGCGAAGAACAGGGCCATGCCGACACCGCTGATCACCAGGGCGGGCAGCTGGACGGCGTAGGAGGCGTCCGTGGTGGCCACCGAGGCCATGTAGCCGAGGCCGACGGCCTGCAGGAACAGGCCCGCGGCGACGACCGGCCGGCCGCCGACACGGTCGGAGAGGATCCCGGCGACGGGCGCGATGAGCATCGGCATGCCGGTCCAGGGCAGCATCCTCAGGCCCGCCTCGGTCGGCGAGTAGCCGAGCACGCCCTGCATGTACTGGCTGAGCAGGAAGATCGAGCCGAACATCCCGACGAACATCAGCAGGCTTGCCGCGTTGATGCCCGAGAAGGCGCGGGAGCGGAACAGCCGCATGGGCAGCATCGGGTGGGCGGCCCGGGAGCTGTAGAGCACGAAGGCCGCGAGCAGTGCTCCGCCGGCGATCAGCGCGGTCAGGACCGTGGGGTCGCTCCAGCCGTCGGCGGGACCGCGGACCAGCCCGTACACGATGCCGAAGAGCCCGCCGCTGGCGAGCAGCGTGCCGGGTACGTCGAGCCGGGTGCCGGTGCCGTGGGACTCGGCCAGGCGCAGCCGGGCGAGCGGCAGCACGGCCACACCGAGCGGGACGTTCAGCCAGAAGATCCAGTGCCAGGAGACGTGCTCGGTGAGGCTGCCGCCGATCAGCGGTCCGGAGGCGACGGCGAGCCCGTTGACGGCGCCCCAGATGCCGTACACCATGCCGCGCCTGGCCGCGGGCACCGCGGCGGTCAGCAGGGTCAGGGTGAGCGGCATCATCACGGCCGCGCCGACGCCCTGGACCGCGCGGGCGGCGATCAGGGAGCCGATGCCGGGTGCCATGGCCGCGGCGGCGGAGGCCGCGGTGAAGACGGCGAGGCCGGCGATGAAGAGCCTGCGGCGTCCGAAGCGGTCGCCCAGCGCGGCGCCGGTCATCAGCAGGACGGCGAAGGTGAGCGTGTAGGCGCTGACGGTCCACTCCAGGTCGTCCAGCGCCCCGCCCAGGTCCTCGCGGATGGCGGGCAGGGCGGTGGTGACCACGAGGTTGTCCAGGGCCGCCATGAAGCCGGCGACGCTCGTGATGACGAGGGCCCACACGGCCCCCGCCCGCGATGTGGTGGTGCTCGGTCCTGCTGTCGTCCGTGACATCGCTCCCCCAGAGCCGATCTCGGTTAGTTATTGCTGACTAACTTTTAGGGACATGAAGAGACGCGGACCCTCCGCGCTCCTCTTGCTTCCGCCGCCCGGTGACCCGGGTTACTTCTCCAGCCGCCCGGTGATCCGGGCCGAGGGGTACATCCCCTGCCACACCCGGTGCTCGGGCGGGAAGCCCATGGCCGCGAGCGTGTTGATGAGCATCCCGTACGCCAGGAAGGTCGTCGTCTCGTTGTCGTCGGCACCCAGCGGCAGGTGCACGGTGTCCCACAGCCGCATCCAGGCGGCGCGTACGGCCGTGCCGAACTCGTGGTCGCCCTCCGCCTCGGCGGCCGCGACCGTGATGTACGTCTGCATCTGCATCTGGAGCTTCTCGGGATGCTCCGTGATCAGCCGCACATAGGCGTTCGCCATGGCGTGCAGGGCCTCCTCTCCGTGCAGCCCGTCGGCCGCCTCCGCGAAGACCCGGCAGGTGTCCTCCACGCACCGCAGCGACGCGGCGGCGAAGATCGCCTTCTTGCCCGGGAAGAGCCGGAAGAGGTAGGGCTGCGAGACGCCCACGCGCTTGGCGATCACCTCGGTGGAGGTGCCGTAGTAGCCCTTCCGGGCGAACTCGGCGATCGCCGCGCGGATGACGCTCTCCCGCCGCTCCTCTGCGCTCATCCTGACCATACCGAGAAGTTAGTACTCAATCACTAACCTAGTCAAGGACGACCGGGTGCCCGCGCGTGCGTAAGGGGCGCCCGCCTTAGAAGTCATCTCATTTGGTGAGCCTGCGGTAGCAGATGAGGGTGCAGGCGATGCTCGTGAAGGCGAGGAAGTGCTCGGCTTTGCGCTCGTAGCGGCGGTGGAGTCGGCGGCAGCCGGCGAGCCAGGCCATGGTGCGTTCGATGGTCCAACGGTGTCGTCCGAGTCGCTGTGAGGTCTCGACGCCCTTGCGCGCGATGCGGTGCTGGATGCCTCGCTGTGTAAGCCATTGCCGCAGGTGGTGGTAGTCGTAGCCCTTGTCGGCATGTAGCTTGGCGGGCCTTCGTCGGCGAGGGCCGCGGCGGGACCGGATCGGAGGGACGCCCTTCACGAGCGGAATCAGGGCCTGGCTGTCGTGAACGTTGGCGCCGGAGATGCCGACGGACAGGGGCAGACCGGTCCGCTCGGTGATCAGATGGATCTTCGAGCCGTACTTGCCTCGGTCGACAGGATTCGGACCTGTCAGATCCCCCTTTTCACGGCCCGCATGTTCACCGAGTCGATCGCGCATCGCGACCAGTCCAGGTCACCGCGGGCACCGAGTTCGTCGAGGACCAGACGGTGGAGTCTGGCCCACACCCTGGCCTTCGTCCACTCGGCGAACCGACGGTGCGCCGTCGCGCCGGATGGCCCGAACGACGCCGCGGGAAGCTGCTGCCACGTGCAGCCCGAAGTCGCCACGAACAGGACTGCGGCCAGGACCTCGCGGTCGCCGTGGCGACGCCGGCCACCGCCCTGCGGCCGCGACGGCGCCTCTGGCACCACCCGCTGGAACAGCTCCCACAGCTCATCTGGCACCAGCCGCTCAACGATCCCCACGCCGGGAGGCTACCGACCGCAAAGGAAAGGCCCGTAGTCAGTGGCCCATTCGGCGCTGCTCGTCGAATCGAAGCAGCACCCGTACCAGACGCCACACTCCGGCCACCGCTCCGAGCAGTGCGCCCCCCACCAACACGCCTCTCTCTGCTGAACCAGAGAGGTCAAGGGCCAGGGCGAGAGTCCAAGCGACGGCAAAGATCACCCCAGCCAGCACGGCGGCAGTCACCAGAGCAAAAACGATCTCCACCGTCATTGCGTCCTTTTCCCACCGCGACTCACGCCCCATGTCCATGCTGCAAGTCTCACATCGCGGTCAAGTCACCGCGCCTGCGGCTGACCGCTGGCTCTCACGGGCAGCTCGATCACCAAATGAGATGACTTCTTAGCGGAGCGCCCCTTACAACCGGCCGCTGCCGGGTCAGCCGTAGGACGTGGCCGTCAGGCCAGCCGTACGACCGCCCGGGACATGCCCAGCACCTTCTGGCCGCCGCTCGTCGCCGTCAGGTCGACGCGCACGGTGTTGTCGTCCAGCTTGGCCGCGACCTTGCCGCCGACCTCGATGACCGCGCCCTGGCCGTCGTTGGGCACCACGACGGGCTTGGTGAAACGGACGCCGTACTCCACGACCGCGCCGGGATCCCCGGTCCAGTCGGTGACCACGCGGATCGCCTCGGCCATGGTGAACATGCCGTGCGCGATGACGTCCGGCAGGCCCACCTCCTTGGCGAACTTCTCGTTCCAGTGGATGGGGTTGAAGTCCCCGGAGGCACCCGCGTAGCGCACGAGCGTGGCGCGGGTCACGGGGAAGGTCTGCGCCGGCAGCTCGGTGCCGACCTCGACGTCGTCGTACGCGATCTTCGCCGTCATCGGGCCCTCACGCCTCCTCGGCCGCACGGGCCACGAGCTTCGTCATGGCGGTCACGACGCGCTCGCCGGCCTCGTCGTACACCTCGCCGCGGATGTCCAGGATGTCGTTGCCCGCGAGGGACTTGACGCTCTCGATCGTGGAGGTGACCGAGAGCCGGTCGCCGGCGCGCACGGGGCGGGCGTAGGAGAACTTCTGGTCGCCGTGCACCACGCGGCTGTAGTCCAGCCCCAGCTGCGGGTCCTCGATGACCTGTCCGGCGGCCCGGAAGGTGATGGAGAACACAAAGGTCGGCGGGGCGATCACATCGGAATAACCGAGCGCCTTGGCGGCCTCGGGGTCCGTGTACACCGGGTTGGTCTCGCCCACCGCCTCGGCGAACTCGCGGATCTTCTCCCGGCCCACCTCATAGGGCGCGGTGGGCGGGTAGGTCCGTCCCACGAAGGACTGGTCGAGCGCCATGGCCCGGCACCTCCTGATGTCTGCTGTGATGGCCCCAAATTAGCCGGAAACCAGGCCCGGAATGCGCGGCGGCGGGACGGCGGGGGCGGAGTGGGCGCGAAGTCGCTGGAAAACGCCGTGAGGCCGCCCCCTCGGAAGGGGACGGCCTCGCGGACGAGCCTGATTATCGCGTTTCGCGGTGCGCGGTGTGCGCGTTGCAACGCGGGCAGTGCTTCTTCATCTCAAGACGGTCCGGGTTGTTACGCCGGTTCTTCTTGGTGATGTAGTTCCGCTCCTTGCACTCCACGCAGGCCAGCGTGATCTTCGGGCGGACGTCGGTGGCAGCCACGTGAGTGCTCCTATGCCGAACGGATGGACTGATTTAACGCAAGAAAGAGTAGCCGATCGAAGGACCGACCCCACAATCGGCTACTGTCAGTAGCGGTGACCGGACTTGAACCGGTGACACAGCGATTATGAGCCGCTTGCTCTACCGACTGAGCTACACCGCTTTGATGAGATCGGCCCCCGCCTTGCGGCGGGAACCTCTCACACCAGAGCCCCAAAACGGAATCGAACCGTTGACCTTCTCCTTACCATGGAGACGCTCTGCCGACTGAGCTATTGGGGCGAGCGATGAAGACATTACACGGTCCGCCGCCGTTCACCCAAATCCGTATCCCGACGCCCGGCCCGTCCCTGCGCGAGGCGCTCTCACGGGCCCCCTGAGCCCCGTGCGGCGCGGCTGCGCGAATCGCCGGACACCGGCCGTCACGCGCGCGTGCCGCCCGTGCGTTCCGGGGTGTGCCGTGTGTGGGGCCCGCACGTGAGCGATGCGTGTGCCGTGTGTGGGGCCTGCACGTGAGCGATGCGTGTGCCGTGTGTCTCCCGGCCAGTCGGCCAGTGCCCGGAGTGCCGAAGTGGCCGCACGCGCGCGTGGGCGCCGCACAGCGTCGTACGGCGTTTCCGGCGTCGTACGGCGTTTCCGGCGTCGTACGGCGTTTCCGGCGTCGTACGGCGTTTCCGGCGTCGTCCGGCAGGGCGACGGCCACGCGGGTGGGCGACGCGTGTACTCCCTGGGGCGGACCACGCCGGTACGACTATTGCGCTCCTGCGCGACCCGCGCGGCTCGCCACCCTAGGCTCGACTCACTCTGCGTGATCTTGGGGCGTGCACATGGCCCCGTCCCTCATGCCGGCCCCCACCGAGCCCCCGGCCCCCACTCCTGGAGCGCGATGCCCGACAGCCAGCCGCAGC
Organism: Streptomyces sp. NPDC013455; assembly: GCF_040632975.1. Classification (NCBI taxonomy): domain Bacteria; kingdom Bacillati; phylum Actinomycetota; class Actinomycetes; order Kitasatosporales; family Streptomycetaceae; genus Streptomyces; species Streptomyces sp. NPDC013455. The sequence continues at coordinate 39,006 of NZ_JBEYCX010000010.1, read as the reverse complement.
CGCACCCACCGTCGGACCCGCCGAACTCGTCGGGGTCCTCGGGGCCGTCCGACTCGGCCGCCCTCCTGCTCTGCGGGGCGCGGCTCACCGACGGCCGGACCGTGGACGTACGGCTGGTCGGCGGGCGCATCGAGGCCGTGGGCACCAGCGGCAGTCTCGCGACGGGCCCGGCCCGGACGAGCGCCACGCGCGTGGACCTGAGCGGCTACCTGCTCCTGCCGGCCCCGGCCGAGCCGCACGCCCACGGGGACACCGCCCTGTCCGCCGAGAGCCCCGGCCCGGCGTCGTACGCCCCGGAGGACGTGCAGCGCCGGGCCACGGAGGCGGTCCTGCTCCAGCTCGGGCACGGGGCGACGGCGGTACGCGCGCACGTGCGCGTAGGCGACGTCCAGGGGCTCGGCGCGCTCGGCGCGGTCCTCCAGGCGCGGCGGTCGCTGCGGGGACTGGCGGAGCTGACGGCGGTCGCGATGCCGCGGCTGCTGACCGGGGCGGCCGGGGCCGACGGGCTGGCCATGCTGCGGGACGCGCTGAAGATGGGTGCCTCCGTCGTGGGCGGCTGCCCGGACCTGGACCCGGATCCCACCGGCTACGTGGAGGCGGTCCTGGAGGTGGCCTCCGAGCACGGCTGCCCGGTGGACCTGCACACGGACGCCGCGGACCCGGCCCGGTTGTCCCGGCTCGCGGCCATGGCGGGCGGCTTGCGCCCCGGCGTGACGATCGGGCCGTGCGCCGGCCTGGGGCGCCTGCCCGCCGGTGCCGCCTCCCGTGTCGCCGACCAGCTCGCGGCGGCCGGTGTCACGGTGGTCTGCCTGCCCCAGGGCGACTGCGGGGGCGCCGACCGGAGGGGCACGGCCCCGGCACGGCTGCTGCGCGCGGCCGGGGTGCGGGTGGCGGCCGGCAGCGGCGCCCTGCGCGACGTCTCCAACCCCGTCGGCCGCGGCGACCCGCTGGAGGCCGCCTACCTCCTCGCCTCCGCCCACGGGCTGCGCCCGGAGGACGCCTACGACGCCGTCTCGGCCTCGGCGCGCGCGGTGCTGGGCCTTCCCGAGGTCCGCGTGGAGGCCGGCTTCCCCGCCGAGCTGCTGGCCGTACGCGGCGACCATCTGGCCGGTGCGCTCTCGCTGGCCTACAGCCGGATCGTGGTCCACCGGGGCCGGGTGGTGGCCCGCACGAGTGCGGTGCGCGAGTACTGCAACTCGGCGGTGGCGGCGGAGCTCGGGCTGCCGAGACAGGGGCGCGGGGAGCTGTCGTGAGTGCGGCCTGAGCGTGGGGGGGGGTGGGCGCGGAGGCGGTGCAGCTCCGGAGCGTGAGGGCGTGTGGTTGCGGAGCTCGGGGCGGTGCGATTGCGCAGCCGGGGCGGTGCGGTTCCGAAGTGGTCGAAAGCGCGCCGGGCGCGTGTCGGTGAGGGTGCGCTCGGCGCCCATGGACGCGCCGGTTAACTCGTGCGGCGGATGCGCCTCGTCGGGCGTACGGTCGAAATCATGCGCATTGTCATCGCTGGTGGTCATGGTCAGATCGCGCTGCGGCTGGAGCGCCTGCTCTCCGCGCGCGGGGACGAGGTGGCGGGCATCATCCGCAAGCCCGAACAGGGCGACGATCTGCGGGCGGCCGGTGCCGAACCGGTGCTGCTCGACCTGGAGTCCGCCTCGGTGGAGGAAGTCGCGGCGTACCTCCAGGGCGCGGACGCCGCGGTCTTCGCGGCCGGCGCCGGCCCGGGCAGCGGTGCCGCACGCAAGGACACGGTGGACCGGGGTGCGGCGGTGCTGTTCGCGGACGCGGCCGTACGCACGCGCGTGCGTCGCCTCCTGGTGGTGTCCTCCATGGGCGCGGATCCCGCGCACCAGGGGGACGACGTCTTCGACGCGTACCTGCGCGCCAAGGGCGAGGCCGACGCGTACGTCACCCGCCAGGAGGCGCTGGACTGGACGATCGTGCGCCCGGGTGCTCTGACGGACGACGCGGGTACCGGCCTGGTCCGCCTGGAGGCGCACACCGGGCGCGGTTCCGTCCCGCGGGACGACGTGGCGACCGTCCTGGCGGAGCTGGTGGACACGCCGGCGACGGCCGGTCTCACGCTGGAGCTGATCAGCGGTTCGACGCCGGTGTCGGTGGCGGTCAAGTCGGTGGCCGGGAACTGAGTCCGGTCGCCTGCCGCTGCGCGGTCGGGCCTGCCGGGACGGTCGGGCCCTGCCGGGACGGTCGGGCCCTGCCGGGGCTGTCGGGCCTGCCGTCAGCGCGCACCGCGGCGGGCCCGTCGGCGCTCAGAACAGCGGCAGCTGTCCGGGGAAGTCCGGGACGACGTACCCGTCCAACGTCGGCTGGGCGGCCCCGAGAAGCGCCTGACGCCGCGACCCGGCGCAGGAGACGAGTTCCTCGCTCTCCCGCGCCCCGGGCGGGTCGTGGCGCGCGAAGCGGCCCGCCACGACGGCGATGTCGCGGCGGCACACGGGGCAGGTTCTGCGTCGGGAGGCCATGCCGTCAGTGTGCCCCCGACGTCCTGGCCGTGTGCCCGCGCCGGGGTTGGCCCTGCGGCACCGTCACGTCCTGGTCTCCGCTTCCCAGCGGTCGGGTCCCACTCCGCGCCAGTCGATCAGCGGGGAGTCGGCCACCTCCTCGGGCTCGATCTCCAGGCCCGCCCGGCGCAGGAACTCCACCAGGTCCCGCACGCTGTGCGCGAGGCCGAGGATCTCGCCGTCCACCCGGACCCGGCGGCCGCCGGTCGGGGACGGCAGGTGCACGATGATCGGACGTTTCCCGGCCATGGCTCCAGCATCTTCCGGACCGGCCGGGTCCGCACCCGGGCCGGTCATTCGAGAATTCCCAGTACGGTGTCCGGCCGGCACAGCGGGCATGCCGGGACACCTGCTTCGGTGAGGGCCCGTACCGCCTGGTCCCGGTCGACGCCCTTGGCCCGTCCGCCGGCGCTCGCACAGCCGCCGACGTGGACGTACACCGCGCTCCGGCCGTTCAGACCGCGCTCGATGGCCCACTCCGGATCGTTCTGCCGCAGGGCGAGACGGTGCCGCCGTTCGGCCTCCCGGCGCTCCTCGTCGGCGATCCACCGGTCCATCAACGCGAGCTGCCTGGCAGCTTGGTGTTCGACGACGCGGCGGGCGAAGCGCAGCATGTCGAGACGCGTCAGCGGACGGTCCTCGTTCACACGTTCGATTCTACGGGTGTGCGCCGGAAGCGCGCGCAGCGGGACGCCACTGCTCGGAGTCGGCACAGACGGCGGAGGCGGCACAGACGGCGGAGGCGGCACAGTCGGCACAGTCGGCGAATCGGGGTGCCAGGGCGGCGATACCCGGCCCGGGACGGCCGGCTGATCGCGCGCGGATACGACAAAGGCCCCGTGACCTGCTTTTCAACAGATCACAGGGCCTTTGCTCCCGTGTGGCGGCGCCAGGATTCGAACCTGGGAAGGCTGAGCCGGCAGATTTACAGTCTGCTCCCTTTGGCCGCTCGGGCACACCGCCGGGTTTTGCCGCCGTTCGAACCCGCTTTCGCGGTGCTCTCCGGCAACGACGTAAACAATACCCGATACGGAGGGGTGCTTCGCCACCCGATTGATCTCCACCCCACCACTCCCGAGGTGGCTAGGCTGGTGCGGATGCGGCCCGGTGCTCCACCGGGCCCGGCGGTCGCCGCCGCGCACGCCGGCACGCACCCGATACGCACCCCGATACAAGGAGCCACAGGACATGGCCGACTCCAGTTTCGACATCGTCTCGAAGGTCGAGCGGCAGGAGGTCGACAACGCCCTCAACCAGGCCGCCAAGGAGATCTCGCAGCGCTACGACTTCAAGGGCGTGGGCGCCTCGATCTCGTGGTCCGGTGACAAGATCCTCATGGAGGCGAACTCCGAGGACCGGGTGAAGGCCGTCCTCGACGTCTTCCAGTCCAAGCTGATCAAGCGCGGCATCTCGCTGAAGGCGCTGGACGCGGGCGAGCCGCAGCTCTCCGGCAAGGAGTACAAGATCTTCGCGTCGATCGAGGAGGGCATCTCCCAGGAGAACGCCAAGAAGGTGGCGAAGATCATCCGTGACGAGGGCCCCAAGGGCGTGAAGGCCCAGGTCCAGGGTGACGAACTGCGGGTCAGCTCCAAGAGCCGCGACGACCTCCAGGCCGTCATCTCCCTGCTCAAGGGCAAGGACTTCGACTTCGCGCTCCAGTTCGTGAACTACCGGTGACGCTCCGGTCCGTGAGCCTGCGGTGAGCCGAGAAGGGCGGGCGCCCGGTGGTGCCCGCCCTTCGGCCCGCCCTTCCCCGCTGCCGTGCCGCGCTCAGTCGCGTGAGTTGCCGAACAGGATGCGGTAGGCGATCAGCAGCACCAGGGAGCCCCCGACGGCCGCGGCCCAGGTCGCGCCGTCGTAGAAGTCCTTCGTCACCGGGTGGTCCAGCCAGCGGGCCGATATCCAGCCGCCGATGAACGCGCCCGCGATGCCGATGAAGGTCGTACCGATGAAGCCGCCGGGGTCGCGTCCCGGCAGCAGGACCTTGGCGATGGCCCCGGCCAGCAGTCCCAGGATGATCCAACCGATGATGCCCATGCCGTGAACCTGCCCTTCCGCGCTGTGCCCGCACTGGCAGGGCCCTGAGGGCCGGGTGAGAACCCGCAGTGCGTCCCGCGCGTGTTCGTGCCGTGTCGATGAAGAAGACGTCACGGGTCCGTCCGCCGGTTGCCGCGCTCAGTAGGGTGCGGCCCATGACACGTACGGATGCCGGTCTGCGGCGCACTCTGGGTGTGGGGGACGCCGTCGTCGTCGGCCTGGGCTCGATGATCGGGGCGGGCGTCTTCTCGGCTCTGGGGCCGGCCGCGCGCGCGGCCGGGTCCGCACTCCTGCCGGGGCTGGGCCTCGCCGCCCTGGTGGCCTACTGCAACGCCATGTCCTCCGCCCGCCTCGCCGCCCGCTATCCGGCCTCCGGCGGGACCTACGTGTACGGCAGGGAGCGGCTGGGCGCCTTCTGGGGCTACCTGGCCGGCTGGGCCTTCGTGGTCGGCAAGACGGCCTCCTGCGCGGCCATGGCGCTCACCGTGGGCGCGTACGTCTGGCCGGGGCAGGCGCACGCGGTGGCGGTCGCGGCCGTGGTGGCCCTGACCGCCGTGAACTACGGCGGGATCCAGAAGTCGGCGTGGGTGACGCGGGTGATCGTCGCCGTCGTGCTGGCCGTTCTCGCGGCCGTCGTCGTGGTGTGCCTGACCTCGGGGCGGGCCGCGGCGGGACGGCTGGACGTCGGCCTGTCCTCGGGTGCCGGCGGGGTGCTCCAGGCGGCCGGGCTGCTGTTCTTCGCCTTCGCCGGGTACGCGCGGATCGCCACTCTCGGGGAGGAGGTGCGCGACCCGGAGCGCACTATTCCGCGAGCTGTTCCGCTGGCCCTGGGCATCACCCTCGTGACGTACACGTGCGTGGCCGTCGCCGTGCTCTCCGTCCTCGGCGCGGACCGGCTGGGGCACGCGACGGCGCCGCTGGCCGACGCGGTGCGCGCGGCCGGGGCGCCGGGGTTCGTCCCGGTGGTGCGCGCCGGGGCGGCGGTGGCCGCGCTGGGCTCGCTGCTCGCGCTGATCCTGGGTGTCTCCCGTACGACGCTCGCCATGGCCCGGGACGGGCACCTGCCGGCCCCGCTGGCGTCCGTTCACCCGCGCTTCCGGGTGCCGCACCGGGCCGAGCTCGCCGTGGGTGCGGTGGTCGCCGTCCTGGCCGCCACGGTGGACGTGCGCGGCGCGATCGGCTTCTCTTCCTTCGGCGTGCTGGCCTACTACGCCGTCGCCAACGCCTCGGCCTGGACGCTGAGCCCGGCCCCGCTGTCCCGCGTGGTGCCCGCGGTGGGTCTGCTGGGCTGCGCCACGCTGGCGTTCGCGCTGCCCGGGGCCTCGGTGGCGGCCGGTGCGGGTGTGCTCGCGGCCGGCGTGGCCGTCTACGGCGTACGACGGTGGTGGGCGGCCCGGCGCGCGGTGTGACGCCGTCGCCGGACCCGCTTCGCGCACGGCACCGGCGCGGCGTACGGCACCGGCGCGGCATACGGTGCCGGCTCCGCTGTCGGCGCCGGCTCCGCTGTCGGCGGCTGGTTCAGCGGGTCGCGAACGGCTGGTCGATGCGGACGATCTCGCGGCCCAGCGGCAGCAGGGAGACCGGGATCAACTTGAAGTTGGCGATGCCGAACGGGATGCCGATGATCGTGACGCACAGGGCGATGCCGGTGACGATGTGGGCGAGCGCCAGCCACCAGCCGGCCAGCACCAGCCACAGGACGTTGCCGATGCAGGAAGGGGCGCCCGCGTCACGCCGCTCGACTGTGGTGTACCCGAACGGCCAGAGGGCGTAGATCCCGATGCGGAACGCGGCCACCCCGAACGGGATGCCGATGACCGTGATGCAGAGCAGGACGCCGGCCAGCAGGTAGCCGAGGAACAGCCAGAACCCGCTCAGGACGAGCCAGATCACGTTGAGGACGGTCTTCACGGGCGGCCTGCCATCTTCTCGAGTCGGGCGATGCGCTCCGCCATCGGCGGGTGCGTGGAGAACATCCTGGACAGGCCCTGGCCCGCGCGGAAGGGATTGGCGATCATCATGTGGCTCGCCGTCTCGATCCGGGGCTCAGGGGGCAGCGGCAGCTGCCGGGTGCCCGCCTCCAGCTTGCGCAGGGCGCCGGCGAGGGCGAGGGGGTCGCCGGTGAGCTGGGCGCCCGAGGCGTCCGCCTCGTACTCCCGGGAGCGGCTGATGGCCAGCTGGATGAGGGAGGCGGCGAGCGGGCCCAGGATCATGATCAGGAGCATGCCGAGCAGGCCGGGGCCGTCGTCGTCGTCCGAGCGCCCGATCGGGATGAGCCAGGCGAAGTTCACCAGGAACATGATCACCGAGGCGAGTGCGCCGGCCACCGAGGAGATGAGGATGTCGCGGTTGTAGACATGGCTCAGCTCGTGGCCGATGACGCCGCGCAGCTCGCGCTCGTCCAGCAGGCGCAGGATGCCCTCGGTGCAGCAGACGGCGGCGTTGCGCGGGTTGCGGCCCGTGGCGAAGGCGTTGGGGGCCTCCGTGGGCGAGATGTAGAGCCGGGGCATGGGCTGGCGGGCCTGCGTGGACAGCTCGCGCACCATCCGGTACAGCGCCGGGGCCTCGAACTCGCTGACCGGGCGGGCGCGCATCGCGCGCAGTGCCAGCTTGTCGCTGTTCCAGTACGCGTAGGCGTTCGTGCCCAGCGCGATGAAGACCGCCGCGATCAGTCCCGTCCGGCCGAAGAAGCTGCCGATGACGATGATGAGTGCGGACAGCCCCCCGAGGAGTACTGCGGTCCTCAGCCCGTTGTGCCGGCGGTGCACGGTACGCCCTCCAAGTCGTGCAGCAGGGGAACCCTTTGGTCCAGTGGACCCTCCCGCTCTGGTCAACGCCAGGCGGCGGCCACGAGTTCCCTGGTACAGGCGGCGGCGCGGACCGGCCGTACGGGTGACGTGCTCGTACGGCCCTCCGCGCGCGTGGCGCACGAGTGCCCCACGCGCGCGCGTCGAGTCCTCAGAACAGGCCGGTGGCCGCGAAGCGGAGGACCAGCTGGGGTGCTCCGGACAGGGCGGCGCCGAGGACGCCGGTGAGGACGAGTGCGGCCGTGAGGGGCGCCGGGACGCGGTGCCGCACGGGCTCGCCCTCGGGGGCGCGGAACAGCAGGGCCGTCCACTGGAGGTAGTAGAAGAGGGCGATCACGACGTTGACTGCCATGACGACGGCGAGCCAGCCGAGGCCCGCGTCGACGGCCGCCGAGAACACGGTGACCTTGGCGAACAGTCCGATGACACCGGGCGGCAGCCCGGCCAGGCAGAGCAGGAAGAAGGCCAGCAGCAGCGCGCTGACCGGGTTGGTGGCGTACAGGCCGCGGTAGTCGCTGATCCGGTTCAGTGGCCGGCCACGGCCCACCAGGGCGGCCACCGCGAAGGCGCCGAGGTTCACGGCGGCGTACATGAGGGCGTAGGCGACCGTGGAGCCGATCGCCTTCCGGGCGTCCTCGGTGTATCCGGCGGCGGCGATCGGCACCAGCAGGTAGCCGGCCTGGCCGACGGAGGACCAGGCGAGCAGCCGTACGGCGCTGTACGCGCGCGTGGCCTGCTGGCGCAGGGCGGCGACGTTGCCGACGGTCATGGTGAGGGCGGCCAGGACGGCGAGCGCGGGCCCCCAGACGTCGGCGTACGACGGGAACGCGACGACGGTGACGAGGATCAGGCCGGAGAAGCCGACCGCCTTGCCGACGACGGACAGGTAGGCGGCGACGGGCAGGGGCGCGCCCACGTAGGTGTCGGGCACCCAGAAGTGGAACGGCACGGCGGCCGTCTTGAAGGCGAAGCCGACGAGGGTCAGGACCACACCGGTCTGGGCCAGGGTGTGCAGCTGCCCGTCGGTGTGCGCCAGGCGCTGGGCGACCTCGGTGAGGTAGAGGCTGCCGGTGGAGGCGTAGACGAAGCTGATGCCCATCAGGCTGACCGCGGTGGCCGTGACCGAGGACAGGAAGAACTTCAGGGCCGCCTCGGAGGAGCGCCTGTCGCCGTGCCGGATGCCGACGAGGGCGAAGGCGGGCAGGGAGGCGACCTCCAGGGCGACGATCAGGGTGGCCAGGTCGCGGGAGGCGGGCAGCAGGGCGGCACCGGCCGCGGAGGACAGCAGCAGGAACCAGAACTCGCCCGCCGGGACCCGGCGCCGGTCGTCGTCGATGTTCGTGACGGACAGCAGGGCGGCGAGCAGGGCGCCGCCGAGGACCAGGAACTGGATGACGAGGGTGAAGCGGTCGGCGGTGTAGCTGCACGCGCGCGTGCCGCCGGTCAGGCAGAAGGTGCTGCGGTCGCCGTCGAGGAGCGGCAGGAGCAGCGCGGTGGAGGCGGCGAGTCCCGCGACCGAGAGCCAGCCGAGGACGGCCTTGCGGGGCTCGGGCACGAACAGGTCGGCGACGAGGACGACGAGCGCCACCACGGCGGCGAGCGTGGGCGGGGCGATCGCGAGCCAGTCCACGGACTGGACCAGCGACTCGGCAAGCGGCTGGGCGCTCATCGGGTGCCTCCTGCGAGGAGCTGCTGCACGGCCGGGTCGGTCAGGCCGAGCAGCGCCTTCGGCCACAGTCCGGCGAGGACGGTCAGGGTGACGAGCGGGGCCCAGGCGGCGAACTCGTACCCGTGGACGTCGGCGAGTCGCGGCCTGTCCCGTTCCCCGCCGCCCATGCAGACGCGGCGGACCACGATCAGCATGTACGCGGCCGTCAGCAGGGTGCCGAAGGCGCCGACGGCCATGAAGGTGAGGAAGGCGGGCCGGCTGAGGTCGTCGGCGGGCCGGAAGGCGCCGAACAGGGCGAGCATCTCGCCCCAGAAGCCGGCGAGTCCGGGCAGGCCGAGGGAGGCGACGGCGCCGAAGGCCAGCAGCCCGCCGAGGCGGGGCGCCCGGCCGTACAGCGCGGCGCCGGTGTTCTCGGCGAGGGTGTCGAGGTCGGTGGTGCCGGTGCGGTCCTTCAGCGCGCCGACCAGGAAGAAGAGCAGGCCGGTGATGAGGCCGTGGGCGATGTTGGCGAACAGGGCGCCGTTCACGCCGGTCGGGGTCATGGTGGCGATGCCGAGCAGGACGAAGCCCATGTGGCCGACGGAGGAGTAGGCGATCAGGCGCTTGAGGTCGCCCTTCGCGCCCCGCTTGGCGAGGGCCAGGCAGGCCAGGGACCCGTAGATGATCCCGACGACGGCGAAGGCGGCGAGGTAGGGCGCGAAGGTGTGGAAGCCGTGCGGCGCCACCGGCAGAAGAATCCGGACGAAACCGTACGTACCCATCTTCAGCAGGACGCCGGCCAGCAGGACCGAGCCGACGGTCGGCGCGGCGGTGTGGGCGTCGGGCAGCCAGCTGTGCAACGGCCACATCGGCGTCTTCACCGCGAGCCCGATCCCGATCGCGAGAACGGCGATGACCTGCACGGACGCGGTCAGCGACCGGCCGTTGTCAGTGGCGAGTGCCACCATGTCGAACGTGCCCGCCTTGATCCCGATCAGGAGCAGGCCGAGCAGCATGACGACGGAGCCGAGCAGCGTGAACAGGATGAACTTCCACGCGGCCCGGGTCCGGCCCTCGCCGCCCCAGCGGGCGATGAGGAAGTACATCGGGATGAGCACCGTCTCGAACGCGAGGAAGAACAGCAGCAGGTCGAGGACGGCAAAGGTCGCGAGGGTGCCGGACTCGAGCAGGAGCAGCAGGGCGACGAACGCCTTCGGGGACGGGCCCGGGGGCAGCTTGACGTACGAGTAGAGCGCGCAGAGGAAGGTCAGCAGCGCGGTCAGGACCAGGAGGGGGAGGGAGATGCCGTCGACGCCGAGGTGGATGCGCACGTCGAGTGCGGGGATCCAGCTGATGTCGGTCGTGGCCTGCATCTTCGACGGGTGGTCGTGGTCGAAGCCGAGCGCGAGGACGATCGCGGCGATGAGGACCACGCCGGTCACGGTGACGCCGTGCCGCAGCACGGCCTGCTCGGGGGACTTCCCCTTCAGTCCGGGCGGGGCCGGGAGGAGAGCGGCGGCGGCGCCGAGGAGCGGGCCGACGACGACGAATGCCAGGAGGAACTGCATCACGGACTCGTTGATATCGATCACGCCTGCTCACGCTCCCGTGGCGACGAGGAGGACGGCGACCGCCAGGACGACGGTGCCGGCGAGCAGCGCGCTCACATAGGTCTGCACATTGCCGGTCTGGGCGCGCCGTACGGCGGACCCGAGGAGCCGGGGCAGGGCGGCCGCGCCGTGTACGTAGGTGTCGACGACCTCGCGGTCGAGGAACCGTACGAGGCGCGCGCCGGCCTGGACGGGACGGACGAACAGGGCCGAGTACACGGCGTCCAGGTGGAAGCCGGCGGCCGCGTGCCGGTGCAGCAGGCCGAGCAGCAGCCGCCCGGGGTCGGCCGGGTCGGACGCGTAGGCGATGTCGCCGTAGGCCGGCGTGTGGGTGGCGATGGCCTCGGCCTCGACCAGTCCGGCGTCCCCCTCGGGGTGGGCGGCGACGGCACCCAGCGGGGCTCGGGCGGCGAGCGCGGAGGTGCGCTGCCAGGCGCCGTAGGTGACGAGCCCGCCGGCCAGGGCCAGGCCCGTGCCGAGGATGGAGGTGAGCAGGGTGGGGGTGAGGTCGCGGCCGTCGAACCAGCCGGGCAGTGCGCGGTAGGCGAGTCCGCCGAAGGCGAGGGAGGGGATCGCCAGCACCCAGAGCACCACGTTCATGGTGAGCGGCTGCTTGCCGTGGTCGGGGGCTTCGGCGCCCCGGCCGCGGAAGGCCAGCAGCCACAGCCGGGTGGCGTAGGCGGCGGTCAGCAGGGCGGTGAGCAGGCCGGCGACGAGGACGATCCAGCCGGCGGCACCGGGGGCGTGCTCGGTGTGGCCTTCCGTCACGTGCTCGGCGGCGCCGAGGACGGACTCCTTGGAGAAGAAGCCGCTGAAGGGCGGGACCGCGGCGAGCGCGAGCAGCGCCACGGTCATCGTCCAGTAGGCGTCCGGGACGCGGTCGCGCAGGCCGCGCATGCGGGACATGGCGGCCAGCGAGTTGGTGCCGGCGGCGTGGATGATCACGCCGGCCGCGAGGAACAGCAGCGCCTTGAAGGCGCCGTGCGAAAGGAGGTGGAAGACGGCGGCACCGCGGTCGCCGACGGCGAGGGCGCCGGTCATGTAGCCGAGCTGGCCGACCGTCGAGTAGGCGAGGACGCGCTTGATGTCGTCCTGGGCGAGCGCGGCGAGACCGGAGCCGGCCATCGTGACGGCGGCCATGACGGCGAGGACCACCATCGCGGCCTGGGACGCGACGAACACCGGGAGGAGACGGGCGATGAAGTAGACACCGGCGGCGACCATCGTCGCGGCGTGGATCAGCGCCGAGACGGGCGTGGGGCCCGCCATCGCGTCCGGCAGCCAGGTGTGCAGCGGGAACTGCGCCGACTTGCCCGCCACGCCGGCGAGCAGCAGCAGCGCGATCAGCGTCGGGTGGTCGAGTCCGCCGCCCGCCACGGCGCCGAGGACGCTGGTGATGCGGAACGACCCCGCGTCGGCGCCGAGGGCGAACAGGCCGATCAGGAACGGCACGTCGCCGAGCTTGGTGACCAGGAAGGCCTTCAGGGAGGCGGCGCGGGCCTCGGGGGTCTCCCAGTAGTGGCCGACCAGGAAGTAGGAGCAGATGCCCATGACTTCCCAGCCGACCAGGAGCACGATCAGGTCGCCCGAGTAGACGACCAGGAGCATCGCGGAGGTGAACAGGGAGACGAGGGCGGCGTACGAGGGGTAGCGCGGGTCCTCGCGCAGGTAGCCGGTGGAGTAGAGCTGCACGCAGGTCGCGACGAAGGCGACCAGGACGGCGACGAGCGCGGCGAAGCCGTCGATGTGCAGGGCCAGCTCGATCGGCACCGAGCCGGTGGGTGTCAGCTCGGTGTGGGCGTCCACGGCCGCGTCGCCGCCTTGGCGCACGGCGACCAGCGCGGCCAGCACGAGCGAGGCCAGGGGCGGCAGGACGGCGAGCGGGCGGACGAAAGCCGGGGCGGTGCGGCCGAGCAGCAGGCCGGCCGCGGCGCCCAGGAACGGCAGGAGGGGGACGAGGACGGCGAGGGTGGTCGTGGTCACGCGGTGGCCTCGGTCTTCTCGGCCGCGGAGGTGCCGGGGTCCTCGGTCTCGGGGCCCTCGGCGGTGTCGCGGAGCTTGTCGATGTCGGAGGTGCCGCGGTTGCGGTGGACGGCGAGCACGATCGCCAGGCCGATGCCGATCTCGGCGGCGGCGATGGCGATGGTGAACAGGGTCAGCGCCTGACCGGAGTGCAGGGTCTCCCGCGCTGCACGGCTGAGCCAGACGTCGAAGGCGACCAGGTTGAGGTTGACGGCGTTGAGCATCAGCTCGACGGACATCAGGACCAGGATCGCGTTGCGGCGGGCGAGGACGCCGTACAGACCGGTGCAGAAGAGGAGGGCGGCGAGGACGGCGGGGTAGGCGAGGTGCATCAGCGGGCGCCTTCCTTCCCGGACACCGCGCGCCCGGACACCGCGCGCCCGGGTGCGGCGGGTGTGCTGTCCGGGTCCGCCTTGGCCTTGCGGGACAGGACGATCGCGCCGACCAGCGCCGCGAGCAGCAGCACGGACAGGGCTTCGAAGGGCAGCACCCAGTGCCGGAACAGGCTCGCGCCGGTGACCCGGGTGCTGCCGGCGGCTGGGCCGTCGAGGTCGATCCAGGTGGTGCGGAAGGCGTCCACGACCACCCAGACCAGGGCGACCGCGGAGGCGGTCGCGACGGCCAGGGCGGCCCACCGGTTGCCGGAGTCCGCGTCCGGGGAGCGGCCGATGGGGGCCCTGGTGAGCATCAGACCGAACAGCAGGAGGACGACGACGGAGCCGACGTAGATCAGGACCTGCACCCAGGCGATGAACTCGGCCGTGAGCAGCAGGTACTCCACGGCGAGCCCGCCGAGCGTCACCACCAGCCACAGCGCGGCGTGCACCAGCTGCCGGGTGGTGACCGTGACGAGCGCGGCGCCGAGGGTGACCAGGCCGACCAGGAGGAAGGCGATCTCGACACCGGTCGGGGACAGGAAGCCGTCGGGGGCGGAGGCGGGGGCGGCCAGGGCGGCCGCCGCTGCGGCGAGGGTCACGACGCGCCCTCCCGCGGATCGGCCGGATCGGCCGGCTCGGCCTGGGCGGCGGCCAGCTTCTCGGCGGTCTTGCGGGCCGCGGCGATCTCCTTGGGCTCCTCCGCGGAGGCGTCCAGGGCGGGCGGGGCCGGCACGGTCCACATCCACTCGCGGAGCTTGTCCCGCTCGTGGGTGAGGTCACGGATGTCGGTCTCGGCGTACTCGAACTCCGGGGACCAGAACAGCGCGTCGAAAGGACAGACCTCGATGCAGATACCGCAGTACATGCACAGGGAGAAGTCGATCGCGAACCGGTCGAGCACGTTGCGGCTGCGCTCGCGGCCGCCGGGGGCGGCGGGCGGGACGGTCTCCTTGTGGGAGTCGATGTAGATGCACCAGTCCGGGCACTCGCGGGCGCACAGCATGCAGACCGTGCAGTTCTCCTCGAAGAGGCCGATCACGCCGCGGGTGCGGGGCGGCAGTTCGGGCAGGGCGTCCGGGTACTGCTCGGTGACCGACTTCCTGGTCATCGTGCGGAGGGTGACGGCCAGGCCCTTGGCGAGGCCGGAGCCGGGGATGGGGGCCATGGTTACGAGATCACCACCTTGACGATGCCGGTGAGGGCGATCTGGGCGAGGGAGAGCGGGACGAGCAGGGTCCAGGAGAGCCTCTGGAGCTGGTCCTCGCGCAGCCGCGGGTAGGTCACGCGGAGCCAGATGACCAGGAAGGCGAGGATCGCGGTCTTCAGCAGGGTCCACACCCAGCCGAGGCCGTCGGCGCCCCACGGGCCGTGCCAGCCGCCCAGGAAGAGAACCGTGGTCAGGCCGCACAGCACGACGATGCCGGCGTACTCGGCGAGCAGGAACAGGGCGAAGCGCAGTCCGGTGTACTCGGTGTACGCGCCGAAGATGATCTCCGAGTCGGCGACCGGCATGTCGAACGGCGGGCGCTGGAGTTCCGCGAGTCCGGCGACGAAGAAGACGATGGCGCCGACGATCTGCCACGGCAGCCACCACCAGTGGAAGGCGTGCAGGATGCCGGGCAGGGAGACCGTGCCGGCCGCCATCGCCACCGAGGCCGCCGCCAGCAGCATCGGGAGTTCGTAGGCGAGCAGCTGGGCGGCCGTGCGCAGGCCGCCGAGCAGGGAGAACTTGTTGGCGCTGGCCCAGCCGGCCATCAGCGAGCCGAGCACGCCGACGCCCATCACCGCGAGCACGAAGAACACGCCGGCGTCCAGGACCTGGCCCACGGCGCCCTCGCCCGGGCCGATCGGGATGGCGAGCAGGACCAGGAGGTACGGCAGCAGGGCGACGGCGGGGGCGAGCTGGAAGACGCGGCGGTCGGCGCCCGCCGGCACCACGTCCTCCTTCTGCGCGAACTTCACGCCGTCCGCGATGAGCTGGGCCCAGCCGTGGAAGCCGCCCGCGTACATCGGGCCGAGGCGGCCCTGCATGTGCGCCATCACCTTGTGCTCGGTCTGGCCGACGATGAGCGGGAAGGTGAGGAAGACGACGAAGACGACCAGGAGTCGCAGAGCGACGTCCAGCGCGTCGTTCACTGCGGGCCTCCTGTGGGGTCGTCGGGGGTGGTCGGGGCTTCGAGGGTGTCCGGGTCTTCGGGGGTGTCCGGGTCTTCGGGGGTGGTGTCCGGCTCCTCGGGGCGCGCGGGCGCGGCGGGGCGGGGCTCGGGTGCCTGCTCCGGCTGCGGGGCCTGTCCCGGCTTGGCGGCGGGAGGCTCTTCCGGCTCGAGCGTCTGCTCCGTCACGGGGACGGCAGGCTTCTCCGGCTCCGGCTCGGGTGCCTGCCCCGGCTCCGGCTCGGGTGCCTGCCTCCGCTCCGGCTCGGGCTTCCGCTCGGGCTCCGGCTCGGGCTCGGGAGTACGTCCCGGCTCGGCGTCGAAGGCCGGGCGGGCGTGGTGCCACGGGGCGTCCGAGCTGCGGGGGGCCGTGCTCGGGCGGGCGGGGCGCGCGGAGGCGTCCGGCTCGGCCGGAGCCGCCGGTTCCGTCGAGGTCGGAGCCCCGGCTTCCGCGGGTGCGGCGGGCTGCGGCGGTCCCGCCGGGGCGGGTTCGGCCGGCTCGGCCGCTCGGGGTGCCTGGGCGCGCTGGGACGCCGAGCCGCCCGAGGCGCTGCGTGCGCGGCGCGGCCCGGCCGGTGCGGGTGCCGGTGCGGGTGCCGGGCCGGGCTCGTGGGCCACCGAGGCCTCGGCGGCCGGTCCCTCCGTGGGCCCCTCCGCCGCCGCCCGGGTGGCGTCCTCCTCGGCCGCCGCCTGCTTGCGCGTCGCCGCGTCCTCGGCGCGCGCCGCCTGCTGGCTCAGCGAGCCCTCGCTCACGCTCCGCGCCCGACGCGGCCGGACACCGGCACCGGCACCGGCACCAGCACCAGCACCAGCACCAGCACCAGCAGCCTCTTCCGCCTGGGCCGGCTGAACCTGGGCCGGCTGAGCCGCCGGGGCGGTCTGGCTGGCCGAGCCCTCCGACACCGAGCGGGTGCGTCGTACCGGACGGTCGCCGGCCGCGCGGGCCGGGCGGTCTCCCGCCGCGCGTCCCGCCGCCCGGGCCGGACGGGCGGGGGCCGGGGGCAGCTGGCCCTTCAGGGGACCCCACTCGTTGGGGTCGGGCACGCCCGGCGGCAGCATCTGGCGGCGCTTGGGGCCGCCGTGCGCCGCGCCCGCCGCGGGCTCCCCCGGCTCCTTGGCGCCCGGCCACGCCTTGGCGACGCGGGCGGCGAGGACGAAGTCCTTGCGCAGCGGGTGGCCCTCGAAGTTCTCGGGGAGCAGCAGGTGCTCCAGCCCCGGGTGGCCCTCGAAGACGACCCCGAACATCTCGTGGGTCTCGCGCTCGTGCCAGGCGGCGCCCGCGTAGACGCCGACGGCGGAGGGCAGGGCCGGGGCCTCGTGCGGGACCGTCGTACGGACCAGGAGGCGGCGCACCGGGTCCAGGGCGACGACGTGCGCGGAGACACGGAAGCCCGTGCCCGGTTCGTCGACCGCGCTCAGCCAGTCGAAGTAGGTGCAGGACAGCGTCGTACGGGCCGTCTCCAGGGCGGTGAGCCAGGAGGACGGCGGTACGTCCACGGTCAGCAGGTCGTAGGACTCCTCGGCCGTGGCGTCCGTACCGAAGAGTTCCTCGGCGGGGGCGGGCAGCCAGCCGGTGGTGCTCATCGGGCATCTCCCTCGGCGGCCGGAACCGGGGGCTCGACCAGGCCGCTCTGGAGCGCGGCGGCGGACGGCCGGGGAAGGTCGCCGTAGCGCTCGCCCAGCGACTCGCGGGCGATCTTCTCCTGGAGCTTGAGGATGCCCTGGAGGAGCGCCTCGGGGCGCGGCGGGCAGCCGGGGACGTACACGTCCACCGGGATGATCTGGTCGACGCCCTTGGTGACCGAGTACGAGTCCCAGTACGGGCCGCCGCAGTTGGAGCAGGCGCCGAAGGAGATGACGTACTTCGGCTCGGGCATCTGCTCGTACAGGCGCTTGACGGCCGGGGCCATCTTGTCCGTCACGGTGCCCGACACCACCATCAGGTCGGCCTGGCGGGGGCCGGGCGCGAACGGGATGACGCCGAGCCGGATGAAGTCGTGCCGGGCCATCGACGCGGCGATGAACTCGATCGCGCAGCAGGCCAGGCCGAAGTTGAACACCCAGAGCGAGTAGCGGCGGCCCCAGTTCAGGACCACCTTCATGGGCTCGGGCGCCAGGCGGGCCAGTGCGCCCAGCCGCTTCGGCTCGGGGAGGTGAACGGGGTCCGGGTTCACGTCCATGCCAGGACGCCCTTCTTGTATGCGTACAGCAGGCCCACGGCGAGGAAGCCGAGGAAGATGAACATCTCCACGAGGGTCGTCGCGCCGTAGCCGGGAGCGGCGAAGACCGTCGCCCAGGGGAACAGGAAGATCGAGTCGACCGCGAAGATCACGTACAGGAAGGCGTAGACGTAGTAGCGGACCTGGGTGTGGGCCCAGCCCTCGCCGACGGGGTCGACACCGCACTCGTAGGTGAGCAGTTTCTCCGGGGTCGGCACGACCGGGCGCAGCAGGCGGCCGGCGCCGAAGGCGACCGCGACGAAGAGCACGCCGATGAGGGCGAGCAGTCCGACCACCGAGTAGGACCGGAAGTATCCGGCCGCGACGACGTTCGCCGCGGCGACCGACGAGTCCGCCAACGTCTCCCGCACCGTCCGTCCCTCGCTCTCTGACCTCGTGCCTCGAGTGTTCCGTGCTGCGACGTGATTCGAGGATGTGTACGCACGGGAGTCTAGGCCCTGATAAAGAGCCGGTAAGCAGCCCGTCACACCGTGAGACGTGCCGACCGCGGCGGGGCACCGCCGCGGTGGGGTTTTCCCCCGCCGCCGGAGGGCGGCATACCGCATGGCGTGGAGGGTGCCGCCCACGGCAGGCTGATCAGCATGACCGCTCCCAGCCCCGCCGCCGACCGGACCGGCGCCACCGACGCACACGACGGCCCGCAGGGCACGCCCGGCATATCCGGCACGCATGGCACGCACGGCACGCCCGGCACCGATCGCCTGCCGCCGCCCCGGCCGGCCTATGACGCGCGCACCTGGAAGGAGATCGTCCATCTCCTGCTGAACCTGCCGGTGGCGGTGTTCGGGTTCACCTACGCGTTCACCGTGCTGACCGTCGGCGGCACCCTCACCCTCACCGTGATCGGTCTGCCGCTGCTCGCACTCTGCCTGCTGGGCGCCCGGCAGCTGGGGAAGCTGGAGCGGTTGCGGGCCCGGGCCCTGCTCGGGGTGCGGGTGGAGGAGCCGACGCCGCTGCCGCTCGCCAAGGGCGGCGGCCCGGTGCAGCGGCTGTGGATGGCGCTGAAGGACCCGGTGGGCTGGCGGACGCTGCTGTACGAGGCCGTCCGGCTGCCCTGGGGCATCCTCACCTTCTGCACCGTGCTGCCCTCGCTGTTCGTGCTGTGGCCGGTGCTGCCGTACCTCGCGCGGTGGCTCACCAACCTGGACCGGATGATGGTGCGCGGGCTGCTGTCGCCCTCGGACGAGCTGGAGCGCCGGATCGCCGAACTGGAGTCCGACCGCGGGATCGTGGTCGACACCGCCGCCGCCGACCTGCGGCGCATCGAGCGGGACCTGCACGACGGGGCACAGGCCCGGCTGGTCAACCTGGCGATGGGACTCGGCCTGGCCAAGGAGAAGCTGCTGGAGGACCCCGACACGGCGGCGGCGATGGTGGAAGAGGCGCACGGCGAGGTGAAGCTGGCCCTCCAGGAGCTGCGCGACCTGGCCCGGGGCATCCATCCGGCCGTGCTCACCGACCGCGGCCTGGATGCGGCCCTGTCGTCCGTGGCCTCGCGCTGCACGGTGCCGGTGGCGGTGGCCGTGGACCTGCCGGCCCGGCCGGCGGAGGCCATCGAGGGCATCGCCTACTTCACCGTCTCCGAGCTGCTCCAGAACATCAGCAAGCACAGCGGCGCCCGGACCGCCTCCGTCGACGTGTGGCGTTCGGAGGACCGGCTGCTCGTCCAGGTCCGGGACGACGGCCGGGGCGGCGCGCGGCTGGACGGCGGCAGCGGCATGCGGGGCCTGGCGGAGCGGCTCGGCGCGGTGGACGGCCTGTTCGTCGTCGACTCCCCGGCCGGCGGCCCGACGGTGGTCACCGCGGAGCTGCCCTGGCGGGACCGGCAGGCGTAGCCGCGCGGGGCACGTCACGCACGGGCACTCCGACGCACGCGCGATCCGCTGCGCACGCGTGTATGGGTGCGGCAGATGCCGCACCCATACACGCGCGCGTGGACCGGTCCGGTACCGAGGTGGGGAAAACCCCCCGCTCAAGACGCCGACGGCCTCCATGGCCCGGAAGGTGGGCTTGGACGACTCTGGAAGCACGGCTGAACCGCCGCTCGGACGAGGAGAACGGGACGAGATTCGATGGCCATGGAGTACGGACACGGGTACGGGCCCGGCCACGGGCAGACGGCCGGAACCGGCTACCGGCTGCCCGCCGCGCTGCGGGCGCCGTTCGCGGCGCGCAGCCTGCGCGAGTTCGCCTACGTGCTGCTGAGCCTGCCGGTCTCCGTCGTGCTGTTCACCTGGACGGTGACGGTGGTCGCGCTCGGCGCCGGCCTGCTGGTGACCTTCCTCGGCATCCCCGTGCTGGCGGCGGCGCTGGCCGGCTGCCGGGGCTTCGGCGTGCTGGAGCGGGCGCGGGCGCGCGGGCTGCTCGGCCTGGAGGTGGCCGACCCGGAGCCGCTGCGGACGCGCAAGCCGGGCGCGGCGGCCTGGATGGGCGCGGTCCTGGGGAGCGGCACCTCCTGGCGCCACGTGCTGTACCCGCTGGTGCAGTTCCCGTGGGCGGTGTTCTCGTTCTCCGTGGCGGTGAGTTTCTGGACCTGCGGCTGGGCGCTGCTGAGCTATCCGCTGTGGTTCTGGGTGTTCCCAACCTACGCCGGTCAGGGCGGTGTCCAGCTCTACGGCGACACCCACCACAGCGTCTACCTCGACAACCCCTTCGAGATCACGGTGACCGCCCTGGTCGGACTGGTGTTCACGCTGGCAACGCCGTGGCTCGTCCGGGCCCTGACGACCGTGGACCGGCTGCTGGTGCGCGGGCTGCTCGGGCCGTCGCCGCTGTCGGCACGGGTGGTGGAGCTGGAGTCGGACCGGGGGACCGTGGTCGACACGGCCGCCGCCGACCTGCGGCGCATCGAGCGGGACCTGCACGACGGCGCGCAGGCCCGGCTCGTCGGCCTGGCGATGGACCTGGGACTGGCCAAGGAGAAGCTGCGGGAGGACCCCGAGTCGGCCGCGCGGATGGTGGAGGAGGCGCACGGCGAGGTGAAGACGGCCCTCCAGGAGCTGCGCGACCTGGCCCGGGGCATCCATCCGGCCGTACTGACCGACCGCGGCCTGGACGCGGCCCTGTCCGCCGTCGCCTCCCGCTGCGCGGTGCCGGTGGCGGTCGACGTCGACCTGCCGGCCCGGCCGGCGGCGGCCATCGAGGGCATCGCCTACTTCACCGTCTCCGAGCTGCTCCAGAACATCAGCAAGCACAGCGGCGCCCGGACCGCCTCGGTCGACGTGTGGCATACGGAAGACCGGCTGATGCTGCAGGTGACCGACGACGGCAGGGGCGGCGCCGACCCCACCCGGGGCTCCGGCCTGGCCGGCCTCGCCGCCCGCCTGGACGCGGTGGACGGCGTCCTCGTGGTCGACTCCCCCGCCGGCGGCCCCACCCGGGTGATCGCGGAACTGCCCTGGCGCTCCTGACGGCAGACGGCGGCCCACCGCCCGGCCGTCCGCCGCCCTGCCATCCGCCGCCGCACCCGGGAGTGGCGGCGCCCGGCAGTCCCCGGATACAGCAACGGTCCGGCAGTCCCCGGATACGGAGGCGGCCGGCAATCCCCGGGTACGGCGGCGGTCCGGCAATCCCCGGATACGGAGGCGGCCGGCAATCCCCGGGTACGGCGGCGGTCCGGCAATCCCCGGGTACGGCGGCGGTCCGGCGGGAATCCTGTAATGCTGGTCCCTCGTAGGACGTCACGGACGTGCCGCACGGAGCAGGCACGTCACGGACGACGGGGACACCGCGGACGCACGCGCCCAGGGGGCACGTCACGGACGGAGACGTCACGGACGCTCCCGCGGGCGGGGCGGGCCGCGGTACGGGGCTGTGGGGAGCCGAAAGATCGTGGAGGACAGGGTGCGGGTGGTCATCGCCGAGGACTCGGTGCTGCTCAGAGAGGGCCTGACTCGGCTGCTGACCGACCGCGGGCACGACGTCGTGGCCGGCGTCGGCGACGCGGACGCGCTGGTGAAGACCATCTCCGAGCTGGCCGGTCGGGACGAGCTGCCCGACGTGGTCGTGGCCGACGTACGGATGCCGCCGACGCACACGGACGAGGGCGTCCGGGCGGCCGTACTGCTGCGCGGGCGGCACCCGGGGCTCGGGGTGCTGGTGCTCTCGCAGTACGTGGAGGAGCGCTACGCCACCGAGCTGCTGGCCGGCTCCAGCCGGGGTGTGGGCTACCTGCTCAAGGACCGGGTCGCGGACGTGCGCGAGTTCGTGGACGCGGTGGTGCGGGTGGCGGGGGGCGGTACGGCGCTGGACCCCGAGGTGGTCGCGCAGTTGCTCGGCCGCAGCCGCAAGCAGGACGTGCTGGCGGGGCTGACCCCGCGCGAGCGCGAGGTGCTCGGGCTGATGGCGGAGGGGCGGACGAACTCGGCCATCGCCCGGCAGCTGGTGGTGAGCGACGGTGCCGTGGAGAAGCACGTCAGCAACATCTTCCTGAAGCTCGGCCTGGCCCCGAGCGACGGTGACCACCGGCGGGTCTTGGCCGTTCTCACCTACTTGAACTCCTAGCCGGACGCCCCGTTTCCGGGGCGCTGCCGGGACGCTCCCGGCGCCGTGCCCGCCCGGCCGGCTCCCGCGCGGCCCGGGCAGCCGGAGCAGCGGGCCGGAGCGCCTTTACCGAGGCTTAGGCGCCGCAGGACATGATGTGAAGTCAGCGCGAACAGGCCGTCTCGAAATTCATCCAAATCACGGATGACCTCGGGAAGGCGACCCTAACCGACGTAGGGTTGATCCTGGGATGGTCCGTGGGACGACCACTCCCACGGACAGCCGCCTCGAAGGAGGTCCAGTTCAGTGACCAGCCAGGTCAGCAGCCCAGCGGAGCAGACCGACGGATCCGTCGTGGGAGAGCAGCGCAAACCAGGCGGCACGAAAGACGTGCGGCGCCTGGACCGGGTGATCATCCGGTTCGCGGGGGACTCGGGTGACGGCATGCAGCTCACCGGTGACCGGTTCACCTCGGAGACCGCTTCCTTCGGCAACGACCTCTCCACCCTCCCGAACTTCCCCGCCGAGATCCGTGCCCCTGCCGGCACTCTGCCGGGTGTCTCGTCCTTCCAGCTCCACTTCGCCGACCACGACATCCTCACCCCCGGGGACGCTCCGAACGTCCTGGTCGCGATGAACCCGGCCGCCCTGAAGGCCAACCTCGGCGACCTCCCGCGCGGGGCCGAGATCATCGTCAACACCGACGAGTTCACCAAGCGCGCCCTCCAGAAGGTCGGCTACGCCGCTGATCCGCTGCAGGACGGCTCGCTCGACGGCTACAACCTCCACCCGGTGCCGCTGACGACGCTCACCGTGGAGGCGCTGAAGGAGTTCGACCTCTCGCGCAAGGAGGCCGAGCGCAGCAAGAACATGTTCGCGCTGGGCCTGCTGAGCTGGATGTACCACCGGCCCACCGAGGGCACCGAGAAGTTCCTGAAGTCGAAGTTCGCGAAGAAGCCGGACATCGCGGCCGCCAACATCGCCGCGTTCCGCGCGGGCTGGAACTTCGGTGAGACGACCGAGGACTTCGCCGTCTCCTACGAGGTCGCCCCGGCCGCCAAGGCCTTCCCGGTCGGCACCTACCGCAACATCTCCGGCAACCTCGCCCTCGCCTACGGCCTGATCACGGCGTCGCGGCAGGCGGATCTGCCGCTGTTCCTGGGTTCGTACCCGATCACGCCGGCCTCGGACATCCTGCACGAGCTGAGCCGGCACAAGAACTTCGGCGTCCGCACCTTCCAGGCCGAGGACGAGATCGCGGGCATCGGCGCGGCACTGGGCGCGGCGTTCGGCGGCTCGCTGGCGGTGACGACGACCTCGGGGCCGGGGGTGGCGCTGAAGTCGGAGACGATCGGTCTCGCCGTGTCGTTGGAGCTGCCCCTGCTGGTGGTGGACATCCAGCGCGGCGGCCCGTCGACGGGTCTGCCGACCAAGACCGAGCAGGCCGACCTGCTGCAGGCGATGTACGGGCGCAACGGCGAGGCACCGGTGCCGGTGGTGGCCCCGCAGACCCCGGCGGACTGCTTCGACGCCGCGGTGGAGGCGGCCCGGATCGCGCTGACCTACCGCACGCCGGTGATGCTGCTGTCGGACGGCTACCTGGCCAACGGCTCCGAGCCCTGGCGCATCCCCGACCTGGACGAGCTGCCCGACCTGCGGGTGCGGTTCGCCTCCGGTCCGAACCACACGCTGGAGGACGGCACCGAGGTCTTCTGGCCGTACAAGCGGGACCCGCAGACCCTGGCCCGGCCGTGGGCGATCCCCGGCACCCCGGGCCTGGAGCACCGCATCGGCGGCATCGAGAAGCAGGACGGCACGGGCAACATCTCCTACGACCCGGCCAACCACGACTTCATGGTCCGCACCCGGCAGGCCAAGGTCGACGGCATCGACGTACCGGACGTCGAGGTGGACGACCCGCACGGCGCCCGGACCCTGGTGCTCGGCTGGGGCTCCACCTACGGCCCGATCACGGCGGCGGTACGGCGGCTGCGCGCGGCCGGCGAGTCCATCGCCCAGGTCCACCTGCGCCACCTCAACCCCTTCCCGCGCAACCTCGGCGCAGTCCTGAAGAGCTACGACAAGGTCGTGATCCCCGAGATGAACCTCGGGCAGCTCGCCACTCTGATCCGGGCGAAGTACCTGGTCGACGCCCACTCCTACAACCAGGTCAACGGCATGCCGTTCAAGGCGGAACAGCTCGCCACGGCGCTGAAGGAGGCCATCGATGACTGACGCCACCAACGGGCTGCTCCAGCTGGTCCCCAAGGCCGAGGCCAAGCAGTCGATGAAGGACTTCAAGTCGGACCAGGAGGTGCGCTGGTGCCCGGGCTGCGGTGACTACGCGATCCTCGCGGCCGTGCAGGGCTTCATGCCGGAGCTGGGTCTCGCGCGGGAGAACATCGTCTTCGTCTCCGGCATCGGCTGTTCCTCCCGCTTCCCGTACTACATGAACACCTACGGGATGCACTCCATCCACGGCCGTGCCCCGGCGATCGCGACCGGCCTCGCCTCCTCCCGCCGCGACCTGAGCGTGTGGGTGGTCACCGGTGACGGCGACGCGCTGTCCATCGGCGGCAACCACCTCATCCACGCCCTGCGCCGCAACGTCAACCTGAAGATCCTGCTCTTCAACAACCGCATCTACGGTCTGACCAAGGGCCAGTACTCCCCGACCTCCGAGGTCGGCAAGGTCACCAAGTCGACGCCGATGGGTTCGCTGGACGCGCCGTTCAACCCGGTGTCGCTGGCGATCGGCGCGGAGGCGTCCTTCGTGGCCCGCACGATCGACTCCGACCGCAAGCACCTGACCGAGGTGCTGCGGGCCGCCGCCGACCACCCGGGTACGGCCCTGATCGAGATCTACCAGAACTGCAACATCTTCAACGACGGCGCCTTCGACGCCCTGAAGGACAAGCAGCAGGCCGAGGAGGCGCTGATCCGGCTGGAGCACGGACAGCCGATCCGCTTCGGCGCCGACGGGGCGAGAGGGGTCGTCCGCGACCGGCGGACCGGTGACCTGAAGGTGGTGACGGTGACCCCGGAGAACGAGGCCGACGTGCTGGTGCACGACGCCGAGGCCGCGTCGCCCACCAACGCCTTCGCCCTGTCCCGGCTGGCCGACCCGGACACCCTGCACCACACCCCGATCGGCGTGTTCCGCTCCGTGAAGCGGCCGGTCTACGACACCCAGATGGCCGACCAGCTCGACAGGGCGATCGACCAGCGCGGCAAGGGCGACCTGGCCGCGCTGCTGGCCGGCGGCGACACCTGGACGGTCCTCGGCTGACTCCACCGCTGGACGGCGAGGCCCGGGACTGGATTTCCCGGGCCTCGTCGCATGCCCGACGGTTCTTCCTCCTCCGGGCCTCCGGGGCCTCCGGGGCTTCCGCCGTACGCGCGACCGTGCCTGCCCCCCCCCACGCTCGTGATCAGTGCACCTGGCGCCCGCGGCTCTCGTCGTACGCCCGGCGGGCCCGTTCCACCTCGCTCATGCGGGTGTGGGTCCACTGGGCGAGGGTCCGGACCTGTTCCGCCGCCTCGCGGCCGAGCGCGGTGAGCGAGTAGTCGACGCGGGGCGGGATCACCGGGTGGGCGTCGCGGTGGACCAGTCCGTCGCGCTCCAGGGTCTGGAGGGTCTGGGTGAGCATCTTCTCGCTGACGCCCCGGCCGCCGTACCCGCTGACGGCCCGGCGCAGCTCGCTGAACCGGTACGGCCGCTCCAGCAGCTCGATGAGGACGAGGACGCCCCAGCGGCTGGTGACGTGCTCCAGTACGAGGCGGTAGGGGCACAGCGCCTCGGCGTCCGCCGTCTTTCCACTTACCGACATGGAAGTACCTTACTTCAAAGTGGGTACTTTCGATTGGTTAGCGCAGCTCCTATGGTGAGTGGCACACCCACCGGAGAAGGAGTCACGAACCATGAGCATCGTCGTCACCGGGGCAACCGGACAGCTCGGCCGTCTTGTCGTCGAGCAGCTGCTGGAGAGGGTCCCGGCCGCCCAGATCACCGCCGTCGTACGGGACCAGGCGAAGGCCGCCGGCCTCACCGCCCGCGGAGTGCGGACCGCGATCGCCGACTACAACGCCCCCGAGACCTTCGAGGGCCTGTTCACCGCCGGCGACAAGGTCCTGCTGATCTCCGGCAACGAGTTCGACAAGGGCCGGGTACGCCAGCACCAGGCCGTCATCGACGCGGCCGCGGCGGCCGGCGTGGCACTCCTCGCCTACACCAGCGCCCCGGGCACGCTGACGGCCGCCCTGGCCGACGACCACCGGGCCACGGAAGAGGTGCTGCGCGCCTCCGGCCTGCCGTACTCGCTGCTGCGCAACGGCTGGTACCACGAGAACTACACCGAGCACCTGGCCCCGGTGCTGGAGCACGCCGCGGTCGTGGCCGCCGCCGGTGACGGCCGGGTCTCCTCGGCCTCCCGCGCCGACTACGCGGCCGCCGCGGTGGCGGTGCTGACGGGCGAGGGCCACGAGAACACGACGTACGAGCTGGGCGGCGACGAGGCGTGGGGCTTCGCCGAGTACGCGGCCGAGCTGAGCCGGCAGACCGGCCGGGAGATCGCCTACACCCCGGTCTCGGTGGAGGCGCTCACCGGCATCCTGACCGGCTCCGGGCTGCCCGCGCCGCTGGCCCGGATCCTGGCCGGCGTGGACGCCTCGATCGAGAAGGGCGAGCTGGTCGTCTCCTCCGGCGACCTGTCCCGGCTGATCGGACGCCCGACGACGCCGCTGGCGGAGGCCGTCGGCGCCGCCCTCAAGGGCTGAAGGCCGGGGCGGCTCGGAGCCGAGGGCGGGCTGATCGGAGCCCTGAGGGCCGCTTGGAGCCCTGAGGGCGGGCGCGGCCCGGTCACGCGGGTCCGGGTGGCCGGCCTCCCCGGCAGGGCGCATGCCGGAACTGTCATGACCGTATGGCGATACGAACATGACACTTACCGGCGCCCGGCGCTACCTTCGTTCTCACCCGTGCACGCCGGATGCGCGGGCGAGAAGGAGGAGCCGTGGCCGGGACGTCCAGCGGTGAGCACCGCATAGGTCTGCTGAACGGTTTCGCCGCATACGGGATGTGGGGGCTGGTCCCCCTGTACTGGCCCCTGCTCAAGCCGGCCGGTGCCGCCGAGATCCTGGCCCACCGCATGGTGTGGTCCCTGGTGTTCGTCGCCGCGGCGCTGCTCTTCGTCCGCCGTTGGGCCTGGGCCGGCGAACTGCTGCGCCAGCCGCGGCGGCTCGGCCTGGTCACCGTGGCGGCCGCCGTCATCACCGTGAACTGGGGCGTCTACATCTGGGCCGTGAACGCCGGCCACGTGGTCGAGGCCTCGCTCGGCTACTTCATCAACCCGCTGGTCACCATCGCGATCGGCGTCCTGCTCCTCAAGGAGCGGCTGCGGCCCGTGCAGTGGGCGGCGGTCGGCGTGGGTTTCGCCGCCGTCGTCGTCCTGACCGTCGGCTACGGCCGCCCGCCGTGGATCTCGCTCTGCCTCGCGTTCTCCTTCGCCACCTACGGACTGGTGAAGAAGAAGGTCGGCCTCGGCGGCGTCGAGTCGCTGGCCGCCGAGACCGCGATCCAGTTCCTGCCGGCGCTCGGCTATCTGGTGTGGCTGGTCGCGCACGGCGACGCCAGCATCGTGAGCGACGGCGCCGGCCACGCCGCCCTGCTCGCCTCCACCGGCATCGTCACCGCCCTGCCCCTGGTCTGCTTCGGTGCGGCGGCGATCCGCGTGCCGCTGTCCACCCTGGGCCTGCTCCAGTACATGGCCCCGATCTTCCAGTTCCTGCTCGGCGTCCTGTACTTCCACGAGTCCATGCCGGCCGAGCGGTGGGCCGGGTTCGCGCTGGTCTGGCTGGCGCTGCTGCTGCTCACGGGCGACGCGCTGCGCTCGGCGAGGCGGCCGCGGCGGCTCGCCGTGCCGGCGGCCCGGACCGTCGACACCCCCGCCTCGGCGCCGGCGGACGTCTGAGCTCGCGGAACCACCGCCTCCGTCGACCCGGGCGGCTATAAGTGGGGATCATGAGCACACCCGCCCCCGCGCCACTGCACTGGAAACTCGTCATCGACGCGGCCGACCCGCACGCACAGGCGGACTTCTGGGCCGCCGCCCTGCACTACACGGCCGAGGACAACAGCGCCCTCGTGGCACGGCTGCTGTCCCTGGGCGCGCTGCCCGGGGAGGCCACCGTGGAATACCACGGGCGGCCCGCCTTCCGCGACCTGATCGCGGTACGGCACCCCGACGACCCGTACGACCCGGAGACCGGCACCGGGCTCGGGCGACGGCTGCTGTTCCAGCGGGTGCCGGAGCCGAAGACCGGGAAGAACCGGCTGCACCTGGACCTCCACCCCGGCCCGGAGCGGCGCGACGACGAGGTGGCACGGCTCCGGGCACTGGGCGCGCGGGTGCTGCGCGAGGTGAGGGAACCCGGGGGACAGTGGGTGCTGATGGCGGATCCGGAGGACAACGAGTTCTGCGTGCAGTGACCGCGTTCCGCGTGCGGCGGGCGGTGCGATGCCACGGGTACGGCTACGGCCGGGCGGCGCGGGCCGCGCGGTCGGTGAGGCGCACCATGCGCGCGCGGGCGGACTCCAGCGGGCGCGGATCGTCGGCGGCGGGGCCCGGCTCGGCGGTGAGCTCCGTCCACAGGTCGATCAGGTCGCGGCCCAGGCGCAGCCCCTCCTCCGGGTCGCGCACCGCACGCCAGGCGGTCGCCGCACTCTGCGCGTCGGCGTAGGCGGCCTCCCCGTCGTGGGCCTGGTGGCGCAGTCGGGCGAGGCCGAGGGAGAGCTCGAAGGCGCGGACCGGGTCACCCGCCAGGTAGGCGATGTAGGCGGACAGTTCGCACACGTGCAGCACCTCGGCGTGGCGCGGGCCGAGCACGGCGGACGCTTCGGCGAGCGCACGGTCGGCGAGTTCCCCCGCCTCGTCGACACGGCCCGCCCGCACGGCCTCGGCGATACGCCGCATCGGCTCGGTCAGCAGCTCCGCGCCCTCGGCGGTCTCGGTCAGCGGCCCGTCGCCGAGCACCTCCTCGGCCACCGCGTCGAACCCACGGGCCGGGGTGTGGGCCGCGTGCGGCGTCTCCGCGGACTGGTCGGTGGACGAGGTGTGTGCGGCCGGGACGCGGGCGGCCGGGGGCGCGTCGGCAGCGGATGCGGTGACAGGGGGCTCGCCGCCCGGACCGACGTCGGCAGCGGATGCGGTGACCCGGCGCTCGTCACCCGGCCCAGCATCGACAGCGGGTGCGGTGACCCGGGGCTCGTCACCTGGACCCGCTTCGGCAGCGGGCGCGGTGACCCGGCGCTCCTCGCCCGGACCCGCGTCCTTCGAAGGCGTGTCCATCACCGGAGCCGGGCCGAACCGCCCGGCCGGGGCCTGTGCCGCCCCCTGCGTCGCGGCGGCCGGCCGTGGTTCCGGCCCGCCCACGCGTACCGCCGCCCCGGCCACCCGGCTGGAGCCGTCCGCGAAGACCTCCAGGGGAACCACGCAGCCCGCGCGGTCGTCGTGGATGGTGGCGCGTATGGGGGCGCCGACACTGATGGCGAGGCGCTGGAGGTGGTTCAGGACGGCTTGCTGGATCTCCTCCCCCGGTGCCGCCACGACCGGGGTCCCGCCCACCGACGCCCCGCCCGTGCCGAACACCCGGACGGAGACCTCCGCCGGATGCCCGACGGGCTGCTGCGCCCGCTTCTTCTTGAAGCTGAGTCCGGCCATCGGTGCCCCTCACTCCCCCGGCGTCGCGATCCGGTCGTACGCGTCCTGCTCACCAGTGTGTCGGGTTCCCCCTGGCTTCCACGTCACCGCGACGTCACAGCCTCGCACCAGCCGACCCCTGGCGCGACTTGGTTGCATATGCATAAGATGCACATGCCTTTATTCGCGCTACGACGTGACGCACCTGGGGGACCCATGAGCCGCCGCTTCCTGTTCGTCCTGGGCAGCGCCCGCGACGCCGGCAACACCGAGTTGCTCGCCCGTGAGGCCGCCGCCCAGCTGCCCACCGACATCGAACAGCGCTGGATCAGCCTCGCCGAACACCCGCTGCCCGACTTCGCGGACCTGCGGCACGACAGCGACCACGTCCGGCCGGCCCCGGACACCCCGGCCGGCCTGCTGCTGGACGCCACACTCTGGGCCACCGACATCGTGATCGCCTCGCCGCTGTACTGGTACTCCGTGTCCAGCCTCACCAAGCGCTACCTGGACTACTGGTCCGCCTGGCTGCGCACCCCGGGCCTCGATTTCAAGGCCACGATGACCGGCCGCACCCTCTGGGGCATCGCCGCGCTGGCCGACCACGAACCGTCGGTCGCCGACCCGTATGTCGGCACCCTCAACAATTCGGCCGCCTATCTGAAGATGCGCTTCGGCGGAGTGCTCCTCGGCAACGGCAGCGCACCCGGTGACGTGCGGAAGGACACCGCCGCACTGGCACGCGCGAAGACGTTCTTCGAGCAGGACGCGCCGCTCGCGCGCTTCCCCTTCGAGACCGGCGGGCCCGGCGTCCAAGGCTAGGGGCCTGCCGTTCTAGACGCTGATGTCCTTCGCCGTGAAGCGCGCCCAGGCCGCCGAGCCGAACACGGCCGCGTACAGCGCCTGGAGGCCGAGGTTCTTCACCAGGTCGTCCCAGTAGACGGGGTCGCGCATCACATCGGCGAAGGACAGCCAGTAGTGCGAGAACAAGTAGGGCTGCACCACGTGCAGCTGGGGTATCTGGTCGACGATCTGCACGGTGATGAGCAGGCCGACCGTGGTCGCCATCGCCGCGATACCGCTGTTGGTGAGGGTCGACACGAACAGGCCGAGGGCCGCGACACCGACCAGTGAGGCCGCGACGACCAACGCGATCAGCAGGGCGCGGCCGAGTCCCTCGGTGAAGCTGATCCGGGTGCCGGAGATCGTCGTCAGCTCGCCCAGCGGGAAGAGCAGCGCACCGACGGCCAGCGCGGAGACGGCGACGACCAGGGTGGCCAGCACACAGAAGGCCATCACGGTCGTGTACTTGGTGAGCAGCAGCCGGGTGCGGCCGGCCGGAGCCACCAGCAGATAGCGCAGGGTGCCCGCGCCCGCCTCCCCGGCCACCGCGTCACCCGCGACGACACCGACGGCCATCGGCAGGAAGAACGGCAGGGTCGCGGCCAGCGCGGTGAACACCAGGAACAGACCGTTGTTGGTGATCTGCGTGATGAACGCCGGGCCCTCGCCGTTCCCCCCGCCCACCGGCGCACCGCTGCGCGTTTCGATCTTCACCGCGATCCCGACCAGCACCGGCACCGCGGCCAGCACACCGAGCAGGGCGAGCGTGCGCCAGCGGCGGACGGTGGTGACCAGCTCGCTGCGCAGCAGCCCGAGGGCCCACAGCGGGTTCGGGCGGCGCAGTGCGCCCTCGAGGACCACATCAGCCCGCGACATCGAAGCCCTCCCCGGTCAGCGCCACGAACGCGTCCTCCAGGGAGGCGCGTTCGACAGTGAGCCCTCGGACGCGGACGCCGGCGGTGACCAGAGCCGCGGTCACCTCGGCGAGATCCCGCTCGGGCGGTTCGCCGGCGACCCGGTCGCCGTCGGCGGTCACGTCCGCGACGCCCAGTTCCTTCAGCACCCGGGCCGCCTCGGACGTGTCCGGGGTGGTCACCACCAGCCGGCCGCGTGCCCCGGCCGCCAGGTCGGCCACCGCGCCCTGGGTGACGAGCCGGCCCTGCGCCATGACGGCCGCGTGCGTGCACACCTGCTCGATCTCGTCGAGCAGGTGGGAGGAGAGGAAGACGGTGGTGCCGTCGGCGGCCAGCTCCCGGATCAGGGTCCGGATCTCCCGCATGCCCTGGGGGTCGAGGCCGTTGGTGGGCTCGTCCAGCACCAGCAGTCTGCGCGGCTGGAGCAGCGCGGCGGCCAGCCCCAGGCGCTGCTTCATGCCGAGGGAGTACGCCTTCGCCTTCTTGCCCGCGGCCGCCGCGAGACCGACCCGGTCCAGGGCCGCGGACACGCGGGCGCGCCGGGTGCGCGGGTCGGCGGTGGGGTCGGCTGCGTCGTACCGCAGCAGATTGTCGCGGCCGGAGAGGAAGCCGTACAGGGCGGGGCCCTCGATGAGCGCGCCGACCTGCGGAAGGACCGTACGGGCCGCCCGCGGCATGGGCCGGCCCAGCACCCGGACCGTGCCCGCGGTCGGCTCGATCAGGCCCATCAGCATGCGGATGGTGGTGGTCTTGCCGGAGCCGTTCGGACCGAGGAAGCCGAAGACGCTGCCGGCCGGGACGGTCAGGTCCAGACCGTCCACGGCGAGCTGTCCGCCGCGGTAGCGCTTGGTGAGGCCACGGGTGGTGATCACACCGGCCCCGTCCGCCGCCGGGCCGGGCTCCGGCGGCCCGGTCACGGCCGGCTCGCGCTCCGGCGCGTCCTCCGGATCAGGCGCCGGTGCGGCCATCGAGGCACGCCCCCGCGCGTCCCTCGGCGCACGCTCCGGCGCGTTCCCCGGATCGCGCCGTGCGGCGGACGGTTCGTCCATCGGCTCCCCCTCGCTCCGTGCTTTCGTGAAGGGTCAACGTACGGTCACCGTCCGTAGTGCCCGGACGGGGTCACTTTCCCGCGTCGGCCGCCTTCACCAGGGCCTCCTTGGTCACCGCGCCGGCGTAGACCTTGCCGTCGTCGGTGATCAGGGCGTTGACCAGGCGGGTGGAGAAGACCGTGCCCTTGCCGAACTCGCCGGAGACCGGGTCGCCGAGCGAGCCGAGGAAGCCGCCGAGTTCGCCGCCCTCGGCGCCGGTCGGCAGACCACCCTCGGCACCGGTGTCGAAGGCGGCTATGGACGTCCAGCCCTTGCCGAGGACGTTCAGCCCGGTCAGGCCCTCGGCGAGGTCCTCGCCGTGCTTCGGGGTGTGCTCCCGCGCCGTGGCCCCGTCCTCCTCCTCGGTGACCTTCGCGCCCTTGGGCGGGGTGAAGTCGAACGTGGAGGCGGCCGGCCTGGCGAAGGAGACCTGGGTGAAGCCCGCGTCGAGGACGGCGGCGCCGCCGCTCCTCGGGGTGAGCGTGAACTTCAGCGGCAGGCCGGTCTTCGCGTCCACGGCGATGCTGATGGCGCCGACCGTGGTGCCGGACTGCTTGGGCTGGATCAGCAGTTTGTAGGCGTCGCGTCCGGCGACCTGGGCGGTGCCGTCGACGGTGACGGACGTGGTGTCGTCCACCGACTTCAGGGCCTCGTCGGCGAAGTCCTTCGGGGTGGCGGGCGGCTCGGCGGCGCGGTCCTCGCCGGAGCCGGCCGTGGTGGAGTGGTAGACCTCGTTGCTCTTGCTGTCGTAGCCCCAGACGTCCTTGCCGTTGTGGATCAGGCTGTACTCGGCGCCGCTCTCCAGCAGCGACAGCTTCTGCCGGTCGGGGCCGTCCGCGGCGACGCGCAGGGTGTGCGTGCCGGAAACCAGCTCGGTGAGCTTGGCCTGCGGGTCGGCGGAGGACCCGTCGCCGGAGCCCTGCCCCGCGCTGGAGGCCAGACCGTCCTCCAGCCCGCCGAGGTCGGGCAGGCCGAGGTCGGTGCTCGTCTTCACCGTGCCGGACAGCTGCTGCACGTCCGACTTGGCGATCTTCTCGATGAGCTGCTCGGCGGTGATCTTCGGGAGGTCGGGGTCGCCGGAGTCGGCGAGCGCCGGGACCAGCCCGATCGTGGCCGCCGCCACCCCCACCACCGCGACCGGGACGGCGTACCGGGCGGCCTTACGCCGGCCGGAGCGCGGGGCTGCGTCCCGCGCGGCGTCCACTGCGTCGTCGGATTCGTACGGTGCCATGTGTGCCTTACCTCCGTCGTCGGCGGCGGCTGTCCTCACGCTGGTCCACCTGTGCCGCCATTCTCACCCGAATCGGTGAGGAGTGGTGGTGTCCGTGGTTCCCATCTGACCAAATCGGCCGTGAGCAAGCGTCAGACCTCGGAGCCAACTGCGGGTACGCCTGCGGTATGACACACAGGGGCGTTTTCTCCTCCGACCCGTAGGGGTCGTACCGGATGGCACCGCCGTAAGGGGGTACGGCCGGGTCAGCCGGCGCGGTGCACCACCGCGTCGCACAGCTCCGTCAGGGCCGCCTTGGCGTCGCACTCGGGCAGCGGGGCCAGCGCGGAGCGCGCCTCCTCCGCGTACCGGATGGTGTCCCGGCGGGCCTGCTCCAGCGCGGGGTGGGCGCGCAGCGCGGTCAGCGCCTCGGCGTGCCGGGCGTCGTCGCTGAGGTCGGAGTCCAGCAGCTCGCACAGTGCGATGTCCTCGGCCAGCCCGAGCCGGGCGGCCCGCTCGCGCAGCCGGAGCACCGGCAGGGTCGCGATGCCCTCGCGCAGGTCGGTGCCCGGGGTCTTGCCGGACTCGTGGGAGTCGGAGGCGATGTCCAGGACGTCGTCGGCGAGCTGGAAGGCGACCCCGAGGCGTTCGCCGTACTGGGTGAGCACGTCGACGACCGTCTCGTCGGCGCCGGACATCATCGCGCCGAACCGGCACGACACCGCCACCAGGGAGCCCGTCTTGCCGCCGAGCACGTCGAGGTAGTGCTCGACCGGGTCGCGCCCGTCCGAGGGGCCCGCGGTCTCCAGGATCTGGCCGGTAACCAGCCGCTCGAAGGCGAGGGCCTGTACCCGGACCGCCTCGGGGCCGAGGTCGGCGAGGATCTGGGAGGCGCGGGCGAAGAGGAAGTCGCCGGTGAGGACCGCTACGGAATTGCCCCAGCGGGTGTTGGCGCTCTCCACGCCCCGTCGCACGGCGGCCTCGTCCATGACGTCGTCGTGGTACAGCGTGGCCAGGTGGGTCAGCTCCACGACCACGGCCGACGGCACGACACCCGGCGCGTAGGGGTCGCCGAACTGGGCCGCGAGCATCACGAGCAGCGGGCGGAACCGCTTCCCTCCGGCCCGCACCAAGTGCTGCGCGGCCTCCGTGATGAACGGCACCTCGCTCTTGGTGGCCTCGAGCAAGCCTTCCTCGACAGCCGTCAATCCGGCCTGGACATCGGCTTCCAGAGCCTGGTCCCGCACGCTCAGCCCGAACGGCCCGACGACGGTCACGAGGGGTCTCCTGTCTGCTGGTGTCTGCTGGCGATTACACGGTTTGTCGATAGGTCGCTGCCATCACTCAAGTCAGCGTATCCGGTCCTGTTTCGATCACCGATAGCGCCCACCGGTCCAGCCCGGGCGGTATCAGATCATGACCGGCATGGTTTCGATCGGATGGTAATAACGGACATTTATCTGCTTAATCCCAATGCGGACACTCTGCCGGAACCTCCGCGCACCTCTCCCCGAGTTCCGCATCACCCCGACTTCAGGCGTTAATCCCTCTCATCCGCCTAATCCTGCATGTCTGTTTTGCAGCAGTTTGCCATTTCGTGAATTGGGTCACGCGCCCCCGCCTGGCACCCCCCTGCCGGAACGCCTCCTTCCCCTTGTACCGCCGGGGAGTTGGAGGTTGGCGACCGCAAAGGATCAAGTACCCCATACGGCGTCGATCAAGGTCAAATGGCACGTTGCATGAATCGGGTACTTGTTCCCGACATGTGCTCTCGCATACGTTCCGGGCCGTCGGGCGGACGCCTAATCCTGCCGCCGCCCGCATTACCCATCGACGAACTCATTCGTACGGCAGGAGCGGGGGACCCAGGTAAGCCGCCGGGCCGGACGGCACACGCCGACCGGCACGGCTCGGGGTGAAGCCGTGCCTCCTCCAGGGCGCGGCCGGGCGCCTCCCCGCCCGAACCCGACAGCTCACCTCGCAGGCGTCGGAGAGGAACCCCCCATGTCTGCTGCCGCTCAGCCCCGCCGCACCCGGAACAGCCGCCTCGTCCGTACCCTCGCCGTCGCCGGTGCCTGCGTCGCCACCGTCGCCCTGCCGCTCGTCGGCGCCACCAGCGCCTCCGCGGCCTCCGGCACCACGACGGCCGCCACCACGCTCGCCGGGTACCCGAACAACCTGGACGGCTGGATCCGCGAGTCGCTCGCGATCATGGCGGAGAAGGACATCCCGGGCACCTACAACGGCATCTACCGCAACATCATCCGCGAGTCCTCGGGCAACCCGAACGCCATCAACCTGTGGGACTCCAACGCCGCCAAGGGCATCCCGTCCAAGGGCCTGCTCCAGGTCATCGACCCGACGTTCAACGCGTACCACGTCGCCGGAACGTCGTTCAACATCTACGACCCGGTCGCGAACATCACCGCCGCCTGCAACTACGCGGCCGCACGGTACGGCTCGATCGACAACGTGTTCGGCGCGTACTGACAGCCGGCGGACCGGCGTGCCGACGGGACGGCGTGGGCACGCCGGCCGGCCGGTGGAGGCCGTTGACCGGCCGCCGATCGACGGCTGCTGATCAGCCGGTCAGCCGCCGGTCAGCCGGTCAGTCGTCGGTCAGCCGGTCAGCCGGTCAGCCGGTCAGCCGGTCGGGAACAGTCTTTCGAGGACGACGGCGATGCCGTCGTCCTCGTTCGACGAGGTGATCTCGTCGGCCACCGCCTTCAGTTCGGGGTGGGCGTTGGCCATGGCGACACCGCGGCCGGCCCACGCGAACATCGGGATGTCGTTGGGCATGTCACCGAAGGCGAGGGCCCGCTCGGCGGCGATCCCCAGCCGCTCGGCGGCCAGCGCCAGCCCGGTCGCCTTCGTCACCCCGCTCGGCTGGAGCTCCACGGTGCCCGGCCCCGACATGGTGACCGTGGCCAGCCGGCCCACCGCCGCGCGGGCCACGGCCGCCAACGCGTCGTCGGACAGCTCGGCGTGCCGCAACAGCACCTTGCTGATCGGCTCGCACCACAGGTCGTCCCGCCGGCCGACGCGCACCGCGGGCAGCGTCGGATGGGGCATCCGGTAGCCGGGCTCGATGAGCGTGAGCCCGTCCACACCGTCCTGGTCGACCGCCGCGTAGACCTGCCCCACCTCCGCCTCGATCTTGCCGAGCGCGGTCTCGGCCAGCTCCCGGTCCAGCCGGACCGACCACAGCAGGCGGTCCTCCCCGGCGTCGTAGACCTGGGCTCCCTGCCCGCACACCGCGAGCCCCGTGCAGCCGAGGGCACCGAGCAGGGGCCGTACCCGCGGGGCCGGGCGGCCCGTCACCACCAGGTGCCGGGCACCGGCCCGCGCCGCCCTCGCGAGCGCGGCGAGCGACCGGTCGGAGACGGTGTCGTCACCGCGCAGCAGCGTCCCGTCCAGGTCGGTGGCGATCAGTGCGTACGCGGGGGTGGGTGCCATGATCAGAGAATACGGACACGGCGCACCGCCGACTCACCTGTCGTTACGGCCACTTGCGCACCGCGGGGCCGCAAGTGGCGTACCGGGAAGGCGTACTGGCGGTGACCGGGGTCCGCGCGGCGGCCTCTTCCCGCGCCGGCCCGCGGCCCGGAGAGACAGGGCGCGGGTCCCGGGCGGGTGCCGGACTCTTCAGACACTGTGCGAGCAACGTTTCGAGCAGATCGTGAGGCACTGCCCAAGACACGCGGGTCGGCCGTAACGTGTGGCGCGACCACATGGAACGCATCGCCATGCACGACCCGGATGAGAGTGAGGCAGCACCACATGCCCCCCTTCGACGTCCCCGAGGGTGACCCCTTCGGTCCGCACAACCTTCCCTACGGCGTGTTCTCGCCCTCCGGCAGCACGGAGCGGAGGGTCGGTGTCCGGCTCGGGAACCACGTCCTCGACGCGGGCGCCACGGCCGCGGCGCTCGGTTCGCCCCACCACGCGCTGCTCGCCCGTCCCACCCTCAACCCGCTGCTGGCCGCCGGCCGCGCCACCTGGTCGGACGTACGACGCGCCGTCGCCTCCTGGGTCACCGACCCCGCGCACCGCGCGACGGTCGAGCCACTGTTCCACCCCCTGTCCGAGGTGACCCTGCACCTGCCCTTCGAGGTGGCGGACTACGTCGACTTCTACGCCTCGGAGAACCACGCCCGCAACGTCGGCCAGATCTTCCGCCCCGACGCCGAGGACTCCCTCACCCCCAACTGGAAGCACCTCCCGATCGGTTACCACGGCCGCTCCGGCACCGTCGTCGTCTCGGGCACGGACGTCGTACGGCCCTCCGGGCAGCGCAAGGGCCCGGCGGACCCCGCGCCGGTCTTCGGCCCGTCGATCCGGCTGGACATCGAGGCCGAAGTCGGCTTCGTCGTGGGCGTGCCGTCGACGCTGGGCAGCCCCGTCGCGCTCGGCGACTTCCGCGAGCACGTCTTCGGACTGTGCCTGCTGAACGACTGGTCCGCGCGCGACGTACAGGCCTGGGAGTACGTCCCCCTCGGCCCCTTCCTCGGCAAGTCGTTCGCGACCTCGGTGTCGGCGTGGATCACTCCGCTGGAGGCGCTGGAGCACGCGCGCGTGGCCCCGCCGGAGCGCACGCACCCGCTGCTGCCCTACCTGGACGACTCGGCGCCGGGCGTGGAGCCCGGCGGCTACGACCTCCGCATCTCCGTCGCGATCAACGGCCATGTGGTCTCCGAGCCGCCGTTCTCCACCATGTACTGGACCGCCGCCCAGCAGCTCGCCCACATGACCGTCAACGGCGCCTCGCTGCGCACGGGCGACCTGTACGGCTCCGGCACGGTCAGCGGCCCGGCCGAGCGCCAGCGCGGCTCGCTGCTGGAACTGACCTGGAACGGCCGTGACCCCCTCGACCTTCCGGACGGCAAGCGGACGTTCCTGGAGGACGGGGACGTGGTGACGCTGTCGGCCTGGGCGCCGGGCGCGGACGGCCACCGGGTCGGACTGGGCGAGGTCAGCGGGCGCGTCGTGGCGGGATGAGCCGCGCCACCGCCCGGCGGCACGCGGCAGGCGGCTGACGCGCCCCGCCGCGGACGCGGTTCTCGTATCCGCCGCCCGACCGAGCGGCGGATACGGGGAGCGTGCCGCCATCCGCCGCCCCGCCCCGCCCCTGCCTCGGGTACGGCACCGGCGCGGATCCTCGCCGTACGGGCACAGGCGCCGGTAGCGGGCGGGAGGCACCGAGGGCTCATTCTCGGCCGTGGCTCGGGGCGGTGGTCCGGCGGGACCGGGCAGCGCGGGGCACCGGCGCGCGGGGCACCGGCGCGCATCGCGGAGACGAACGTCTGGACGTCCTTGAGCAGCTGACCGCCCAGCAGTTTGCCCAGCGTGCCGGTCATCATCGACATGC
>NZ_JBEYCX010000009.1:0-289449 GCF_040632975.1 Streptomyces sp. NPDC013455 | reverse complement strand
GCTTTCCTCCGGGCGCTTCCCTTCGGTCTTGCGTTTCCGACTCTATCAGATCTTTTCTCGATCCGATTTCCTCGGTGCTTTCCAGGTTCCCGCTTTCGCGTTTCCCTTTCCGGCGGTTCCGACTCTATCAGATCCTTTCGGCGTCTGACTCCCAGTCAGGGGGGTTTGGCTTCCGGGCTGTTGGGCCCTTCCGACGAGTGAGACTTTACCGGATTCCTGGCTCCCGACCTAATCGGGGGCCGACGTCCTTTCGAACGCGGATTCCTCATTTCGAAAATACGCACACCAAAGCGGCCGACACCGAAGCGTCGAAACAGTGGGTGGTACTTGCGGAATGGCTGTCCGGGGACCGACCGGGGTCGGCGCTCACGTCGGACAACTCGGAGAACACTACGTACGGGCGTGGGGTGTGTCAACTCATGTCCCAGGGCCCCTCCGCAGGCGTACTGTGGACGACATGACGACGCGTACGTGTACCCAGCTCTGGTGGGCCGCCTGACGGCGGCCGGACTCACGTATGCACCCAACGGCCGCCGCCTCGGCGGCCGTTCTCGTATCTCCCTCCGGGACCCGGGGGCCGGCCGCGAAGGCGGTGGCCTCGATCGGAAGGTGGAGTGGAGATGACTCGGGTCTTCAGCGGGATCAAGCCGACCGGGCACGTGACCCTGGGGAACTACCTCGGGGCCATGCGGCGCTGGGCCGAGGTGGACCAGCACCAGGCGGAGTCGCTGTTCTGCGTCGTGGATCTGCACGCGCTGACCGTGGAGCACGATCCGGCGCGGGTGCGCAGGCTCAGCCGGCAGGCGGCGACCGTGCTGTTGGCCACCGGGCTCGATCCGCAGGTGTGCACCCTCTTCCTGCAGAGCCATGTCGACGAGCACACCCGGCTGTCGTACCTGCTGGAGTGCGTGGCGGCCGACGGTGAGATGCGGCGGATGATCCAGTACAAGGAGAAGGCCGCGCGGGAGCGGGACCGCGGCGGGAGCGTCCGGCTGTCGCTGCTGACGTATCCGGTGCTGATGGCGGCGGACATCCTGGCGTACGGCGCGGACCAGGTGCCGGTCGGGGACGACCAGGTGCAGCACGTGGAGCTGACGCGGGATCTGGCGGTGCGGTTCAACCAGCGGTACGGGCACACCTTCGTGGTGCCGAAGGCGACGCGGCCGGAGGTGGCGGCGCGGGTGATGAACCTCCAGGACCCGACGTCCAAGATGGGGAAGTCGGACGACTCCGGGCCGGGGATCGTCTATCTGCTGGACGAGCCGGACGTGGTGCGCAAGAAGGTGTCGCGGGCGGTGACCGACAGCGGGCGGGAGGTCGTCTACGACCGTGCGGAGCGGCCGGGCGTCGCCAATCTGCTGGACATTCTCGCTGCGTGCACGGGTGGGAACCCTGCGTCACTGGCGAACGTTTACGACTCGTACGGCTCTTTGAAGAAGGACACCGCGGAGGCGGTGGTGGAGGTGCTGCGGCCGGTGCAGGCCAGGCACCGGGAGCTGTGCGCTGATCCGGCCTATGTGGAGGGGGTGCTGCGGGATGGTGCGGAGAAGGCGCGGGCGCTGGCCCGGCCGACGGTCGATACGGCCTATCGGGCGATAGGGCTGCTGCCGCCCGTGGCGGAGCCGTCGCTGAGCGCCGCGGGTTAGCGGGCCGGCGTGCCGAGCGGGCGGTGGGCAGCCGCCGCCCGCGGGGGCGCCGGGGTCGGTCCTGTCAGTCCTTCTTGCCGGAGGCGAGTTCGCGGCTGCGGTCGCGGGCGGCTTCGAGGGCGGCGATGAGGGCGGCGCGTACGCCGTGGTTCTCCAGTTCGCGGATGGCGTTGATCGTGGTGCCCGCGGGGGAGGTGACGTTCTCCCGGAGCTTGACGGGGTGCTCGCCGCTGTCGCGGAGCATCACGGCGGCGCCGATCGCGGACTGGACGATGAGGTCGTGGGCCTTGTCGCGGGGCAGGCCGAGCAGGATGCCCGCGTCGGTCATGGCCTCGACCAGGTAGAAGAAGTACGCCGGGCCGGAGCCGGAGAGCGCGGTGCAGGCGTCCTGCTGGCTCTCGGGGACGCGGAGGGTCTTGCCGACGGCGCCGAAGATCTCCTCGGCGTGGGCGAGGTGCTCGGCGGTGGCGTGACTGCCGGCGGAGATGACGGACATCGCCTCGTCGACGAGGGCGGGGGTGTTCGTCATGACGCGGACGACGGGGGTGCCGGAGGCGAGGCGCTCCTCGAAGAAGGAGGTGGGGATGCCGGCGGCTCCGCTGATGACCAGGCGGTCGGCGGGGATGTGCGGGGCGAGCTCGTCCAGGAGGGTGCCCATGTCCTGCGGCTTGACCGTGAGGATCAGGGTGTCGGCGGTCTTGGCGGCCTCCGCGTTGCCGACCGGGGTGACTCCGTAGCGGGTGCGGAGTTCGTCGGCGCGTTCGGGGCGGCGGGCGGTGACCAGGAGGTCGGCGGGGGCCCAGCCGGCCCGGATCATTCCGCTGAGCAGGGCTTCGCCGATCTTGCCGGTGCCGAGGACTGCGACTTTCTGGCTCATGCGGCTCAGTTTCGCACCGGGGTGGGGGGTTGGGGGGTGGTTGTCCGCTGGGCGGACGCCCGCCGGTGTGGGGGGCGTCCACCGGGTGGGTGCCGCTCGGGTGAGGTGTCGCTCGGGGCTCACGGGGTCCGGCGTCGCAGGGTCGCCGCGCCGAGTCCCAGCACCAGCAGCGCGCAGCCCGCCACGATCGCGATGTCCCGCACGAAGGTGGCCGTCATGTCGGTGTGGTGCAGCACCTCGTTCATGCCGTCGACGGCGTACGACATCGGCAGAACGGCGGAGACGGCCTCCAGGACGGGGTGCATGTCGGAGCGGGGCGTGAAGAGGCCGCACAGGAGGAGCTGGGGAAAGATCACCGCGGGCATGAACTGGACCGCCTGGAATTCCGAGGCCGCGAAGGCCGAGACGAAGAGGCCGAGGGCCGTGCCGAGCAGGGCGTCGAGGAGGGCGACGAGGAGGAGCAGCCAGGGGGAGCCGGTGACGTCGAGGCCGAGGAGCCAGACCGCGAGTCCGGTGGCCAGGGCGGACTGGACCGCGGCGAGGGCGCCGAAGGCGAGGGCGTAGCCGGCGATGACGTCGGCCTTGCCGAGGGGCATGGCGAGGAGGCGTTCGAGGGTGCCGGAGGTGCGCTCGCGGAGGGTGGCTATGGAGGTGACCAGGAACATCGTGATCAGCGGGAAGATGCCGAGCAGCGAGGCGCCGATGTTGTCGAAGGTGCGGGGGCTGGCGTCGAAGACGTAGCGCAGCAGGATCAGCATCACGCACGGGATGAGGATCATCAGCGCGATGGTGCGCGGGTCGTGGCGGAGCTGGCGCAGGACTCGCGCGGCGGTGGCGGTGGTGCGGGCGGCGTTGAGCCCGCCGGAGGCCGTGGTGCGGGTGGCCGGGGTGGTGTCCGGGTTCGCGGGGCGCGTGGCGCTCGGGCTCATCGGGTGCTCTCCTTCGTGCGGCTCGCGGCGGCCGCCTCGTCGACGAGGTGCAGGAAGGCGGCCTCGACGGTGTCGGCGCCGGTGCGGGTGCGCAGGGCGTCCGGTGTGTCTCCGGCGGCGAGGATCTCGCCCTCGCGCATGAGGAGGAGGCGGTGGCAGCGCTCGGCCTCGTCCATGACGTGGGAGGAGACGAGGAGGGTGACGCCGCGGGTGGAGGCGAGGTCGTGGAAGAGGTGCCACAGGTCGCGGCGCAGGACGGGGTCGAGGCCGACGGTGGGCTCGTCCAGGACGAGGAGTTCGGGGGTGCCGAGCAGGGCCACGGCGAGTGAGACCCGGTTGCGCTGGCCGCCGGAGAGGTTGCCGGCGAGGGAGTCGGCGTGGCGGGTGAGGTCGACGTCGGCGATGGCCTGGGTGACGTGGTCGTGGCGGCGTCGGGCGGCGGCGCGGCCGGGGTCGAGGATCGCGGCGAAGTACTCCAGGTTCTGGCGGACGGTGAGGTCGTCGTAGACGGAGGGGGCCTGGGTGACGTAGCCGATGCGGTTGCGCAGGGCGGGGTGGCCGGCCGGGTGGCCGAGGACGTCCAGGGTGCCGGTGACCTTGGCCTGGGTGCCGACGATCGAGCGCATGAGGGTGGATTTGCCGCAGCCGGAGGGGCCGAGCAGGCCGGTGATGCGGCCGCGGGGGA
The DNA here is from genome assembly GCF_040632975.1 of Streptomyces sp. NPDC013455. NCBI lineage: Bacteria > Bacillati > Actinomycetota > Actinomycetes > Kitasatosporales > Streptomycetaceae > Streptomyces > Streptomyces sp. NPDC013455. The sequence continues at coordinate 285,312 of NZ_JBEYCX010000009.1, read as the reverse complement.
CGGTGAAACGGAGGTGGTTCAGGACGGTACGGGTGCCTCGGACGACGGTGAGGCCGTCGGCGTGGACGGCGGGGGCGGCCGGCTCGGGTGGCGGGCCCGGCTCATAATTCATCATGTGATGAATAATCTGCGGTGGCCCTGAGGACGTCAAGGGGCAGACACACGGAAACGGCGGCCGGCGTGGGCCGGCCGCCGCCGAGGACGGGAGGGGAGCGGGGGGACCGGGTCAGGACCGGCCGCCGCCGAGAACGGGGGGCGGGGAGAGACCGGGCCAGGACCGGCCGCCGCCGAGAACGGGGGGCGGGGAGAGACCGGGTCAGGGCCTGTGGGCGACGAGGAGGACGACGTCGTAGGTCTCCTCCACGACGGCGTCCGGGAAGATCTGGAGCAGGTGGCCGCGCTCCTCCTCCAGGAAGGCCGTCCTGCGCTCCGCCGGGGTGACGAGGAAGGCCGAATGGCTGCCGATGTTGGCGAGGTGGGTGTCGATCGGCACGCGGCGGCTCCAGCGGACCGTGCGGCGGGTGAAGTCCAGGCGCCCGCTGGGATCGGCCCGGTCGACGAGCCCGCCGGCCTTGCTCCGCTCGGCGCCCTCCCGGACCTCGGCGGCGGGGCCCGGGCCGAGGAAGCGGCCCGTGCGGTCGGCGGCCTCGGCGATCCACTCGACGTCCAGCGCTTCGGTGTTCCACCACAGGGCCAGCGCACCGCCCGGTCGCAGCACACGCAGCGCCTCCGGGACCGAGCGGTCCGGGTCGGTCCAGTGCCAGGCCTGGGCGTAGGTGACGAGGTCGGCGTGGGCATCGGTGACGGGGAGGGCGTTGCCGCTGCCCCTCACCAGCGGGATGTGCGGCAGCGTGCGGCGGAACTCGGCGGCCATGCCCGCACCCGGTTCGACGGCGAGGACGTCGGCGCCGCGGGCGTGCAGGAGGGCGGTGGCGATACCGGTGCCGGCGCCGACGTCGACGGCCCTGGCACCGGACAGCGTGCGGCCGGCCAGTTCCTCGACGGCGTCGAGGAGGGCGGGCGGGTAGGAGGGGCGGTTCGCCGCGTACTGGGCGGCGGCGGAGTTGAAGGACTCGGCTCGGGCGGCGTGCAGGGCGTGCGGGTCGGCGGGCGGGGGCTGAGTGGCTGTCATGAAGGCATGGTGGGTGGGAGGGAGTGGAGGGGGACAGCCGTTTTCTCCTCGCGCCACCTTTCCGGCGCGCCCGCCCTCGGCACGGCGCCCGGGCCACGCTCGCCGCGGCACACTCGGCCTCGGCACGCTTGCCCGCGGCGCGCTCACCCCGGCGCGGGTGGGTGCCGTGTCGTTCGGCGGTGGTCTACCGGTGGCGCTTCTTCCTGGAGGGGTTGCCGGTGCGGCGGGTGGTGCGGCGCTCGTGGGCCTCGCGGGCCTTGTCGTACTCCTCGCGGTGCAGCTTCTCGCCCGGGGCCTCGGTGAGGGAGCGGAAGAAATAGGCGAGGAGGGAGCCGACGAAGCCGATGGCGAGCAGGCCGCGCAAGGAAGCCTGGCGCTGCGGGTCGTGGCGCTTGCCGAACCCCTCCCAGGTGTTGCGGAAGGCGAGCGCGCTGCAGATACCGAACATGGCGACGACGAGTACGGCCACGAAGGAGCCGGTGTCGGCGATCCGGATGCCGTCGTAGGCGAACCACAGCACCAGGCAGGAGACGGCGGCGGCCACGAGGGAGCCGACGGCGACGCCGGCGCGGCGGGCCGCGTAGCCGTTGTCGTGGTGCACCCAGGACGTGCCGAAGAAGCGCAGGGGCTCGGGGCGGGGCCCGCCACCCCGGGGCGCACCGGCCTTCCCGGGCCCGCCGGTGGGGCTCGCCGAGGTGTCCGCGGTGCCGGTTTCGTCGCTCACGGGACGATTATGGCTCCGGCCACGAGCGGGGTCCCGGGCGGGGCGGAGCCGGGCAGCGGGCAACCGGGCAACCGGGCAACCGGGCAACCGGGCAACCGGGCAACCGGGCAACCGGGCAGCCGGGCAGCCGGGCAGCCGGGTCCACCCAAGCACCCGACCCGCATCGCACCCGCATCGCACCCGTACCCGTACCCGCACCCGCACCCGCACCCGCACCCGAGCGTCTGCGAGCACCCGCCACCCCGAGCATTTCCGAGCCCCCGAGCATCTGCGAGCATCCGCCCCGCAGGCACCCCGGCCCCGTCCGACCGGACTCGCCTGCCCGGGACTCGCGGCCGCCCGGCCGGGACTCGCGGCCGCCCGGCCGGGCAAGGCCGCCGCACGCCCCCGGCTGCGCGGCCGGGAGACCGGTCGCCCGACCGGGACACCGGCCCGGACACCGGCCCAGGAGGCACGGCCGGCCGGCCAAGTGCGCCGGCCGGTCCGGAGGTCGTGGGCGGAGGGGGTTCAGCTGCAGCGGGGGGCGATGTAGCCGTCGCTGCCGGTGTGGACGAAGGCGTCCGAGACGTACTCGCCGCTGTCGATGAGGTCCCAGATGTTCGTCGTGCCGTAGGGGCCGGACACCGTCGTGCCGGGCGTCTGGCAGTAGATCGGCACGCGGACGCCCTCCGGCAGGACGCGGACGAGGTTGTACTGGGTGCCCGGGCCGCTGCGGACGTTCAGCCGCACGCCGGGGGCGACGGCATAGGTGCGTACGGCGGCCGCCGCCTGCGCCGTCACGCCCTCGCGGCTGCCGTCGGTTTCCTCGACCTCTTGTACACGGTCAACAGACATGAACGTGGTCCTCCCCCGTCATTTCCCTGTAACTCGGCGCGAAACGCGTGCGCGCGACTCGCACGCAGACGCTAGCAAGCCGCCTCTGTCTCGTACGAGTCATCGACTAGGCTCCGTGCGTCGCGCGCGCGGACGAAGAGCACGGGGGTGGTCCATGGCGCCACAGCGCAATACCGGAGCGGGCGCGGAAGCGGAACTTCCGGAATGGGCCGGTCACTACCGCCTGGAGTCCTGTCTGGGCTCCGGCGGCATGGGAGTCGTGCACCTCGCCCGCAGCACCTCGGGGATGAAGCTCGCGGTGAAGGTCGTACACGCCGAGTTCGCCCGGGACCCCGAGTTCCGAGGACGCTTCCGGCAGGAGGTGGCCGCCGCGCGCCGGGTCAGCGGGGCCTTCACCGCGCCCGTCGTCGACGCCGATCCGGAGGCCGAACGGCCCTGGATGGCCACCTTGTTCATTCCCGGCCCCACCCTCTCCGAGCAGGTGAAGCGGAAGGGCCCCATGGCTCCCGAGCAGCTGCGCCGGCTGATGGCCGGGCTCGCCGAGGCGCTGCGGGACATCCACCGGGTGGGGGTCGTGCACCGGGACCTGAAGCCCAGCAACGTGTTGCTCGCCGAGGACGGTCCGAAAGTCATCGACTTCGGCATCTCCCGGCCGAAGGACAGCGAACTGCGCACCGAGACGGGGAAGTTGATCGGCACACCGCCGTTCATGGCACCCGAGCAGTTCCGGCGCCCGCGGGAAGTGGGGCCGGCCGCCGACATCTTCGCGCTCGGCTCGGTCATGGTGCACGCGGCCACCGGGCGCGGTCCCTTCGACTCCGACAGTCCGTATGTCGTCGCCTACCAGGTGGTCCATGACGAGCCCGACCTGGCCGGCGTACCGGAGGGCCTCGCCCCGCTGGTGCGGCGGTGCCTCGCCAAGGAGCCCGCGGACCGGCCCACGCCGGACGAGCTGATGCGGGAGCTGCGCTCGGTGGCCGCCTCGTACGACACGCAGGCGTTCATACCGGCGCAGCGGCGAAGCGAGGACGGGCCCGCACCGGCGGCGCCCGGCCCTTCCGAGCCGGCCGGGGGGCGCCCCGCCGTGAAGCGTCCGGGCCGTCGGCGGGCGGTGCTGGCGGCCGGCGCCCTCGGGCTGGCGGTGGTGGGCGCACTCACCGCGGTCGGGACTGCCGGGGTGACCGGTGTGTCCGACGGGGGCGACCACTCCGGCGGCCGGAAGGGCGCGGCCACCCGGACGGCGGCCTACGGCACCTGGTCGGCCCGGCCGGCGGTCGGGGGCGAGGGCATGCCGCACTGCGCTTACCAGGGGGGCAGGCTGCTGTGCGCGCGGGCGGGTGTCGTCTTCGCGCTCTCCGGGACCGACGGCAGGCTGCTGTGGCGGCGCCCGGTCGACACGCGTTCCCCCAGCGGCCCGCCGGCCGTCTCCGGCGGCCTGGTGCAGCCGTACACGGACGGTGGCTCACGTGTCGCGGGCCTCGATCCGGCCTCGGGCAGGCAGGTGTGGCAGCGCCCGCTGCCCGCGGGGACGACCGTCCGGTACGCCGGCGACACGGCCCTGCTGACCGGGGCCGACGGGACGGTCACCGGGGTGGACGGCGCGACCGGCGCCACGCGGTGGCGGCGGACGCTACCCGGTCAGGGGGTGCCGTCCCTCGTCACGTTCCCCGGCGCGTCCTCGGCCTATGCGACCCGTACGTCCGCCGACGGGTCGAGCACCCGGGTGAGCGCGGTCGACGCGGGCACCGGCGAGGTCCGGTGGGAGGTGCGGCTGCGGGGCTGGCTCAAGCCGTTCGCCGCCCAGGACGACGGTTCGGTGTCCTTCCTGGCCGTCGACAGCGGCTACGGCGCCGAGGAGATCGTCCGGTACTCGCCCCGGACGGGGGCGGCCCGGCGGGTCGCGCTGCCGACCGTGCTCGACGGGGCGCACGCCACCGTGCGCGGCGACGTGGCCTACGTGCTGGCCACCGGCGGCTCCCTGGACGCCGTGGACGTGGAGTCGGGCAGGCGCCTGTGGCACCTGGAGACGTCGGTGAGCCGCGGTTCGCTGCCCGTCGTCCAGGACGGGCGGGTGTATTTCACCGCGAGCGACGGCCGGCTGCTCGCCGTGGACGCCGGTAAGGGCCGGCTGGTCGGGCAGACACCGGCCCGCCTGGGTGCCGGCTCGGCGCGGGTCGTGAGCGCGCCGTCCGCCCCGGTGGCCGCCGGCGGCCGGGTGTACGCCGGCGCGCCCGACGGCACCGTCTTCACCGTGGACGGCCACGCGCCGGCCACGTGGTGACCACGCGCCGCCACGCCCGCCCCGGGGGTGCGCCGCCACGCTGGCCCGGTGGTGCGACGGCGAAGGGGCCGCCCCCGCCCGGGAGGCGGCCCCTGCCACGGCTGCGGCCCGACCGGTGCCGGTCGGCCGGTGTCGGCCGGCCGGTCGGTATCGGTGGGCCGGTGGGTATCGGCCGGCCAGTCGGTGTCGGCCGGTGTCGGCCGGCCGGTCGGTGTCGGTCAGCCCAGTCGGGACACGTCGCGCACCGCGCCCTTGTCCGCGCTGGTCGCCATCGCCGCGTAGGCGCGCAGAGCGGCGGAGACCTTGCGTTCGCGGTTCTTCGGGGCGTAGCGGCCGTTGAGGGCCTGCTCGCGGCGGGCCAGCTCCGCCTCGTCGACCAGCAGCTCGATCGAGCGGTTCGGGATGTCGATGCGGATGCGGTCGCCGTCTTGGACCAGCGCGATCGTGCCGCCGGAGGCCGCCTCGGGCGAGGCGTGGCCGATGGACAGGCCCGAGGTGCCGCCGGAGAAGCGGCCGTCGGTGATCAGGGCGCAGGTCTTGCCGAGGCCGCGGCCCTTCAGGTACGAGGTCGGGTAGAGCATCTCCTGCATGCCGGGGCCGCCCTTGGGGCCCTCGTAGCGGATGACGACGACGTCGCCGTCCTTGACCTCCTGGGTGAGGATCCGCTGGACGGCCTCCTCCTGGGACTCGCAGACGACCGCCGGGCCCTCGAAGGTCCAGATCGACTCGTCCACGCCGGCCGTCTTGACCACGCAGCCGTCGACGGCGAGGTTGCCCCGCAGCACGGCCAGGCCGCCGTCCTGGGAGTAGGCGTGCTCGACGGAGCGGATGCAGCCGCTCTCGGCGTCCTCGTCCAGGGCCTCCCAGCGCTCGGACTGGGAGAACGCCTCGGCGGAGCGGACGCAGCCGGGGGCCGCGTGCCAGAGCTCGACCGCCTCCGGGGAGGGGGAACCGCCGCGCACGTCCCAGGTCTTCAGCCAGTCGGCGAGGGAGGGGCTGTGGACGGCGTGGACGTCCTCGTTGAGCAGGCCGCCGCGGTGCAGCTCGCCGAGGAGGGCGGGGATGCCGCCGGCGCGGTGCACGTCCTCCATGTAGTACGTGCGGTCCTTGGCGACGTTCGGGGCGACCTTCGCCAGGCAGGGCACGCGGCGGGAGACGGCGTCGATCTCGTCGAGGCCGAACGGGACGCCGGCCTCCTGGGCGGCGGCCAGCAGGTGCAGGATCGTGTTGGTGGAGCCGCCCATCGCGATGTCCAGGGCCATGGCGTTCTCGAACGCCTGGAAGGTGGCGATGTTGCGGGGCAGGACGGTGTCGTCGTCCTGCTCGTAGTAGCGGCGGGTGAGGTCCATCACCGTGCGGGCCGCGTTCTCGTACAGGGCGCGGCGGGCGGTGTGCGTGGCGAGGACCGAGCCGTTGCCGGGCAGGGAGAGGCCGATGGCCTCGGTGAGGCAGTTCATCGAGTTGGCGGTGAACATGCCGGAACAGCTGCCGCAGGTCGGGCAGGCGTTCTCCTCGATGCGGAGGATGTCCTCGTCGGAGATCTTGTCGTTGACCGCGTCGGAGATCGCGTCGACCAGGTCGAGCGTGCGGACCGTGCCGTCCACGAGGGTGGCGCGGCCGGACTCCATGGGGCCGCCGGAGACGAAGACCGTCGGGATGTTCAGGCGCAGGGCCGCCATCAGCATGCCCGGGGTGATCTTGTCGCAGTTGGAGATGCAGACCAGGGCGTCGGCGCAGTGGGCCTCGACCATGTACTCGACCGAGTCCGCGATCAGGTCGCGGGAGGGCAGGGAGTACAGCATGCCGCCGTGGCCCATGGCGATGCCGTCGTCCACGGCGATCGTGTTGAACTCGCGCGGGATGCCGCCCGCCTCCCGGATCGCCTCGCTGACGATCCGGCCGACCGGCTGGAGGTGGGTGTGGCCGGGCACGAACTCGGTGAAGGAGTTGGCGACGGCGATGATCGGCTTCCGGCCGATGTCCGCGCCGGGTACACCGGAGGCACGCATAAGGGCGCGGGCGCCCGCCATGTTGCGGCCGTGGGTGACTGTGCGGGACCTCAGCTCGGGCATCGTCGCTCGCTCCTTCAGACAGATAGGGCTGCTATCGAGCGTACGCCGGTCATCCAGGGTGCGGGACGGAGTGTCCGTGATTCGGGACACCCGTCTCGTGTGCGCGAGGACGCGAACCCGCGCCGTACGGCTCCGTACGGCGCTTTCCGCAGGATGGTTTCCGTACGACGCTTTCCGTACGACGGTTCCCGTACGAGCATTCAGGCGCGGGTCAGGTGTCCCTGTACGACCGGTGCGACCCGGGCGATGATCTGCTCGAGGTCCGCCGAGGCCAGCGGCTCCAGCTTGATCACGTAGCGCATCAGCGCCGTACCCACCAGCTGTGCGGCCGCCAGCTCGGCCCGCAGCTCGGCGTCCGGCAGGTCCAGCTGCGCGGCGATGCGGCGCAGCAGCTGGGAGGCGACCAGGCGGCGGAGCGCGGCGGCGGCGGTCTCGTTGTTCACGGCGGACCGCAGGATGGCGAGGAGGGGCGTACGGGTCGTGGGGTTGTCCCAGACGCCGAAGACGAAACGGGTCAGCCGCTCGCCGACACCGTCCAGCGGCCCCTCGGCCAGCGCGTTCGGCGCGTCCAGCGCGGGCGCGAAGGCGACCGCGACGGCCGCCTCGAACACCTGCTCCTTGGTGCCGAAGTAGTGGTGGACGAGGGCGGAGTCCACGCCGGCGGCCTTGGCGATGCCGCGTACGGAGGTCTTCTCGTACCCGCGCGCGGAGAACTCCTCGCGGGCGGCGTCGAGGATGCGCTCGCGGGTGCCGGCGGACTCGGTGCGCGGGGGGCGGCCGCGGCGGCGGGGGGCGGGCTCGGTCATCGCCGGGGCACCCGGACCGGCGAGGCGAGGTGCTTGCGCGTGAACTCCAGGGCCTCGGCGAGGTCGGCCTCGCGCTCGGCGCCGGACATCGCGCGCCGGGTGTTGACCTCGATCACGACGTGGCCGTCGAAGCCGGTGCGCACCAGGCGCTCCAGGAGCTCGGCGCAGGGCTGGGTGCCGCGGCCGGGGACCAGGTGCTCGTCCTTGGCGGAGCCCCGGCCGTCGGCAAGGTGGACGTGCCCGAGCCGGTCCCCCATGCGGTCGACCATGTCCAGGGCGTCGGTACGGGCCGTCGCCGTGTGGCTGAGGTCGATCGTGAAGTGCCGGTAGTCGTCGTTGGTGACGTCCCAGTCGGGGGCGTAGGCGAGCATCTCGCGGTCGCGGTAGCGCCAGGGGTACATGTTCTCGACGGCGAACCGGACGTCCGTCTCGTTCGCCATCCGCCAGATCCCGTCGACGAAGTCACGGGCGTACTGCCGCTGCCAGCGGAAGGGCGGGTGGACGACGACGGTGGACGCGCCCAGCTTCTCCGCCGCCGCGCGGGCACGCTGCAGCTTCACCCAGGGGTCGGTGGACCAGACGCGCTGGGTGATCAGCAGACAGGGGGCGTGGACGGCCAGGATCGGGACGCCGTGGTAGTCCGACAGGCGGCGCAGCGCCTCGATGTCCTGGCTGACCGGGTCGGTCCACACCATGACCTCGACTCCGTCGTAGCCGAGGCGCGCGGCGATCTCGAAGGCCGTCGCCGTCGACTCCGGGTAGACGGAGGCGGTCGACAGGGCGATACGCACGTCCGTTGGTTCAGCCACGTCCGTCACCTTACGGCGTGGAGCGGTGCCGGTGTCGGGTGCCTGTTCGCCGTTGTGAGGTTTGCCATTCGGGCGGATCCGGCGTCGCCGTGGCCGCTCGCGCGGTGACCCGCTCGGCCCGGCCGGGAAGCGCGGTGCCGCTCGGCCGGCCTGGTCCGAACGAGAGCCCTGGCTGCGCTGCTTCGGACGAGAGCCCTGGCTGCTCTGCTTCGGACGAGAGCCCTGGCTGCTCTGCTTCGGACGAGAGCCCTAGGCGGAGACCATGTGGTCCAGCCGCCGCAGGATCACGCCTTCCCGCAGGGCCCAGGGGCAGATCTCCAGGCTCTCCACGCCGAAGAGGTCCATGGCACCCTCGGCGACCAGGGCTCCGGCGAGAAGCTGGCCGGCCCTGCCCTCCGAGACTCCGGGCAGTTCGGCGCGCTGCTCGGCCGTCATGCCGGCCAGCCGCGGGACCCAGGCCTCCAGGGACTCGCGCTTGAGCTCGCGCTGGACGTAGGGGCCCTCGGCGCTGCGGGCGGCGCCGGCGAGGCGGGCGAGCTGCTTGAAGGTCTTGGAGGTGGCGACGACGTGGTCGGGGGTGCCGGAGCGGCTGAATTCGCCGACGGTGCGGGCGATCTCCGCGCGGACGTGCCGGCGCAGGGCGCGGACGTCCTCCGGGTCGGGCGGGTCGCCGGGCAGCCAGCCGGCGGTGAGGCGGCCGGCGCCGAGCGGCAGGGAGACGGCCGTGTCCGGCTCCTCGTCCATGCCGTAGGCGATCTCCAGGGAGCCGCCGCCGATGTCCAGGACCAGCAGCTTCCCGGCGGACCAGCCGAACCAGCGGCGGACGGCGAGGAAGGTGAGCCGGGCCTCCTCCTCGCCGGTGAGGACCTGGAGCCGTACGCCGGTCTCGTCGGCCACGCGCGCGAGGACCTCGTCGGCGTTGGTGGCCTCGCGGACTGCCGAGGTCGCGAACGGCAGCAGGTCCTCGACGCCCTTGTCCTCGGCGGCCTGGAGCGCGTCCCGTACGACGGCTATCAGCCTGTCGATGCCGTCGTCGCCGATGGCACCGCCGGCGTCGAGGAGTTGGGCGAGCCGAAGGTCGGCCTTGTGCGAATGCGCGGGCAGCGGGCACGCGCCGGGGTGGGCGTCCACCACCAGCAGATGCACCGTGTTCGAACCCACGTCCAGGACACCGAGTCTCATGGACGGAACGCTACTGCCAGATCGTCCGTCCACGGTCCCCTGAGCGGCCCTGGGCCACTTACCCTGGACGAGTGCCAAAGACGAAAAAGGCGAAGGTCGACAAGGCGGGCAAAGGTTATAAGTCCGCCAAAACCCCCAAGGAGGCGAAGATGAGCGACGAGAAGGGGCTCGACTTCGCGCGCGCCTGGGTGGAGTTCCCTGATCCGGCGGACGACGAGCAGGTCTTCCGCTGCGATCTGACCTGGCTGACCTCTCGCTGGAACTGCATCTTCGGCAGCGGCTGCCAGGGCATCCAGGCGGGCCGGGCGGACGACGGGTGCTGCTCGCTGGGGGCGCACTTCTCCGACGAGGACGACGAGAAGCGGGTCGCCGGGCATGTGGCGCGGCTCACGCCCGACATCTGGCAGCACCACGCCGAGGGGACGCGCGACGGCTGGGTCTCCGAGGACGAGGAGGGGTCCCGGCAGACCCGGCCCTTCCAGGGGTCCTGCATCTTCCAGAACCGGCCCGGGTTCGCGGGCGGCGCGGGCTGCTCGCTGCACATCCTGGCGCTGAGGGAGGGGCGGGAGCCGCTGGAGACCAAGCCGGACGTGTGCTGGCAGCTGCCGATCCGGCGGACGTACGACTGGATCGACCGGCCGGACGACACCCGGGTGCTCCAGGTGTCGATCGGGGAGTACGACCGGCGGGGCTGGGGGCCGGGCGGGCACGACCTGCACTGGTGGTGCACCTCGGCGACGTCGGCGCACGGGGCCGGGGAGCCGGTGTACGTCTCCTACCGGGCCGAGCTGACGGAGCTGATGGGGAAGGCCGGGTACGACCGGCTGGTCGAGCTCTGCGAACAGCGGCTGGCGTCACAGCTGCCCCTGCTGGCCCCGCACCCGGCCGACCCGGCACCGTAACCCCGCCCTTCCCTCCCCTCCACCCTCGCGACTCGCCCGGCCGGAAGGTGCACCCGGAGGCGACCCGCGCCACCCCTCGTCCCGGTTCGTCCGGCGGCCGGCGGCGCCTGGTCCGGTGAGGCCCGTGGGCCCGTCTGCGCCGGCTGGCTCGCGGGTCGGCGGCGCCTGTCTAGCCGGCCGACGGGCTCGGGGTTCCCGGGTCCGAGGGGGTGGGGGTCGGCGTCGGGGGCTCCGAGGGGGGCGGGGTCGTCGGGGTCGGGGTGGGGTCCGTGGGCGTGGGGGACGCGGTGGTGGGCGGAGCCGTGGGCGGTGTGCCGGGCGGCGTCGACGGGGGTGCGGAGGACGGGTGGGGGGTCGGGCGGCCGGGAGCCGTGCCGTAGCCGTCGATGGAGACCACCGCACCCGCCGGGGCCACCGCCACCCGCGCGTGCCACGGGCCGGACGGCTCGCGCAGGTGGTCGACGTACACCCTGATCGTCAACGTCCGGCCGGGCTCCAGGGTCCCCGAGGACTGGCTGAAGTAGAGCCACGGGGCCGCCGTGGACACCGACCAGCGCACCCCCGCGTCACCCGAGGCGGTCAGGGTGATCAGGGTCGTGTCGCCGTCGTTGGCGGCGCCGACCGTCAGCTGCCCGGCGCCCAGCCGGTCCCCTCCGTCGACGCTGACGACCTCCACGGAGACGTCCGCCTTGCCGTTCTCGCCGATGCGGGCGCCCGGCTTCACGCTGGCGTTGCCCGCGTTCTGGTAGCCGCCGGCCGTGTCACCGCCCAGCGCGTCGGGGCCCTGCGCCTCGCGCGCGGTGGCGGAGCGGCCGTCGTCGTCCCCGGCCGGACCGCCCCGGTAGGCGGCCCAGAGGGCGAGCACCGGCGCGGCGACGACCGTGGCGACCACCGTCGTCGTGACGGCACGCGCGCGCAGCCGGTCGCGGCGGGCGGCGCGGTCCTTGGGGTCCATCGGGAAGCCGCGCCGGTCGAAGCGCGGTGCGGCCGCGCCACGCGTGCGTGAAGGGTGCGCGAGAGCCATGTGGAGGGCCGCGCGCGGAGCCTCCAGGACGGGCAGCTCGGCGGGTGTGACCGTGGCGCCGGGCCAGCGGCCGGGGACCGCGCGGGCCGCCGTGCGCCGGCAGCGCGGACAGTCGTCGACGTGCCGGACCAGCTCGCGGCGCAGGGCCGTGCTGAGGACCAGCCGGCTGTCGCCGGTGAGGTGGGCCACGCTCGGGCAGCCGCCGGTCTCGACCACGGCGAGGGCGGCGCGGGTCCGTTCGACCTCGCAGGCGGCCGACGCGAGCAGCTCGCGCGCGGCGGCGGGTCCCATGCCGAGGACGGCGGCGACCTCGTGGGTGGCGAGGTGGTGGCGGACGGCGAGCTCCAGGGCCTCGCGCTGCTCGGGACTGGTGCCGGCCGCCTCCGGCCAGGCGAGCAGGGCGAGTTCACGGCGCCGCTGCTCCTCCGCCTCCGGAGCGGGGGACGGTGCCGGCACCCCGCTCCCGCCGCCGTGGCCCGCCCCCTTCGCCGAGCCCGTCGCCGTCCCCGGCCCGTTTCCCGGCCCCGGCCCGTTCCCCGGCCCCGGCCCCTTTCCGGCCGCCCGCCCGGCGCCGGCGCGGCCCGCCGCGTGCGTGGCCTGACGTTTCTGCTTGGCCTCGGCCAGCTTCCGCAGGCACGCCCAGCGGGCCAGCGCGTACAGCCAGGCCCGGCGGTCGCCGGCGGCCTCGGGGAGCCGCTGGCCGCGCCGCTCGGCCAGGACGAGGACGTCGCCGAGGGCGGCGGTGGCCGCGTCGTGGTCGCACAGCACCGACAGGCAGTAGGTGAACAGGCCGTCCAGGTACGGCTCGTACCGCGCCGGCGGACGCTGGGCGAGGGTGCGGGCGGCGGCGCGGTCGCGCGCCTCACCCGCCTCACGGCGTGCTTCACGCGCAGCACGCGCATCGCGGGGCGCCCGGTGCGCTCCGGCTGTGCGGGTGGTGGTCTCCGGACTGCTGCTCATCACCCGTGCGACCGTAGGCGGCGGTGGAGTGCCCCTTCTGGAACCTTGAGCACTTTTAATCCGTACGGGTGAAACGATCCCTCATAAGGGGACAGGACCCCTTTCTCCCGTGGCCGGATCTCGATGGGCGGTGGCCGGGAACGGACCACTCGTACGCGCTCCCGCTCTTCCGGCGGGCGGTTCCGGCCCCCGGGCGCCCGGCCCCCGCCCGCGTTGTCAGTGCCGCGGGCTACGGTTTCCGCATGGCTGCCCGTACCAAGACCACCAAGGACCGCCCGTCCTACCGCTGCACCGAGTGCGGCTGGCAGACGGCCAAGTGGCTCGGCCGCTGCCCCGAGTGCCAGGCCTGGGGGACGGTCGAGGAGTACGGCGCACCCGCGGTCCGGACGACGGCGCCGGGCCGTGTGACCAGCTCCGCGCTGCCCATCGGCCAGGTCGACGGCCGGCAGGCCACCGCCCGCTCGACCGGCGTGCCCGAGCTGGACCGGGTGCTCGGCGGCGGCCTCGTGCCGGGCGCGGTGGTCCTGCTCGCCGGCGAGCCCGGCGTCGGCAAGTCCACCCTGCTGCTGGACGTGGCCGCCAAGGCGGCGAGCGCCGAGCACCGGACCCTCTATGTGACCGGCGAGGAGTCGGCGAGCCAGGTGCGGCTGCGCGCCGACCGCATCGGCGCCCTCGACGACCACCTGTACCTGACCGCCGAGACCGACCTGTCCGCCGTCCTCGGCCACTTGGACGAGGTCAGGCCGTCCCTGCTGATCCTCGACTCGGTGCAGACGGTGGCCTCCCCCGAGATCGAGGGCGCGCCCGGCGGCATGGCCCAGGTCCGGGAGGTCGCCGGCGCCCTGATCCGCGCCTCCAAGGAGCGCGGCATGTCCACGCTGCTGGTGGGCCACGTCACCAAGGACGGCGCCATCGCCGGACCCCGCCTGCTGGAACACCTGGTGGACGTCGTCCTGCACTTCGAGGGCGACCGGCACGCCCGCCTGCGCCTGGTGCGCGGGGTGAAGAACCGCTACGGGGCGACGGACGAGGTCGGCTGCTTCGAGCTGCACGACGAGGGCATCACCGGTCTCGCCGACCCCAGCGGCCTGTTCCTGACCCGCCGCGCCGAGCCGGTCCCGGGCACCTGCCTGACCGTCACCCTGGAGGGCCGCCGCCCGCTGGTGGCCGAGGTGCAGGCGCTGACCGTCGACTCCCAGATCCCCTCCCCGCGGCGTACGACGTCCGGCCTGGAGACCTCCCGTGTGTCGATGATGCTGGCCGTGCTGGAGCAGCGCGGCCGGATCAGCGCCCTCGGCAAGCGGGACATCTACTCGGCGACGGTCGGCGGCGTGAAGCTCTCGGAGCCGGCCGCCGACCTCGCCGTGGCGCTCGCCCTCGCCTCCGCCGCCAGCGACACCCCGCTGCCGAAGAACCTGGTGGCCATCGGCGAGGTGGGGCTCGCGGGCGAGGTCAGACGGGTCACGGGCGTGCAGCGCAGGCTCGCCGAGGCGCACCGGCTCGGCTTCACGCACGCGCTCGTACCGACCGACCCGGGCAAGGTGCCGGCCGGCATGAAGGTCCTGGAAGTCGCCGACATGGGGGACGCGCTGCGGGTCCTGCCGCGCTCCCGTCGCCGAGAGGCCCCACGGGAGGCGGAGGACCGCCGGTAGACTTTGCCCTGGTCTCGCCCGTCCGTACGAACCGCGTGCCGGAACGGGAGCGCGTCAGAACCTGCGACCGGAGGAGTGCAGTGGCAGCCAACGACCGGGCAGCAGCTCCCGGAAAGTCCGGTGGGAGTGCCGGTACCGATGGCCTGATGCGCGCCTCGCTGAGCGCCGTCGCTCCGGGCACATCCTTGCGCGACGGCCTGGAGCGCGTCCTGCGCGGCAACACCGGCGGGCTCATCGTCCTCGGCTCCGACAAGACGGTCGAGGCGATGTGTACGGGCGGTTTCGTGCTGGACGTCGAGTTCACCGCCACCCGGCTGCGGGAGCTGTGCAAGCTGGACGGCGGCATCGTGCTCTCCTCGGACCTGTCGAAGATCCTGCGCGCGGGCGTGCAGTTCGTGCCCGACGCGACGATCCCCACCGAGGAGACCGGCACCCGGCACCGCACGGCCGACCGGGTCTCCAAGCAGGTCGGCTACCCGGTCGTCTCGGTGTCGCAGTCGATGCGGCTGATCGCGCTGTACGTCGACGGCCAGCGCCGTGTCCTGGAGGACTCGGCGGCGATCCTGTCCCGCGCGAACCAGGCGCTGGCCACGCTGGAGCGGTACAAGCTCCGGCTGGACGAGGTCGCGGGCACGCTGTCCGCGCTGGAGATCGAGGACCTGGTGACGGTCCGGGACGTCTCGGCGGTCGCGCAGCGCCTGGAGATGGTCCGCCGCATCGCCACCGAAATCGCCGAATACGTGGTCGAACTGGGCACGGACGGCCGGCTTCTCGCCCTCCAGCTGGAGGAGTTGATCGCCGGGGTCGAGCCCGACCGCGAGCTGGTCGTGCGGGACTACGTCCCCGAGCCGACGGCGAAGCGGTCCCGCACGGTCGAGGAGGCGCTCTCCGAACTGGACGCGCTCAGCCACGCGGAGCTGCTGGAGATGGGCACGGTGGCGCGGGCGCTGGGCTACACGGGCTCGCCCGAGACGCTCGACTCGGCGGTGTCCCCGCGGGGCTTCCGCCTGCTGGCGAAGGTGCCGCGCCTTCCGGGCGCCATCATCGACCGGCTGGTGGAGCATTTCGGCGGCCTGCAGAAGCTGCTGGCCGCGAGCGTGGACGACCTCCAGACCGTGGACGGGGTCGGCGAGGCCCGGGCGAGGAGCGTCCGCGAGGGCCTGTCCAGGCTGGCGGAGTCCTCCATCCTGGAGCGGTACGTCTGAGTCCGCCCCGGACCGGACCGCCCGCCACTCGGCCCGCCACGTCCCCGGGCCCCGGCTTCCCGCCGCACCGGGCCCAACTTTCCGCCGACCCGGAGCCCGGCCCGCCGACCCGGAACTCGGTCCGCCGCCCCGGGCCTCAGTCCGCCGACAGGACGAACGACGCCTGGACCTTTCCGTACCCCGGCGCCTTGGCCTCCAGCAGGTACGTGCCGGCCTTGGCCGTACCGCCGGAGGGTGTCGCGCAGTGCGCGGCGCTCGGCTTCCGGTCCCACTTCACGGTGTAGGTGATGGCCTGCCCGGCCGGCACCCGGAACAGCAGGCTGCCCGAGCCCTCGGGGCAGTCGGCCGACGACCAGTAGGCGTCGTCGGCCTCCGCCGGCGTGATCGTCAACACCGCGTTCTTCGGGCCGAGATCGACCTTGCAGTCGGCCGACGAGCCGTTCTTCGCGGTGAGTTGGAAGGTCGGCGTCTGGTCCGGCGAGTAGGAGTTGCGCACACTGCGCAGGCTCAACGCCACCGCGCCCGAGGTGCACTTGGGGAGGCCGGAGGAGGCCGGCAGCGCGTCGCCCGCACCGACGTCGCCGGCACCGGAGCCCGTACCCGAGCCGCCGCCGGAGCCAGCAGAGCCGCCGGAGCCGCCGGAGCCGCCGGTCGATCCGCCCCCCGAGCCGCTGCCCGCGCCGGAGCCGGAACCCGAGCCGCTCCCGGTGGTGTCCCCGCCGCCCGACTCGTCGCGTCCGCCGGGGTGTTGGCTGATCGCGGAGCCGGACGGGCTCGGCCCCGGCGTGATGGTGTGCGTGGGGTTCTTGCCGTCGCCGCCGTCGGCGCTCTTCTTGCCGCTCCCGCCGCCGGCGGTGACGATCCAGGTGATCACCAGCGCCAACAGGGCGATCACGGACAGCATTACGGCCCTCCGACGCCAGTAGATGGAGGAGGGAAGCGGCCCGACCGGATTGCGCAGAGATCCCACGGCGCAAACTGTACGAGAGATCCTCGCGCTTGCCCGCGCCACCCGCCGCGCCGGCGCCAACTTTTCCGGATCATCATCACGGCAACTGCTGCGGCAGGCACGGTTCTTCACGTTCCGCGACGGTGAGTGACCGCGCCGTCACCCTTCACGCCCGCCAACCCGTGGCAGGATCGGAAGGGCCATGACTGAGAAGCTGCACGCCCCCGTGATCGCCTGGTTCGACGCCCACGCCCGCGACCTCCCCTGGCGCCGCCCGGAGGCGGGCCCGTGGGGCGTGATGGTGAGCGAGTTCATGCTCCAGCAGACCCCGGTCAGCCGGGTGCTGCCCGTCTACGAGGAGTGGCTGGCCCGCTGGCCGCGCCCCGCCGACCTCGCCAAGGACACGCCGGGCGAGGCCGTGCGCGCCTGGGGCCGGCTCGGCTACCCGCGCCGGGCGCTGCGCCTGCACGGCGCCGCGGTCGCCATAACGGAACGGCACGGCGGTGACGTGCCGACGGATCACGGGCAGCTGCTGGCGCTGCCCGGCATCGGTGAGTACACGGCCGCGGCGGTGGCCTCGTTCGCCTACGGTCAGCGGCACGCGGTACTGGACACCAACGTCCGCCGGGTGCTCGCACGGGCGGTGACGGGTGTGCAGTACCCGCCGAACGCGACCACGGCCGCCGAGCGGCGCCTGGCCCGGGAACTGCTGCCCGAGGACGAGAAGACCGCCGCGCGGTGGGCGGCCGCCTCCATGGAGCTGGGCGCGCTGGTGTGCACGGCGAAGAACGAGGAGTGCCGGCGGTGCCCGATCGCCGGACACTGCGCCTGGCGGCTCGCGGGCAAGCCGGAGCACACCGGGCCGCCGCGCCGCGGGCAGACGTACGCCGGTACCGACCGGCAGGTGCGCGGCAAGCTGCTGGCCGTGCTGCGCGAGGCGCACGGGCCGGTGCCGCAGGCGGCGCTGGACCGCGTGTGGCACGAGCCGGTGCAGCGGGCCCGCGCGCTGGACGGGCTGGTCGCGGACGGTCTGGTGGAGCCGCTCGCGGGCGGTCTGTACCGGCTGCCACTGGGCTGACGGACAGCCAGGCCACAGCCGACGCGCGTCCGTTACGCGGAACGTTACGGAGCCTCCCGACCGGCAAATCCCTCCATACAGGGACGGAAAGGTTGTTCTCCTTACCCCGTTTCCGCTTCCGTTACACAACCGACGGATAGCCGATTGCCAGCCGCAGGCTGGTCCGCACAGCTCCGTGACAACCACTCCGTAGCTTCTTCTTCCGTGCCCGGCAGACCACGGGACACGGGGACAGCGGGACTCCCGGACCACACCGGGAGAACAACGGGGAACGGAGGCGGTCGATCATGGCGCAGGGCGAGGTGCTCGAGTTCGAGGAGTACGTCCGCACCCGGCAGGACGCGCTGCTGCGCAGCGCCCGCCGGCTGGTCCCGGACCCGGTCGACGCCCAGGACCTGCTCCAGACCGCGCTGGTCCGGACGTACGGCCGCTGGGAGGGCATAGCCGACAAGCGGCTCGCGGACGCCTACCTGCGCCGGGTGATGATCAACACGCGGACCGAGTGGTGGCGTGCGCGCAAGCTGGAGGAGGTGCCGACCGAGCAGCTGCCGGACGCCTCCGTGGAGGACTCCACCGAGCAGCACGCCGACCGGGCCCTGCTGATGGACGTCATGAAGGTGCTCGCACCGAAGCAGCGCAGTGTCGTGGTGCTGCGACACTGGGAGCAGATGTCCACAGAGGAGACGGCCGCGGCCCTCGGCATGTCGGCCGGTACGGTCAAGAGCACGCTGCACCGGGCGCTCGCCCGGCTCCGCGAGGAGCTGGAGGCCCGCGATCTGGACGCACGCGCGCTGGAGCGTGAGGAGCGGGAGCGTTGCGCGGCCTGACCAAGGCCGGGCCCGACCGGGTCCGAGGGAGTACACAGGCGGTGATCGCGGTGGGGGCCGCGCTCGCCGCCCTCGCCCTTTTGGTCGCCGCGTGCGGCAGCGGGGGCACGGGCGCCCGGGACGAGGGCCCGGCGCACGCCTCGGCGCTCAAGGGCGTCGGCGCCTCCCCCTCCCCCAGCGCCTCCGGGCGGTACCGCAAGGTGGATCCCGTCGCGCTGCTCAGGAGCGATCCGCAGGTCTCGGCGGCGGTGAAACGGGAGCTGGAACCGTGCGACGGCGACGAGTACCAGGTCGACGTCTCCTACGGCGACCTGACCGGCGGCCCGGTGGACGACGTCGTCATCAACGTGATGACCTGTGCGGACTGGGTGGGCATCGGCTCGTACGTGTACCGGGAGGAGCACGGCGAGTTCAGGAACGTCTTCAAGACGGAGGAGTCCCCGGTCTACGCGGAGATCGACCGGGGCACCCTGTCGGTCACCCGGCAGTACTACGACGAGGACGACGCGATCACCAGCCCGTCCGGTGACACCGTGACCCCCTACACCTGGAAGGCGGGCCGCTTCGTACCGGGCAAGCCCACCCGCAACGAGTACAGCGACTCCACCGGCGGGAGCCCGACGCCCGCGCCGGACAACTGACGCCGGACAGCTGACGCCGGACAACTGACGCCGGACAACTGACGCCGGACAACTGACGCCGGACAACTGACCGCCACACGTACCACGAGGACTGAGAGCACGGGATGGCAGACCAGACCCACGTCCTGTTCGTCGAGGACGACGATGTCATCCGCGAGGCCACCCAGCTCGCCCTGGAGCGGGACGGCTTCGCGGTCACCGCGATGCCCGACGGTCTGTCGGGCCTGGAGGCGTTCCGGGCCGACCGCCCCGACATCGCGCTGCTGGACGTCATGGTGCCCGGCCTGGACGGCGTCAGCCTGTGCCGCCGGATCCGGGACGAGTCGACCGTGCCGGTGATCATGCTGTCGGCGCGCGCCGACTCCATCGACGTCGTCCTCGGCCTGGAGGCGGGCGCCGACGACTACGTGACGAAGCCGTTCGACGGTGCCGTGCTGGTGGCCCGGATCCGTGCGGTGCTGCGCCGGTTCGGGCACGCCGGCGGGACCGCGCAGGCGGAGGAGGACGCGTCCGCGGTCTCCGGCACGCTGGCCTTCGGGGAGCTGGAGATCGACACCGACGGCATGGAGGTGCGCCGGGGCGGCCGGCCGGTGGCGCTCACCCCGACCGAGATGCGGCTGCTGCTGGAGTTCTCCTCGGCGCCGGGCACCGTGCTCTCGCGCGACAAGCTGCTGGAGCGGGTGTGGGACTACGGCTGGGGCGGGGACACCCGGGTCGTCGACGTGCACGTGCAGCGGCTGCGGCAGAAGATCGGCCAGGACCGGATCGAGACGGTCCGCGGCTTCGGCTACAAGCTGAAGGCCTGAGCGGAGCGGCGGCATGCGGGGGATATTTCACAAGCCGGTGCGGCGCATGGAGCGCGCGGGCCTGCGCACCGGACTCAGATGGAAACTGAGCGCGGCGATCGCCCTGGTGGCCGGTCTCGTGGCGATCGTGCTGAGCCTGGTGGTGCACAACGCGGCCCGCGTCTCGATGCTGGACAACGCGCGTGAACTGGCGAACGACCGGCTCCTGCTGGCCCAGCGCAACTACGAGCTGAACCGGGGCCCGATCTTCCCCTACATCAAGGTCGACGATCCCGAGCTGCCGGCCGCGCTGCGCGAGAAGGTCGAACAGGGCCGGCGGGCCAGTGACGTCTCGGAGCACGACGGGGTGCCGGACATCTGGGCGGCGGTGCCGATGAAGGACGGGCACGTGCTGTCCGTGCACCTGCACATGCCGGACCGCAGTACCGACATGATGAAGGACCTGGACCAGGCCCTGGTGATCGGCTCGGTCGCGGTGGTGCTCGGGGGCAGCGCGCTGGGGGTGCTGATCGGCGGCCAGCTCTCCCGCCGGCTGCGCAAGGCCGCGGCCGCCGCGAACCAGGTCGCCAAGGGCGAGACGGACGTCCGGGTGCGGGAGGCGATCGGCGGGGTCGTACGGGACGAGACCGACGATCTCGCGCGCGCGGTGGACGCGATGGCGGACGCGCTGCGCCAGCGCCTGGAGGCCGAGCGGCGGGTCACCGCCGACATCGCGCACGAACTGCGCACCCCGGTGACGGGCCTGCTGACGGCCGCCGAGCTGCTGCCGGCCGGCCGGCCCACGGAACTGGTGCTGGACCGGGCGAAAGCGATGCGCACGCTGGTCGAGGACGTGCTGGAGGTGGCCCGGCTCGACGGGGCGTCGGAGCGGGCCGAGCTCCAGGACATCATGCTGGGCGAGTTCGTCGCGCGCCGGGTGGCGGCCAAGGACCCGGCCATCGCCGTACGGGTGGTGCACGAGTCGGAGGTCACCACCGACCCGCGGCGGCTGGAGCGGGTGCTGTTCAACCTGCTCGCCAACGCCGCCCGGCACGGCCGGCCGCCCGTCGAGGTCACCGTGGAGGGTCGGGTCATCCGGGTGCGCGACCACGGTCCCGGCTTCCCGGAGGAGCTGCTCGCCGAGGGCCCGAGCCGCTTCCGTACCGGCAGCAAGGACCGTGCCGGGCAGGGCCACGGCCTGGGCCTGACCATCGCCGCCGGCCAGGCGCGGGTGCTGGGCGCGCGGCTGACCTTCCGCAACGTACGGCCCGTGGGCGCGCCCGCCCACATCCCCTCGGAGGGCGCGGTGGCCGTCCTGTGGCTGCCGGAGCACGCCCCCACGAACACGGGCAGCTATCCGATGCTGCCGCTGTCCGGCGGCCACCGGCGTCGCAGCGCGCCGGGGGCCCGGTAGGGGCGCGCGACGCCGAGAGGTCCGCACGTCGTCACGGAAGGCCGGCATGCGGGAAGCGGCCCCGGACCTCCCTGACCGGGCAAGGCCGCGGCCCGGCGCGGCGGACACGCACCGGGACCCTGGGACCGGAAAGGCCGAAGGCCCCACGCGGCGGACACGCGAGACCTTGGGACCGGAAAAGCCGAAGGCCCCACGCGGCGGACACGCGAGACCTTGGGACCGGAAAAGCCGAAGGCCCCACGCGGCGGACACGCAGGGCCTTGGGACCGGGAAGAACCTCAGACGGCCTCGGCCACGGCCGTCGGCGCGGCATCCGCACCGTCGCCGCCCTCCGCGGGCGCCGGCTTCTGCGGCCCGCCCTTGAGCGGCACCTCCTTGACGAACAGCGCGGCGATCAGCACCAGGACCGCGATGCCCGCGCCGAGCAGGAACGCGGAGTGGGTCCCGGAGGACACCGCGTGCTGGTACGCCTCGCGCGCCGCCGCGGGCAGCTTCTCCAGGCTCTTCGCGTCCAGCTGCGCCGACTTCTCGGTGATGTTCTCGCCCAGCGCGCCGGCCCGCTCGGCCATGACGTCCTGGACCCGGTGGTTGAACAGCGCGCCCATGATGGCCACGCCGAAGGAGGAGCCGAGCGTACGGAAGAGGGTGGTGGACGAGGAGGCCACGCCCATGTCCTTCATCTGGACGCTGTTCTGCGCGACCAGCATGGTGATCTGCATCAGGCAGCCCATGCCGGCGCCGAGCACGGCCATGTAGACGCCGGAGGTCAGGCGGGAGGTG
Organism: Streptomyces sp. NPDC013455; assembly: GCF_040632975.1. Taxonomy (NCBI): domain Bacteria; kingdom Bacillati; phylum Actinomycetota; class Actinomycetes; order Kitasatosporales; family Streptomycetaceae; genus Streptomyces; species Streptomyces sp. NPDC013455. The sequence goes on along the minus strand of NZ_JBEYCX010000009.1, from coordinate 263,255 downwards.
CCGGTGTCCATCAGGGACAGCAGGTACAGGCCGGCGATCATCAGGACGCCGCCGGCGATCGGGAAGACCTTGTAGCGGCCGCTGTTGGTGGTGACCCGCCCGGCGACCATGGAGGTCACGAGCATCGCGCCGAGCATCGGCAGGAGCAGCAGGCCGGAGTTGGTCGCGGAGGCGCCCTGCACCGCCTGCTGGTAGAGCGGCAGGAACAGCGTGGCGCCGAACATCACGAAGCCGGTGATGAAGCCGATGACCGACATCAGGGTGAAGTTGCGGCTCTTGAAGATGTGCAGCGGGAGCACCGGCTCGGTGGCCCTGGTCTGCCAGAACACGAACCCGACCAGCGCGGCCACGCCGATGCCGGTCAGCTCCATGATCCGCGCGGAGGTCCAGGCGTACTCGGTGCCGCCCCAGGTGGTGACCAGCACGATCGAGGTGATGCCGACGGTCAGCAGGACGACGCCGAGGTAGTCGATGCCCGCCTTGGCCCGCTTCTTCGGCAGGTGCAGCACGGCGGTGACCAGCGCGAGGGCGACCGCGCCGAGCGGCAGGTTGATGTAGAAGGCCCAGCGCCAGCCCCAGTTGTCGGTGATGGTGCCGCCGACCAGCGGGCCGCCGATCATCGCCAGCGCCATGACGCCGGCCATCATGCCCTGGTACTTGCCCCGCTCCCGGGGCGGGATCAGGTCACCGATGATGGCCATGACGCCGACCATCAGACCGCCGGCGCCGAGGCCCTGCACGGCCCGGAACCCGATCAGCTGGCCCATGTCCTGGGCCATGCCGCTCAGCACCGAGCCGATCAGGAAGATCACGATCGAGCTCAGGAAGGCGCCCTTGCGCCCGTACATGTCACCGAGCTTGCCCCAGACCGGGGTGGAGGCCGCGGTGGCCAGGGTGTAGCCGGTGACGACCCAGGACAGGTGCTCCAGGCCGCCCAGTTCGCCCACGATCGTGGGCATGGCCGTACCGACGATCATGTTGTCGAGCATCGCGAGCATCATCGCGATCATGAGCGCGAGCAGCACCACCCGCACGCTTCTGGGCTGTTTGCCCTCTACGACGTTCCCGACCGTGTCCGCCATCGCCTTCTCGTCTCCCCCTGCGGCTACTTACTTGCCGCCCGGCTAGTTCTCACTACACTGGGAAGGTAGACGCGCTACTAGCCGGGCGTCAAGTAAGTAGCCGCGGGAGCGCGAGGAGTACGAGGATGGGCGTCACCATGGACGGCACCAAGCATCAGCGCCGCGGCAACACCCGCCAGCGCATCCAGGACGTGGCGCTCGAACTCTTCGCGGAGCAGGGCTACGAGAAGACCTCCCTGCGGGAGATCGCCGAGTGCCTCGACGTCACCAAGGCGGCCCTGTACTACCACTTCAAGACGAAGGAAGAGATCATCGTCAGCCTCTTCGAGGACCTGACGAAGCCGATCGAGGACCTGATCGAGTGGGGCAGGCGGCAGCCGCAGACCCTGGAGACCAGGCAGCTGATCGTCCGCCGCTACAGCGAGGCCCTCGCGGGCGCCGAACCACTCTTCCGGTTCATGCAGGAGAACCAGGCGACGGTCCGGGAGCTGCGCATCGGCGACACCTTCAAGGACCGGATGCGGGGACTGCGGGACATCCTCATCGATCCGGGGGCGGAGCTGGTGGACCAGGTGCGCTCGGTCAGCGCGCTGTTCACGCTGCACGCCGGGATGTTCGTCATGCAGGACCTGGAAGGCGACCCCGAGAAGAAGCGCGAGGCCGTTCTCGAAGTCGCCCTGGACCTCGTCACGCAGGCGCACGAGCACACCCGCGAGCGGGGTTAGATCAGACCGTCACGCCCTTGGCGCGCAGGAACGCGACCGGGTCGACGGCGGAGCCGTAGTTCGGGGTCGTACGGATCTCGAAGTGCAGGTGCGGACCCGTGGAGTTGCCGGTGGAGCCGGACAGGCCGATGTGCTGACCGGTCTTGACGACCTGGCCGATCTTGACGTCGACCCGGGACAGGTGCGCGTACTGCGAGTACGTGCCGCTGCCGTGCTTGATGACGATGGCGTTGCCGTACGCCGGGCCGTCGCCGCCGCCGTTGGGGCCGGCCTTGACGACGGTGCCGCCGTGCGCGGCGACGATCTCGGTACCGGTCGGGACGGCGAAGTCCTGACCGCTGTGCTTGGCGGCCCAGTGGCTGCCGGCCTGCGCGAAGCCGGCGGAGAGCGTGTACTTCTTCACCGGGTCGACCCAGGCGGTGGCGGACGCGGTGGCGGCGCTCGCGACCCCGGTCCCCAGCACGGCCGTGGCGCCGAGACCGGCAGCCAGGACAGCCACGCGGTTGCGGTGCGAGGACGTACGGGCGGAGCGGGACGTGAAGCGTCGGAACATCGGGACCTCGTGAGCTAGGGGACGGTGGGCCATCCGGCAGACAGACGTCCACGGGGGACGTTCACCGGAGCGGCCATCCCTTGATAGCCGAACAACTCGATATCACTCAAAGACCCCATGTACGGCTACAGGTAGTAGAGCACTGCAAAACCGGCATCTCCCGACAGACCTCTCACTCGCAGGGCACCGGCCCCTGACGACGGTATTCACCTGGGCGGATTCGAGATCGAAAGTCCCTTTTATCCATCTATTTCGGCTCACTATTTCCTTTAGTACGTGACGCACGCCATGTGCGGCTTGTCACCGCTCGGGCAAAGCGGCGAGCCCGGAAATGTGACGCAGACCCCTAGCCACCTACTGTCCGGTAACCCTACGGTTCCCCTCGCGCCATCCCCACCTCAGATCATGCCCCTGACATTTCGGGACCCGTACGGACGCGCGTACGGACGTGAGAGGACCCCCACGATGACCACACGCCCCTGGGCGCGCCGCATGACCGTGACCGCCGTCTCCGCGGCCGCCCTGGCCGCGCTGGCCGCCCCGGCCGAGGCCGCGGACACGACGAGTTCCGCCACCGCGGCCGCCAAGGTCGACTACGCCACCTGGCAGCGGGACTGCCAGGTGGTCATGGACCAGGCCCTGCCGTACCTGAAGCAGCGCATCGCCGCCGCCCGGCCCGGCGAGAAGCAGGCCATCGTCTTCGACATCGACAACACCACCCTGGAGACGGACTTCGGCTTCAGCTACCCCCAGCCGGCCAACAAGCCCGTCCTGGACGTCGCCCGCTACGCCCAGGAGCACGGCGTCTCCCTCTTCTTCGTCACCGCCCGCCCCGGCGTCCTGTACTGGCCCACCGAGTACAACCTCGAACACGACGGCTACGAGGTCACCGACCTGCGCGTGCGCGGCCTGTTCGACCTCTTCAAGGACGTCGCCGCCTACAAGACCGCCCAGCGCGCCGACATCGAGAACGACGGCTACACGATCATCGCCAACATCGGCAACAGCCCCACGGACCTCTCCGGCGGCCACGCCGAGAAGACCTACAAGCTGCCGGACTACGACGGGCAGTTGTCGTAACACCGGCCGGATCCGCTGGTTAGGCTCCATCCGTACGTCGACGCACACGGGGGTGGTGGCGGATGGAGCCGGCGGTACTGGGCAGCAAGCTGGCCTCCAGCTTGATCGGCCCGCTGGTGAAGAAGCTGTTCGTGCAGGACGGCCCGGGTGCGGGTATGGCCGACCGGCCGGTACGGCTGTCCGCACTGGTGTCGTTCCGGGGCGAGAAGCGCACCCTGGGCGAGAAGGACGTCCAGCGGCTGGCCGAGCGGATCGTGGCGCAGGCGGTGGAGTCACCGGGCGAGCCCCCGTTCCCGGCCGAGGAGCAGGCAGCCGTCGCCGCCGCGCTCGCTCGGCGCCTGCTCGCCCTGGGCGACCTGGACATGGACGACGTACAGGCCGTACGCCTGGGGCACCAGGAGCTGGCCAAGCGGCTGAACTACGGCTCCGCCGCCGACGGCCTGTCCGCCGTCGACGGCCTGTCCGCCGACGCCTGCTACTTCCTCGACTCGGCCACCGAGTGGGCGTGCCTGCAGATCGTGGACTTCTTCACCCGGCGCTCCTCCTTCGTACCCCGCACCCTCGTGGAACAGAGCCGCTACTACGCCGAACTCATCGCCCGGGTCGACGAGTTGATCTCCCGCGTCCCGCGCCCCGACGCCCGGGACACCGACTTCGAGCGCCGCTACCTGCCGTACGTCGCCGCCCAGCACGACCACATCACCATCTACGGCATCGACCTGCGCGACTCCCCCGACCGCTGGCCGCTGGAGGTCGCGTACCTCAGCCTGGAGGCGACCACCGCGCAGGAGGCTCCGCCGGAGGCACTGCCGGGTGAGCGCCCGGCCGTCACCACGGGCCGGCTGCCCGCCGAGGAAGCGCTGCTGACGGACTCCCGTGTCCTGGTGCGCGGCGACGCCGGGTCCGGCAAGACCACGCTGGTGCAGTGGCTGGCGGTCACGGCGGCCAGGGACGGCGGCCGCATCCCCTACGTGCTGCCCCTGCGCACCCTGATCCGCACGGGCCCCCTCCCACCGCCGTCCGACTTCCTCAGGGCGGTGAGCTGTCCGCTGACCCCGCCGGAGGGCTGGGCGGAACGCGTCCTGACGGCGGGCCGCGGGCTGGTCCTGGTGGACGGCCTGGACGAGATCCCGGCCGCCGACCGCAACCGCACCCGCGACTGGCTCCGCTCCCTGCTCGCCGCCTACCCCGGCAACGCATGGCTCCTGACCTCCCGCCCCACCGCCGTACGCGCCGACTGGCTGGCCCAGGAGGGCTTCCGGGAACTGGCGCTGGCCCCGATGCGCCGCTCGGAGGTCGCCACCTTCGTGCACCGCTGGCACGAGGCGGCCCAGGCACCGGAGTACGAGGGTCCGCTCCTGGACTCCCTGAGCACCAAGCGCGACCTGGCCCGGCTGGCCACCAACCCCCTGATGTGCGGCCTGATCTGCGCCCTCCACCGCGAGCGCCGGGGCTACCTCCCCACCGGCCGCAAGGAGCTGTACGACGCCGCCCTCACGATGCTGCTGGCCCGCCGGGACCGGGAACGGGGGATAGGTGCCGACCTGGGCGAGGAGGCCCGGCTGGAGCTGCTCCAGCGGCTGGCGTACGCGCTGGTGCTGAGCGGACGCACGGAGATGGACGTCGATACGGCCGAGGGCATCGTGGAGCGGTGTCTGCCGACGGTGGGGTCGGCGCAGGGGGACGCGGCGACGGTGCTGCGCGACCTGCTCCTGCGCAGCGGCCTGCTGCGCCAGCCGGCCGAGGGAGTGGTGGACTTCGTCCACCGCACCTTCCAGGACTACCTGGGCGCGCGGTACGCGGTGGAGGAGGGCCACCTGGACGTCCTGGTCGGCCATGCCGACGACACACAGTGGGAGGACGTCATCCGCATGGCGGTGGCGCACGCCCGCCCCCGTGAAAGAGCCGCCGTCCTCCGTCGCTTGCTGGAGCGGGACACCCCTCGGCTGACTCTGCTGGCGCTGGCCTGCCTGGAGCACGCGGCGGCTTTGCAGCCGGAGGTGCGGGCGGAGGTGGAGTCACGGGCCGCCGCGCTGATACCGCCGCGTACGGCGGCCGATGCCCGGGCGCTTGCCGAAGCGGGTCCGCTGGTGCTGGAGCTGCTGCCGGGGCCGGAGGGGCTGACGGACGAGGAGGCGCACGGGGTCACGGTCACCGCCTCGCTGCTCGGCGAGGAGGAACCGGAGGGAGCGATGGCGGTGCTGCGGCGGTTCCGCGAACATCCGGATCTGGACGTGCGGCGCCAGCTCGTCGGGACGTGGGGCCGGTTCCCCGCCGAGGAGTACGCGGCCGAGGTGCTGGACCATCTTCACCGCGCGCGGCTGCGGATGCTCTGCGAGTCGGAGGAGCAGCGCACGGCTCTGGCCCGGATGCGGCCGTGGCCCGACCTCACCATCAGGGGCGCACACCGGGTGGAGGACATCCTGGCCGCCATGCCGGCTCCCGGGACGGTGCGGTCACTCACCCTGTCGGACAACCCCCACCTCACCGATCTCAGCGCCTTGTTGTCGTTCGGCTCGCTGAACCAGCTGTGGGTCGACGACTGTCAGGCGGCCCACGGTGTGGAGCATCTCCGCGCGCTGCCGCTCACACTGTTCGGCTGCTCGGGCCTCGCCGATGTGACAGGACTGCGGTTCCTGCGGTCGCTCACCTCGCTGACCCTGAGCCAGGAACTGCCGGGCACCGCTCTCACCGACACTCTGCCGGTCGACGCACCGCTGGAATTCCTCTTCCTCGGCGCGCACAGCACCGACCGGACGGGGCTGCGCGGGCTGGAGAGCCTGACGAATCTGCGGGTGCTGAGCCTTGGGCCGCTGACGACGCCGCCGACGGCCGGCGACTGGCGGGCGATTGCCCGGCTTCCGAAGCTGAACGAGCTCTACCTGAACGCGAAGATCATCCGGGACTTCCCCGACTCCGTCGCACACATGCCGGAGCTGCCCGCGATCGAGACGCTCCGCGTGCCCGTACTGCTCGGCACCGAGGACCTGTCGGGCCTCGCGTCCCGGTTGCCGGGGCTGCGTTCCGTGATCCTGGCGAACCGGACCGGGCACTCCTTCCCGCTCTCCCGCTTCGCCCGCCTCTTCCCCGGAGCGGAAGTCAGCCTGGACCGGCGCTGAGAACGCCGAAAGGGGCCGGTGCCCAGAAGGCACCGGCCCCTTTGTCGGCCGACGGCAGGGCGCTTACGCGTCCTTGCTCAGGTTCGGGCCGGCGCCGCCGGCCGCCTGCTCGATCGGCGGGACGTCGGGCAGTGCCGACTTCTCCTCACCGCGGAAGGTGAAGGTCTGGGCGTCGCCCTCGCCCTCGGTGTCCACGACCACGATGTGACCGGGGCGCAGCTCGCCGAAGAGGATCTTCTCGGAGAGCGTGTCCTCGACTTCGCGCTGGATCGTGCGGCGCAGCGGCCGCGCACCCAGCACCGGGTCGTAACCCTTCTTCGCCAGCAGCTCCTTGGCGGACTGGGAGAGCTCGATGCCCATGTCCCGGTCCTTCAGGCGCTCGTCCACCTTGCTGATCATCAGGTCGACGATCCGCAGGATGTCGGCCTGCGTCAGCTGCGGGAAGACGACCACGTCGTCGACACGGTTGAGGAACTCGGGACGGAAGTGCTGCTTCAGCTCGTCCGACACCTTGTTCTTCATGCGCTCGTAGTTGGTCTTCGTGTCACCCGCGGCGGCGAAGCCGAGGTTGAAGCCCTTGGAGATGTCCCGGGTGCCGAGGTTGGTCGTCATGATGATGACCGTGTTCTTGAAGTCCACGACCCGGCCCTGGGAGTCGGTCAGGCGACCGTCCTCCAGGATCTGCAGCAGCGAGTTGAAGATGTCCGGGTGGGCCTTCTCGACCTCGTCGAAGAGGACGACGGAGAACGGCTTGCGGCGGACCTTCTCGGTCAGCTGGCCGCCCTCTTCGTAACCCACGTATCCGGGCGGGGAACCGAAGAGACGCGACACCGTGTGCTTCTCGCTGAACTCCGACATGTCGAGGGAGATCAGCGCGTCCTCGTCACCGAAGAGGAACTCGGCGAGCGCCTTGGACAGCTCGGTCTTACCGACACCGGACGGGCCGGCGAAGATGAACGAGCCACCCGGACGCTTCGGGTCCTTCAGACCGGCACGCGTACGGCGGATCGCCTTCGACAGCGCCTTGACGGCGTCGTTCTGGCCGATGACCCGCTTGTGGAGCTCGTCCTCCATGCGCAGCAGGCGGGAGGACTCCTCCTCCGTGAGCTTGAAGACCGGGATGCCCGTCGCCGTGGCGAGGACCTCGGCGATCAGCTCGCCGTCGACCTCGGCGACGACGTCCATGTCGCCGGCCTTCCACTCCTTCTCGCGCTTGGCCTTGGCGGCCAGGAGCTGCTTCTCCTTGTCGCGCAGCGAGGCGGCCTTCTCGAAGTCCTGCGAGTCGATCGCGGACTCCTTGTCCCGGCGGACGGCGGCGATCTTCTCGTCGAACTCGCGCAGGTCCGGCGGAGCGGTCATCCGGCGGATGCGCATCCGGGAACCGGCCTCGTCGATCAGGTCGATCGCCTTGTCCGGCAGGAAGCGGTCCGAGATGTACCGGTCGGCCAGGGTGGCGGCCTGGACCAGGGCCTCGTCCGTGATCGAGACGCGGTGGTGCGCCTCGTACCGGTCGCGCAGGCCCTTGAGGATCTCGATCGTGTGCGGCAGGGACGGCTCGGCGACCTGGATGGGCTGGAAGCGGCGCTCCAGGGCCGCGTCCTTCTCCAGGTGCTTGCGGTACTCGTCCAGGGTGGTCGCACCGATGGTCTGGAGCTCACCGCGGGCCAGCATCGGCTTGAGGATGCTCGCCGCGTCGATGGCGCCCTCGGCGGCACCCGCACCGACCAGCGTGTGCAGCTCGTCGATGAACAGGATGATGTCGCCGCGGGTGCGGATCTCCTTGAGCACCTTCTTCAGGCGCTCCTCGAAGTCACCGCGGTAGCGGGAGCCGGCGACCAGCGCGCCGAGGTCCAGCGTGTAGAGGTGCTTGTCCTTGAGGGTCTCGGGCACCTCGCCCTTGACGATGGCCTGGGCGAGGCCCTCCACGACGGCGGTCTTGCCGACGCCGGGCTCACCGATCAGCACCGGGTTGTTCTTCGTACGGCGGGACAGCACCTGCATGACCCGCTCGATCTCCTTCTCGCGCCCGATGACCGGGTCGAGCTTGGACTCACGAGCGGCCTGGGTGAGGTTCCGGCCGAACTGGTCCAGGACCAGAGAGGTCGAGGGGGTGCCCTCGGCCGGGCCGCCGGCGGTGGCGGTCTCCTTGCCCTGGTAACCGGAGAGCAGCTGGATGACCTGCTGCCGCACCCGGTTGAGGTCTGCGCCCAGCTTGACCAGGACCTGGGCGGCGACGCCCTCGCCCTCGCGGATCAGGCCGAGCAGGATGTGCTCCGTGCCGATGTAGTTGTGGCCCAGCTGAAGGGCCTCGCGGAGCGACAGCTCCAGGACCTTCTTGGCACGGGGGGTGAAGGGGATGTGCCCGGACGGGGCCTGCTGGCCCTGGCCGATGATCTCCTCCACCTGCTGGCGGACCGCCTCAAGCGAAATGCCGAGGCTCTCCAGGGCCTTAGCGGCGACACCTTCGCCCTCGTGGATGAGACCCAGGAGGATGTGCTCGGTGCCGATGTAGTTGTGGTTGAGCATCCGGGCTTCTTCCTGAGCCAGGACGACAACCCGCCGCGCGCGGTCGGTGAACCTCTCGAACATCGTTAATCGCTCCTCAGAGCGGTCAGGCAGTGGGGGGAACTTCCCCTCCCTGTCCTTCCGCAGCTTAGTCCCGCAAGCGGGGACCGCTCATTCCAACTGCCGACACCGTCGATGGCCTCCTGACCCCGAACGCCGACATCTGCTCCAACCCGATGGTGCGAGACGATGTTCCCGCAGGCCAGGCAGTTACCCCAGTCGCCAGTACGCCGATGGCGAACGTGAGACGGCCCGTCCTGCGTGTCGCCCCCTCCCACTAGGCATGTCTTACCCGCAGGGACGGACACTCCATGCGGCGCGCACCGGTTCCCTCCGCTATGGGCGAACAACCTTGCGCCTCCCCGGACCCCCGAGCGCCCCCTTTTGCGGCACTGTGCGCAGCCGACAGGGCACCCAGCGTAACCCGACGGCCGCTCCGGCGGTTGCACTTGGCATGGTTGGCTCCGTCCCCACGACCTCCACGGTCCCTCTTCCGCGCCGGCCCCCCGGTCCGGATGCGCCCGGCCCCGATGCGCCGTCCGCCGGCGGCCCTGCCACGGGGATGTCCTCCACCGGGATTCCCCGCCGCGGACCCGGGGCCCGGGCCCGGCTCTGGTACGAGAACGGTCTGGGCTGGCCGACCGCGCCCGGGCGGCCGCTGCGGCTGCTCACGGGGGTGCGGTTCGACGTCCTGGACGTGCCGGCCGAGGCGGGCGCGGGTGCGCTCCGGCATCTCGCGCCGGGCTCTCCGGTGGCCCTGCGGGGCGACCGGATGCAGCTGCTGGTGGCCGCGGGCAGCGCGGAGGAGCTGCCCGGTCTGCTGGACTGGCTGGAGTGGGGCGCCGTCGATCTGGACCTGCGGGTCCTCGGGGCGGGCGGCTCGTTGGAGGCCCCGCCGCCGCCCGCGGCGGCCGCGGCCGCCGCGGAACCCGGACCGGTCCGGTCCGCACCCGCGCGCGGAAGGAGCGCGCCCATGCGCGCCGGCGCCGTGCGGGGGGCCGCTTCGTGGCTGCGGCCCCCCGAGCCGGGAGGCGAGGCTGGTGCCTCGCTGCCGGCGATGCCGGCCGTGGGGCGCGAGGGGAGCGCCCCCGATCTCGTACGACTGGTGGACACGGTGGCAGCGCACTGTCACCGGATCCGGCTGCGGCGCGCGTGCGCCGGGCATCCCGCCGACCGGCGGAATCAGCCGTTGGCCTTCTCGTAGGCCTCACGGATGGACGCCGGGACGCGACCGCGGTCGTTGACCTCGTAACCGTTCTCCTTCGCCCAGGCGCGGATCGCCGCGGTGTCCTGGTTGCCGCCGGAAGCGGCACGCGCCTTTCCACGCCCGCCGGAGGTACGGCCACCGGTACGGCGTCCGCCCTTCACATAGGGGTCGAGAAGGCCACGCAGCTTGTCCGCATTGGCAGTCGTGAGATCGATCTCATACGTCTTGCCGTCCAGCGCGAACGTCACGGTCTCGTCCGCCTCGCCGCCGTCGAGGTCGTCGACAAGAAGGACCTGAACCTTCTGTGCCACCGCATTTCCTTTCATCGATAACGTTGAGGGCCAGGGGGTGTGCGGCGTCCGCCGTTTCGCCGCCCCTGTTATATGCAGTACTGCAGTACGTCGGAAAGCAAACCGCTTTTGCCGGAAAAACACAAACCCCCGGGAGTGACTCAGCAGACCACCGGCGTCCGGAAACATGCGCGTTTCGGACATAGGGCACCGGGGCAATGACGATCACAGATGCAGAAGCATCCGGCTGTTGCCCAAGGTGTTCGGCTTCACTCGTTCGAGACCGAGGAACTCCGCGACGCCCTCGTCATAGGAACGCAAGAGCTCCGCGTAGACATCGGTGTCGACCGGCGTCTCCCCGATCTCCACGAAGCCGTGCTTGCCGAAGAAGTCCACTTCGAAGGTCAGGCAGAAAACCCGGCGAACGCCGAGCCAGCGGGCGGTCTGGAGCAACTTCTCCAGCAACTGGTGACCCACGCCGGCGCCCTTGAGGCCGGGCTTCACCGCCAGAGTGCGGACTTCCGCCAGGTCCTCCCACATGACGTGCAGGGCACCGCAGCCGACCACCTCGGCGTTGTCGTCGCGTTCCGCCACCCAGAACTCCTGGATGTCCTCGTAAAGGGTGACCATGGCTTTGTCGAGCAGGATGCGGTCGCGGACGTAGGCGTCGAGGAGGTGGCGCACGGCGGGGACATCGCTGGTCCGGGCCCGTCGGACGGTGATGGCTTTTGCGGAGACTTCGGGACGCTCTGCTGACATGAGCGGACGCTATCGCCCGTCGGTCTCCCCCGCGGCGCCGGGGTTCTGCTCTTGCCGGGCTTCGGGGGCTTCCTGTTGCCGCACTTCGGGGGCTTCCTGGGTTTCTTCCGGTCCCTGGACGATGCGTACGGCGTCCCTGAGGGCCTGGCGCTGTTCCTCGCTCATCATCCCGAAGAAGGCGACGAGAGCGGCGGCCGGGTTGTCGCTCTGCGACCAGGCGTCGTTCATCAGGGCGGCGGCGTAGGCGGCGCGTGTCGACACGGCCTCATATCGATAGGCCCGGCCTTCCGCCTCGCGGCGCACCCAGCCCTTCTGATGGAGATTGTCCAAAACGGTCATCACGGTGGTGTACGCGATCGAGCGTTCCCGCTGGAGGTCTTCCAGGACTTCTCGAACGGTCACCGGGCGGTTCCACTTCCACACCCGCGTCATGACCGCGTCTTCGAGTTCTCCCAAGGGGCGAGGCACAGCTCAGAACAATAGTGGGAGATCCGGGCAATGGCGTGCCGGACGTGCGCTAGGACCGCAAACAGGAACAAAAAGGGCGTACGGCTCGGAAAGGATCGGGGTGAAGGGCCGTACACCGGAGCGGGCGCGGGCCGGCGGGGCGCCACAGGGCCCCCGCCGCAGCGTGCCGTCGTCCGCTCAGGCGTCGCCGGCGGCGGACGTCCCGCGGGCACCCTCCGCGCGGGCGAGGGCGGCGTCGACGGCCGCGTCCTCCTTGGCCTTGGCGGCGCCGCCCTGGGTCTTCACGATCACCCTGACCACACCGACGAAGAACACGGCCATGACGACCGGCGGCACGAGCGCGGAGACGTAGTCCATGCCTCCAGGGTAGCCAGCCGGGAACGGGCGAAAGGGGCGGGGTGCACGAACCGCCCACCGGCGGGCCGGTGGGCGGTGGGCGGTGGGCCGGCGGGCCGGCGGGCGATGGGCCGGCGGGCGGCGGGCCGGTGGGCCGGCGGGCGGCGGGCCGGTGGGCCGGTAGGCGGTGGGCCGGCCGGCGGGCGGTCGGCCGAGGGGGTGGAGGGGCGGAGGGCTCGAGGGGCGGGTCAGCCGGCGGCCAGCTGGCGGGGCTCGGCGGGCGGGGCCGGCTTGCGGGGCGGGAAGACCTCGCCCGGCGTGGGAATGGGCCGCTTCGGCGCCGCGGGTCCCGGCGCCGCCGGCCCCGGCTCCGGTGCGGGCCGCTCGGCGGGCCCCGGCGCGGGCTTCCGCGGGGGCGTGGCGGGCTTCTCGGCCTGCCCCTCGTCCTGCCGGGCCACCGGCTCCCCGGCGCCGCCCGCGAGGGCCAGCAGGCGCGTCCGCGCGGGCGGTACGGCCGGCGCCGGCACCTTCCGCGCGCCCTGCGCGAACCGGGCCCGTACGTCCTGCTCGGCCAGCGCCTGGCAGCGGTCCAGCAGTGCCGCCGCCGCGGGATTCCCGCGCAGCGCCCGGAGCGCGGCGAGGTCGTCCGGCGTCGGCCGGTGCCCGGCTCCCAGGACCTCCTCCAGCAAGGCCAGGTACCCGGCGGCGGTGCCCGGCAGGGCGGCCCGGTACCGGCCCAGGTCGGCCACCAGGAAGGCGCGCAGTCTGGCCCCCTCGCGCATCGCCTCGTCGAGCGACTCGGCGAGCCGGTGACAGTCCTGCACGTCCTCGGCGGAGGCGTGGCCGGGGTGGAGGGCGAGGGCGAGGGCGCGGCGGAGCACACGCAGCTCCTCCACGCCGAACGCCATGCCGCCGCGGGATCCGTATGGCGTGGGCATGCGGCGACGCTACCGTCTAATCGGACAAAAGCGATCAATACGGACGTTGTTTCGCCGCGTGTCGCTCAGCGTTCCCCCGTCCGGGGCCACCGGGCTTGCCCCGTGCGGGGCCACCGGCGGAACCCGTGCCTCACCGGCGGGGCCGGTCGCCGCGCGGGCGCCGGCCGCTCCTCACAGGCGTGAGACGTTCCGCTCGTACACCAGGCGCAGACCGATCAGCGTCAGCCACGGCTGGTGCTCGTCGATCACCGAGGACTCGCCCAGCACCATCGGCGCGAGCCCGCCCGTGGCGATCACCGTCACGTCGTCCGGATCGTCCGCCAGCTCCCGCGCCATCCGGCTGACGACCCCGTCGACCTGGCCGGCGAACCCGTACACGATGCCCGCCTGCATGGCCTCGACCGTGTTCTTGCCGATGACGCTGCGCGGCCGGGCCACCTCGATCTTCCGCAGCTGGGCGCCCTTGACGCCGAGCGCCTCCACCGAGATCTCGATACCGGGTGCGATCACCCCGCCGACGTACTCCCCGCGCGCGGAGACCGCGTCGAACGTGGTCGCCGTACCGAAGTCCACGACGATCGCCGGACCGCCGTACAGCTCGACGGCCGCGACCGCGTTGATGATCCGGTCCGCGCCGACCTCCTTGGGGTTGTCGGTGAGGATCGGCACGCCCGTCTTCACGCCGGGCTCCACCAGGACGGCCGGCACGTCGCCGTAGTACCGCCGGGTGACCTCGCGCAGTTCGTGCAGCACCGAGGGGACGGTCGCGCAGATCGCGATGCCGTCGATGCCGTCGCCCAGCTCCTCGCCCAGCAGCGGGTGCATGCCCATCAGGCCCTGGAGCAGCACGGCCAGCTCGTCCGCCGTGCGGCGCGCGTCCGTGGAGATGCGCCAGTGCTCGACGATGTCCTCGCCGTCGAACAGACCGAGGACGGTGTGCGTGTTGCCGACGTCGATGGTGAGCAGCATCGCCGTTACTCCGCCTCGCGCAGGTCCAGGCCGATGTCCAGGATCGGCGAGGAGTGGGTGAGCGCGCCGACGGCCAGGAAGTCCACGCCCGTCTCGGCGTAGGCGCGCGCGGTCGCCAGCGTCAGCCGCCCGGACGCCTCCAGCAGCGCCCGGCCGCCGACGATGCCCACGGCCTCCGCGCACTCGCCCGGCGTGAAGTTGTCCAGGAGGATCAGGTCGGCGCCCGCCTCCACGACCTTGCGCAGCTGGTGCAGGGTGTCGACCTCGACCTCGATCGGCACCTCGGGGAAGGCTTCCCGTACGGCCTTGAAGGCCTGCGCGACGCCGCCGGCGGCGACCACGTGGTTGTCCTTCACCAGGGCCGCGTCGGACAGCGACATGCGGTGGTTGACGCCCCCGCCGCAGCGCACGGCGAACTTCTCCAGCGAGCGCAGGCCCGGGGTCGTCTTGCGGGTGTCGCGCACGCGTGCCTTGGTGCCCTCCAGCGCGTCCGCCCACGCGCGCGTGGCGGTCGCGATGCCGGACAGCCGGCACAGGATGTTCAGCGCGCTGCGCTCGGCGGTGAGCAGGTCACGCGTGCGCGTGGTGACCGACAGCAGCTTCTGCCCGGCCTCGATCCGGTCGCCGTCCTCCACGTGCCGCTCGACCTCGAACTCGTCCGTGCAGACCACGGAGAGCACGGCCTCGGCGACCCGCAGGCCGGCCACGACGCCCGCCTCGCGCGCGGTGAAGTCGGCGGTGGCCACCGCGTCCTCGGGGATGGTCGACACGGTCGTCACGTCCACGCCGCCGTCCAGGTCCTCCTGGATGGCGACGTTGGCGATGTCCTCGACCTCCACCGGGTCGAGCCCGGCGGCGGCCAGCAGCTCGGCGAGCGCGGGGTCGAGCCCGCACTCCAGGTACTCCTCCTCGCCCTCGGCGCCGCAGGCGCAGCCGTCGCCGCAGCCACCGGTCGGGGCGAGGGGAAGGTCGTCGGTGCTCACGTCTGTCACTGCTCCTGGGGCGGTTGTTACCGGATAGGGGGGAAGTCTGCGGTGTCGGTGGTGCGTACGGCCAGCGACCGGTCCGGGTTGAGCCGTACGACGATGTGGCGCCGCCAGTTCGTGTCGTCGCGCCCGGCGCAGTCCTCGCGCCAGTGGCAGCCGCGGGTCTCCTCGCGCCGCCGGGCAGCGGCGACCAGGACCCGGGCCACGCACAGGAGGTTGGTCGCCTCCCAGGTGTCCACGCCGGGCTCGGCGGTCTTGCCGTTCTCCGCCAGCGCCTCCCGGGCCTCGCCGTGCAGCTTCTGGAGCTGGTCCGCGGCCCTGCCGAGGGACTCCTCGGAGCGCAGCACGCCCGCGCCCTCGGTCATGATCCGCTGGATGGCGAACCGGGACTCGGCGGCGAGCAGCGGGTGCGCGGGCCGGTCCGGCTGGGGGACGGGCGCGGGCACGCGCGCGAGGAGGCCGCCCGCGGACCGCTCGGCGGCGATGTCGGCGGCGATCCGCTCGGCGTAGACGAGTCCTTCGAGGAGGGAGTTCGAGGCCAGCCGGTTGGCACCGTGCACGCCGGTGCAGGCGACCTCGCCGCACGCGTACAGGCCCGGCACGGTGGTCCGGCCCCGGGCGTCGGTGCGGACGCCCCCGGAGGCGTAGTGGGCGGCCGGGGCGATCGGGATGGGCTCGGTGACCGGGTCGATGCCGTGGGCCCGGCAGGCGGCCAGGATGGTCGGGAAGCGGTGCTCCCACATGTCGGCGCCGAAGTGCCGGGCGTCGAGGAACATGTGCTCCGCGCCCTGCTCCAGCATCCGCCGCAGGATGCCCTTGGCGACGATGTCGCGCGGCGCCAGCTCCGCCAGCTCGTGCTGGCCGACCATGAAGCGCACGCCGTCCCGGTCGACCAGGTGGGCGCCCTCACCGCGCACCGCCTCCGAGACGAGCGGCTGCTGCCCCTCGGCCTCCGTGCCGAGGAAGAGCACGGTCGGGTGGAACTGCACGAATTCCAGATCGCTCACCTCGGCGCCCGCGCGCAGCGCCAGCGCCACGCCGTCGCCGGTCGACACCGAGGGGTTGGTGGTCGCGGAGAACACCTGGCCCATGCCGCCGGTCGCGAGGACGACCGCGGGGGCGTGGACGGCGCCCACGCCGTCGTGCTGGCCCTCCCCCATCACGTGCAGGGTGACCCCGGCCGCGCGGCCGTCGGCGTCGGTCAGCAGGTCCAGCACGAGCGCGTTCTCGATCGTGCGCAGCCCGCGCGCGTGGACGGCCTCCACGAGCGCCCGGGAGACCTCCGCGCCGGTGGCGTCGCCGCCCGCGTGCGCGATCCGGCGCCGGTGGTGGCCGCCCTCGCGCGTGAGGTGGATGCCGCCCTCGTCGTCGGTGTCGAAGTGGGCGCCGGTGGAGATCAGCCGCCGTACGGCGTCGGGGCCCTCGGTGACGAGGATCCGTACGGCCTCCTCGTCGCACAGGCCCGCGCCCGCCACCAGCGTGTCGTCGAGGTGCTGTTCGGGGGTGTCGCCCTCGCCGAGCGCGGCCGCGACGCCGCCCTGCGCCCAGCGGGTGGAGCCGTCGTCGAGGCGCGCCTTGGTGACGACGACCGTCGTCAGGCCCGCCGCCTCGCAGCGCAGGGCGGCGGTGAGACCGGCCACACCGGAACCGACGATGACCACGTCCGCGGAGATGGACCACCCGGGGGCGGGTGCGTGCAGTCGTATGCCTGTGCTGGTCACGAGGCGGCTCCGAGGGATCCGAAGGTGAGGGGGATGTTGTCGATCAGCCGGGTCGTGCCGACCCGGGCCGCGACGGCGAGGACGGCCTCGCCGGTGAAGTCGTCGCCGATCTCGGTGAAGTCGGCGGGGTCGACCAGCGCCAGGTAGTCCAGCCGGAGCGGCGGGTCGAAGCGGACGGCCTCGTCCAGGACCTGGCGGGCGGCCGCCCGGACGGCCGCCGGGCCGCCCGGCGCCGCGGTGGCCACCGCGTGCGCGTCGGCCGCCGCGCGGGACTCCCCTATGGCGCTCAGCGCCTCGGCACGCGCGCGGGTGGAGGGCACCTCCCGGGCCCGCGCGCGCAGCGCCTCCTGCGCCGCGTGCCGGTCCCGGCCGGCGAACAGCGCGCGGGACAGTGCCAGCGCGGTACGGCGCTCCGGTGCCGAGAGGTAGCGGTTGCGGCTGGACAGGGCGAGCCCGTCCTCCTCGCGCACGGTCGGCACGGCGACGATCTCGACGCCGAAGTTCAGGTCCCGCACCATGCGCCGGATCAGCGCCAGCTGCTGGGCGTCCTTCTGCCCGAACAGGGCGGCGTCGGGGCGGGTGAGGTGCAGCAGCTTGGCGACGACGGTGAGCATGCCGTCGAAGTGGCCGGGCCGCGAGGCGCCCTCCAGGCGCGCGCCCATGGGGCCGGCGGTGACGCGCACCTGCGGCTCCCCGCCCGGGTAGACCTCGTCCACGGAGGGCGCGAACACGGCGTCGGCGCCCGCCCGCCCGGCGAGCTCCAGGTCGGCGTCCAGGGTGCGCGGGTAGCGGTCCAGGTCCTCGCCGGCCCCGAACTGGAGGGGGTTGACGAAAACCGTGACGACGACCTCGCCGTCCGGGCCGGCGATTTCGCGCGCGGTGCGGATGAGGGTGGCGTGGCCCTCGTGCAGGGCGCCCATGGTCATGACGACGGCGCGGCGGCCGTCGCGTGCGCGCGCGTGGAGTTCGCCGGCGGTGCTCAGCAGGACGGTGGTCATCGGTCGTTCCCCTCGGTGCCGGTCGTGCCGTCGGTGCCGGTCGTGCCGCCGGTCGTGCCGGCCCCGTCGGCGAGTACCCCGAGCAGGTCCTCGGCCAGCTCCGGCTTCAGCAGTCCGTGGGCGAGCGCGCGGTCGGCGGTCGCGCGGGCCATCGCCAGGTAGCCCGCCACGGCCTGCGGTGCGTGCCGGCGCAGCTCGCCGACGTGCGCGGCGACCGTGCCCGCGTCCCCGCGCGCGACCGGCCCGGTCAGGGCGGCGTCGCCGGAGCGCAGGGCGTTGTCCAGGGCGGCGCCGAGCAGCGGGCCCAGCATCCGGTCGGGCGCCTGCACGCCGGCCGTGCGCAGCAGCTCCATGGACTGGGCGACCAGGGTCACCAGGTGGTTGGCGCCGAGCGCGAGGGCCGCGTGGTACAGCGGGCGGTTCCGCTCGTCGATCCACTCCGGCTCGCCGCCCATCTCGATCACCAGGGCCTCGGCGGCCAGCCGCAGCTCCTCGGGCGCGGTGACGCCGAAGGAGCAGCCCGCGAGGCGCTGGACGTCCACGGGCGTGCCGGTGAAGGTCATCGCCGGGTGCAGGGCCAGCGGCAGCGCGCCCGCCCGCAGCGCCGGGTCGAGGACCTTGGCGCCGTACCGCCCGGAGGTGTGCACGAGCAGCTGCCCCGGCCGTACCGCGCCCGTCTCGGCGAGCCCGGCGACCAGGCCCGGCAGGGCGTCGTCGGGGACCGTCAGCAGCACCAGGTCGGCGCGCTGGAGCACCTCGGCGGGCGGCACCAGCGGAACGTCCGGGAGCAGGGTCTCGGCGCGCCTGCGGGAGGCGTCGGAGACCCCGGAGACGGCGACCGGGCGGTGCCCGGCGAGCTGGAGCGACGCGGCCAGCGCGGGGCCCACGCGACCGGCGCCGACGACGCCGACGGTGAGCCGCGCGGGGCGGTCCTTGAGGTCTTGCTGGTGGACTGTACTCACGCGACGGCGGCCTTCCCGTTCCAGTCCGCTCTGGGTACCGGACGATTTCTCGTCATGTTAACGCTATCGGGTCCGGCGGCGGCCGGCCGTCCACAGGCTGTGGGTTTCCCCACGCCGCCGCGCCGGTGCCGGCCGCCCCGGAAACCGGGGTGCCGCGGCGCGGGCGGGCGCGGGATGATCGCGCGCATGAGAGACGCGGCGGAGCAGGACGGTATGCGGTCGGTGCGGGAGCGGCGGACGGCCCTCCAGCGGACGGCGCGGGTGCTCGCGCGCCCCGGCTTGCGGGACACGATCCGCGAACGGCTGGCGGAGCTGATGGAGACGGCGCCGGGGGTCTACGACCTGGACGAGCCGGGCGACCTGTACGGCGACGGGATCGTGGCGCACCTGGAGGAGCGGGTCGCCGCCCTGCTCGGCATGGAGGCCGCCGCGTTCTTCCCGACGGGCACCATGGCGCAGCAGGTCGCCCTGCGCTGCTGGGCCGCCCGCACCGGCAGCCCCACGGTCGCCCTGCACCCGCTCGCCCACCCCGAAGTGCACGAGCGCAACGCCCTGCGGGACGTCGCCGGCCTGCGCCCGGTGCACGTGACCACCGCGCCCCGGCTGCCCACGGCCGCCGAGGTGGAGGACTTCGAGGAACCCTTCGGCACCCTCATGCTGGAGCTGCCCCTCAGGGACGCCGGTTTCGTGCTGCCCACGTGGGAGGAGCTGACCGAGGTCGTCGCGGCCGCGCGGGAGCGCGACGCGGTGGTGCACTTCGACGGCGCGCGCCTGTGGGAGTCCACCGTGCACTTCGGCCGCCCGCTGGCGGAGGTCGCCGGCCTCGCCGACACCGTCTACGTGTCGTTCTACAAGTCCCTCGGCGGCTTCGGCGGTGCCGCGGTCGCCGGCCCGGGGACGCTGATCGAGGAGGCCAGGGCCTGGCGGCACCGGTACGGCGGCATGGTCGTGCAGCAGTTCCCCACGGTGCTGTCGGCGCTCGCCGGCCTCGACCGGAAGCTGCCCCGGCTGCCCGCGTACGTGCGGCACGCGCGCGTGGTGGCCTCCTCACTGCGCGAGGGGCTGGCGGACGCCGGGATGCCCTGGTCGCGCGTCCACCCGGCCGAACCGCACATCCACCAGTTCCAGGTCTGGGTGCCGTACGACGCGGACGTGGCGGCCGAGGCGGCCGTGCGGCAGGCCGAGGAGACCTCGGTGCTGCTGTTCGCGGGCGGCTGGGAGCAGGCGGGCCCCGGGCTGGCGTGCACGGAGGTCACGGTGGACGAGGCCGGTCTCGACTGGACGGCGGAGCAGGTACGGGCGGCGGCCGGCGCGTTCGTGGCCCGGCTGCCGGGGAGGGCCTGCCAGCAGGCGTCTGGTCGGTCGGGCCCGGCCTGATCGGCGAGACGGCGAGACACCCCCTGGCCGGGAACCGGCGTGCCGGGGGCGGGCGTGCCGGGGGCGGGCGTGCCGGGGGCGGGCGTGCCGGGGGCGGGCGGGCCGGGGCGCCCCGCCGGGCGGCCGGACCGGTGCGCCCCGGCGGAGCCGGCGGCCGCCGCGGTGTCAGCCGTGGCCGCCCGCCCGCACCAGCCCCGTCTCGTACGCCAGCACCACCACCTGGACCCGGTCCCGCAGGCCGAGCTTGGTCAGGATGCGGCCCACGTGCGTCTTCACCGTCGCCTCGCTCAGCACCAGCCGCGCCGCGATCTCGCCGTTGGACAGGCCCTGCGCGACCAGCACCATCACCTCGCGCTCCCGCTCGGTGAGCCGCTCCAGCTGCTGGTGGCGGGGCTCCTTGCCGGTGGAGGGCAGCATCGGCGCGAAGCGGTCCAGCAGGCGCCGGGTGGTGGAGGGCGCCACGACGGCGTCGCCGCTGTGCACGGCGCGGATCGCGGCCAGCAGGTCACCGGGCGGCACGTCCTTGAGCATGAAGCCGGAGGCGCCCGCCTTCAGCCCCGAGAACGCGTACTCGTCCAGGTCGAACGTGGTCAGGATGAGCACCTTCGGCGCGTCCGGCTCCAAGCAGATCCGCCGGGTGGTCTCCACGCCGTCCAGCTTCGGCATCCGGACGTCCATCAGGATGACGTCGACGGCGGTGGACCGCAGCACCTGGAGGGCCTCCACGCCGTCGCCCGCCTCCGCGACGACCTCCATGTCCGGCTGGGCGGCGAGCACCATCCGGAACCCGGTGCGCAGCAGCGCCTGGTCGTCGACGAGCATCACGCGGATCGTCATCGGGTCCTCTTCCGTGTCTTCGGTTGCCGGCTTCGGGGGCCGTGGGGGCGTACGGGTGGCGTACGCAGGCGGCGTACGGCGGGTCAGTGCGCCGGTTTGAGCGGCAGCAGGGCGCTGATGCGGAATCCTCCGCCCGGGCGCGGCCCGGCGTCCAGCGTGCCGCCGACCATCCCGACGCGCTCGCGCATGCCGATCAGGCCGTGGCCCTGCCCGTCGGCGCCGCCCTCCTCGTACAGCTCGTGCGGGGCACCCTTGCCGTCGTCCTCCACCAGCAGGCCGAGACCGTCGTCGAAGTAGACCAGCCGTACGCTCGCGCCCGCGTTCGGCCCGCCGTGCTTGCGGGTGTTGGTCAGCGCCTCCTGCACGATCCGGTACGCGGTCAGCTCCACGCCGGTGGGCAGCGGGCGCGGGGTGCCCTCCACCTTGAAGTCGACCGGCAGGCCGGAGCTGCGGCACTGCTCGACGAGGTCGTCGATCTGCTCGACGTCGGGCTGCGGGACGTACTCCCCGGTCTCCTGGTGCTCACCGGTGCGCAGCACGCCCAGCAGGCGGCGCATCTCGGCCAGGGCCTGGCGGCCGGTGGAGGAGATCGTCTCCAGGGCCTTCCTCGCCTGGTCGGGCGCGGCGTCCATGACGTAGGCGGCGCCGTCGGCCTGCACCACCATCACCGACACGTTGTGCGCGACGACGTCGTGCAGCTCGCGCGCGATGCGGGCGCGCTCGGCGGCGACCGCGACCTTCGCCTGCGCCTCGCGCTCCTTCTCCAGGCGGGCCGCGCGCTCCTCCAGCTGCGCGAAGTAGGCGCGCCGGGTGCGCATGGAGTCGCCGAGCACCCAGGCGAGGGCGAAGGGCACCGTCTGGAAGACGGCGATGGCGATCTGCCCGGCGAAGCTGCTGTGCGGGTCCGGCCAGCGGATCTGGGCCACGGTCGCCGCGCACAGGCTGACGGCGAGTGCGAGCCGGGAGGCCCAGCGGACGCCGACCGCCGCGACCGTGTAGGTGATCACCAGCATGGCGAAGTCGGCGACGGTCGTCTCCACGTCCAGCACCAGCTGGGCCAGCCCGGTGAGGAGGGCGAGCAGGAGCATCGGCTCCGGGAAGCGGCGGCGCAGCGCCACGACGGCGCACAGGACGACGGAGACGGCCATCACCAGGGGGATCGTGCCGTGGCGGCCGGGCACCCCGTCGAGATTGACCGCGCTCAGCCCGGACACCCCGAGCAGGACGACGGCCCAGAAGGCGTCGACCCATGTCGGGTGGTGGCGGAGGAAGTCGTAGAGGCGCTGCACGTAACCCAGAGTAGGGAAACGGGATGTGTGCGGGAGTCAACCGAGGGGCCGATCCGTGCTCCGCGCACATACTCCGCAAGGTGGAGGCCGTGATCATCTGTGTGCCTAGTCTGGTGCCGTGACGGATGAGACGAGGCGGCGGGGATCCGGCGGGGATCCGGGCCCGCGCGGCTGGCGCGCGGCGGCCGAGGCGGCGCTGTACGGACCCGGCGGCTTCTACCGGCGCCCGGAGGGGCCGGCCGGTCACTTCCGCACCTCCGTGCACGCCTCCCCGCTCTTCGCGCGGGCCGTGGCCCGGCTGCTGTGCCGGGTCGACGCGGCGCTCGGCCGGCCCCCGGTACTGGACTTCGTCGACATGGCCGCCGGGCGGGGGGAACTGGTGGCGGGGGTGCTCGCCGTCCTGCCGTCGGACGTGGCGGCACGCACGCGCGCGTACGCCGTCGAGATCGCCGACCGCCCGGCCGGGCTGGACGCGCGGATCACCTGGCTGAGCGAACTCCCGGACGCCGTCGACGGGCTGCTGTTCGCCAACGAGTGGCTGGACAACGTCCCCGTGGACGTCGTCGAGGTGGACGCCTCGGGCGTGCCCCGGCTGGTCCTCGTCGCGCCGGACGGCACCGAGCGGCTCGGGGAGCCCGTGACGGGCGAGGAGGCCGGCTGGCTCGCGCGCTGGTGGCCGCTGCCCGCCGAGGAGGGACTGCGGGCGGAGATCGGACTGCCCCGGGACCGGGCCTGGGCGGCGGCCGTGGACCGGGTGGCGCGCGGACTGGCGGTGGCCGTGGACTACGCGCACACCGTGGACACCCGCCCGCTGTTCGGGACGCTCACCGGCTTCAGGGAGGGCCGCGAGACGACGCCCGTGCCGGACGGCTCCTGCGACCTCACGGCACACGTCGCCCTGGACGCGTGCGCGGCGGCGCCGGGCGCGGCACGGGCGCCGTCCGGCACGGCGCAGCGGACCGCCGAAGGGGCGCGCGAGCTGGCCGGCGCGCGCGTGCTCACGCAACGCGCTGCCCTACGCGCTCTCGACATCACCGGCGCACGCCCCTCGCTCGCGCTGGCCTCCACGGACCCCTCCGCCTACGTACGCGCCCTCGCGAGCGCCGGCGAGGCCGCCGAGCTCACGGCACCGGGCGGCCTCGGCGACTTCGGCTGGCTGCTCCAGCCGGTGGGCATCGGCGATCCCCTGGGGCGCGGCTCCCAGGAGGTGCAGGAGATCTAGATCCCAAGCCGTACGAGGCGCCCGCCCGGCGGAGCGCACCCCGGCGCCCGCGCGGGCTACTTGTCGATGTCGCCGACCACGAAGAACATCGAGCCCAGGATCGCCACCATGTCCGCCACCAGCGTCCCCGGCAGCAGCTCGGTCAGCGCCTGGATGTTGTTGTACGAGGCCGAGCGCAGCTTCAGCCGGTACGGGGTCTTCTCGCCCTTGCTGACGAGGTAGTAGCCGTTGATGCCGAGCGGGTTCTCGGTCCACGCGTACGTGTGGCCCTCGGGCGCCTTCAGCACCTTCGGCAGCCGCTGGTTGATCGGCCCTGGCGCCAGCTCCGCCAGCCGGTCCAGACAGGCGTCGGCGAGGTCGAGGGCGTTGTGCGTCTGCTCCAGCAGCACCTCGAAGCGGGCCAGGCAGTCGCCCTCGCTCCGGGTGACGACCTTCAGGGTGTCCTGGAGGTCGCCGTAGGCCAGGTACGGCTCGTCGCGGCGCAGGTCGAAGTCGACGCCCGAGGCGCGCGCGATGGGGCCGCTCACGCCGTACGCGTGCACCGCCTCCGCCGCCAGCGCCCCGACCCCGCGCGTACGCCCCCGGAAGATCTCGTTGCCGAGCACCAGGTCGTCGAAGACGTCCATGCGCGAGCGCACCGCGGCGACGGCCTCGCGCGCGCGTGCCGTCCAGCCGGCCGGCAGGTCCTCCTTGAGGCCGCCGACGCGGTTGAACATGTAGTGCATGCGCCCGCCGGAGACCTCCTCCATGACGTTCTGGAGCACCTCGCGCTCCCGGAACGCGTAGAAGACCGGCGTGATCCCGCCGAGCTCCAGCGGGTAGGAGCCGAGGAACATCAGGTGGTTGAGCACCCGGTTCAGCTCGGCGAGCAGCGTGCGCGTCCACACCGCCCGCTCGGGCACCTCCATGCCGAGCATCCGCTCCACGGCGAGGACCACGCCCAGCTCGTTCGAGAACGCCGACAGCCAGTCGTGGCGGTTGGCGAGCACGATGATCTGCCGGTAGTCGCGCGCCTCGAAGAGTTTCTCGGCGCCCCGGTGCATGTAGCCGATCACCGGCTCCGCGTGCACGATGCGCTCCCCGTCCAGCACGAGCCTGAGCCGCAGCACGCCGTGCGTGGACGGGTGCTGAGGCCCGATGTTGAGCACCATGTCGGTGCTCTCCGCCGCGCCGCCGATGCCGACCGTGGTCTCCGTCGTAGGAGTCATGGCCCCAGTTTCCCCTACGTACGCTGGCCCCATGGAAACGGGGAGCCGAGAAGGGACCGGAGCGCCGGCGGAGCAGCCGGTCTGGCGCCGGCTGAAACCCGGGCTGCTGCGCGTGCGCCGGCTGCTGCTGGTCGTCTGGACGGGGGTCCTGACGGTCGCCGCGGGGCTGCTGCCGGGCCTTCTGGCGGGGCCGGGCTGGGCCGCCTGCGCGCTGCTGCCGCCGGCGTTCGCCGCCTGGGGCTGGCGGCTGCTGGGGCGCAACTGGCGCTCCTGGCGGTACGCCGAGCGCGCCGACGACCTGCTGATCAGCCGCGGGGTGCTGTGGCGCGAGGAGACGGTGGTGCCGTACGGGCGGATGCAGCTGGTGGAGGTGACCTCCGGGCCCGTGGAGCGGCGCTTCGGACTGGCCACCGTGCAGCTGCACACGGCCGCCGCCGCGACCGACGCGACCCTCCCGGGCCTCGACCCGGCCGAGGCGGAGCGGCTGCGCGACCGGCTGACCGAGCTGGGCGAGGCCCGATCGGCGGGACTGTGACACCCCCGGGCAGCGCCGAGGGCCCGGCCGGCGGCATACCGGAGCGTCCGGCCGTCACCGAGCGCCGACTGCACCCGGTCACGCCCCTGCGCCGGGCGTGGGCGCCGCTCGCCGCGCTCGCCGGCTGGGCGGTGCACGATCCGAGCGGCGCGCAGGAACAGGTCGGGCGGCTGACCGGCACCACGCTCCTGGTGGTTCTCGCGGTGCTGGTGCCCGCGGCCGGTCTCTACGGCTTCCTGTCGTGGTGGTTCACCCACTACTCGGTCACCGACACCGAACTGCGCATCCGCACGGGACTGCTGTTCCGGCGCACCGCGCACATCCGGCTGGAGCGCGTCCAGGCCGTGGACGTCTCCCGTCCGCTCCTCGCGCGCGTGGCGGGCGTCGCGAAGCTGCGGATCGATGTCATCGGCACCGGCGACAAGGACGAGCTGGCCTTCCTGGGCGAGCGGGAGGCGCGCGCCCTCCGGGCGGAGCTGCTCGCCCGCGCGGCGGGATTCGCGCCCGAAACGGCGCGTGACGTCGGGGAGGCGCCGGCGCGCGAGCTGCTGCGCGTGCCCTCGCCAGGGCTGGCGCGCTCCCTGGTAATGACGGGCGCCACCTGGGGCACGCTGTGCGCCGCGCTCGTCGTACCGAGCGTGCTGTACCTCGTCACCCACAACCTGTGGGCGGTCATCGCCACCGCCCTGCCCCTGCTCGGCGCGGCCGGCGCGAGCAGCGTGGGCAGGTTCGTCACCGAGTACGACTGGACGGTGAGCGAGTCCCCGGACGGGCTGCGCATCGACCGCGGGCTGCTCGACCGTGCGCACGAGACGGTGCCGCCGGGGCGCGTGCAGACCGTGCGGATCGTGGAACCGCTGCTGTGGCGGCGGTGGGACTGGGTGCGCGTGGAACTGGACGTGGCCGGGTCCGCGAACTCGCTGCTCGTACCGGTCGCCCCGCGCGCGGTCGCCGAGTCGGTCGTCGCGCGCGTGCTGCCCGGCGTGTCCGTGCCACGGGAGCCGGCGCCGGTGCCGCGCCGGGCCCGGTGGTGCGTGCCGGTGTGGTGGCGCGGGCACGGGCTCGCGGTCACCGGCGCGGTGTTCGCCGCCCGCAGCGGGCTGCTGTGCCGCCGGCTGTCGCTCGTCCCGCACGCGAAGGTGCAGAGCGTACGGCTCACACAGGGGCCGTGGCAGCGCCGCTGGGACCTCGCCGACGTGCACGTGGACACCGGGGCCGACAGCACCGTGACGGCCCGCCTGCGCGACGCCGGGGAGGCCGGGCGGTTCCTGGCCGAACAGGCGGAGAGGTCGCGGACGGGCCGCCGGGACGCCCCGCCGGACCGCTGGATGACCACCGGATGACCACCGGCCTGCGTCCGGTTTTGGCCGGTTCACGCTGGATGGCCGACGGCCGACGGCGGGGACGGGCGGGAGCGGCCACCGGCCCGCCGCGCGGTGCGTGCGCGCGTCCAGGGGCCTCGCGCGGTGGTGCGCCGGTCCCTGAGCTGCGCCGACGCGTCGGGCCCGGCTTCCCATCGGGGAAGGCCGGGCCCGGTGCCTGGTGAGGCCGGCTGCCGCGGGCTCAGGAGGCCGCGGTGCGCAGCCCCTGGACGTCGATCTGCTCGGTCTCGTCATGTGCCGTCAGGTCGATGACCTGACCGACCTCCCGGGACCGCGCGTCGGCGGGCTTGAACCCGGCCTCGGTCTCGGCCTTGTGCACGGCCAGGGCCTCCGGGCCGACGACGTCGGCGAGGTCCTCGTTCTGCACGGAGTCCACCGTCTCCTTCCGCGCGCCCTTCTGCGTGCCGAAGAAGTCGAAGCCGCCCTCGACCACCGGGCGCCGCGCGGGCGCGGGCGGCACGACGGCCACCGCGGTCGGCACCGCGAAGTGCCCGGCGGGCGGCGGCCCCGCGGGCCGGGCCGGTCCGGCGGCGGACGCCTGCCCCGCCTCCTGGGCGGACTCGGCCGCGGGCAGCGCACCGGCGCCGTCCGTCACGCCTCCCTCGACGCCCTCTCCTTTGGCCACGGAACCGGCCCCGGCCGCCTCGTCCCCGGCGGCCTCCGGCGTCCCGACCACGGACTCGGCGGTCTTCGCGGCCGCGGACTCGACGGTCTTCGCGTCCTCCGCGGACCCGGCGGAATCCTCGGGCTCACCCGTGACGGCGGACTCAACCGGCTCGCCCGTGACGGCGGTCTCAACCGGCTCACCCGTGACGGCGGTCTCAACCGGCTCGCCGGTGACGGCGGTCTCGGACCGCGCGGTGGACTCGGAGCGCACGGCGGTCCCGGAGCGCACGGCCGGCACCTCAGCTCCCGCCGGTGTCTCCCCGTCACCTCCGGCCCCGGACGCCGTGACGGTCTCCGCCACGCCCTCGGCCCCGGCCCCGCGCTCACCGTCGTCCGCGCGCTCGTCCCCGGGTTCCCGCCCGTTCCGCGGCTCGCGTTCGTCCCCGCCCCCGCGCCCGTCCGCCGTGCCCCGGCCGAACCGGGCCAGGGCCATCAGGGCCCGCCCGTACAGCCGGGCGCCTTCGGCCGAGAAGACCGCCGGCATGTCCGCGCGCGCGTCCGGACCCGCGGCACCCGCGGCGTCCTCGGGCGCTTCGGCATCCGGCGCTTCGGCATCCGGCGCGTCGGCCGTCTCCGGCGCCTCGTCCGTCCGCGGCCCGGCGCTCCGCGCGGGCGGCAGCGCGCGCGGTGCCGAGGACGCGGGCCCCGGCTCGGGCGCGGCCGCTTCGAGCTCCAGCAGCCGGCGGCCCTCCAGGGCGCTCGCCCGCTCGGTCTCCGCGGTCGCGTACCGGCGCAGCAGGGCCGCGTGCTCGTTGCGCAGGCCCGCCAGTTCGGCCCGCTTGGCACGCAGCCGCTGCTCCAGCTTGGCGCGGAGCTCGCGGGACTCCTCCAGGTCGGTCTCCAGTTCGGCGACCCGCTCCTCGTACCGCCACTCGTCACCGGCACGCGCGCGCGTGAGCTCGGCGACCTGCTTGCCCGCCTGCGTGTCCCAGCGGCGCATCACGAAGGCGCCGACGACCGACGTCGCGGCGGCCGCGGCGGCCAGCACGCGCAACACCGTGGCCTCGGAGAACACCCAGGGACCCAGCGCGCAGGCGACGGAGACGCCGGCGATCGCCGACGGGGGCAACAGCCGGTGCAGAGGCGGGGAATGGCGGTGGCGTCCACGTGGCATGGCCAGAAACTTACCGCGCGTAGGCGAATCGCGGGCCCCCGCCCCGTAAAAACCCGGCCATGCCGCGGCCTTCACGGAGCGTCAGGGGGACGGCGGCTCAGCGGTCGGTGAGCCGTCCACTGATCCACTGGAGCGTCGGCGGGATCTCGCGCCGCCAGGTGTTGAAGTTGTGCCCGCCGCTGTCGAGGATGATCGAGGAGATGCGGGTCAGGTTCGTGGCCTGCACCTGCTCTATGAACCTCAGCGTGTCCTTGTAGTTGTGCTCGCCGACCTTGCTGCTGGTGACCAGCAGCGAGGTGTCGGGCGCGGGTTCGTGCCCCAGGAGCCAGAACAGGTCGGCGCGGTTCCGCAGCTTCGTGTCGCCGTGGAAGAGGTCACCGGTCGTGGGGTCGATCGGCGCCTTGTAGTACGGCGAGAGTCCGGCCCCCGCGGCGTACACGCCAGGGTGGTGCATGGCGAGCTTGAGCGCGCAGTAGCCGCCCGTGGAGTCGCCGATGACGCCCCAGCTGCCCGGCCGCTTGCCGGCCCGGTAGTGGCTGAGGACGGCGTCCGGCAGGTCCTTCGCAAAAAACGTTTCCGCCTGCGGGCCGCCCGGCACGTCCACGCACTCGGTGTCGCGCGGCGGCGCCACGGTCGGCCGCATCATCACCAGGATCATCGGCTGCATCCGCCCGTCCTTGGCGAGCCGCTGCGCGGTACGCGGGTAGTTCAGCTTGTCCACCAGC
Organism: Streptomyces sp. NPDC013455; assembly: GCF_040632975.1. NCBI lineage: Bacteria > Bacillati > Actinomycetota > Actinomycetes > Kitasatosporales > Streptomycetaceae > Streptomyces > Streptomyces sp. NPDC013455. Next base: position 234,142 of record NZ_JBEYCX010000009.1, on the reverse strand, counting down.
GACTGCGCCGTGCCCGGGTAACCGGTCAGCACGACCGCCGCCGGGAACGTACGCGTCCGGTACTGCGGCTGGAAGTACTCCGGCGGCAGGTACACGTACGCGGGTGTGGCGATGCGGCTCTCACGGCCGACGATGTCGACCTTCTGGATCTGCCCGCCCGTCTCCGGCCGCGTGGCGTGCACGCCCGGTACGTCGGACGTGGAGACCACCTGGAGCGGGCCGCCGCTGCTGCCGTTGGCCGAGTGGTCGATGACGACGCCCTGGTCGGTCTCCTTGCCGAACAGGTCCGCCCAGCTCGCGTAGAAACCGAAGGACTGGTTGGCGGCGAGGCCCAGGGAGGCGAAGAGCGCCAGCTGGACGGACAGCAGCAGACCGACCCGGCCACCGACGGCCCGCCAGCTCCGCCGGGCCAGGCGCGGCCACAGCCAGACGGTGCCGATGAACAGCAGGGCGGCGACCGCGATCGCCAGCACCAGCACGGTGTTGCTCGTGAGACCCATGGCTGTTTCCTGCCTGCGCTTTCCGCCCGCGCCGCGCCCACACGTCGTCGCGAGAGCTTGCCCGGGGCTTTCCTTGGCCTTTGATCCGACTTTCCGGAGGGGAGTGAACCTCTCTCCCCGAGACACCGTCCTAGAGGGCGCAATGTCGCCGGATGCCCGATCGGGCCCGGGTTCAAGGTCTCTCGCAGAACTACGGGATGCGATGTCTGTCAGGATAGATGGGGAAATGTCGGGCGGGGTTCCGAGCCGATCAAGCCGGGCGCGGCACATACTGCGCGGCCCGCGCCCCGAGGCCGTTCCCGCTCTGGTCGGCCGGGCGGCCGCGCTCGTCGGTCTCCTGAACATCGCGGCCGGCGTCTTCCCGCGCTTCCGTCACAGTCGTATGCACGCCCTGGCCGAGGTGCTGCCGGGCTCCTTCGGGCCGTTCGCGGCGGCGCTCTCGCTGAGCGCGGGCGTGCTGTTGCTGCTGCTCGCGCACGGGCTCAAGCGGCACAAGCGCCGGGCCTGGCGCGCCGCGGTCGCGCTGCTCCCGGTGGGCGCGGTGGCGCAGTTCGCCTACCGGCACTCGATCGTCGGCGTGCTCATCGCCATCGCGCTGCTGGTGCCGCTGGTGCGCCACCGGGACCAGTTCGCGGCCCTGCCCGACCCGCGCAGCAGGTGGCGCGCGCTCGCCAACTTCGTCCTGATGAGCGCCGGTTCGCTCGTCCTCGGACTCGTCATCGTCAGCGCCCACCCGGACCGGACGATCGGCGACCCGAGCCTGGCCGACCGGCTCACGCACGTCATCTACGGCCTGTTCGGCTTCGAGGGACCCGTCGACTACCAGGGCAACACCTCCTGGACGGTCGCCTTCTCCCTCGGCGCCCTCGGCTGGATCACCGCCGTCACCACCATCTACTTCGCCTTCCGCCCCGAGCACCCGGCCGCGCGCCTCACCGAGGAGGACGAGACCCGGCTGCGCGCCCTGCTGGACAAGCACGGCGGGCGCGACTCGCTCGGCCACTTCGCGCTGCGCCGCGACAAGGCGGTCGTGTTCTCGCCGAGCGGCAAGGCCGCGGTCACCTACCGGGTCGTCTCCGGCGTGATGCTCGCCAGCGGCGACCCCATCGGAGACGTCGAGGCCTGGCCGGGCGCCATCGAGCGCTTCATGGACGAGGCCAAGGCCCACTCCTGGACGCCGGCCGTCATGGGCTGTTCCGAGACGGGCGGCGAGGTGTGGACCCGCGAGACCGGCCTGGACGCCCTGGAGCTCGGCGACGAGGCGGTGGTGGACGTGGCGGATTTCTCGCTCGCCGGACGCGCGATGCGCAACGTGCGCCAGATGGTCAAGCGCATCGAGCGGGCCGGCTACCAGACGCGGGTACGGCGTGTCCGTGACCTCGGCGACGCCGAGCTGGAGCGGATCCGCCGGGCCGCGGAGGACTGGCGCGGCACGGACACCGAGCGCGGCTTCTCGATGGCACTCGGCCGCATCGGCGACCCCGCCGACGGCGACTGCCTCATCGCCACCGCGCACAAGGCCGACGACGAACCCGGCGAGTACGGCGACCTGAAGGCGATCCTCCACTTCGTGCCGTGGGGCCGGGACGGCGTGTCGCTGGACCTGATGCGCCGCGACCGCGGCGCCGACCCCGGCATGAACGAACTCCTGATCGTCGCCGCCCTCCAGGCCGCCCCGAAGTTCGGCATCGCCCGCGTCTCGCTGAACTTCGCGATGTTCCGCTCCGCCCTCGCGCGCGGGGAGAAGATCGGCGCCGGCCCGGTGCTGCGCGCCTGGCGCGGGCTGCTGGTCTTCCTCTCGCGCTGGTTCCAGATCGAGTCGCTGTACAAGTTCAACGCCAAGTTCCAGCCGCGCTGGGAACCGCGGTTCGTGGTGTACCGGGCCTCCGGCGACCTGCCCCGCATCGGCTTCGCCGCCATGCAGGCCGAGGGCTTCGTCACCCTCGCCCTTCCGGTGCCCCGCTTCCTGCGCCGGCGCCGGGCGCGCGCCCAGCGCCCGTGCGCGCACGCCGTGACGGAACGGGACGTACGACAGGACGCCCGCGCGGCCTGAACCGAGGACCGGCCCGGGCGGGAGCCCCACCCCCTCCGGCACGAGGGGCCCCCGCCCGGGCCGCCGCGCGTTCCCGGCGCCGCCCTGGGCCTACGCTGAACGTATGAACAACCTCAGCGGGCGCGGCCGAGTGGCCGGCCTTCCGGCATGGGACCGGTGCGCGGTCATGGGGGTCGTGAACGTGACCCCCGACTCCTTCTCCGACGGCGGCCGCTGGTTCGACACGACCGCCGCCGTCAAGCACGGCCTGGATCTGGTCGCCGAGGGCGCGGACCTGGTCGACGTCGGCGGCGAGTCCACCCGGCCGGGCGCCACGCGCGTCGACGAGGACGAGGAGCTGCGGCGGGTCGTCCCCGTGGTGCGCGGCCTCGCCTCCGAGGGCGTCGTCGTCTCCGTCGACACCATGCGCGCCTCCGTCGCCGAACAGTCCCTGGCGGCCGGTGCCGCCCTCGTCAACGACGTCAGCGGCGGCCTCGCCGACCCCGCGATGATCCCGGTCGTCGCCGCCGCGGGCGCCCCCTTCGTCGTCATGCACTGGCGCGGCTTCCTCCAGGGCGGCAACGTCAAGGGCGTCTACGAGGACGTCGTGGCCGAGGTCGTGGAGGAGCTGCACGCGCGCGTGGAGGCCGTTCTGGCGGGCGGCATCGCCCCCGACCGCGTCATCGTCGACCCCGGCCTCGGATTCTCCAAGGAGGCCGAGCACGACCTCGCCCTCCTCGCCCATCTCGACCGCCTGCGGGCCCTCGGCCACCCCCTCCTCGTCGCCGCCTCCCGCAAGCGGTTCCTCGGCCGGGTCCTCGCCGGCCCGCAGGCGGCACCCCCGCCGGCCCGGGAACGCGACGCGGCCACGGCCGCCGTCTCCGCACTCGCGGCGCACGCCGGCGCATGGGCGGTGCGCGTGCACGAGGTGCGCGCCACCGCGGACGCCGTCCGCGTGGCGCGGGCGGTGGAGGGAGCGCGCGTGACGGACCCCGCGCCGGGCACCGACGGCGCACGCCGGACGGAAGGAGACCGGTGAGCGCCCCGCACACGGACGTCGAACAGGTGGAGGCCGCCAACACGGCCTTCTACGAGGCACTCGAGCGCGGCGACTTCGAAGAGGTCTCCAACCTCTGGCTGACCCCCTCCGAACTGGGCGTGGACGAGACCTGGCACGACCCCGCGGACACCGGCGTAATCTCCTGCGTGCACCCCGGCTGGCCGGTGCTCACCGGCCGCGGCGAGGTCCTCAGGTCGTACGCCCTGATCATGGCCAACACCGACTACATCCAGTTCTTCCTCACCGACGTGCACGTCTCCGTGACCGGCGACACCGCGCTCGTGACCTGCACGGAGAACATCCTCAGCGGCGGCCCCGCCCCGGAGGAGGGCGCGGAACTGGGACCGCTGGTCGGCCAGCTCGTCGTCGCCACGAACGTGTTCCGGCGCACGCCCTCCGGCTGGAAGCTCTGGTCGCACCACGCCTCCCCCGTCCTCGCCGAGAGCGACGACGACGGTGACGACGACACCGGCCTCGATGGCGTGAACGGCGTGGATCCGGACGACGGACCGCTCGCCTGAACGGGTGGACCAGCCCCGGGGCACGGGCGGGACAGGCACGGCGCGGGAAGTGGTTGGAATCACCTACCCCCGGGTAGGAGCGGCTACCAGTCCATGACAGTGCCGGGTTCCCCCGGGGAAACATCCGGTGAACCCTCCAGGCTCCGGCCCCGGCCCGCGCCCCCGCGGCCCGGCTCGGTCGGTGTCCGCAGGTAGATTCGTCTCAGGCCGGTGTGCCGCCCGCACGCGGTACGGTCCGGCCGTTCCCGACGATTGCAGGAGTGATTCGCGTGGATCGTGTCGCGCTGCGCGGCCTCAAGGCCCGCGGGCACCACGGTGTGTTCCCCAGGGAACGAGAAGAGGGCCAGACCTTCATCGTCGACCTCGTCCTCGGTCTGGACACCCGGCCGGCCGCGGCCGACGACGACCTGGCGAAGACCGTGCACTACGGCATCGTTGCCGAGGAGGTCGTGGCCGTGGTCGAGGGCGAGCCGGTGAACCTCATCGAGACGCTCGCCGAGCGGATCGCCCGTACCTGCCTGAAGCACGAAGGGGTGGAGGAGGTCGAGGTCCGCGTTCACAAGCCGGACGCGCCGATCACCGTTCCCTTCGACGACGTGACCGTCACCATCACCCGGAGCCGAGTATGACCCGACCTTCCCTCCAGGGTCACAGCGACCCGACCGTCCAGCCGGTGCCCGCCTCGGTCGTCGAGCAGGTGGACGCCGCCGACACGACCCTCAGCAACCCCAAATGGGCCGTGCTCTCCATCGGCTCCAACCTGGGCAACCGCCTGGAGACCCTCCAGGGCGCCGTCGACGCCCTGGAAGACACCCCCGGCGTCCGCGTGAAGGCCGTCTCGCCCGTCTACGAGACGGAGCCCTGGGGCGTCGAGCCCGGCAGCCAGCCCTCCTACTTCAACGCCGTCGTGCTCCTGCGGACCACGCTGCCGCCGTCCTCCCTGCTGGAGCGGGCGCACGCCGTCGAGGAGGCCTTCAACCGCGTCCGGGACGAGCGCTGGGGCCCGCGCACGCTGGACGTCGACATCGTCGCCTACGCGGACGTCACCTCCGACGACCCGCGGCTCACCCTCCCCCACCCGCGTGCCCACGAGCGCGCCTTCGTCCTCGCGCCCTGGCACGACGTGGACCCGCAGGCACAGCTGCCCGGCCGCGGCACGGTGGCCGATCTGCTGTCGGCCGTCACCCGTGAGGGTGTCGCGCCCCGCGCGGACCTGGAACTCCGGCTGCCCGAGTAGTCGTTAAGGTCGAGGCGGGGCACGATCGCGGCCCCGCCTCGACCACACTCCGGGACGGTCCGGGGAAACCGAAGGGACACCGTGAGAGAGCTGCGCATCAGGGTGCTGGCGGGCGTGTTCGTCGTGGCCGGCGTCCTGTCCTGGGCGGGCGCCCGCCTCTGGAACTCGACCGGGACCCTGCCCAGCGTCCCCCTGGCCGCCCCCGTCGTCCTCGCACTGATCGCGGTGGTCCTGCTCGCCACGGCCCTGTCGCTGCGCGCCCGCCTCAAGGCCCAGCGCGAACGCCGGCCGGGCGCCAAGGGCGTGGATCCGCTGATGGCCGCCCGCGCGGTCGTCTTCGGCCAGGCCAGCGCCCTGGTCGCCGCTCTCGTCGCCGGCATGTACGGCGGCACGGGCGTCCTGCTGCTGGAACTGCTCGACTTCCCGGCCCGCCGCGACCAGGCGATCTACGCCGGCTTCTCGGTCCTGGCCGGCGTCGGCGTGATAGCGGCCGCCCTGTTCCTGGAACGCGTCTGCAAACTCCCGGAGGACGACGACCAGAACCCTCCGGGGGCGGAGCCGGTGGCCTGAGCGCCGGCTCCGCCGACCGGAACGGTCAGTGGGCCATGATGAGGCTCATGGCCTCGTTCCGCGTGGCCGCGTCCCGCAGCTGCCCGCGCACGGCGGACGTTATGGTCTTGGCGCCGGGCTTGCGGATGCCGCGCATGGACATGCACATGTGCTCGCATTCGATGACCACGATGACGCCCCGGGGCTCCAGGATCTCCATCAGGGAGTCCGCGATCTGCGTGGTCAGGCGTTCCTGCACCTGCGGCCGGCGGGCGTAGACGTCGACCAGGCGGGCCAGCTTGGACAAGCCGGTGATCTTGCCGGTCACGGACGGGATGTAGCCGACGTGGGCGACGCCCCTGAACGGCACGAGATGGTGCTCACAGGTCGAGTACACCTCGATGTCCTTCACCAGGACCATCTCGTCGTGACCCAGGTCGAACGTGGTCGTCAGAACGTCCTCGGGCTGCTGCCACAGACCCGCGAAGATCTCCTTGTAGGCCCGCGCCACCCGCGCCGGCGTCTCGCGCAGACCTTCGCGGTCCGGGTCCTCGCCGACCGCGATCAGCAGCTCCCGTACGGCGTTCTCGGCGCGCTTCTCGTCGAACTCGCCGATGGAGCCTTCACCGTCCAGCGTCACCGCGTCGGTCATCTGGTTCCTCGTTCCTGGTGCCTTGCACACGCGTCGGACGCGTGTTCCGTCTGCGGACATGCGACTGCCGCGCCCCCCAGGCTAGAACCCGGGAAGCGCGGCAGTCATTCCGGCCCTGCTGGCCGAAAGGGGCTCAGCTGTCGGAGCGGTCCTCCGGGGCCTGGTCCGTGACCGGGGCGGACTCCGCGGCGGTGGACTTGGCCGTGCTGATCGCCGCCGTCGAGCCGTTCGCACCGTTGGTCAGTGCCAGCTCCTTCGGGGAGAGCACCGGCGGGCGGGTGGACGGGGTGCGGCGGGAGGAGCCGGTCCAGGCGGGCCGCGGCGGGCGCTTGACGATGGGGGCGAAGATCTCGGCGATCTCCTCCTTGCCCAGCGTCTCCCGCTCCAGGAGCTGGAGGACGAGGTTGTCGAGCACGTCGCGGTTCTCGACCAGGATCTCCCAGGCCTCGTTGTGCGCGGTCTCGATGAGCTTCTTGACCTCTTCGTCCACCAGCGCGGCGACCTCTTCCGAGTAGTCGCGCTGGTGCGCCATCTCACGGCCGAGGAAGGGCTCGCTGTTGTCGCCGCCGAACTTGATGGCGCCGAGGCGCTCGGTCATGCCGTACTGCGTGACCATCGCGCGGGCCAGGTTGGTGGCCTTCTCGATGTCGTTCGCGGCGCCGGTGGTCGGGTCGTGGAAGACCAGTTCCTCGGCCGCGCGGCCGCCCAGCATGTAGGCGAGCTGGTCGAGCATCTCGTTGCGCGTGGTCGAGTACTTGTCCTCGTCCGGCAGGACCATCGTGTAGCCGAGGGCGCGGCCGCGGGACAGGATCGTGATCTTGTGGACCGGGTCGGCGTTCGGCGAGGCCGCCGCGACCAGGGCGTGACCGCCCTCGTGGTACGCGGTGATCTTCTTTTCCTTGTCCGACATGATCCGGGTCCGCTTCTGCGGGCCCGCGACCACGCGGTCGATCGCCTCGTCCAGCGCCTTGTTGTCGATCAGCTTCTGGTCACCGCGGGCGGTGAGCAGCGCGGCCTCGTTCAGCACGTTGGCGAGGTCGGCACCGGTCATGCCCGGGGTACGGCGGGCGACCGCGGAGAGGTCGACGTCGGGCGCGACCGGCTTGCCCTTCTGGTGGACCTTGAGGATCTCCAGACGCCCCTGGAGGTCCGGCGGGTCGACCGCGATCTGGCGGTCGAAGCGGCCGGGGCGCAGCAGGGCCGGGTCGAGGATGTCGGGACGGTTGGTGGCGGCGATCAGGATGACGCCGCCCTTGACGTCGAAGCCGTCCATCTCGACCAGCAGCTGGTTCAGCGTCTGCTCGCGCTCGTCGTGACCGCCGCCGAGGCCGGCGCCGCGGTGGCGGCCGACCGCGTCGATCTCGTCGACGAAGACGATCGCCGGGGCGTTCGCCTTGGCCTGCTCGAAGAGGTCGCGCACCCGGGAGGCGCCGACACCGACGAACATCTCGACGAAGTCGGAACCGGAGATCGAGTAGAAGGGGACGCCCGCCTCGCCCGCGACGGCGCGCGCGAGCAGGGTCTTGCCCGTACCCGGGCGGCCGTACAGGAGCACGCCCTTGGGGATCTTGGCGCCGACGGCCTGGAACTTGGCCGGCTCCTGGAGGAACTCCTTGATCTCCTGGAGCTCCTCGACGGCCTCGTCGCAGCCGGCGACGTCGGAGAAGGTCGTCTTCGGGGTGTCCTTGGTGATGAGCTTGGCCTTGGACTTGCCGAAGTTCATGACCCGGGAGCCGCCGCCCTGCATCTGGTTCATCAGGAACAGGAAGACGACCACGATCAGAACGAAGGGAAGCAGGGAGAGCAGGACGCCGACGAACGGGTTCTGCTTGGACGGCGACACCGTGTAGCCGTCCGGGATCTGCTTCTCCTGGTACTTGGTCTGGAGCGTGCCGGCGAGCGTCACGCCCTGGTCGCCGATGTAGCTCGCCTGGATCTTCGAGCTGCCCTCGACCTTGTTGCCGTCCTTGAGCGTGACCTTGATGCTCTGTTCGTCACCGGTGGTGAGCTTGGCCGACTCGACCTTGTTGTCGTTGATCGCCGCCACGACCTGGCCGGTGTCCACCGTCTTGTAGCCGCCGGACGAGCCGACGACCTGCATCAACACGACCACGGCAAGGACGGCCAGCACGATCCACATGACCGGCCCACGGAAGTATCGCTTCACGTCCATCCATACGGAGCGGTGCCGCCCCGTCCCTCCTGCCATAGTGAGTTTGATAAGACAGTTCTTCTGACGGTACCCCAGCATTGTTGTCCGAAGCCGCACGGAGCCGGTTCGACGGCTGGAGAACCCGTCTCTGCTTGCTTCAACGGCACGGAACCCGCTGGGGTTCCCGATCGTCCTACCGGGCTTGGGCCGACTGGCTCAGCCGCCGTAGACGTGAGGCGCGAGCGTACCGACGAACGGCAGGTTGCGGTACTTCTCGGCGTAGTCGAGGCCGTAGCCGACGACGAACTCGTTCGGGATGTCGAAGCCGACCCACTCCACGTCGATGGCGACCTTGGCGGCGTCCGGCTTGCGCAGCAGCGTGCACACCTTCAGGGAGGCGGGCTCGCGGGAGCCGAGGTTGTTGATCAGCCAGGACAGGGTCAGGCCGGAGTCGATGATGTCCTCGACGATCAGGACGTGCTTGCCCTTGATGTCGGTGTCGAGGTCCTTGAGGATGCGGACGACCCCGGAGGACTGGGTGCCCGCGCCGTAGGAGGACACGGCCATCCAGTCCATGGTGACGGGGGTGGACAGCGCCCGGGCCAGGTCCGCCATGACCATGACCGCGCCCTTGAGGACGCCGACGATCAGCAGGTCCTTGCCCGCGTACTCCGCGTCGATCTTCGCGGCCAGCTCGGCCAGCTTCGCGTCGATCTCTTCCTTGGTGATGAGCACCTGCTGGAGGTCGGCACCCATGTCTTTCGCGTCCACCCGCATCACTTTCGGTCGTCCCGCACTTACGGCCGTCATCACGGCCTCCGGCCGCCCGGCCCGCCGGAGGGTCGCTCCGGGAGGGGTCGGTAATCAGCCTTGCCGAATCACCAGTCTGCCACCCTGACGCTGGGCGACGACTCTGCCCGGGAGATTGATGGCTCCCTGGCCGCGCCAGCCGGTGATCAGGCGGTCGACTTCCTCGATGTGGCGGGCGAAGAGCGCGCCGGCCGGGGCCCCGGCCTCGATGGCCGCGCGGCGCAGGATCCGGCGGCGTACGGCGGGCGGGAGGGCGTACAGCTTGGCGCACTCCAGCAGGCCGGCGGAGTCCCGTACGGCGGCCTCGGCCTGGCTGGCCCAGGCGTCCAGGGCATCGGCGTCGTCCCGGGAGAGCTGGGCGGTGCGGGCGAGCGCTTCCACGACGCCCTTGCCGAGGGCCTTCTCCAGGGCGGGCAGGCCCTCGTGGCGGAGCCGGGAGCGGGTGTAGGCCGGGTCGGCGTTGTGCGGGTCGTCCCAGACCGGCAGGGACTGGACCATGCAGGCCTTGCGGGCGGTCTGCCGGTCCAGGTGCAGGAAGGGCCGCCGGTAACGGCCGCCGGCCCCCGAGACCGCGGCCATGCCGGACAGGGAGCGGATGCCGGAGCCGCGGGCCAGGCCCAGCAGGACGGTCTCGGCCTGGTCGTCGCGGGTGTGGCCGAGCAGGACGGCGGCGGCGCCGTGGCGTTCGGCGGCGGCGTCCAGGGCGGCGTAGCGGGCGTCGCGGGCGGCGGCTTCGGGTCCGCCCTCGCGGCCGACGGTCACGGCGACCGACTCGACCGGATCGAGGCCGAGTTCGCGCAGTCGCAGGACGACCTCGTCGGCGCGGAGGTCGGAGCCGGGCTGGAGCCCGTGGTCGACGGTGATCCCGCCGGCGCGGATGCCGAGCTTGGGGGCCTCGAAGGCGAGTGCCGAGGCGAGGGCCATGGAATCGGCGCCGCCGGAGCAGGCGACCAGCACGAGTGGGGAGGGGGACCGCTCGGCCGTGTCGTCCGGGCGCCGGTCGAGGTGCTCGCAGGAGGCGCCGCCGGCCGGGTGCGCGCGGCCGGCCGGGTGGTCGTTCAGGATGTCGTGGAGGACGCGGCGAACCGCCAGGCGTATCGCCGCGACCGCAGGATGGGGACCCATGTCCGGTTCCCTTCATGAAGTTTTCGGGGGGTGAACCCGAGACGGTCACTCAGAGTGTGTAGATGGTGACAGAAGCGGGCCGTTCCCCGAGCATCGCACGCCTACGCATGGCACACGGTCCCTCGGACGGGTGATTGGAGGGGCGTTCGCCTGCCGTCGGCCGGATTCGGTTCACGACCTTCCGCTTGACTTCACGACTCGGTCCTCCGGTGCACCCGCGCGACCCAGTCCGCCGGTTTGGTGATCTCCGCCTTGGTGGGCAGGGTGTTGGGCGAGGTCCACACGCGGTTGAAGCCCTCGATGCCGACCTCGTCGACGACGGCCCGTACGAAGCGTTCGCCGTCCCGGTACTGCCGCAGTTTGGCGTCCAGGCCCAGCAGTTTCCGCAGGGCGAGGTCCAGGCGGGAGGCGCCCTTCGCGCGGCGCTGCTGGAACTTCTCGCGGATCTCCGCGACGGTCGGTACGACGCTCGGGCCGACGCCGTCCATGACGTAGTCGGCGTGGCCTTCGAGCAGGGACATCACGGCGGTGAGCCGGCCGAGGATCTCCCGCTGGGCGGGGGTCTGCACCAGCTCGACGAAGGAGCGTCCGCCGTCCTCCTCCTCGCCCTCGGGGCGGCCGCCGGCGAGGGACTGGGCGGCTTCCCGCATGCGCTCCAGGAAGGTCATCGGGTCGACGTCGGTCTCCGCCAAGAACGACTGGATCTCACCCTCGAGGTGGTCCCGCAGCCAGGGCACGGCGGTGAACTGGGTGCGGTGGGTCTCCTCGTGCAGGCACACCCACAGGCGGAAGTCGTGCGGTTCGACGTCGAGTTCGCGCTCGACGTGGACGATGTTGGGCGCCACGAGCAGCAGCCGGCCGGCGCCGTTCCCGCCGGCCGGGAGGTCGCGGGTGGCGGGGGCGAAGGTCTCGTACTGGCCGAGGACGCGGGAGGACAGGAACGACAGCAGCATGCCCAGTTCCACGCCGGTGACCTTGCCGCCGACGGCGCCGAGGACCGCGCTGCCGGGGTTGTTGCCGCGGCGCTCCTGCATCTTCTCCAGCAGCGGCCGGAGGATCTCCCGGAAGCCGGCGACGTTGGCGCGGACCCAGCCGGGGCGGTCGACCACCAGGACGGGGGTGTCGTGGATCTCCTCGGTGCCCATACGGGTGAAGCCCCGCACGTGTCCTTCCGAGGCCTTGGCGTGCCGGCGCAGTTCCGCGACGACCGCCCTGGCCTCGTCGCGGCTGACCTCGGGGCCGGGACGCACGAGCCGTGTCGCGGTCGCCACCGCGAGGTTCCAGTCGACCATCCCGGGAGATGCGGTGCCACCGAAGCTCGTCATGTTGTCAACCGTACGTGAGCCCTCCCCCTTGGGGCAGGCCGTGGGACGGGCGGGGGTGCTCCCGGCTGCCGGTTGCCGGGGGTGCGGCTGCCGGTTGCCGGGGTGCGGCTGCCGGGGGTGCGGCTGCCGGTCGCCGGGGGTCGGCTGCCGGTCGCCGGGGGTCGGCTGCCGGTCGCCGGGGGTCGGCTGCCGGTCGCCGGGGGTCGGCTGCCGGTCGCCGGGGGTGCGGCTACCCGCAGCCGCACCGCGCCAGCGCGGTCGCCGCCTCGTCCAGGGCCGCCTGGGCCTCGGGGGCGCTGTCCGTGCCGGAGGCCAGGAAGGCGAAGGCGAGGAGGTGGCCGTCCTGGTCGACGACCGTGCCGGCGAGGGTGTTCACGCCGGTCAGGGTGCCCGTCTTGGCGCGTACGAGGCCGGAGGCACCGTCGGTGTAGCGGGTGCTCAGGGTGCCGGTGAAGCCGGCCACGGGGAGGCCGGTGAGGACGGGCCGCAGGCCGGGGCGGTCCGGGTCGCCGGCCTCGGCCAGCAGGGCGGTGAGCAGGCCGGCCGTCAGCCGGTCGGCGCGGTCGAGGCCGCTGCCGTCGTGGAAGGAGGCGCCGGACAGGGGCACGCCGAGTTTGCGCAGCTGCGTGCCGATGGCCCTGGCGCCGCCGGCGAAGCTGGCGGGTTCGCCGCTGGCCAGGGCCGTGTGCCGGGCCAGGGCCTCGGCGATGTCGTTGTCGCTGTTGGTGAGCATCCGCTCGACCAGGTCGGACAGCGGGGGCGAGGAGACGGTGGCGAGGGTCTGCGCGCGCGTGCCGGCCTTGGAGGGGCCCGGGGAGGTGGTCGTGATGCCGGCGTCCCCCAGGAACTCGGCGAAGGCGGCCGCCGCGGCCGCGGCCGGGTCGCTCACGCGGGTCGCCGGGCCGCTGGTGGAGTCGTCGGTGCGGCCCTCGTCGGCCATCAGGGCGCTGACCGGTGCCAGGTTGTCGTTGACGCCGATGGGGTGCAGGGCGGGGCCGGTGAACAGGCCGGCGTCGTAGGAGAGGGTGATGGTGCGGATGCCGCGCCGGTGCAGGGCCCGCGCGGTGTCGGTGGCGAGCGTGCGCAGGCCGGCCTCACCGCCGGTCCCGGCGCGCGCGGTGAGGGTGGGGTCGCCGCCGCCGACGAGGACGAGTTCGCGGGTGTCCGGTTCGAGGGCGGCGCGGGTGGTGAGCCGGTGGTCGGGGCCGAGGGCGGACAGGGCGGCGACGGCGGTGGCGATCTTGGTGGTGGAGGCGGGGGTGAGGCTTTCGCCGGCGTCGCTCTCGTAGAGGCGTTCGCCGGTCGCGACGTCGACGACGGCGGCCGCGTGGCGGTCGCCGAGCGCGCCGCTGTCCAGGAGGGGCTGGAGGACGTCCGAGAGCGCCTGGTGGCCGGGGGCGGCCTTCCTGGTGCCGACGGCGCCGGTGACGCCGCCCAGGCCCGTCAGGACGGGCGGGGCGCTCGGCGCGGCGCCGGGCGCCTCGGCGGCCGTCGCGGAGCGACCGTGATCTGCGCCACCCGGCCGCTCCTGGGCAGCCGCCCGGTGCCGCTCGGCCGTACGCTGACCTCTGGCGTCCCAGGGACCGGCCGCGGTCACCACGCCGGCGGCCAGCGCCAGGCCGGCGGTGGCGGCGCCCGCGGTGTACTGCCAGGTCCTGACGGTCCGCGAACGGGGGAGGCGGGGGAGGTGCGCAGGCCCGATCCGCACGGCCTTCGCCAGCCGCGCGATCCGCGGCCCGGCGGCCGTCACGGCGCTCGCCAGACGCGGTCGTACGGCGTTCGCGATCCGCGCCACCTGCGGTCTCGCGGTTCGCCAAGGCCTCAGCTCTGGCACGACCACCAGCCCCTTTCGCGATCACACACCTGCGTGAGGGACACTTAACCACCAGAACTATGTGTTGATCATGGAGGAGCCACCGGTGGAGTTCGACGTCACGATCGAGATCCCGAAGGGTTCGCGGAACAAGTACGAGGTGGACCACGAGACCGGTCGGATCCGCCTGGACCGTCGCCTCTTCACCTCGACCGCCTACCCGACCGACTACGGCTTCGTCGAGAACACCCTCGGCGAGGACGGCGACCCGTTGGACGCGCTGGTCATCCTGGACGAGCCGACCTTCCCGGGCTGCCTGATCCGCTGCCGCGCGATCGGCATGTTCCGTATGACGGACGAGGCGGGCGGCGACGACAAGCTGCTGTGCGTGCCGGCCACCGACCCGCGCGTGGAGCACCTGCGTGACATCCACCACGTGTCGGAGTTCGACCGTCTGGAGATCCAGCACTTCTTCGAGGTGTACAAGGACCTGGAGCCCGGCAAGTCGGTCGAGGGTGCCAACTGGGTGGGCCGCACGGACGCCGAGGCGGAGATCGAGCGGTCGTACAAGCGCTTCAAGGAGCAGGGCGGTCACTGAGCCCCGCTGATCCCGTGACGGGCCGCACGCGCACGCGTGCGGCCCGTCCGCGTGTCCGGCCCGCTCGCGTAGCCGGGCACAGGTGCGGCCCGCCGGGGTACGTGTGCGCATACTGATGCTCGGAATGTGTCGTTCAGGAAGCGGTGCGAGGTGACGGAGGCGGAGGACCGCAAGCCCCGGTCGGACGAGGCGCGGTACGACCCGGAGATCACGTCCGAATTCGCCGTTCCGGAGGGTCTCGACGTTTCCAGGGGCGGCGATCAGGAGACGACCTCCGAGTTCGCGGTCCCGCAGGGGCTGCCGGTGCCGGTGCCGCCGAGCGCCGAGCCGGAGGTGTCGGCGTTCAGCACGCCGAGCACCTACAGCAGCCAGGACGCGCCGGCCGCGTTCACGCCGGCCGCCGGGGTGCCGCTGGTCAGCCTGGTCAAGGACGCGCCCTGGCAGGACCGCATGCGCACGATGCTGCGCATGCCGGTGACCGAACGGCCGGCGCCGGAGCCGGTGCAGCGCGAGGAGGAGGGCGGACCGGCCGTCCCGCGCGTGCTGGACCTGACCCTGCGCATCGGTGAGCTGCTGCTGGCCGGCGGTGAGGGCGCGGAGGACGTGGAGGCCGCGATGTTCGCGGTGTGCCGGTCCTACGGCCTGGACCGCTGCGAGCCGAACGTCACCTTCACACTGCTGTCGATCTCGCACCAGCCGTCCCTGGTGGACGACCCGGTGACGGCGTCCCGGACGGTACGGCGGCGGGGCACCGACTACACGCGGCTGGCGGCCGTGTTCCGGCTCGTGGACGACCTGACCGACCCCGAGACGCACGTCTCGCTGGAGGAGGCCTACCGGCGCCTGGCGGAGATCCGCCGCAACCGGCACCCCTACCCCGGCTGGGCGCTGAGCCTGGCCAGCGGGCTGCTGGCCGGTGCGGCCTCCATGCTGGTCGGCGGCGATCTGATCGTGTTCGTGGCGGCCGCGGTGGGCGCGATGCTGGGCGACCGGCTGGCCTGGCTGT
This sequence comes from Streptomyces sp. NPDC013455, assembly GCF_040632975.1. Lineage (NCBI taxonomy): Bacteria > Bacillati > Actinomycetota > Actinomycetes > Kitasatosporales > Streptomycetaceae > Streptomyces > Streptomyces sp. NPDC013455. The sequence goes on along the minus strand of NZ_JBEYCX010000009.1, from coordinate 218,762 downwards.
GCGCGGGGCGCGGGCTGCCGGAGTTCTACCAGTTCACGGTGGCCGCGATGCCGCCCGCGGCGATCGGGGTGGGCTTCGCGCTGGCCCACGTGGACGTGAAGGCGTCGGCCGTGGTCACCGGTGGGCTGTTCGCGCTGCTGCCCGGACGGGCGCTGGTGGCGGGCGTCCAGGACGGGCTGACGGGCTTCTACATCACCGCGTCGGCCCGCCTGCTGGAGGTCCTGTACTTCTTCGTGGGCATCGTCACCGGCGTGCTGATCGTGCTGTATTTCGGCGTGAAGCTCGGCGGCGAGCTCAATCCGGACGCGGCGCTCCACATCACCCAGCGGCCGCTGGTGCAGATCGCGGCGTCGATGCTGCTGTCACTGACGTTCGCGGTCCTGCTTCAGCAGGAACGGTCCACCGTGCTGTGGGTGACGCTGAACGGAGGCGTCGCGTGGTCGGTGTACGGCGCGATGCGCTATGTCGCCGACATCTCCCCGGTGGCGTCCACGGCGGTGGCGGCGGGACTGGTGGGCCTGTTCGGGCAGCTTCTGTCGCGGTACCGGTTCGCCTCCGCGCTGCCGTACACCACGGCGGCGATCGGTCCGCTGCTGCCCGGTTCCGCCACCTACTTCGGGCTGCTGAACATGGCCCAGAACGAGGTGGACAAGGGGCTGGTGTCGCTGGCCAACGCGGCGTCGCTGGCGATGGCCATCGCGATCGGGGTGAATCTGGGGTCGGAGGTCTTCCGGCTCTTCCTGCGGGTGGGCTCGCCCGGCAAGCGCCGCGCCGCCAAGCGGACCCGGGGCTTCTGAGCGGTCCCGCGCCCGCGCCTACTGCGGGCGGTGGCCGTTCGGGTACCGGTTCGGGTCGTACGGCTCGCGCTCGTACCGGCCCTGGCCGTCCTGCCCGTACGGGTCGTCGCCGTAGGGGGTCTGCCCGTACTGGTCCTGGCCGTACTGGCCCTGCCCGTACTGGTCCTGCCCGTACTGGTTCTGGCCGTACTGGTTTCCGCCGTACTGGTCGTGGCCGTACTGCGGCTGCTGCTGCGGCTGGGGCTGCTGCTGCCGGCCGTAGTGCTGCGGGCTCCAGTCCTGCTGCTGCGGGTACTGCTGGTGGGGCTGCTCGAACTGATCGCCGTACTGGGCGCCGTGCCGGTTGCCGTACTGCTGCTCGTACGCCTGCTCGTAGGACTGGTCCGGCTCGATGCGGCGCAGCTGCGCGGTCGCGGTGTCCATGGCCGGCGGGTAGGCGTGCGGGGCGCTCTGCGGCTGCGGGGCCTGGGCCTGCTGCGGGGAGGCGGCCGGGGCCCGGCGCTGTTCCCTGCGGGCCTTCAGGACCTCGAAGACCACCGGGATGACCGAGATCAGGACGATGAGGACGAGGATGGACTCGACGTTGTTCTTGATGACCTCGATCTGACCGAGGAAGTAGCCCGCCACGGTGACGCCGGTCCCCCACACGGCGCCGCCGATCACGTTGTAGATCAGGAACGTGCGGTACTTCATGCGGCCGGCGCCGACGATGATCGGGGCGAACGTGCGCACGATCGGCACGAAGCGGGCCAGCACGATGGCCTTGGGGCCGTACTTCTCGACGAACTCGTGCGCCTTCTCCAGGTTCTCCCGCTTGAAGATCTTGGAGTTGGGCCGGTTGAAGAGCTTGGGCCCGAAGAACTTGCCGATCAGGTACCCGACCTGGTCGCCGAGGACCGCGGCGAGGACGATCAGCGTGCACACCAGCCACAGGGGCTGGTGGATCCACTTGCCGTCGGCGACCAGCAGGCCCGCCGTGAACAGCAGGGAGTCGCCGGGCAGGAAGGCGAACAGGCCCGACTCGGCGAAGACGATGACCAGGATGCCGACCAGACCGAACGTCGAGATCAGGTAGTCCGGTGTGAGCCAGGTGGGGCCGAGGGCGAGGGTCATCACGGGTCCGGGCTCCTGAAGGGGGTGAGGGCGGCTACGGCATCCAGGTACGGCCGCACAAAGCTATCAACGTGACGCGACCTTCCCGGGTTCCGGCGGCGCCCTCCAGGATGCACCGGGGGACGGCCGGGAGGAAGCCGCGCCCCGGGGACCCGGTGATCACGGTAGGCGGCCAGGGCGCCCGTCCGGGGCCGCGGAGGGGCCCCGAGGGCGCGCCCGCGGTACGGCGGTGGGTCCCGGCCCGGGGACGGCCCCCGGGCCGGGACGTCAGGACGCGGTGTGCCGGGCCGCGTTCGCCACGATGGCGTCCCGCAGGTACGCGGCCAGCCCCGGCCGGATGGCCTCGTACGTCGCGGTGAAGCGCGCGTCCGCGACGTACATCTCCCCGAGGCAGGAGTGCAGCGTGTGCGAGCAGTCGTAGTACGTGCCCGTGATGAACCGGCGGTGCTCCTCGGCGACGTCCATGGCCGCCGTGGAGCCGGCGGGCACGCCCTCGGCGAGCAGGCCGGCCATCCGCTGGTGGACGGCGTCCAGCTCGGCGCCGAGCCGCTGCCAGTCCTCCTTGGTGTACGAGGCGGTCCGCAGCTGCGACTGCCGGTACGCCTCCGTGCCGCCCCAGCGCTCGCGGACCTCGTCCGCGTGCTCGTCGGGGTCGAAGTCGCCGAAGACCTCGAACTTCTCCTCGGGTGTGAGGTTGATGCCCATCGTGCGTGCCTCCATGGCGTGCTCCACGGCCGCGGCCATCTTCTGCAGCTTCTCGATCCGGGCGGTCAGCAGCCCGTGCTGACGGCGCAGGTGCGTGCGCGGGTCGGCGTCCGGATCGTCGAGCAGGACCGCGACCTCATCGAGCGGGAAGCCGAGCTCCCGGTAGAACAGGATCTGCTGGAGCCGGTCGAGGTCGGCGTCGGTGTAGCGCCGGTGCCCGGCGTGTGTGCGCCCGCCGGGCACCAGCAGTCCGATCTCGTCGTAGTGGTGCAGGGCGCGCACCGTGATCCCGGCGAACCGCGCGACCCGTCCCACGGAGTAGCTCACTTTCCGCTCCTTCGTTCGGTACGCCCTCCACGCTGAGGCCTCACGTCGCGTGAGGTGCAAGCCGGATGACGTCCGGGATGTTGTGGGCGTTTTGTCCGTTTATGGTGAGCGCGTGGCCCAGGAGACGACGCAGCAGGCGCCCTTGAGCGCTCCGACCGCACCGGCGCGGGCTCTGCTGCCGTTCATCCTGCCCGCCGTCGTCGTGGGCGTGGCCGCGAGCCTGCTCTTCGTCGGGGTGAGCGCGGCGGCGGAGCGGCTCCAGCACGTGCTGTGGGGGTCGCTGCCGGACGCGCTCGGCGTGGGCCGCTGGAGCGTGCTGTGGATGTTCGTCATGCTCGTGACGACCGGGATCGCCGTCGGGCTGGTGGTCTGGAAGGTGCCGGGGCACGCCGGGCCGGACCCCGCCACGCTCGGCCTGGACGCGCCGGCCCTGCCGCCGGCAGTGCTGCCGGGGCTGCTGCTGGCGACCGCGCTGATGCTCGCGGGCGGCCCGAGCCTCGGCCCGGAGAACCCGATCATCGCCGTGAACGTGGGTCTCGCGGCCTGGCTCGGCACCCGGCTGATGCCCCGGGCACCGGGCTCCCTGTGGCCGGTGCTGGCGGAGTCTGCGACGATCGGCGCGCTGTTCGGCACCCCGGTGGCGGCGGCGCTGGTCGTCTCCGAGGCGCTGGCGGGGCGGCCGATGCGCGGGCGGCTGTGGGACAACCTGTTCGCGCCGCTGACCGCCGGTACGTGCGGGGCCATGACGACCACGCTGGTCGCCCACCCGACCTTCGACCTGGGCCTGCCGCCGATGGGCCACCCGCGCGCCGGGGACCTGGCCGCGGCCCTCGTGATCGCCCCGGCGGCCGCGCTGCTCGGGATGTGCGCCGTCTACGCCTTCCCCTACGTCCACGCGGGCTTCCGGCGGCTGCGGCACCCGATGCTGATGCTCCCGGCGGGCGGGGCCGTGCTGGGGGCGCTGGCGGCCCTGGGCGGCCATCTGACGCTCTTCAAGGGGCTCTCGGAGGTCGGTGAGCTGGCCCGGGATCCCGAAGGGTGGTCGGCGGGGCAGTTCGCCGTGATGACGCTGGTGAAACTGGCCGCGCTGCTCGTCGCCGCGTCCTGCGGCTTCCGGGGCGGCCGGATCTTCCCCGCGGTCTTCGTCGGCACCGCCCTCGGCCTGTGCGCGCACGCGCTCGTGCCGGCCGTGCACCCCTCGCTCGGCGTGGCGACGGCCGTCCTGGGCGTGCTCCTGGCGATCACCCGGCAGGGCTGGGTGAGCCTGTTCACCGCCGCCGTCCTGGTCGCCTCGCCCGCCGTCCTCGCCCTGCTGTGCGCCGCCTCGCTGCCGGCCTGGCTGCTGGTGACCGGCCGCCCGCAGATGCAGCTGCGCCAGGACGGCACCCCCGCCCGCTGACCTTCGTCCCGTCCCCCTGGAGGCACACCCATGGCCCTGCACAACGGTCCCGCGAAGCACGAGGAGCGGAAGGTGTCGGTCAACCCGTTCTACGGGGAGGCCGACCCGGTCGGCGGCATGACCGAGGCCCCGCCCACCCACCGCCTCCCGGACGCCCCGCTGGCCCCCTCCACCGCCTACCAGCTGGTGCACGACGAGCTGATGCTGGACGGCAACTCCCGGCTGAACCTGGCCACCTTCGTCACCACCTGGATGGAGCCGCAGGCCGGGGTGCTGATGGCGGAGTGCCGGGACAAGAACATGATCGACAAGGACGAGTACCCGCGCACGGCCGAGCTGGAGCGGCGCTGCGTGGCGATGCTGGCCGACCTGTGGAACGCGCCCGATCCGTCGGCCGCGGTGGGCTGTTCCACGACCGGGTCGAGCGAGGCGTGCATGCTCGCCGGGATGGCCCTCAAGCGCCGCTGGGCGAAGCGGAACGCCGACCGGTACCCGGGCGCGCGGCCCAATCTGGTCATGGGCGTCAACGTCCAGGTGTGCTGGGAGAAGTTCTGCACCTTCTGGGAGGTGGAGGCCCGGCTGGTCCCGATGGAGGGCGACCGCTTCCACCTGGACCCGCAGGCCGCCGCGGAACTGTGCGACGAGAACACCATCGGGGTGGTCGGCATCCTCGGCTCCACCTTCGACGGCTCCTACGAGCCGGTCGCCGACCTGTGCGCGGCCCTGGACGCCCTGCAGGAGCGCACCGGGCTGGACGTCCCCGTGCACGTGGACGGGGCGTCCGGCGCGATGGTGGCGCCCTTCCTGGACGAGGACCTGGTGTGGGACTTCCGCCTGCCGCGCGTGGCCTCGATCAACACGTCCGGGCACAAGTACGGGCTGGTCTACCCGGGCGTCGGCTGGGCCCTGTGGCGGGACAAGGAGGCGCTGCCCGGGGAACTGGTCTTCCGGGTCAACTACCTGGGCGGGGACATGCCGACCTTCGCGCTGAACTTCTCCCGGCCCGGCGCCCAGGTGGTGGCGCAGTACTACACCTTCCTGCGGCTGGGCCGGGAGGGCTACCGGGCGGTGCAGCAGTCCACCCGGGACGTCGCGACCTCACTCGCCGGCCGGATCGCGGCGCTCGGCGACTTCCGGCTGCTCACCCACGGGGACCAGCTGCCGGTGTTCGCGCTGACCACGGCCGAGGACGTCACGTCGTACGACGTCTTCGACGTCTCCCGGCGGCTGCGCGAGGGCGGCTGGCTGGTGCCGGCCTACACCTTCCCGGCCAACCGCCAGGACCTGTCCGTACTGCGGATCGTGTGCCGCAACGGCTTCTCGCACGACCTGGCCGACCTGTTCCTGGACGACCTGAGCCGGCTGCTGCCGGAGCTGCGCCGGCAGTCGCAGCCGCTGACCCGGGACAAGGACGCGGCCACCGGGTTCCACCACTAGGGGGTGTCTCGTCGATCAGGCCGGATCACCGGGAGCCCGGGATGATCGGGGAGACGCCCCCCAGGGGGTGCCGCGCTCACCCCCGGGAGCCGGCCTGCTCCAGGGCCACCAGTTCGAACGCCGTCCTGCCGTCCAGCGACTCGCGGATGATGTCGGCGTGGCCGGCGTGCCGGGCCGTCTCGCGGATCAGGTGCAGGCAGAGCCAGCGCAGCGAGACGCGGCCCTCCGGCGGGAACCAGGGGTCGGGCGGCAGCGGGAAGGTGTCGTCCAGGCTGGGCGCGGAGCGGATGTACTCCTCCGTCTCGGCGGCCACCCGCTCCCAGTACGCCAGCTGCGAGGCGACCGTCTCGTCGCCGACCAGCTGGAAGGTCTCGTGCCAGTTCGACTCGTCGCGGCGCACCGCGGGCGGCTCCTGCCTGGCCCGGGCCAGCCAGCTCTGCTCCACCTCGGCGACGTGCTTGAGCAGCCCGCCCAGGGACAGCTCGCTGGCGCTCGGGCGGGTACGCGCCTGCTCCTCGGTCAGCCCGAGCAGCGCCCGGCGGATCCCGCCGCGCTGCTCCTCGATGAACGCGAGGAGCGCTCCCCGCTCGTCGCCCTTCGCCTCCGCCGGAACGTGCGTGACCATGGCGTGCCGCCTTTCGTCGGACCGTTCGCCGGGGACTGGCCCCCGACACCGACGACGCTACGGGCCAATGCGGTCAGATCCTGTCCGCATGGGCCCGCCGCACCGGAGAAAAGCCGGCCGCCGGAAGCGGCCGGGCAGGGGGCGGCGGGCAGGCCGACGCGGGCGTCGGGCAGGCGGACCCGGGCGCCTCGCGCCTCGCGGCGGGCGGCGGGCAGCGGGCAGCGGGCGGCGGGCAGCGGGCAGCGGGCAGCGGGCAGCGGGCAGCGGGCAGCGGGCAGCGGGCAGCGGCTAGAACGGGAAGCCGCTGCGGCCGTGCTGCACCGAGATCCACTTGACCGTGGTGAACGCCTCCAGGGTGGTCTCGCCGTTGAGACGGCCGACGCCGGAGTGCTTCTCGCCGCCGAACGGGACGATCGGCTCGTCGTGGACCGTGCCGTCGTTCACGTGGAACATGCCGGAGTCGATCCGCTTGGCGAAGGCCACGCCCCGCTCGATGTCACCCGTGTGGACGGCGCCGCTGAGGCCGTACGGGGTGTCGTTGACGATCCGGACCGCCTCCTCCTCGCCGTCGAACGGGACGAGGAAGACGACCGGTCCGAAGACCTCCTGCCTGAGCAGTGCGGAGTCGGCCGGGACGCCGGTCAGCACGGTGGGCTCGACCAGGTTGTCGGTCGTGGTGCCCCGCACCAGGGCGGTGGCGCCCTCGGCGAGCGCCTGCTCGACGGTGCCGGCGATCGCGCTCGCCTGCGCGGAGTTGATCACCGGGCCGATGACGGTCCGCGGGTCGCGCGGGTCGCCGACCTTGAGCGTGCGGACCTTGGCGACGAACTTCTCGGTGAACTCGTCGGCGACCGAGCGGTCCACCAGGACCCGGTTGGCGGCCATGCAGACCTGGCCCTGGTGCACGAACCGGCTGAAGACCGCCGCGTCGACCGCGTAGTCGACGTCGGCGTCGTCCAGGACCACCAGGGCGCTGTTGCCGCCCAGTTCGAGGATCGAGCGCTTGAAGTTGCGGGCGCAGACGGTGGCCACGTGCCTACCGACCTTGTCGGAGCCGGTGAAGGAGATGACCTTCGGGACGGGGTGCTCGATGAACGCGTCACCGATCTCGGCGATGTCGGTGACGACCACGTTGAGCAGCCCGCCGGGCAGTCCGGCGTCCTCGAAGATCTTCCCGAGCAGGGTGCCGCCGGCGATCGGGGTGTTCTGGTGCGGCTTGAGGACCACGGCGTTGCCGAGCGCGAGGGCCGGGGCGACCGACTTCAGCGACAGCAGGAACGGGAAGTTGAAGGGGCTGATCACGCCGACGACGCCGACCGGCACCCGGTAGACGCGGTTCTCCTTGCCCTCGGTCGGGGAGGGCAGGATCTTCCCCTCGGGGCGCAGCGCCAGGTGGATCGACTCGCGCAGGAACTCCTTGGCGAGGTGGAGCTCGAAGGCGGCCTTCACACGGGTGCCGCCCAGTTCCGCGATGATCAGGTCGGCTATCTCCTGCTCGCGGTCCTCTATCAGGCGCAGTGCCCGCTCGAAGACCGCGCGCCGGGTGTAGGCGTTGGTCTCGGCCCACTTCCTCTGGGCGCGGGCGGCCGCCCGGTAGGCCTGGTCCACCTCGTCGACCGTGGCCACGGTGATCGAGGCCAGCTTCTCGTCGTCGTACGGGTTGAAGTCGATGACGTCCCAGGAGCCGGTGCCCGGACGCCACTCGCCGTCGATGTACTGCTGGGCCAGGTCGGTGAAGTAGGACGACATGTGATCCCTCAATCGCTAGCGGACACCAGAACTGCGCCGGGTCTGATCGAACGTCATGGTACGTGCGATCAGGGGCAGTTGGGTCAGGAGAGCTGGAGGAGACCGCGGAGCACGTCCCGGCTCTCGCCGGGGCCGGGGCTGTCCTGCTGGAGCTCCTTCAGCGCCTGCTCGTACTGGGCGACGTCCTCACGCTTGTCCAGGTAGAGGGCGCTGGTCAGCTGCTCCAGGTAGACCACGTCGGACAGGTCCGCGTCCGGGAAGCTGAGGATCGTGAAGGCCCCGCTCTCACCGGAGTGCCCGCCGAAGCTGAAGGGCATCACCTGCAGCCGTACGTTGGGCCGCTCGGAGATGTCGATCAGGTGCTGGAGCTGCCCGCGCATCACCTCGCGGTCGCCGTAGGGGCGGCGCAGGGCGGCCTCGTCCAGGACGATGTGGAACTCGGGGGCGTTGTCGGACAGCAGGCACTTCTGCCGCTCCAGGCGCAGCGCGACCCGGCGTTCGACGTCGGCGGTGCTCGCGCCCTTCATGCCGCGCCGGACCACCGCGCGCGCGTACTCCTCGGTCTGGAGCAGGCCGTGCACGAACTGCACCTCGTAGACGCGGATCAGCGAGGCGGCGCCCTCCAGGCCCACGTAGGTGGGGAACCAGCTGGGCAGGACGTCGGTGTAACTGTGCCACCAGCCCGCCACGTTGGCCTCACGGGCGAGGGAGAGCAGCGACTCGCGCTCCGCCCCGTCGGTGATGCCGTAGAGCGTCAGCAGGTCTTCCACGTCTCTCGTCTTGAAGCTCACCCGGCCCAGCTCCATCCGGCTGATCTTCGACTCGGAGGCGCGGATCGAGTACCCCGCCGCCTCGCGCGTGATCCCCCGTGCTTCACGCAGTCGCCTGAGTTGCGAGCCGAGCAGCATGCGCCGCACCACCGATCCGGGCTCTCCCGCGCTCACGTTCGCCAGCCTCCCCAACCGTGTTTCAGGGCCCGAAGTCTGCCACTAAAACACTTCGAGCAGTACTCGTACGGTTACGGAAACGGAAAGAGCTCGGCCGTTTCTGTCACGCCTCGATCGGGAAGAGGTCCGGACCTCTGACAGGAGTGCTCCCGAGATGGCAGAAAAAATGGCCAAGAAGCGGTACGGGCAGGGCCATTTCGGTCGCGTGCACGTGCATCTGCCCTTGCATCTGCTCTGCGCATCCGAAACCATGGTGCCGCGCCACCGCTGCATCGCAACGACCGCGAATTCCCGGGAGTGCCTCGCATGGGGACGAATGGATCGACCATGCTCAAGCCGTTACGGCAGGGCCTTCCGCCGTTGGACCCCGCGGCCGTGTCCGATGCCGCCTCCTGCGCCCTCCCCGCCCGTTACGAGGCGGTGCGCGAGGCCCGGCGCTTCACCCGGAACACCCTGGACCAGTGGGACGTCGGCGAGCGTTTCGACGACGTGTGCCTCGTCGTCTCCGAACTCGTCACCAACGCCCTGCGCCACGCGGTGCCGGCCGACCAGGGCCGCACCGACGGGCGCGGTCCGTGTGTGCGGCTGCACCTGATGCGCTGGACCGAGCGGCTGGTGTGCGCGGTGCGCGACCCGAGCCACGAGACCCCGGTCCCGCGTGACTCCGACGACTTCTCCGCCGAGTCGGGCCGGGGGCTGTTCCTGGTCGACTCCTTCGCCGACAGCTGGGGCTGGCACCCGCTCGCCGGCACGCTGGAGGGCAAGGTGGTCTGGGCGCTGTTCCGCCTGAAAACGGCCGGCTGATCCGGCCGGGCACCGACGGCCGGCGTCCATCTACGCGCGTACACCCGTCGGTCCTCGCCCGCCCGGACACTCCCACCGGGTGCCCCGGCCGCCGGCGAGGCTCCGACATCGTTGCCACGGTCCGCCCCGGCCGGCCCGCCGCCGGTCAGCTCGCTATCAGGTGGTCGAACTCACCGTCCTTGACGCCCAGGAGCATCGCCTCGATCTCCGCGCGCGTGTAGACGAGCGCCGGCCCGTCCGGGAAGCGCGAGTTGCGCACGGCGACATCACCGCCGGGCAGGCGCGCGAACTCCACGCAGGAGCCCTGCGAGTTGCTGTGCCTGCTCTTCTGCCAGGCCACTCCGTCCAGCTGCGCGGCAGCCATGCCGTTGTACACGTCGTACCCCCCGTACACGCCGTCAACGTCGCGGTCCACGAGTCGCTCCCCGGTGGTGCACTGGCTGATGTGGCCATAGATGCTGTGGTCAACTGACCCGGATCATAACTCTGTTCACGTGCGCATGCATGAGCAGATGCACGTGCACGCGGGGTGCTCCTCCGGTTACAGCTTTGACGACCGCTTTACCCGAGCCGATCCAGTACGTGCCCGGGAGCAGGCAGGACATGACCCCGCCGGTCCCGGCCCATGATCGGGCGCTCCGTCATCCGAGCCGGATCGTCCGGATCGAACCCCTCGTGCACTAGGAAGAGACGCGTATCGCGCCCTTCGTGTTCCAGGGTCGGGGCGACGGCCCGGTCCGCAGGATTGGCCGGATCGGCGTCCGCCCACCGGAGGGACGGCATCCGCTCGATGCCGTAGGCCGGCACCCGCACCTCCACGGCACCCGGGAAGCGGGCGTCGGGACGCGGGACGGACGTCACCCGGTACCGGTGGCCGACCTCCGGCCGGTGCCGGAACACCTCGGCGCCCGGCATCGACCGGCGGGCGGGCGGGGCGGCCGCGAGGCGGTGGCCGAGCACCGCCCAAAGACGCGAGCGGCCTCCCGGAACACCCAGGGGTGTTCCGGGAGGCTCGGGCGGCGCATGGCGAACAGGCAGGCGGCCCCCCGCGCGTCAACCGCGGGAGATCGCCTGCCCGGAGTGTCTCACCTGCCGGAGTACGGCAGCAGTGCCATCTCCCGGGCGTTCTTGACCGCGCGGGCCAGCTGCCGCTGCTGCTGTGCCGTGACCCGGGTGACCCGGCGGCTGCGGATCTTGCCGCGGTCGGAGAGGAACTGCCTCAGCAGGTCGGTGTCCTTGTAGTCGATGTACGTGATCCCGGCCCGGTCCAGCGGGTTCGGGCGGCTCCGGGCGGGCGTGCGGTCGCTTCTGCGCGGCATCAGACCTCCAGCAGGGTGTCGAAGGCGGGCGGGAGTTGCCGCCAGGCGTCCCGTCCGGCGGCGTACTCGGCGTCGGTGAGCAGGCAGGACTCCAGCAGGTGCGTGAGTCCGTCGCGGTCGAGGGCGGGCGAGGTGAAGACGAGGTGGTTGCACCGGTCGCCGTGCTCGGGGTGCCAGTCCAGCGCGGCGGCGGCCCGGCGGACGGGCGGGACCATCTCCCAGGCGGCGTCCGGCAGCGCGGCGAGCCAGGGCCCCGCGCTCTCCACGCACAGCGCCCCGCCGGCCGCGTCCCAGTGCAGCAGCGTGTCCGCCTTGTCGGCGAGCCAGAACCGGCCCCGGCTGCGGGCGGCGGCGCAGGTCAGGTCCTCCAGCGCCGCGTAGAGCCGCTCGGGGTGGAAGGGCCGGCGGCGGCGCCAGACCATGGTGGCGACGCCGTGCCGGTCGGCCTCCTGGGGCAGCAGCGCGCAGGCCGGGTGCTGGGCGGCCGCGGCGGCCTCCACGTCGAACCCGGCCAGCGCGGCCGCGGCCAGGGGCCCGGGGGTGCCGGAGGGGCCCGCGGGCAGGACCCCGGGGGTGCCGGAGGGGCCCGCGGGCAGGGGCCCGGGGGTGCCGGAGGGGTCCGCGGCAGCGTTTTCGACTCCGCCACCCGCCCGGCCGCCGTGGCCGACCGGGACCCGGCGGGCCGTCGGATGGAGCTGCGCGAGCAGCTCGCGGTCCTCGTCGTCGGCCTCCGGGGAGTCGGCGACGGCGAGCACGGGGGCGTACTCCAGCTGCCGGGCGAAGGTGTCGGCGACCGTGCGCCGGTCGGTGGCGGCGGCCGCGAGCCCGGCGTCGGCGAGGTCGTCGCCGTTGCCGAGGTACGGCAGCACGAGCGCCGGGTCGACCGCGGTGATCACGGACGTGACGGTCAGACCGCCGGCCGCGATCACCTCGGCCATCGCCTTGGGCTCGACCGAGTCCCACAGCTCGACGATCGCGAGCCGCGTCGTGCCGGCCTCGGCGAGCCGGCGCAGCTCGGGCACCAGGTCCTCGCGCAGGGCGCAGCAGGCGCAGTCGGCGACCAGCGGCGTCTCGCCCGTGGACAGCAGGCCGTCGCGGTCACGCACCGTCCGTACGACCGTGCCGGCGGCGGCCGTGGCGAGGTCGTGGTGGAGGACGACGCCGCCCGGGACGTCGGCGAGCAGCCGGTCGACGGCCGCCCGGCGGGCGTCGGCGTGCAGTCCACCGACGATCACGACGGGGAGCATCAACCCTTCTTTCCGTACCGGCGCTCGAAGCGCTCCACGCGCCCGGCGGTGTCCAGCACGCGCGCGGTACCGGTGTAGAAGGGGTGGCTGGCGTTCGAGATCTCGACGTCCACGACCGGGTAGGTGTGGCCGTCCTCCCACTCGATCGTCCGGTCGCTGGTCATGGTCGACCGGGTCAGGAACGCGTAGTCCGCGGCACGGTCACGGAACACGACCGGCCCGTACTCGGGGTGGATGCCCTGGCGCATGGCGGTCAGCGCTCCTCTCGGAAGTCGACGTGCCGGCCGACGACCGGGTCGTACTTGCGCAGCGTCACGCGGTCGGGGTCGTTTCGGCGGTTCTTGCGGGTCACGTAGGTGTAGCCGGTGCCGGCGGTGGACCGGAGTCTGATGACCGGGCGGAGTTCGTTGCGTGCCATGCTGCTACCTTACTGAAAATGAATTCCATTAGCATCACTGACTGAGGAGAGCTGGATCACCATGTCCGCGCACTGCATGCTCACCGGGGCCCGGCCGGGCTTCGGCAACCGCATCTCCCACTCCCACCGGCGCACCTCCCGCCGTTTCGACCCGAATATCCAGACCAAGCGCTACTGGCTGCCCGGCGAGGGCCGGTACGTGCGGCTGCGGCTCAGCGCCAGGGCCGTCAGGACGGTGGACGCGATCGGCGTCGAGGCGGCCGTCGCCCGCATCCGCGCGCGGGGGGTGCGGGTCTGATGGCGACGCGCGTCCGCACGCGGGGAGTGAGGGGCTGATGGCGAAGAAGAGCAAGATCGCGAAGAACGAGCGGCGCAAGGAGACCGTCGCCCGGTACGCCGAGCGCCGGGCGGAGCTGAAGGAGATCGTCCGCCGCCCCTCCGGCAGCCCCGCCGAACGGCTCGCCGCCCAGCGGGAGCTGCGCGGGCAGCCACGGGACGCCAGCGCCACCCGGGTCCGCAACCGGGACCAGACCGACGGCCGCCCGCGCGGCTTCCTGCGCGCCTTCGGCCTGTCCCGGGTGAACCTGCGGGCACAGGCCCACCTCGGCCATCTGCCCGGGGTCCGGAAGGCCTCCTGGTAACTGCTGGTAGCTTGCGCTGCGGGCCGTCCGCAGAGGGCGGCCGGCCCGCTACCGCATGGGAGCTCGACGGTGACTGCTTCGACCGCGACGGAGGCCGCGTCCGCCCCGGGTACGGCGACCGCACCGACCGCCACGGGCCGCCCGTCGGGCCCGGGTACGGCGACCGCACCGACCGCCTCGGGCCGCCCGTCGGGCCCGGGTACGGCGACCGCACCGACCGCCACGGGCCGCGCGTCCGGAACGGGTGTGGCGGCCGCTTCGGCTCCGGGGCGCAGGTGGCGGGGCGCGGCGCCGGCCGTCTGCGCGCTGCTGGGCTCGCTGGCGCTGGCGGCGTGCGGCGGCGGGGGCGGTTCCGAGGACAAGGACGGCTCGTCGCCGACGCCCAGCGCGACCCCGTCGGCGAGCACCCCCTCCCCGGCCGTGACCGGTGCTTCGGCCGAGCTCCAGGGCAGCTGGATCACCACCGCCGGGGGGAAGATCGTGGCCCTGGTGATCACCGGGAGGGAGGCCGGGGTCTTCGCGACCGGCGGGACCGTGTGCAGCGGGACGGCGGGCGCCGAGGACGGCACCCGGATGATCCGCCTGACCTGCGCCGACGGCGGCAAGGACCGGACCGCCGGCACGGTCGACTCGGTGGACGGCGACACCCTGAAGGTGACCTGGTCGGGCAAGACGGGCCAGGAGACGTACACCAAGGCGGAGGGCGGCAAGCTGCCGTCGGGACTGCCGGGCTTCCCGAACGAGTGACGCGGCCGCCGGGCTCTCCCGGCAGTGGAGGAGACCGCCGTCGGGGCCGCTGGACCTCGCGGAACCGGTGACGCGGCGGCCGTCGGGGCCGCTGGACTTTCCCGGACCGGTGACGCGGCGGCCGGGAAGCGTGCCTCGTCCGGAGGGGCGCGCGAGCGGGCCGGGACCGTACGGGCCATGATGCTGGAGCACCGTCACGACATCGACAGGAACCAGCCCATGCGCGCCCTTCCGCTCACCGTCACCGCCCTCGCCGCCGCCCTCGCCCTGACCGCCTGCGACAACGGTGGCTCGGGCGGGGACAAGAACGGCTCCGCCTGCGAGATCGGCGACCTCTCGGTGCAGGTGGGGCCGGCGAGCGTGGCTCCGGCGGCCGGTGACACGGGCGAGGTGCCGGTCAGCATCACCAACCAGACCGCGGCGTGCACCCTGGACCGGTTCCCCCGCGTGCTGCTGGAGTCCGGCCGCACCGAGACCCCGCTGTCGCCGCAGCAGGGCGCGAAGCCCCAGAAGATCGAGCTCGCCAAGGGGGACTCCGCGTCCTTCACCATCACCTACGTGCGCGGTGCGGCGGGTGACGGGAGCAGCCTGGAGGCGACGGCCGTGAAGATCGCCTTCCCCGGCTCCGACACCACCCGCGCATACCCGTGGAAGTACGGCCCGGTGGCGGGCAAGGGCGCGGCGGACAAGCCGGACGCCTCGGTCAGCGCCTTCCAGCGGGCCGGCGACTGATCACCGTCCCGGCCGGCTCACTCCAGCCGTGGCCGGGCTCTGACCTGGGCGCGGTCCGCCGCGCGTGCGCCCTCCGTCCAGCCGGCCGCGTCGCCGGCCCCGCGCAGCCGGGTCGTGGTGGTCTCCGGGAACATGCGCTCCAGCCGACTGGTGACGGCCACCGCGCGCGTGGCCAGCACCGGCAGCAGGTCCTGGGTCACCTGGGTCTCGGCGGCGGCCGCGAGCCGGTCGCCCACGCGGTGGGCGTACGCCGCGAGGAAGGACTGCCGGAAAGTCTTGGTCCGCTTGCGCCCGCCCGCGCGCTGGGCCGCTTCCGCCTTGGCCATCGCGTGCGTGGCCTGCACCAGCAGCGAGGTGTAGAGCAGCTCGACCGCCTCCAGGTCGGCCTCGAAGCCGACGACCGTGGAGAAGCCCAGCGGTTCGTTCCACACCGCGCGGCAGTGGTTCGCCGTGGCCACCGCGTCCAGCAGGACGGCCTTGGCCTGCTCGTACGGCGGCTCGACCCCGATGCGGCAGGCACCGGGCGAGTCCGGCGCGGGCGCCTCGGCGGCGAGCAGCGCCTCGTCGACGCTGTGCCGGGCCATCAGCTCCTGGGCCTTGGCGCTGAGCGCCTCCGCCTCCTCCGGATAGCTAGTCGCCTCGGCCTTGGCGAGCAGCGCCCGGATCCGGGTGAGCATGCGCGAGGCGGCCGGACCGTGCTCCCGGCGGGGCTCCTCCAGCGGCTCCAGCGGGGGCAGGCGCAGCAGCAGGCGGTACAGCTCCAGGACGGCGGTGGCGTGCGAGAAACGGTCGCCCCCGCGTGCAGGGCCCTCCGGCAGGGCCTCGACCTGGGCGGCCCACCGGCGCCCGCGCGGACGGTCCCGCCCGGTCTGCGCGCGGATCAGCCCGGCGGCGAGCCGTACGTGCACGTCGTCCAGCTCCCGCCGGACGAGCCGTACGACGTCGGCGGGCTGCCAGCCGCGCCGCCAGGCCGTCGCGACGAACTCCTCACCCCGCCGCACCAGTTCGGCGTCGGCGCCGGGATCGGCGGCGAGCAGGGAGGCGCCCGTGTCGAGTCCGGTGTCGGTGTCGTCGTACAGGGCGGCCCGGAAGGCCCGCTCGACGGTGCTCGCAGTGCTGGTCACGCCCTCGATCGTGCCACGCACCCCCGACACCGGGCCGGGCCGTCCACACCCTGTGGACAAAGCGGCGGCCGGGCGCGTCCGGGACATCACCAACCACTGTCAACCGACAGTTGACACCCCCGGGGGGCGCAACCTACGGTTGACAGTATGGCGACCAACGCAGATTTCACGGCATCCGTGCGCCTCGACGACCTCATCGAGGCGATCAAGAAGGTTCACAGTGAACCCCTCGAACAGCTCCAGGACGCGGTCATCGCCGCCGATCACCTCGGTGACGTGGCCGACCACCTCATCGGCCACTTCGTCGACCAGGCCCGGCGGTCGGGCGCGTCCTGGACCGACATCGGACGGAACATGGGCGTGACCCGGCAGGCGGCACAGAAGCGGTTCGTGCCCAAGGAGTCCGCCGACCTCGACCCCGGCCAGGGATTCAGCCGCTACACGCCCCGCGCCCGGCAGGTGGTCGCGGCCGCACACGACGAGGCGCTGGCCGCCCGCAGCACCGAGGGCCGCACCGAGCACCTGGTACTCGGCCTGCTGACCGAGCCGGAGGGCCTGGCCGCGAAGGCGATCACCGCACAGGGCGTCCCGCTGGACGCCGTGCGCGAGGCCGCGACCGCCGGGCTCCCGCCCGCCGCCGACGACGCCCCCGGCCTCGTCCCCTACGGCCCCGAGGCCAAGAAGGTCCTCCAGCTCACCTTCCGCGAGGCTCTCCGCCTCGGCCACAACTACATCGGCACCGAACACATCCTGCTCGCCCTGCTGGAGCACGAGAACGGACACGGCGTCCTCAGCGGTCTCGGCATCACCAAGGCGGCCACCGAGGAGTACGTCGCCGAGGTGCTGGCGCTGCTGCTCGACCAGACAGCCGGTGCGGGCGGTGAGCAGGAGCAGAACCGCGGATAGAACCGCAGGTCGGGGCGATTGTCAGACCCCCCTGCCAGACTCGCTGTCATGACCGACCGGTGGGCGCTCGCACCGGCCGAGGACGGTGGCGTGGACGTCGCCCCCCTCGGCCCGGACGGGCTGCCCGCCGGGCCGGTGCGGCGGGAGAGCGATCTCGCCGGGGCGGTGCGGAGCCGCCCGGAGGTGACACGCTGGGTGTGGCGGTCGACCCCCGAGGTCTATCCGCGTCTGCTCGCCACGGGGGTGCGAGTGGAGCGGTGCTACGACATCGAGGACGCCGAGACACTCCTGCTGGGCCACGAGGGCCGGTACGGCGAGCCACGCTCGGCCGCCGCCGCCCTGGCCCGCCTCCGAGGCGGCCCCGTGCCACCCGATCCGCCGCAGCGCGCCGCCCAGCCGGGCGCACAGTCCCCCCTGTTCGAACCGTCCGGCGCCCACCTGCCGCTGTCCGACCTCCTCGCGGTCTACGCCGACCAGCTGCGGCGGCACGAGAAGACCGCCCACCCCGACCGGATGCGCCTGCTGACCGCCGCCGAGTCGGCCGGGATGCTGGTGGCCGCCGAGATGAACCACGCGGGCCTACCCTGGAGCGCCGCAGTCCACCGCGAGCTGCTGCACGACCTGCTCGGCGAGCGGTACGCGGGCGGCGGCGAGCCGCGCCGCCTCGCCGAGCTGGCCGACGAGGTGTCCGCGGCCTTCGGGCGCCGGGTGCGGCCCGACCTGCCCGCCGACGTGATCAAGGCTTTCGCGCAGGCCGGGATCAAGGTGAAGTCCACCCGCCGCTGGGAGATCCAGTCCGTCGACCACCCCGCGGTGGCGCCCCTGCTGGCGTACAAGAAGCTGTACCGCATCTGGGTGGCGCACGGCTGGTCCTGGCTGCAGGACTGGGTGCGCGACGGCCGTTTCCGCCCCGAGTTCCTCGCCGGTGGCACGGTCACCGGCCGCTGGGTGACGAACGGCGGGGGCGGCCTCCAGATCCCCAAGGTGATCCGCCGGGCCGTCGTCGCCGACCCCGGCTGGCGGCTGGTGGTGGCCGACGCGGACCAGATGGAGCCCCGCGTGCTGGCCGCGATCTCCCGCGACCCCGGCCTGATGGAGGTGGCGGGCCGGGAGAGCGACCTCTACCAGTCCGTCTCCGACCGCGCCTTCTCCGGCGACCGCGACCAGGCCAAGATC
Source organism: Streptomyces sp. NPDC013455 (assembly GCF_040632975.1). Taxonomy (NCBI): domain Bacteria; kingdom Bacillati; phylum Actinomycetota; class Actinomycetes; order Kitasatosporales; family Streptomycetaceae; genus Streptomyces; species Streptomyces sp. NPDC013455. The sequence continues at coordinate 200,549 of NZ_JBEYCX010000009.1, read as the reverse complement.
GCCGTGCTCGGCGCGATCTACGGCCAGACCTCGGGGGACGGCCTGAAGAACCTCGCCGCGCTCCGCCGCCGCTTCCCGCAGGCCGTGGCCTACGTCGACGAGGCCGCCCGCGCCGGCGAGGAGGGCCGGCTGGTGCGCACCTGGCTGGGCCGCACCTGCCCGCCGGCCGCCGGAGCGGGCGAGGAGGCGGCGGAGGAGGCGGGCATCCCGGTCGGCGAGGAGGGCCCGGAGGGCCAGGCCGGCTGGGCTCCCGGACACGCCTCCGGCAGCTCCCGCGCGCGCGGCCGCTTCGCGCGGAACTTCGTCGTCCAGGGCAGCGCCGCCGACTGGGCCCTGCTGCTGCTCGCCGCGCTGCGCCGGGCCTGCGCGGGGCTCCGGGCCGAGCTGGTCTTCTTCCAGCACGACGAGGTGATCGTGCACTGCCCGGCCGAGGAGGCCGGCACCGTCGTCGAGGCCATCCGCGAGTCCGCCGCCCTCGCCGGACGGCTGACCTTCGGCCGGACACCGGTGCGGTTCCCGTTCAGCACCGCGGTGGTGGAGTGCTATGCCGACGCCAAGTGAGCGGTGCCCGCCGGTGGTTCAGCCGCCCGCGCCCGCGTCCCGTCCCGTGGCCGAGCCGCCCTCCAGCAGCGTGCGCAGCTCGGTCAGGACCGCCTGCGCGTCCGTTCCGTCCAGCGCCGCGCACGCCCGGCGCCAGGCATCCCGCGCCTCCGCCTCCCGTCCCCGCCCGCGCAGCAGCAAGCCGTGCTGGTGCAGAGCCAGCCCGCCCATGTAGCGGTCGGCGCGGGCGTCGGCCCCGCGCAGCAGTTCGGCGCACTCGCCGGCCGCCCGCTCGGCCTGCCCGAGCCGGCGCAGCGCGCGGACCAGGCCGAGCCGGGTCTGGGACTCGCCGTGCCAGTCGCCGTGGCCGCCGAGGATGCGCAGACTCTCCTCGAAGTGCCGGGCGGCGGCGGCCGGTTCGTCGAGGCTGAGATGGGCGTAGCCGATGTTGCAGTGCGCGGAGTGCTGCACGATGACCGCGCCGATCGCGTCCCCGATCGCCAGCGAGCGCCGGTGCTGCTCGATGGCGGCGCGCGGGTCGGTGTGCTCGTAGAGGTTGCCGAGGTGGCTATGGGTGACGGCCTCGCCGTGGGGGTCGTTCAGCAGCCGCGAGTAGGCGAGGCTCTGCCGCAGCGCCTCCCCCGACTCCTCGAACCGGCCGAGCCCCTCCAGCAGCAGCCCGCGGTTGTTCAGACAGCGCCGGATGCGGGAGGCCGTGCCCAGCCGCCCCCAGATCTCCAGGGCCCGGTCGGTCAGGGCCAGGGCGTCGTTCTGCCGGCCGGTCAGGAAGTACAGGCCCGAGAGGTCGCCCAGCGCGTACGCCTCGGCCGCCGGGTCGCCGAGCCGCCGCGCCGCATCGAGCGCGGCCCGCCCCAGCACCTCCATCTCGGCGACCCGGCCACCGCGCTGCACGTACGGGAAGAGCAGCCGGGCGAGCGCGGAGAGAGCGGCCGCGGTGGGCGCGTCCTCGGTGCCGGCGTTCCGTGCCACCAGGGCGACGACGTTCTCCAGTTCCACCTCGCCCCAGGCGAAGGCGTCCTCGGCCGATTCGAAGGGCGCGAGGGCGGCCACCTCCGCGGCGTGCCCGGCCGGCTGCGCGGCGGTCGGCCGCCGCCGGTCGTCCTGGTCGAGCCCGGGCTCCACGACGGCCTCCAGCACCCGCTCGGCCATGGCGGCGTACCAGCGCAGGGCGGTGAGGTCGGGGCTGCCGGCGGTGCCGGTGCCGGCGTCCGCCAGTTCGCGGGCGAAGTCGCGGACCAGGTCGTGGGGGGCGTAGCGGCCGTAGGCGGTCTCCTCCAGGAGGGCCACGTCGACCAGGCGGTCCAGGGCGGCCTCGGCGCGCCGCTCGCCGATGCCGGTGAGGCGGGCGATCAGGGAGGCGCCGTAGGCCGGCAGGTCGAGCGCGCCGATGTGCCGCAGGGCGAGGGCCGCGTCCCGGTCGGCCTCGCGCTCGGCGGCGGCGAGCGCGTCGTGGGCGACCGCCAGGGAGCGGCGGACGCTCAGGTCGTCGTACTCCAGGTGGCGCAGGCGTCCGCCCGTGTCCGCCAGCTGGGCGGCGAGGACGTCCGGGGTGAGGGCGCGGCGGGCGGCCAGCCGGGCGGCCACCACGCGCAGCGCGAGCGGGAGCCGGCCGGTCAGCTCCACCAGCGCGTGGCCGGCGTCCAGTCCCGCGCGTCCGCTCACCGCGCGTAGCAGGGCGGCGCTGTCCTCACCGGTCAGCGGGGACAGCGGGAAACGCCGGGCGCCGTCGAGCGCGGTGAGCGGTGAACGGCTGGTGACGATCACCGCGCAGCCGGGCCCGGCCGGCAGCAGGGGCCGTACCTGGGCCGCGTTCGCCGCGTCGTCCAGCACCAGCAGGATGCGGGCGGGCGCGAGCAGCGAGCGGAGCAACGCGGCCGCCGCGTCCAGGTGTTCGGGGATGTTGCGCGGCTCGGTACCGAGGTCGCGCAGCAGCGCGGCCAGCGCCTGGGTCGCGGTCATCGGGGTCCTGCCGGGCGTGGCACCGTGCAGGTTGACGTAGAGCTGGCCGTCGGTGAAACGTTCCCTCAGCTCATGGGCGACGTGCAGGGCGAGCGCGCTCTTGCCGACGCCCGCCATACCGCTGATCACCGCGACGCCGGAGGCCGGGGCGGGCGCCTCGGTCAGCGCGCGCCGCAGCTCACGGCGTACGTCGGAGCGGCCGGTGAAGTGGCCCGGCGGGGCCGGCAGCTGGGCCGGACGCGGAGTCTGCCGCGCGGGGGCCGGTCCGTCAGGGGCCGGTCCGTCAGGGGCCGGACCGTCAGGGGCCGGACCGTCAGGGGCCGGACCGTCAGGGTCCGGACCGTCAGGGTCCGGACCGTCAGGGGCCGGTCCGTTGCCGGCCTGCGCAGGCGCCGAGGACGCCGAGGACGCGGCTGACCCGGGGCCCGCCAGCGGCGCGGGGGCCACGGGCGCCTCGGATGTCCCGTGGGCTTGGGAGGACGCGGAGGCCCCGTGAACGTCGGAGGGCGCGGACGTCCCGGAAGCGTGGGAGGGCGCGGAGCCCCCGGAAGCGCCGGAAGTCGCGGGGGCCTCCCCCGCCGCGGAAGCCGCGGAGTCCGCGGGCGTGCCGGTCGTCGCGGGGTCACCGGTGCCGCCGTCCGGCACGTCGCTCACCCGCCGGGACCGCGCGTCCTGGCCGGCCGGCCCCCGGTCGCCGTGCTCCGCGTCCCGACGCCGCCGCTCGCCGCTCCCCCGCAGCACCTCCACGTGCGCGTCACGGACCGACGGGCCGGGTTCGACGCCGAGTTCCTCCAGCAGGCGGGCCCGCAGGTCCCGGTGGACGGCGAGGGCCTCGGCCTGGCGGCCGGTGCGGTGCAGGGCGAGCATCAGCTGACGGTGGTACGCCTCGCGCAGCGGATACTCCGCGACCAGCGCCGCAAGCTCGGGCACGAGCGCGGCCGGGCGTGCTCCGCCGAGGGCGAGTTCGGCGTCGTAGCGCCACTCCAGCAGGAGCAGCCGGGCCTCCTCCAGGCGCTGCACGAGGGCGTAGCCGCCGATGTCCGCGGGGAGCCCGCTGAGCGGGGTACCGCGCCAGAGGGCGAGCGCGGCGGTGCAGGCCCGTACGACGCCGGGCCAGTCCCGCCGGGCGTGCGCGGCCCGCGCCTCGGCGACCCGGACGTCGAAGACGTGCACGTCCAGCTCGCCGTGGTCCACGCGCAGCAGGTATCCCGGGGGTACGGCCCTGAGCCGCTCGGGGTCGTCCAGCAGACGGCGCAGCCGGGCGACGTGGTTGTGCAGGGACGCCTGTGCCGACACGGGCGGCGCGCCGCCCCACAGCGCGTCCTTCAGCGACTCGACCGACACGACCCGGCCCGCCTCCAGCAGCAACGCGGCCAGCAGCACACGGACCTTGGGGCTGCCGATGGCCCGTACGCCGTTGTCGCGGGGGTCGTCACCGGGCTGCTCGGCGGAGCGGCCGGGGGAGGCGGGGCAGAAGGGACGGCCGTAAGCGGCGGAGGAGCTCTTGCCGCCCCCGGCGCAGGACCGCCCGCCGGAGGCGGGGTACGCGCCGGAGGGGCCGTGGGAGGGTCCGTAGGAAGTGCCGTGGGAGGGGCCGTAGGAAGTGCCGTGGGGAACGTCGTGGGAGGTGCCGTCCCAGGGGTCGTACGAAATCCCGTACTGCGACCGGTCGTAGAGGACCGGCGGTCCCAGCAGTCCGAAGCGCAGCTCGCACCGCCGCATCACGCCGCTCCACTGCCTTCCCGCCCGGCCGGGGCCGACCGCGCTCCCCGGCGGGCGCGTGCCCGCCGTCGTCCGGCGGAGTTCCGCCCTGTCCCCACGGTCTCCCGCCACCGTCCGCCCGGCGGTGGGACCCGTGTCCCTGCCGGGCCGTGCCCGCTGCCGCCGGCCGCCTTCCGGCCGACCGGTCGGCGACTTGCCGACGAACCGTTGGCCTCATGTTAGCGATCCGTTGGTGCGTCCTGATGTGATCATTCCATCGGATCCGGCCTCACGGCGCGCGCGTATGTCGCGTAACTCGGGGGAGTGTCGCCGCAGGTTGGGTCCGGGGACGTGCAGGGCCCCGGCCGGCGGAGGTGAACGACCGGGGCCCCGTCCCGTCCGCCGTTCCTCCCGCGGCCGCCGGCCCGCTTCCCGCGCCGCCCGGTCTTGCCGCCCGGTCCCGCCGCCCGGCTAGATGACCGGCGGCCGCCCCAGCCGGGTGAGCAGCCACACGGTGCGCCAGCGCATCGGCCGGCGCTCACCGGCCGGCTCCCGCAGCCCCTCCACGAACCCGCCGAACCAAGCCCTGAGGCCCGCTGCCGACCGGGCGCGGGCGAGGGTGAGGAGGGTCCACACGCCGAGGTGCACGGGGACGAGCGGGAGCGGCAGCCGGCGGCGGACGAGCCAGACACGGTTGCGGGCGTTGACGCGGTGGTAGACGGCGTGCCGGGCCGGCGAGGTCCTGGGGTGGCGCAGGAGCAGCTCGGGGGCGTACAGGATCTTCCAGCCGGCGTCGGCGGCGCGCCAGGCGAGGTCGGTCTCCTCGTGCGCGAAGAAGAACTCGGCGGGCCAGTCCCCGGTCTCGGCGAGCATCGCCATGCGCAGGGCGTGCCCGCCGCCGAGGAACCCGGTGACGTAACCGCCGCGCATCGGGTCGGACGCCCCCACCCGGGGCACGTGCCGCTGCTGGGTCTCGCCGTGCTCGTCGGCGATGCGGAAGCCGACGATGCCGAGGCGGGGGTCGGCGGCGTACAGGTCCCGCACGCGGCGCAGGACGTCGGGGCCGACGAGGAGTCCGTCGTCGTCGAGCTCCACGACGACGTCGACGTCCCCGAACTCGCGCAGCCGGCCGAGGGCGACGTTCCGGCCGCCCGGGCAGCCGAGGTTCTCCTCGACGTCGATGGTGGTGACCTTGCCGGGCAGGGAGAGCCGGCGGGCGAACTCGGGCAGCCGGCAGCCGTTGCCGACGATGACGATGCGCGCGGGAGCGAGGTCCTGCGCGGCCACGGACTCCAGCAGGGCGTCGACCTCGGCCGGGCGGTTGCCCATCGTCACCACGGCGACGGCGATCCTCGGCTCCACCACGTCCTCCACCCCGGCCGGCGGCGGCACCGCGCTCCGGCCGCGCGCTGCCCGCCGTTCACCAGGATGTTGCCTCAGGGGTGCGGATCCGCCCGGCGCCGATTCACTTTGCGAGCCCTTTGCCCCGGTTTTGTCGCCGCGTTCCCCGGCCCGCACCGCAGCCGGGATGCGGCCGGTCCGCCGCCCCCGCACGATGGGAAGGGGCCGACCGCCCGGACCGCCGGAGAAGAAGGTGAATGCTGAACGACTCCCGCCGTCGTGGCTCTTCCCCGAGGTCCAGGCCCAAGCGCCGAGGATCATGGGGGGCGAGGTCTTCATCCCGTCGGCCGACGGCGCCCGGACGCCCTGCGAGTGCGGTTTCCTGCGCGGGATCATCGAAGGCACCCTGGCCCCCGTGGTCCTCCTGGACCGCCACCTGCGCTGCCTCTACGTCAACCCCGCCTGGTCCCGGGTGACCGGCGTCCCCGCCGCCGCGTTCCTCGGCAGGACGATCGGCGAGGTGCTGCCGGACGTGCAGGCACCCGACGACGTACTGATCGAGGTCCTCGCCGACGGACGGCCCCGCGACGTCACCCTGGCCGGCACCACCCGCGTCCCCTCACCGGTGGGACGCAGGCTCTGGCGCGCCGTCTTCCACCGGCTGCAGACGGACGGGCACGTCGTCGGCGTGTGCGGGATCGCGGTGGAGATCAGCAACCTGCGCCAGTACCTGGACGACCTGGAGAACGCCCACCAGCGGCTCGCCCTGCTGGACGCCGCGGCCACCCGGGTCGGCACCACCCTAGACGTGGAGGCCACCTGCGCCGAACTGGCCGACTTCCTCGCGCCCTCGCTCGCCGACGTCGCCGCGGTCGGGATCGTCGAGGACACCTTCCTCGGTACGCCGCCGCCGGCTCCCGGGATGCTCCGGCTGCGCAAGATGAAGCTGTCCGGGCCGCCCGAACTCCAGCGGCACCTGGGCGAACTGGGCGGGCCCGGACCCCACGTCGACCTGCCGCGCGGCTCGGCGTTCCGGCGCTGCATCGACAGCGGACGGCCCTGGCTCGGCAACCAGGCCTCCGACGAGCTGTTCCACAAGGTCGTCCTGGACCCCGCCCGCGTACGGATCTTCCGGACCGCCGGGGTCCACTCCGTGCTCATAGTCCCCCTGCCCACGGCCGGCCGCAGTGTCGGCACCGTGATGCTGATGCGGATCGGCCAGTCGCCCCCCTTCAGCAAGGACGACATCCTCACCGCGCAGGGCGTCGCCGCGCGCGCGGCCGTCTCCATCGACAGCGCCCGCCGGTACAGCCACGAGCACACGATGACGCTGGAACTCCAGCGGGCCCTGCTGTCCGAACCCGACCGCCCGCACCCCACGGTCGAGGTGGCCACCCGCTACCTGCCCTCGGGCCGCAGCGCCCTCGTCGGCGGCGACTGGTACGACTCCGTGGCGCTCCCGGACTGCCGGACCCTGCTCGTCATGGGCGACGTGATGGGACACGGCTTCCAGGCGGCGGTGGCCATGAGCCAGTACCGCTCGGTCCTGCGCACCGTGGCCGCCGCCGGACTGCCCGTGGACGCCATGCTCACCGAGGCCGACCGCCGGGCCGCCCGCATCGGCCTCGACCGCGTCGCCACCTGCCTGCTCGTCCTCCTGGACACCGAGGCCGGCACCTGTACGGCGGCCACGGCCGGACACCTGCCGCCCCTGGTGATCCGCCCGAACGGCAGCGCCGGTCTCATGCACCTCCCGGCCGGCCCGCCCCTCGGGACCGAGCTCGGCGACTACGAGATGACGACGTTCGCGTGCGAACCGGGCTCCGTGCTCCTGCTCTACACGGACGGCCTCGTGGAGCAGCGGGGAGTGGACATCGACGACTCGGTGAACGCCCTCACCACGATGGGCCTGTCGGCCGACGACTCGCTGGAGCACCTGCTCGACACCTGCCTGAGCCGGCTGACGAACGGCATGTGCGACGACGACATCGCCCTGCTGGCCGCCCGCCGACGGCCGCCGGCGGACGCCGAGGGTTCCGGGCCGTCCCGCTGATCCGCGCCGGCTACCGCTCCGGCCGCCCCTGCGGCCGCTTCGCCAGCCGGGTGAAGTTGTCCTCGCCGAGGCCGGAGTCGACGAGAGCGCGCAGGCGTTCCTCGACCATGGCCGCCACGGGCAGGCCGGGCGACAGCCGCAGGGCGTTGCGGATGTCCTTGCGGGCCAGCCGTGCGCTGAACTGGCGCGGGTACGACTCGTTCAGCATCTGCCGGCCGAACCGCTCCAGCATGCGGCTCGAACCCGATGACGCCCGCAGCGCCTCCAGAACCGTGTCGGGCTCCAGCCCCAGCTGGTCCGCCAGCTCGAACCCCTCCCCCAGGACCAGCACGTTGCCCAGGTGGATGACCTGGTTGACCAGCTTCATCGCCTGCCCCTGGCCGAGGCCGCCGGTCGGGAAGACACGGCCGCAGAGGCTGTCGACGAGCGCGCGGACGTCCTCGGTGAGGTCCTCGGCGCCGGCCCCGAGATACCCCGTCAACTCCCCGGCGCGGGCAAGCTCCACGCTCCCCGACACGGGGCAGTCGACGTATCCGATCCCGCGCTCGCGCAACAGCTCGGCCGCCTTCGCGGCCGACCGCGGATCGTGCGAGGAGAAGTCCACCACCCAGGCCGCCGTCTCCAGGTCCCGCACCACGTCCAGGACCTCGACGGCCGACGGCAGGCACAGCGCCACGATCGGCAGCTCCCGCACCGTCGCCGAGGGCTCCAGGCCGCCGGCCCGGACGAACTCGGCGACCCGGCCGCGATCAGCGCCCGCGCGCACGGTGTGACCGGCCTCGACGCAGCGGCACGCCATCGGCAGGCCGAAGGCGCCCAGCCCGTACCAGTCGACCGCCGTCATCGCCGCAGCTCTCCGCCGCAGTCCTCGACCGCCGGGAAAGCGTCCGACAGGAACACCGTCTGGGCCATCATGCGCAGTCCGGACATCTTCTCCCGGAACGCCTCGATGGTCTCCTCCGGGTGGATCGTGTCGATCACCGCGTTGTCCCCGAAGGAATTGAACTGGTGCGAGGTGCCGCGCGGGATCTGCATGTCCACGATGGACGCCTCGGGCACCCAGAAGCTGTACCGGTTGCGGGTGCTGTCCGGCATCGGGTCGCACTCCACCTCCAGCTTGAAGGGCGTCACCCCGTCGACGTAGGTGTAGTGGAAGGGGGAGAGCGCGGACACCCGGATCGTGGTGTCCTCCCCCGTGATCAGCCGGACCATCCGCGCACCCGTGTGGTAGTGCATCCGCGAACACGCGCCGCGCTCGCCGACGTTGAAGAGGTCCATGCAGTAACGGCTCGCCGAGTACCCGTCCATGGGTTTGGCCAGCATGTAGACGTGGCCTTCCTCGAAGTACTGGGCGCGTATCACCCCGTCGTCGTCGGGGGTCAGCGCCGCCTCCGCCGCGTGGCCGTTGCGGACGACCTGCGCCAGGGCGCTCACCAGGGCGTTCGCCGCCACCGCCGGCAGCGACGCGACCGGGGTGACGATGCAGGATCCCGCATCCTGGAAGCCGTCGAGGTCGTGCACCTCGTTCTCGTCGTCAGGATTGACCTTCAGCGTTTCGGAAGCCATGAGCTCTCCATTTCCTGCATCGGTGCGAACGGATGAAGTGGCCGCGACGGTGGCCCCGCCCACGAGGGCGCCCGGCCCGCGGGAGTCGCGCACGGGGTGAGGCGCCACGCCCGGCCCGCGGGCGTCGCGCACGGGGTGAGGGCGCCGCTCACAGCGGTTCTCCCTCGACCACGACGGCCGCCTCGACCGCGGCGCGGCGCGCCAGGCACTCCGCCCGGTCCGCGCCGGTGACCACCGCGTAACCCACCCGGGAACGGAAGCCGTTCGGCGGCAGCCGGACCTGCCGGCCCTCGGGCACGATGGTCTCGAACCGCTCCAGGCCGGGGAGCCGGCCGGGGCCGCCGGCCAGGCGCAGCCGCCGGAACGTCATGTCGTGGGGCGGGTAGATCATGTGGACGGCGGCCACCCGGGAGCGGTCGGCCGTGAGCCGCGGTTCCCGCCCGACGGCGACGTCGGCGGTGGCCGCCGACAGGTCGACGCCGGTGGCCAGCAGGCCGAGGTGGGGGATCAGGTCCCCGCCGAGCCGGACGTTGATCTCGATGATGCGCGGACCGCGGCCGGTCAGCCGGAACTCGGTGTGCGTGGCCAGGTCGTCCAGGCCGGCCGCCCGGTGCGCCTCGCACACCAGGCGCAGGGCCTCGTCCAGGCCCGGGTGCGGCGCGGCCGGCACGACGTGCCCGACCTCCTCGAAGTACGGCGCGAGTCCGAGGACCTTCTCGGCCACGAACAGCGGGTGGGTGACGCCCCGCCAGGTGAGGCAGTCGACGCTGTACTCGGGCCCGTCCAGGTACTCCTCGATGAGGACACCGGCCGGTCCGTCGATCTCGCTGTACCGGGCCCGGGTGCCGGCCGTCATGGCGTACCCGGCGAGGAGTTGGTCCTTGTCGCCCGCTCGTACGACGCCGATGCTCCCGCCGAGGTCACGGGGTTTGAGCACCACCGGGTAGCCGATGTCCTCGGCGGCGGCGAGGGCCTCCCGCTCGTCGGTCGCGACCGCGAACCGCACCGGTCCGAGGCCGGCCGCGTCCAGGCAGGCCCGCAGCGCCGCCTTGTCCTTGCAGCGCCGTACGGCCTCGGGCGCGGCCTGGGGCAGGCCCAGTCCGGCGGCCAGGTCCGCCACCATCTCGACCAGCGCGTCGTCGTAGGTGAGGAGCCCGTCGGGTGCCTCGGCGCGCGCGATCCGGGAGACGGCGACCGGGTCCCGGAGGTCGGCCCGGTGGAACCGGCTGACGTACGGCTGCTGCCAGGACGGCTCCCGGTCGTCGACGAGGATCAGGTCCACGACCTCGCTCATGCCGGCCAGGATGTACTCGCGGAACGGCCGTCCGGTGCTGGCGACCATCATCAGGCGTTTCCTGGTCATGCGTGTGTCTCGCTCTCCGTCTGCACGCGGCCGTCCCGGCGCAGGGTCCAGGTCGAGTGGTCGCCGGTGTCGGTGACGTCGACGCCCATCCGGGACAGCCGCGAGCGGATCGCGTCGGCCTGTTCCCAGTCCCGGCGGGCGCGTGCGGCGGTGCGGTCGGCGATCAGTCGGTCGATGAGGTGCCGCTGCCCGCGGGACGGCTCCCCGGTGAGGGTCCGGTGGGCGAGCTGTCCGGGGTCGAGCGTGGTCAGGCGCAGTCCGAGGAGGGCGTCGGCCGCCGCGAGGAGGACGCGCAGGCCGTCGTCGGTGACGTCCGGGGAGCGGACGGCCTGCTGGAGCCGGGCCAGGACCTGCGCGGTGTTCAGGTCCGCGCAGATCGCGGTGTCCATGGCGTCCAGGAGCCGGTGGGCGGCGGTGTCGTCCGGGGGCAGCAGCCGCTTGGCGTCCGGATAGGTCTCGACGTGCGGGTAGGGGGCGGGGGGACGGCGCCGGGTCAGCAGCCGGCGCAGTGCGGCCTGGGCGGCGACCACGCCGTCGTGGGTGTAGGCCAGGTCCCGGTGGTAGTGGCCGCGCAGCAGGAACAGGCGGAACGCCATGGGGTGGAGCCCGGCGTCCGCCAGGTCGCCCAGCAGCGGGGCGCTGTTCCTGACCATCGGCTGGTGGGCCGAGGTCAGCGCGCCGTGGTGCAGCCAGTGCCGCACCCAGGGGCGCCGGTCGGCGAGGTACGCCTCGCTCTGCGCGATCTCGTTGACGTGGTGCAGGGAGCGGTGGTGGCGGCCACCGGTGTGGATGTCGGGGTGCGCCCCCAGCAGTGCCATGCTCGCGGCGGTGCAGGGCAGGTGGCTGCCCGGCAGGCCGCGGCCCCACGGGGACTCCCACCCCGTCCCGGTGCCGCTTCCCGGCTCGCTGTCGGGGCCGGTGAGCCGCCACAGGGCGAAGTCGTTCTTGTTGCGCCGGCCCGGGATGCTCTCCGCCCTGGCGCCGTCGCGCTGGCCGTCCGCGTCCAGGCCGGCGAGCTGCCCGTACCCCGGTGAGCGGGAGGTGTCGAAGTACAGCCCCGAGGCGAGCCGGTAGGCGAAGCCGCGGCGCTCCAGCTCGGCCGCTATGCCGACCATGTCGTCGACGTGCTCCGAGGCCCGCGGGCGGTGTGTGGCGGGCAGGACGTTCAGGTCCGCCAGGTGGCCGCGGAACTCCTTGATGTGGAACTCCGGGTCGGTGTCCCGCGGCACGCTGGCCCGGACCACGTCGGTGGTCATCATGGCGTGGCGGACGGAGTGCCCCTTCCAGCGCAGCGCCCGCCGGAGCAGGTCGACGCAGACGGAGCCGCGCAGGATGCCCAGGTGCGCGGAGGCGAAGGCGACCGGCCCGCAGCTGTACACGCGGACCTCCTCCGCGTCCGGCCCGGACGGCGCGAACGCCTCCGGCCGGCGGCTCAGCGAGTTGTACAGGCGGAGCTCCGCGCCGGTGTTCACGGCCGCTCCCCCCGGCCCGTGTCGATCTCGTCGGCGAGCCGCCGCCGGATGATCTTGCCGGTGCTCGTCCGGGGGATCCGGTCGGCGAAGACGATCCGCCGGGGCAGGGCGTTCGCCGAGAAGGCGGCCTTCAGGTGCTGGAAGACCTCGTCCTGGCCCCGCTGCGGTGACACCACGACCGCGACGACGGCCTCCCCGTCCACGGCGTCGGCGACGGCGACGCAGGCGGCGTCCCGCACGCCGTCGAGCCGCACCAGGACGCGCTCCATCTCCTCCAGGGAGACCGCCTCCCCCCGCACCTTCGCCATGTTCTTGGTGCGGCCGGTGATGACCAGCAGGTTGCCGGGGCTCTCGGCGGACTCCACCTCGTAGCCGAGGTCACCGGAGTGGAACCATCCGCCCCGGAACGCCTCCTCGGTGGCCTCGGGGTTCCCCGCGTACCGGGACATGACGTTGTACCCGCGCATCCGGATCTCGCCGACCTCGCCGGGCCGCGCCCGCTCCCCCGATTCGGTGAACACCGCGACCTCGTTGCCGTACACGGCGGTGCCGATGGAGGGGATGTCCGTGTCGAGCATGAGCCGCCGGTACTCGTCCTCCGAGAGGCCGATCGGCAGGGTGGTGGAGAAGTTGGTCGTCTCGGTCAGCCCGTAGCCCTGGACGATCCGGACGCCGAAGGTCCGCCGCACCCCGGCGCTCGTCGTCGCCGACAGCGGTGCGGCGGCGGTCAGGAAGTACTCGAAGCCGGCGGGGAACCGCGGCTCGCGCCAGGTGTGCAGCAGCGAGTCGAGGACGCTGGGCACCGTGCTGGCGATCCGCGGGCGGTACCGCTCGACCAGCTCGGGGTACTGGAAGGGGCTGAACGCACCGGCCAGCACCGTGTGGGCGCCCGAGAAGAGCGGGGAGAACAGGGTGGTGTGCACGCCGTTCGCGTGGTGGATCGGCAGGAAGCCCAGGATGCGCTCGCCGGGCCGGACGCGGTGGTGGCGGCGGAACGCCTCGGCGTTCGCGGCGGCGTTGCCGTGGGTCTGCGCCACGATCTTGGACGCCGCCGTGGACCCGGAGGTGCCGAAGAGCAGCGCGTCGGCGCCCGGCCGTACGTCGGTGAGGCCGTGCCCGCCGGACTCGTCGGGGCCGTCCGGCAGCGTGGACGGGTCCGGCACCGTGACGGCGCCCGGCAGCGGATCCCGCTCGCGCAGGACCGCCGGCGTGTACAGCACCCGCACCGCCGACTGGCTGTCGCTCTGCTGCAGCGCCCGCTCGGCCGGGTCGCCGGGGTTGAGCAGCAGGCAGGCCGCGCCGGCGCGCACGATGCCGAAGAGGGCGGCGATGGAGACCGGTTCGTTGAGCGGCATGAGCGCCACCACGTCGCCCGGGGTGATCGCCAGCTCGTGCCGCAGCCACCGGGCCAGCCGGGCGCTCCACAGGTCGAGCAGCCCGAAGGTCAGGACGGTTTCGGTGCCGTCGGCGGCGACCGCGGTCAGATAGGGCGCGTCGGGCATGTCACGGGCGCGGGCCGCCAGCGCCGCCGGCACGGTGGGGTGGCGGCCGGCGAACCGGTCCGGGGGCAGGCCCAGGTAGGTGTGGACGGCCGTGTGGTCCCGCTCGGCGCCGGTCATGCGCCGCCCCCGTCCCGGGGCCCGGCCGAGCCGTCCTCGGTGAGGCCGCTGACGGCGGAGGCCACCGTGCGCACGGACACGAACGTGTCCTGCGTGATCAGGCCGGAGGGAAAGCGGACGCCGAAGGTCCGCTCGATGTCCACGATCAGTGCGGCGATTGACAGCGAGTCCACACCGCGGTCCTTCAGCGGGGTGTCGAGGTCCGCGCCCTCCCCCGCGGCTCCCGCCTTGAGGTGCCGGACGACCAGCTCCTCGACCGTCCGCGTCACGTCGTTCATCCGCGCGCTGCCTTCCTTGCTCGGGTTGCCTGTCTGGGTCTGGGTACAGGGGGGCGGCGGCCGCCGGGCATGGTCACGGCGGCGCCCGCCCCCCGTTCGACTACGGATACGACGCGGTCGAACGAGCGGTGCTCCGCAGGCGCTCCTGCCGGTCCGCCAGCCGCTCCAGGGCCGTGGACAGCTCCTCCCAGCGGCGGGCGGTGGTGATCCGCACGGTGCCGCCGGACAGGCCGAAGGTCAGCAGGCCGGGGAAGACGGAGACGCCCGTCTCCCGGAGCAGGTCCCGGAAGCAGAGGTAGGAGTCGGCGTGGTCGTCGAAGGTCAGTGCCAGGTTGATGGAGTACGCGGCGGGCATGACGGAGACGCCCGGCAGATCGAGGCCGCCGGTCACCGCGTCGCGCAGGGCCAGCAGGGCGTCCTGCCGCAGCAGCCGGTCGGAGCGGTAGGCGCGGTAGGCCGCGGCCAGGGCACGCGGCTGGACGCCGTAACCCGGCTCGAACTCCCCGCACTGCTCCGGGCCCGGCTCCTCGACGCCCGTGACGACCCACCGCTCCATCCGCGCCAGCACCTCGACGAGGGTGTAGAAGAAGGAGGGCGGTCCGCCGAAGGTCGTCGACGCGTACTCGTAGTACTCGTCGACGAAGGTGCGGTCGGCGATGATCCAGCCGACCTTGAGGCCGGGGGCGGACCAGTTCTTCGACAGGCTGTTCACCCGGATGACGTTGGGTGCCGCGCGCAGCTTGGACAGGGCGACCGGCCGGCCCAGCCACTCGTGGCACTCGTCCAGCACGATGGCCGTGTTCGGGGACGCCGCCTGGATCAGTTCGTCGAGCCCCTCCTCGGAGACCAGGGCGCCGGTCGGGTTCGCCGCGGTCTGCAGCAGCACCAGCGGGGTGTCCGGACGGAGCTGGTCGATCAGCGGGCGCAGCGACGTCGTGCCGTCCCGGGCCGGCAGCGGCACCAGCCGGACGTCGGCGCGCCGGGCCACGGACTCCACGAGCGGCGGGTAGTTGGGGATGGCGCACAGCGCGGGCGCGCCGCCGGTGCCGCCGAGCAGGAGGAAGTCGGCGAGGCTGCTGATGGCGAAGGTCGCGCCCATCGTCAGCGCGATGTTCTCCGCGCCGTACGCGGCAAAGCCCAGCCGGGCCGACTCGTACCCGGCGACCGCCTCGCGCGACGCCTCCCGGCCGCGGGAGTCGGAGTAGCCGTACCAGTCCCGGGTCAGCGCGTAGGAGACGCACTCCTTGAGGACCCCGGGCAGCCCCCAGGCCTCCTCGTCCACGGAGCCGCCGGAGAGGATCACATCGGCGGAGGAGCGCAGATCGCCGTAGAGGTCGTCGCGGAAGTAGTAGTTGAACATCTCCTTGACGAAGCGGACCGTGGCCCGCGACGTCAGGATCTCCTCGGTGCCGAACGGGCGGCGCACCGCCGACCGCCGCCATAGCTCGGCGAGTTCGGGCCGGGTGCCGTGCCGGCCGAGTTCGGCCTCCATCCGGCCCAGGTACAGGTCGCGCAGTTCCATGGGGTCCGCCGGATCGGCGGCCCGCCGGAAGAGCTCGGCCAGCCGGTCGTCCGGGGAGGGGTCCAGCAAGCGCCCCGCTGACGGCGGGACGGCGCTCGCCCGGCGGGCGACCTCCTCGGGCACCGCGAGAGGTGCGCTGGTCACCAGGGAGGAGAACAGCACCGGTTGTGTGGTCATCGGTCCCCCGTGTGCCGTGGCGTCCTGATCCGCAGCCGCTTCAAGTGGCGCCGGGACTTGGGCAGATGGGCCGCTCCGGACGTGCGGCCGTGGAAGAAGTACGTGTTGTCGATGGCGGCGAACGTGCCCCGCGCCCAGTGGACGGCCCCGGCCGGATCCGGCGCGTACATGGCCGCGAGCAGCGCGCGGAAGGCGTCGTTCACATCGGACGCGGAGGCCCCGCGGGCGTCGCTCGTCCAGTGCAGCTCCGCGGTACCGAAGTCGCGGAAGGAGAAGACGGGCCTGCCGTCGACCTCGCGCAGCACGGTGGGTACGGACCGGTGGCCGCGGTAGCGGGTGGCGCGCAGGATGTCGCGCTGCGCCGGGGTCAGCGCCTCGTGCACGTCGGCCATCGGCACCAGGACGGTCTGCGCCGGGACGAGTTCCCGGCCGTCCGCGGTGACGGCGGGCTTCCCGGGGTCGCAGCACATCAGCGCGATGTACCGGGGCTGCCCGGCGACGGGGCGCCCGCTGCCCTCCGAGTGCAGGGTCAGCGCCCCGGTCGCGAAGGGCTGCAGCGCCACGTCGTCGGTCTCCGGGTGCACGCTGACCAGGTTGAGCAGGACCTCCTGGGAGACATGGGCCTGGACCGCCGGGTCCGTCTCCGGTATCAGCTCCCCCAGGGCCGCGCCCAGGGCGATGAAGTCGTCGTCCGCGAGGAGGGTGTCGAGGGCGCCGAGGAAGAGGCCGTCCGCGTCCAGGCGGCGGGCGGTCTCGGCGGCCAGTTCACCCGCCGGCACCGCCGGCACCGCCGCGCGCACCGCGGGCAGCCGCCGGCCGCCTGCCAGCAGCGAGCCGCGCAGGGCGACATGGGGATCCGAGTCGCGTTCGACGAAGGTGCCGTGCACCATCACTCGTCCCCGCCGGTCACCGGCGCCTGGCCGGAGACCGGGACCGTCCGCGGGCGACTACACACGTAATCGAAGAATTCCCTGTCATTCAGGGAGTCGGAACGAGTCACAAGAAAGCCTCCGCGGCCTCGAAAACGAATCGCCTCTGACTGGACCGGCCAGAAAGCGTAAGTGCCCTTTCCGGCAGTGACAACGGCGGCCGCGCGTTCGCTCGAACGCCTGAAAGCAACGGCTGTGGACTCAAACGCGACACGTGGCATACCGTCTGCCACCGAGATCCGCGGGCCGGACCTTTGGGAAGAGTTGGAGGCCATGCACACAGCGACCGTCGACCACGCCGACCCCCCTGCGCCGGCCGAGCTCGCCAGGTCCCTGGAGGTGACCGGTTGCGGCGTCCTCGCCGGCCACCCCCCGGCCCGGACGGGCCTGGTCGAACAGATCCGCCGGGAACGGGCGGGATTCCTCGCCTGCGCCACCGAGTGGAAGTACCGGAACTCCGGAGGCCGGAAGGGATTCTTTCCACTGCCGGCGGACAGCGGCCCAGACGCCCCGGAACTCGACCGCAAGGAATTCGCCCAGATCCCGCGCGGCGGAAAATACCCGGAAGAGGTGCCGGATTCCGCGCCGCGGTACTCCGAGGAGGCCGGGCGCCTCGCGGCCACCGTTCCCGGCCGGCTCGGCGACCGGGCGGCCGGCACTTCGCCGCACGGCGGCCACGCGCCCGTACGGGCCTAACCCGCGGCGCGGAGGGCGGGGATCACATGGGTCGCGAACAGCTCGATGGTCCGCCAGTCCAGGGGCGGCCGGGAGCCCAGCAGGAAGTCCCGCACCCCGAGTTCGAGGTAGGGCTTCAGCCGCTCCACGCACTCTTCGGGGGTGCCGAAGACCAGATACTCCGACCACAGCGGCGAGTCCGGCGGCAGGATCCGGGCCACGGCCTCCCGCCGCTCCTCCACCTGCCGCCGGTCCTCGCCGAGGATGGCCCGGAAGGTCATCGACTGCCGGATCTCGCCCGGGTCCCGGCCGACGGCGGCGGCATGGCCGGCCAGCGCACCGACCCTGCGCCGGTAGACCTCCGGCTCGGCCACGAGCGTGTTCCAGATGTCGGCGTGCTCGGCGACGATGCGCAGCATCCGTCGCTCGCCTTCACCGCCTATCACCAGGGGAAGCCGCCGCTGCACCGGTTTGGGCTCCAGGTGCGCGGCGGTGAGCCGGAAGTACTTCCCCTCGAAGTCCGTCCTCTCCTCGTCCCACAGTCCGCGCATGACCCGGCACGCTTCGTCCAGCATGTCCAGCCGCTGTCCGGCGGGCGGGAAGGGGATTCCGTACTGCTCGTAGCCGAGGTCGTCACCGGCTGCGCCGACGCCGAACTCCACCCGGCCGCCGGAGACGTGGTCGATGGTGGTGGCGGCGGCCGCGGCCACCGCGGGGTGCCGCCAGGTGACCGCTGAGACGAGCATGGCGCAGCGGATGCGGCTGGTGCGCGCGGCGAGCGCGGACAGCAGTGTGGTGCCCTCGAAACAGGGTCCGCCGGGGCCGCCTATGGGCGGCCGGAAATGGTCGAAACAGGAGATCCAGTCGTACCCCGCCTCCTCGGTCCGCTGCCACAGGTCGACCATTTCAGAAAAGGACGTGTACTGCTGCCCGGAATGAATTCCGAACCGTATCGCGTCACCGTATATGCGCATGAGCCGAGCGCTCCCGAGGGTCTCGCCGAAACCGTGTGCGGCCATATTTTCCGTGGAGGGAACCGTGAAAATCCAGCGACAGCCCGTCGGACGGACGAACACCCCGCAGGGAACCGGCCTGCCAGTCGAGGCGTACACACTCGACAACGGCGACGGTCTGGCGGTCACCGTCTGGACCTACGGGGCCACCCTGGTCGAGGTCCGCACGCCGGACCGGGACAACCGCACCGACAACGTGGTCGTGCGACTGCCCGGACTGGCCGACTACGAGGACCGCGGCCGCAACCCGTACGTCGGGTCGACGGTGGGCCGGTACTGCCGCTGCGTCCGGGACGGCCGGCTGGTCCTCGACGGCGTGCCGCACCAGCTCACCCGCAACGAGGGGCCGCACCACATCCACGGCGGCGACGAGGGGTTCGACCGCAGGGTGTGGGCGGCCGAGGCCGGCCGGGACGGCGACGAGCTGGTGCTGCGGCTGCGGCTGGACAGCCCCGACGGCGACCAGGGCTATCCCGGCGCGGTCACGGCCGAGACGGTCTACCGCGTCGGCCGTGAGGCCCAGCTGGCCATCGAGTTCCGGGGTACGACGACGGCGCCGACGGTCTTCGGGCTCACCAACCACGCCTTCTGGAACCTGGCCGGGCACGGCACCGTCGACGGGCACCGGCTGGCCGTCAACTCCAGCAGCAGCGTGCTCTTCGACGACGAGCAGATGCCGCGCACCGGACCACCCGCGGACATCCGGGGCACCCGCCTGGACTACCAGAGCCCGCGCACCCTCGGGGACGAGCAGCTCGACAACTTCTTCGTGCTGGACGACCCCTGGCTGTGGGCCGCGCAGCTGCACGATCCGGTCAGCGGCAGGCTGCTGGAGATCCGCACCGAGGGCCCGGGGATGGGCGTGTACTCCGGTGACAAGATGCTCACCCCACGGGCCGGCCTGGCCCTGGAACCGGGCTGCTTCCCGGACGCGCCGAACCGGCCGGACTACCCGTCGGTGCGCCTGGACCCGGGCGAAACCCGCACCGAGACCACCCTCTACCGCTTCTCCGTCGCCCCCTGAAGCCGGTCAGCCGCTCAGCCGCTCAACCTCTCAGCCGACCACCCGGACGCCGGCGTCGTCGACCACGATCGCCTGGCCGTCCCGCAGCGCCAGGAAGGGCTCGTGGTGGTCGATGTAGTACTGGACGGTGTGCTCGATCTCCTCGGTCTCGGGGTGGTCGGAGCGGTAGTGCGGCGCGACGGCGAAGGGCAGCAGGCCGAGCCCGTCCCACAGCGGCGGGCCCGCGGGGTAGCCCGCGGGAACGTGGTCGGGGTCGTCCACGTGGCCGGCGATGCCGCGCAGGGTGGTGCCGGCGACGGCCGCGGCGGCGCTGTAGCCGCCGAGGACCAGGGTGTCGTCGGCCAGGAACTCCTGCAGCAGCCGGTCCGCGCCGCTGTGCAGCAGGGCACGGCGCAGGACGAACGTGTTCCCGCCGCGCACATACACCAGATCGAAGCTTTCCAGGGTTTTCCGGAGCGAGCGTCCGTCCGTGAAAAAGTCACGGAGGTCGAGTTCCTCCGGAGCCAGGCCCACCGATTTCAGTTCGGTGAGCTCCCGCTCCGTGGAAGCGGCCCTGGTGTCCGCATCCTGGAAATCGTACGCATTCATCACAAGAGCCGTGCGCGTGCGCCCGTCGAGCAGGCGCTGCAACTCGTCGGGCCGATTCCCGATGCGAAACGAAGAAAGATAAAGGCGCATAACACTCAGTATACGAGGTGATCCGTTGAGTCAGGATGGAAAACAGGGGACGGGCGGTGGCCGGCCGGCCCGGCCGCGCAAGGTGTGCCTCGGCGTCGTCCACCTGGATCCGCTGCCCGGCACCCCCTTCCACGAGGCCGGTTCCTTCGCGCGGATCCTGGACGACGCGGTGGCGTCCGTACGGGCGCTGTACGAGGGCGGCGCGCACGGCGCCCTCCTCCAGACCGTCGACCGCGTCTACAGCACCCGCGACGAGTCCGACCCGGCCCGGATCACGGCGATGGCCCTGATCGCCCGGGCGGCCCGGGAGGCCACCGGCGGCGGCTTCCGGATCGGGGTGCAGCTCATGCGGCACGCCACGAAGGCCTCGCTCGCGGTGGCGAAGGTCTGCGGGGGCGACTTCGTGCGGGCGACCGCGATCGTCGGCGCCACGGTCAGCACCCACGGCCTGGTGCAGGCGGACCCGCTCGACGTGATGGAGTACCGGCGGAAGATCGACGCGTGGGACGTCCAGATCATCGCCGACGTGGACTCCATGCACTTCCAGTGGCTCGGCGGCGGCGTCCCGACGGAGTCGATAGCCCGCCAGGCCGCGTTCGTCGGCGCGGACGCGGTCTGCCTGGGCGGCAAGGACGAGCAGCGGACCGTGGAGACCATCGCGGCGGTCCGGCGGACCGCACCCGACGTGCCGGTCTTCCTCGCGGGCCACACCGACCACGAGAACGCCGCGCGGCTCATGGCCCACGCCGACGGGGCGTTCGTGAGCACCTGCCTCAACGGCTGGAAGGGCCGGATCGAGGTGGAGAAGGTCGCCGCCTACATGGACGTACTGCGCTCGCTGGAGGACACCGAGTGACCACACGCCAGGGTTACACGACCGAGGAGATGCGGCGCCAGGCCCGCGCCCTCGCCGAGGAGTTGGCACAGGTGGTCGACCACCTCGCCGCGACGACCGCGGACGGGGCGCTCGGCTCGGCGGCCCGCGGGGCACGCCGGGTGGTGCTCATCGGCAACGGGGACTCCTACCACGCGGTCCGCGCCGCCGAGCCGGCCTTCGCGAGCTTCTCCGGCCTGGCCTGCGCGCCGCTGAACGCCCAGCGGTTCCTCGACTACGGCGGGGTCGGACCCGGCGGCGACGGGCGGGACACCCTGGTCGTCGGGGTCTCCGCGTCCGGCGGCAGCAGGGCCGTGGCCCGTGCCCTGGAGGAGGCCGCGCACCGGGGGTCGCCGACCGTCGCGGTGACCGTGGCGGAGGGCGGCCCGGTGACTCGGGCGGCGGACGTCGGGGTGATCGCCCCGACCGGCCCGAGGCAGCCGTCCCCGGGCATCCTCACCTACCAGGCCTGTCTGACCGCGCTCTTCGTCATCGCCGTCCGCCTCGGTGCCGCACGGCAGCCCGCGAAGCCGCTCCTGGACGAGCTGCGCGCCGCCGCCGGCGCCGTGGCGGCGACGGCCGGCGCGCTGGAGGAGCCGTGCCGGGAGCTGGCCCAGGAGGTGGCCGCGGATCCCGGTGTGCTGATGGTGACGGGTACCGGGCCGCAGGCGGGCACCGCCAAATACGCGGCGGCGAAGGTGGTGGAGGCGTCCGGGCTGCCCGCGTTCGCCCAGGACCTGGAGGAGTGGTGGCACGTGGAGCGCTTCGCGCTCACCGGTGACAGCCCGCTGCTCGTCCTGGCCCCGCCCGGCCGCAGCCACGCCCGCGCCGTCGACCTGGTGGTGCGCGGCACGGAGATCGGGCGGCGGGTCGTGGCGGTCGCCCGGCACGACGACCTCGCGGTGCGCGCCGCGCACCGGGTGCTGCCGACCCACGGCGGGCTGCGCGAGGAGTGGAACCCGCTGGTCGACCACATCTTCGCCGGCCTGTTCGGGGCCGCGCTCGCGGACGCGCTGGGCCGGGTCCCGTTCTCGACCCGCTGAGGCGGCGGACACCCGCTCCAGCGCGTCCGCGCCGCCCGCGGTGTTCGCGCCGTACCGCGGTGCCCGCCCGCGACCGGGGCGGGCACCGCGGTACGGCCGGCTGCTCGGCCACGACCGGAGCGGGCGGCGCGGCCACGCCCGCTACTCGACCTCGACCTCGACCTCGACCGGGTGGGCCTCGGCCAGTTCGGTCCCGGTCTTCAGCAGCTCCTCCTCGCTGTCGGCGCCGTAGATGACCATGACGCAGACGCTGGCGGAGGACTGTCCCAGTGTCACCTCGGCGCCGACGGAGGGACCGATGGAGACGTCGAGGACCCGGTCGTGGGCGAGCAGGTCCTCGCGGGACGGTATCCGGGTCACCCGGCCGGAGCGCGACGGGATGATGTTCAGCATGCCGACGTACCGGAACCGGCTTCTGCGCAACGGCAGTTCGGCGAGGTCGCCGTCGAGCAGCTCGTGCGCGGCTATCTCCCGCTCGTCGACACCGACGCCGGCACCGACCAGCTGCGCCACGGTGAGCCCGCCGAGACGGCTGGCCATCTCGGAGAACACCAGCCGGCCCGTGCCGTGTTCGCGGAAGAACTCCAGGTGGGTCGGGCCCCGCGTCAGGCCGAGCTGTTCGTTGAGCCGCCGGTGCAGTTCACGGACCTCGGCGTACAGGCCGGCGTGGTCGTCCGCGTCGAGCAGCACCGACAGGCCCGGACCGGCGCCCTCGCGCAGGCGCAGCGGCGGCGTGACGTAGCGGCTGACGCAGAAGACCCAGGGTTCGCCGTCCCGCCAGACGGCGTCGACGTGGAACTCCTCGCCGTCGATGTACTCCTCGACCAGCAGCTGCTGGGAACGGAGCTCCGGTGCGTACCGGAAGTCCTTCAGCGCGGCGCGCAGTTCCTCCCGGTCGCGGGCGACCGTCGTCGACACGGTGCCCCAGCCGTTGGCCGGTTTGACGACGGCCGGGTAGCCGACGGCGTCCTCCAGCTCCGCGAGGGCGTCGTCGCCGCCGTCCACGAGGGACGCCGGGTCGGGCACGGACCGGGTGCGGGCGGTGTGCAGTCCCGCCGCACCGGCCTGCCGCTTCATCAGCCGCTTGTCGCGCGTGGCCAGCACCACGGAGGTCGAGGGTTCGTCCACGGAGAGCAGGTGGGCCAGGTAGGCGGCCGCGTACTGGCTGAACTCGTTGGAGGACACCACCTTGTCGATGCCGACGCCCTCGCTGAGGAGGTCCGCGGCGACGGCACTGAGCTCCTCCAGCGCGTCGAAGGAGGAGACGTAGTAGACCTTCCCGAAGCGCGCCAGGGCGTCGGCGCCGAGCCCCTGCGGGGTCCGCTCCTGCACGACGTGGAGGGTGACGTCGTCGCGGTCGAGCAGCGGAGCGGCCCAGTACGGGCTGTACCTCACCAACAGAACGTTCATCGTCATGCCTTCTGTCCCTGTCCGCCGGGGGTCTTCTTCAGCTGGTCCCAGTACGAGTCGAGGAGCGGCCCGAACGCGATGTCCTCGCAGATGGAGCGGGCCGCGTTGATGCCGCTGGCGGCCGCTCCGGTCCACATGAAGTACGGCCCGTCGCCGGATCCGTTGCCCGCGCACCACACGCGAGGGTTCGAGGTCTGGCCGAGGGTCGTGGTGCCGATGCCGCCCCTCTCGTTCAGTTCCAGGCCGAGCTGCGGCACGAAGCGCAGGTTGTGCTTCTTCACCCCGGGGATCAGCAGGGCTCCCGCGGCCACCTCGGCGCCCCCCTTGGTGTACAGCGTCAGCGCTCCGTCCGCGTCCCGGTCGGCCGCGGTGACCTCGTCGACGAGCACGGTCCCGCCGGCCTGGCGCAGCCGGTCGGCCATGGGGGTCCGTGCGGCGTTCTCGTCGGAGACGACGGCGGTCATGGCCGTCGCGTACTGGATGGACATCAGGGCCATGCCGATCGCCTCCAGTCCCCTGCCGACCGACGCGAACGGTTTCCCGTCGTGCTCGTGGGTGTGGCAGAAGGGGCACTCGAAGACGGTCTTGCCCCAGACGCCCTCCGGCAGCCAGGGGGGCATCTCGTCGATCGGACCGGTCGCGAGGAGCAGACGGTCGGCCGTGTACCGGGCACCGCCACGGGTCCCCACGGCCACACCGGTCTCGTCCGCCTCGGCCGTGAGCACCTCGTCCCACACGAACGTGACGCCGTACTCCCGGGCGGTCTCCTCCATCGTGCCGTACAGCTGGGCCGGCGGGACGCCTTCCGCGTACGGCACGTTGTGCACCGCCTCGACGCAGGAGTTGCGCCGGGTCTCCGTCGACACCACCAGCACCCGCAGCTTGGCGCGGGCGAGCATGACCGACGCCGTCAGACCCGCGGCTCCGGCGCCGATCACAACCACATCGTGGGGAGGGGAAGACACGATTCTCCTTCTGTAGCCTGCGCGGGCGATCCGGTACGGCCCGCGGCCCTGTCAACCGTTCCGGAAGGCGGCCGCCTGCATGCGGAACAGGTCCGCGTAGATTCCGCCCAGCGCCATCAGTTCCTCGTGGTCGCCGAGCTCGGCCACCGAGCCGCCCTCGACGACGACGATCAGGTCCGCCATCTGCACGGTGGAGAACCGGTGGGAGACCACCACGGTGACCGTTCCGCAACGCTCGCCGAGGGTCTTGGCCAGCGCCATCTGCCGCCGGTAGACCGCGTACTCGCTGCGCGGGTCCAGGGAGGCGGTCGGCTCGTCGATGACGCACAGCAGCGGTGAGCTCCGCATGTGCGCGCGGCTCAGCGCCACCCGCTGCCACTGGCCGGTCGACAGCTCGGCGCCGTCGAACATGCGGCCGAGCTGGGTGTCCAGACCGTCCGGGAGTCCGGCAACGACCTCCTCCGCGTCCCCGTCGGCGATCGCCCGGGCCAGCCGGTCGGGCCGGCCGGCCGCGGAGAGGTCGCCGATGCCGACCGACTCGCGCACCAGGAACAGGAACCGCGCGAAGTCCTGGAAGTTGGCGGTCGTCCGGGACCACCACCGCTGGGCGGGGATGTCGGCCAGGCGGACGCCGTCGACGAGGACGGCGCCCTCGGTCGGCTCGTAGAACTTGCACAGCAGTTTGACGAGGCTGGTCTTGCCCGCCCCGTGCTCCCCCACGACCGCGACGGTCGACCCGGCCGGCAGGTGCAGGTCGACGCCCTCGAGCACCCGGGTGTCCGTGCCCGGGTACCGGAAGGACACCCCGGACAGCGTGATGCCGTCGGTCAGCCGGTCCGGCACCCGGGCCTCGGCCGCTGCCGTACGGTGCGCCTCCGCGTGGCCCTCCAGCCACAGGAAGGCCTCCAGCGCGCTCATCCCGTCGGTCGTGCGCTGCACGGACCGTACGACGCCCTCGGCCTGGGCTCGCAGCGTGTTGGTCAGGGTGACCAGCAGCAGGACGTCACCGGGCTGCGCCCGCCCGGACGCCACGTCGCGCACGATGAGCAGCAGCGCGGCCGTGTACCCCAGGGAGAAGACCGCCCACCCCGCGATGCCCAGTCCGGCGTTGGCCCACTGCGCCCTGGCCTGGGTGCGGATGATCCGGTCCCACACCTCCCGGCCGTGGCCGCGCAGCAGCGGGCCCGCCCCGGCGATCCGCACCTCCATGTTCGGCGTCGGGTCGGTCAGCAGCGTCTGCACGTGCTCCGCCTGCCGGACGTCCTGCGCGACGGCGACGGCCGCCTCCCGGATCCCGCGCTGCCCCCGGCGCGGCAGCCACAGCGCCGGTACCAGCAGCAGCGCGAGGACGAGCAGGACCGGGGCCGTCAGTGCCAGGATCACGAGCACCACGCACAGCCTGACCAGCATGGTCACACCGTCCAGCAGCACCCACCCGCAGCGGGCGATGACGTCCCCGCTGCCGCGCACCATCGCGATCCGGTCCGCGTACTCGGGGCGTTCGAGGTGCTCGATGCCGTCCAGCCCGGCGATCAGGCCGAGGATGCGCTCGTCCAGGTCGATCCCGATGGCCTCGGCCAGCAGGTTGACGACGTTCAGCCGGGCGGAGGCTCCGACGACGGTCACCGCGTAGCTGAGCGCGGCACCCACCGTGGCGATCAGCGCGTCCCGGAGGTGTTCGTGCAGCGCGCTCTGGATCAGCATGCGCAGGGTCAGCGCGAACGCGCCGGTGGCCAGGACGTCGGCCGCCGCGAGGACGGCGAACGCCAGGACCCAGCCGCGGTGCCGCTGCCAGGAGAGCCCGAACAGCCGGCGCAGCCCCTGTCCGCGGGTCATGGGGAGGTCACCTCACTGGTGCGGTCGGAGGGGCCGGGCCGCGCGTCGTCGGCGGTGAAGCGGGCGGCCTGGAGGCGGAACATGCCGGCGTACTGGCCGCCCCGGGCCATCAGTTCGTCGTGCGTGCCCGTCTCGGTCACCCGGCCGCCGTCGAGCACGGCGATCCGGTCCGCCCTGCGCACGGTGGACAGCCGGTGCGAGATCAGCAGGACGCTCGCCTCCTCGGCGTGGGTCATCACCCGTGAAAAGACGTCGAGTTCGGCCCGGACGTCGAGGTGGGCGGTCGGCTCGTCGAGGACGAGCAGCCGGGCGCCGCAGGCCACGGCGTACAGCGCCCGCGCCAGCGCGACGCGCTGCCACTGCCCGCCGGAGAGGTCGATGCCGTCCGTGTACCCGCGGGCCAGCGGCGTGTCCCAGCCCGAGGGGGCGCGTTCGACCAGGTCGGTGATGCCGGCCTGCCGCGCGATGTCCTCCAGCAGCCGTTCCGGAGCGGGGTGTCCGGGTGCGCCGAGCACCACGTTGTCCCGCAGGGACATCTCGTAGCGCGTGAACTCCTGGAAGACGACGGTGATCCGCCGTCGCCAGGCCGCCGGGTCCATCGTGGCCAGCGGCACCCCGTCGACAGTGACCGCCCCCGCCGTGGGCTGGTACAGCCCGGCCAGCAGTTTGGTCAGCGTGGTCTTCCCGGCACCGTTGACGCCGACCAGGGCCAGCAGTTCGCCGGGCCGGATCTCCAGGTCCAGCCCCTTGAGCACACGGCGCTCCGAGCCGTCGTAGCGGAAGTCCACCGCTTCGAACCGCACCAGCGGCGGGGGACCGGCCGCCTCCCGCGGCACGGGACCGCGTGGTTCCGGCACGGGGACAGGCGTCTCCGGCGCGCGGGCAGGCGGCTCCGACGCGCGGGCGTGTGACGCCGGCGCGGGCGACGCCGGCGCGGGCGACGCCGGCGCGGGCGGCTCCGGCGCGGGCGGCTCCGGCGCGCCGTCCCGTGCCGTGGGCGGGCCGGCGAGTCTGTCGGCGAGCCGGTCGGCCGCGTGCAGCGCCGGCAGACCGGCGAACTCCACGTCGTACGCCTCCGTGTCCCAGCGGCTGACCGCGAGGACGCCCCAGAACGCCCCCAGGTGGACGGCGAGCTGGCCGGGCGTGATCCGTCCGGTCGCCGCCGACCACCCGAGCTGGGCGAGCCCGGCCCCCGTGGCCACGGCGAGCAGCACGAAGTGCCACCGCAGGCGCAGCAGCAGCTCCCGGCGCACCGAGGCCGTTCCGTGCACCCTGTCGCCGGTCACCTCGCGGTACCGGCCGATCGCCCAGTCCGCCAGCCCGAAGACGCGGAGTTCCTTCGCGGCCCACGGAGCCGCGGCGACCTGGGTGAAGTACTCCTCCCGGCGCATGCCGGGCGCCCAGCCGCGTACCACGGCGTGCTGTTTCATCCACTGCCGGCGGGTGGAGGCCCGTACGAACAGCGAGACCGCCAGCATGCCGAGGGCCAGGGGCCAGGAGAAGAACGCGAGCACGCCCGCCGCGGCACAGGCCCCGACCGTCCGGGTCGTGATCGTGAGCTGGCCGGCCGCTCCCGTGCCCACGGTGTAGAACACCCAGCTCGGGAGCCCCTTCATCACTCCGAGGGCGAGATCGTCCTGGACGGCCGGTTCCTCCAGGCGCGCGATGCCGTCGGACCGGGTCGCCAGGTCGCCCAGCCGCAGCCGCTGGTGGGCGTTGACCCGCTGGGCCGCCACGACGCGCAGTGCCGAGTGCAGGAACTCGAACGCCTGTGAGGCGAAGATCAGCGCACCGAGGGCCAGGGTCGCCAAGGTGAGCGCGTGCCCGTCGTCCGGCGCGGACACCAGGCGGGACACCAGGGCTCCCGTCATCAGGCCCGTGGCCGTGGGCAGCAGCGCGAGCGAGAGGTCGACGACGGTCAGTGCCGCGAAGGCCGGCAGGCCCGCCGCCCGGAGCAACCCGGTCAGGCGCCAGAGGTCCCGGAGCCGGGTCACGGCATCCCGAACCGCCTGCGGTCGGCGTCGGTCCATCGCTACGCGGGTATTCCGAGGTCGTTCTGGAGATAGATGCGCCGCACCCCGCCGTGTTCGAGGACGGGACCGTACGTCTTGAATCCGAATCGCTCGATGAGGCGCACCGTGTTCGTGAGATCGGGATTGGTTTCCGCTCGAATGGCTGTCGCCCCGTATTCGAGCGCGACTTCCATCGCCCGGCGCACGCACATCAGGCCGGTCAATTCACCACTGGCCATACGGTCCGGGAGGACGGCCAGACGCTGCATGTGGATCGGCTTGTCCGTGTGGGGGAAGATGTCCGCACCGATGCTGAACGTGGGTGCCCACGTCAGGGTGAACATGCCGGTCGCCGTGCCGTCTTGCCGGAGGAGATGCACGGCTCCGGCGGACACCAGACCCTCGGTGCTTTCCCTGTTGCGCCGCGGCACCGGAGTTCCGTAAGTCGCTGCGACAAAAGCGTCCGACGCGCAGAGCAATTCGTGTACCTCATCGGCCTCGGTGGCGATCGACCACCCATCGGACAACTCAGCGCCGTGCTTTGTCATGCGCCTCAATATGACGCACGGCTCCGGGGCTGTCCATGTTCGCCGGGACCGCGAACGCGGCCGGCGGTGTTCGACCGCGGATGACGCACGGTCGAACTGCCGAACACCCGCCCGGCCGCGGCCGCGTGACGGTCGTCAGGCCGTGTCCGGACCGAGCGGGAGCGGCCGGGCCGACGTACGCGGGACCGACGCGGCCGCCCTCGCGGGTGTCCCGGCTCCGCGCGGGCCGAGGTGTTCGATCCGTCGGACGCGGACGGGGACGACGTACGCATGTACAGTTGCGGACCGGTTACCCCGGGCCTCGGAGCACTTCGACGAAATGACCGGTACAGCAGGCGAGTTGGAGCGTGGCGGCGGCGCCCGCCGACTCGGCCCGGGACCGTGCTCCCGCCCCCTCTTCCGCTCACCGGGCCACGGGCGGCCCACCGGCGTGATCGCGGACGGCACGGCCGGGGAGGGCACGGTCGCGGGCGACTTGGCCGACAGGACCGGCACGGTCGCGGGCGACTTGGCCGACGGGACCGGCACGGTCGCGGGCGACTTGGCCGACAGGGCCGGCACGGTCGCGGGCGGCAGCGACCCGGGCGGCATGGACGCGGACGGCATGGACGCGGGCGGCATGGACGCGGACGGCACGGTCAGGGACGGCACGGTCGCGGACGCGGCACGGCTCCGCCGTACCCGGCCGCGGGTCCCGACGGAAAGCGAGACACACCCATGAGCAGACACCTCGGCCCCGTACGCCATGCCCGCGCAGTGGACGGCATCCCGGGCTGGGACGCTCTCGCGACAGCCTCCCCGTTCTACCTCTCCGCCCCCTGGCTCCGCTTCGTCGACACCAGCCCGACCGGCGAACCGCACTACTTCGCGCTCCAGGACGGCACCGGCACGGTCGCGGGCCTGCCGGTGCACTGGAACCCCCGGGAACCGCACAGCCGCTACCAGCCCGCGACCGTGCTGCGGGACCAGGGCGCCGGCCCCGCCCTGACGGTGGGCGGCCGGCGGGGTTACTGCTCCGCGGTGCTGCTCCCGCCCGGCCGGTCCCCGGCGGTGGCGGCGGAACACACGGCGGCGCTGCTGGCCGGCGCCCTGGACGAACTGCCTCAGGCCAGAGGCCGCTGGTGGTGGCCCTATCTCGGTCCGGAGGCGGTGGACACCGTCGTCGCCGCCGCGCGCCTCCTCGGACCGCTCACCGCGGAGGAGGTCCATCTCGTGGGCGCGGACTGCGTCGTCGACCTGGTCGGCGAGAGCCCCGAGGACCTGCGCCGGTCGCTGCCCGCCAAGCAGCGCCGCACCAACTGGCAGCGGGAGGTACGGCGCTTCGCGGAGAGCGGCCTGACGGTCCGCCGCACCCGGCTGTCCGAGGTCTGCGAGGAAGGAGCCCCCCTCCTCGCCCAGGTGCAGTGGAAGTACGGCCACGACGAGACCGTCGAAGACCAGCGCTCCTCCCTGAGCCGCCAGGCCGAGCACCTCGACCACCTCTCCGTCGTCTTCGAGGCCAGGGACGCCAGGGGGCGCCTGGCCGGCTTCTCCCTCTGCTACGAATGGGGCGGCGAGCTCAGTCTGCGCCTGGTGGGTTTCGACTACGCGACGGCCCCGGACTCCGCGACGTACGCGCAGGTCATGCTGCACGCCCCGCTCCGGTACTGCTACGAGCGCGGCCTGCGCCGCCTGCACCTCGGCACGGAGTCGTACGAGGCGAAGTGCCGCAGAGGGGCCCGCGTCCGCCCGCTGTGGGCCGTGGCCCCGGGAGTTCCCGGCCCGAAGAGCGCCGTACTCGACCGGGCGCACCGACTGGCCGCGGCCCTCCCCGCCACGGAGGCGGCCCTGTTCGTCGAGGCCGTACGGACACGGCTCGCCGACCGGCCGTCGGACACGCAGGACACGTCGGAGACATCCGGTTTCCAGCCTTAGAGTGCGTTATGCGCGACTCGGCGAGAGGTGTCCAATTCTTTGCATCCTTTGCGGGATACCTGACTACTGTTTACACATTTCGGGATGCACCGAGTCGGCGTGCGACCGCCGTCAGGTTATTTTGCGATCAAAATGTTAAGCAAGTGGTTGCATGCCAGCAGCACCCATGATTGACTCCGGGACAGAATCTATCCGCCGCAGAGGATAGGGGGCCATCTGTGACGCTCGTTGAGGACGAAAAGCGACTGGCTGCGACTCTGGAGCGGCACCCAGTCGTGCGGCTTCCTATCAGCTCCATCCTGTCTGCGGATTCACCCCGCCTGGAGGGCGAAAGAGCGGACCACATCCGATTGCTCATCGAATCCGACGCACATTTCCCGCCCATTATCGTGCACCGGGCCACCATGCGCGTCGTCGACGGAATGCACAGGCTGCGCGCCGCCGCGTTGAGGGGCGACAAATCCATAGACGTCCGCTTCTTCGACGGCAGCGTGGAGGACGCTTTCGTCATCGCGGTCGAAATGAATGTGAGGCACGGGTTACCCCTCTCACTCCCCGACCGCAAAGCGGCGGCCGGCCGCATCGTCGCCGAGCATCCCGAGTTGTCGGACCGGACCATATCCGCCATCACGGGGCTGTCGGCGCGCTCGGTGCGAGCGGTGCGGGACCGGCTCACCGACAAGGACGAGCAGGACTCCGCCAGGGTGGGGCGCGACGGGCGGGTGCGCCCGCTGAACAGCGCCACCGGGCGAGAGCTCGCCGCCGCGCTGCTGCGCGAGAACCCCCGCGCCTCCCTGCGGGAGATAGCCAGGGCCGCGGGCCTGGCTCCGTCCACGGTGATGGACGTGCGGGACAGACTGCGCTGCGGACAGGATCCGGTGCCCGCCAGCCAGCGACGACCGAAGAAAAACACCGGAAGGCCCCGGAAAGCAGTCGCCGCCACATCGGACCGTACGGTCATCACGGCGGACCCCGTGGCGGGCTGGACCGCGTTACAGCGGTTACGCAAGGACCCGTCCCTGCGATTCAGCGAGACGGGGAGAATCCTGCTGAGCTGGCTGAGCAACCAGCCGGAGCGGGAGCATTGGCAGGCGTTGCTCAAGAACATCCCGCCCCATTGCGTGGAAAGCGTCGCCCAGGTCGCACAGGCGAACGCAACGGCATGGCAGGAATTCGCCGAACAGCTGAAAGGCGAGACCGGCGAAAGTCACGCGGCGATCGGCTAGACCCCACCGATTCGCCACTACGTCGACTCCTCGCCTTACACCCACGTTAACCGGCCGAGTCGCTGCCGACACCACCGCGACCACACCACGCAACGAATCCCGGCCTGCCCGTCCCCTCCGGCCGTGGCGTCCGGCCGTGGCGCCGACTCGGAATTCGGCCCGGACGACGCCCACGAGAAGCAACCGGCCGAACCCCGCCCCACCCGACGAGGGAAATCCAGCCGATCTTCACAACCTCCCCGCCATCGCGCCCGCCGGCGCACTGCTCGCCGCAGCAGGCGTCAGCGCGTGCACGAGCGGAAGCGCCAAGCCTTCGCCCACGGTCACCGTCACCGTCACCGTCACCGTCACCAGGACAGTTTCCGAGGGCGATATGCCCAAGCCCGAGTTCCCCATGGACAAGCCCGTCAAGGCCGGCCGCTGTGCGGCAGGACTGATCGCCTACCCGGTGCCGAGCGGCAAACGGCCCGAACGCATCGTGTACGCACCGGAGGGCACCGACCCGATCGAGTGGGCCGTGACCAAGTCCTGAGGTTGCGCGGCGCCGAACCGAGACCGGCGACAGCCGTGCGGCCCGCGCGCGGCGCCGCCGTCGCGTCCGCTGAACGACGAAAGACCAGCCAGGAACATTCCTGGCTGGTCTCTCCAGTGGAGCCGCTTTCGGGATTCGAACCCGAGACCTACGCATTACGAGTGCGTTGCTCTGGCCATCTGAGCTAAAGCGGCGTGCTGCCCGCACCATGGTGCGATCGGCAACGTCGGTAAGTCTACACAGTTTCCCGGGGTGGTTCGTACCGGCCCCGGAGCGGGCGGCTCCGGGGCCGGCGGCAGGGGCTACGAGCAGCGTTTGCCGGCGGCCGGCGGGGTGCCCCGCAGGAGGTAGCCGTCGATCGCCGCGTCGATGCAGGCGCTGCCCCGGCCGTAGGCCGTGTGGCCGTCGCCGTCGTAGGTCAGCAGGCGCCCCGAGGCGAGCTGGCGGGCCAGGGACCGCGCCCAGCGGTACGGCGTCGCCGGGTCGCGGACCGTGCCGACCACCACGATCGGCGCCGCCCCCTCCGCCTCGATGCGGTGCGGCTCGCCCGTCGCCCGCACCGGCCAGTACGTGCAGTTCAGCGAGGCCCAGGCCAGGCCCGGCCCGAAGACCGGGGACACCTCCTCGAACGTGGGCAGCGCCCGCCGCACGTCCTCGGGGCCGCTGAAGGCCGGCGGGAGGTCCAGGCAGTTGACGGCGGCGTTGGCCATCATCAGGTTGCTGTAGTGCCCGCTCGGGTCCCGCTCGAAGTAGCTGTCGGAGAGGGCCAGCAGGCCGGCCCCGTCGCGCTCCCGCATCGCCGACGTCAGCGCCTCGCGCAGCTCCTCCCAGGACCCCTCGTCGTACATCGCCGCGATCACGCCCGTGGTGGCCAGCGACTCCCCCAGCTTCCGGCCGTCACCGTCGCCGGTCGGCGCGGGGTGCGCGTCCAGCTCGCGGAAGAACGCCTGGAGACGGTCGCCGACCTGCGCGGGCGTCGCACCCTTCCCGCCGAGCGGGCAGTCGTCGTGCCGTACGCAGTCCTTCGCGAACGCCTGGAACGCCGTCTCGAAGCCCGCCGTCTGGTCCAGGTTGAGCCTGCGGGCGTCCAGCGACGGGTCCATCGCACCGTCCAGGACCATGCGCCCGACCCGTTCGGGGAACAGCCCGGCGTACGTCGCCCCGAGGAACGTGCCGTACGACGCCCCGACGTAATTGAGCTTCCGGTCCCCGAGCACCGCCCGCAGGATGTCCATGTCCCGTGCCGCCTCGACGGTGGACACGTGCCGCAGCAGCCGCGCCGAGCGGGAGCCGCAGCTCTCCGCGAACTTCCGGTCCGCCGCGACCAGCGCGTCGCGCTCCTCCTGGTCGTCGGGGGTCATGTCCGTCTGCGTGTACGCGTCCATCTGCCGTCCGTCGAGGCATTCGACGGGCTCGCTGCGGGCCACGCCCCGCGGGTCCACCGCGACCATGTCGTAGCGGGCGCGGACCTCCGCCGGGTAGCCGACACCCGCGTACTGCTGGAGGTAGCCGACCGCGGAACCGCCCGGACCGCCCGGATTGACCAGCAGCGAGCCGAGCGGCCTGGCCTTGCCGGTGGCCTTCTTGCGGGCGACCGCGAGCCGGACGGTTCCCGACGCGGGCTTGTCGTAGTCCAGCGGGGCCTTCATCGTCGCGCACTGGAAGCCGGGGACTCCGCAGTCACGCCAGTGCAGCCGCTGGCCGTAGTACGGCGTGAGCGCCGACGGCGTCGCGTGCGGCAGTGCGGCCAGCGCCGCCTGCACCGTGCCGCCCGCCGAGCTGGAGGAGGTCCCTGAGGAGCAGGCGGCAAGGAGCAGGGCGGCGGCCGTGACCACGGCCGCCGTGAGGCGGGGTGTCGGCCGGGAGCGCGTGCGGCGGATGCGGCCGGGGCGGCGGCTGCGGCGGAGGGATGGCCTGGTGTCCATCCGGCGAGCCTAACGCTGTGCGATGGGTTGGGTACGCAGCGTGGATTTTGTGGCTCGATCGAGGGACACGGGCACGCGCCCTCACCCCGCTCGCAACGCCATCGTCATCGCCTCGACCGCCAGCAGCGGAGCCACATTGCGGTCCAGTGCCTCGCGGCACGCGGCAATCGCCTCGATGCGGCGGAGCGTGGACTCCGGGGTGCCGGCGCGGGCCAGCCGCGTCAGGGCGTCCTCGGCGTCGGCGTTGGCGAGCGCCACGCGCGTACCGAGCTGGAGGGCGAGGACGTCCCGGTAGAAGGCGGTCAGGTCGCCGAGGGCGACGTCCAGGCTGTCGCGCTGCGTGCGGGTCCTGCGGCGCTTCTGCATGTCCTCCAGGTCCTTCATGACCCCCGCCGTACCGCGCGGCAGCCGGCCGCCCTGGGCCGCGCCGAGCGCCGCCTTCAGCTCCTCGGTCTCCTTGCCGTCCATCTCCTCGGCGAGCTGCTTGGCGTCCTCGGCGGCCGCGTCCACCAGCTCCTGGGCGGCCTTGAGGCAGGCGCCGACCTCGTCCAGCCGCAGCGGCAGCTTCAGCACGGCGGCACGGCGCTCGCGGGCCGCCGGGTCGGTGGCCAGGCGGCGGGCCCGGTCGACATGGCCCTGGGTGGCACGGGCCACGGACATGGCGACCTCGGGCTCGATGCCGTCGCGCCGGATCAGCATGTCGGCGACCGACTCGACGGACGGTGTGCGCAGGGTCAGGTGGCGGCAGCGGGAGCGGATGGTCGGCAGGACGTCCTCGACGGAGGGGGCGCACAGCAGCCAGACCGTGCGCGGAGCGGGCTCCTCCACTGCCTTGAGAACGGCGTTGGCCGACTTCTCGTTCAGCCGCTCGGCGTCCTCGACCAGGATGATCTGCCAGCGGCCGTTGGCCGGGGCGGTGAACGACTTGCGGACCGTGTCCCGCATGTCCTTGACCAGGATTTCGGCGCCGACCGCGGCGATCGTGTTGACGTCCGCGTGGGTGCCGAGCAGCGCGGTGTGGCAGCCGTCGCAGAAACCGCAGCCGGGGGCGCCGCCGAGGGCGCGGTCGGGGCTCACGCACTGGAGGGCCGCGGCGAAGGCCCGCGCCGCCTGGTTCCGGCCCGCGCCGGGCGGGCCCGTGAACAGCCAGGCGTGCGTCATCTTCGAGGCCGTGGGCAGCGGCTCGTCGGCCGCGGCGGCCGTGACGAGGGCGTCGGCGTCCCGCGCGGCCGCGTCGAGCACCGCGCTGACCTTCTCCTGCCCGACGAGGTCGTCCCACACCGTCATGGGTCACGCCGCCCTTCCGTCACACTCCGCGTTCCGCCCTCCATTGTGCGGGTGAGAACTGACAACGAGGGCCGACGGCGGATGCGGGGGGGCTGGCTGAACCTTGCGGACGACGTGAAGACGGACGGCGGAGGCGGTACCCGGCGAGGCAGAAGACCGACGGCCAAGGCGGCGTACGGCGAATCAGGGGGCCGACGGCAGAGGCGGTACCGGCGCACCAGGAGCCGACGGCCAAGGAAGCGTACGGCTGCGAGCGCTGACGTCGGGGACGGAACCGTGTGGCCCCTATGGCGAAGGCGTCCACGGAAACCGGTCACACCTGTTCTCGTGGACGCCCTGCCAAAAACCCCGACGCCCGAGGCCGTGCCCGAAAGCCCCGCAACGCCGTGCCCGAAGGCCCTGGCGGTTGCGGTCGGCCCCGTCGGCCCCGTCAGCCTCGTCGGCCCCGGCCCCGGCCCTTGCGGCTCTGCTGCTCGCCGTCGCCCTGGTCGCCGCCGTACGGCGCCTCGTCGTACGTCCCCAGCAGCTCGTCCGCCAGCGTCGGCAGGTCGTCCAGCGGGGTCTCCTCGGCCCAGTCGGAGCGCGGTCGGCGGCGCGGCGTGCCGTCCTCGTCGAGCTGGGGCATCTCGCGCGTGCGTGGCTCGGACCCGTCGGGGCCCGCGGCGGGCCGCTCGTCCCGGAAGAAGCCCGGCGGCACCCGGTCAGCCGGGTCGCCGGCCCGTACGGGCGGCAGCACCGCGGTCTCGTCGGCCGCACCCGGGGCCACCGACGGCAGCTCGGCCGTCTCGTCGGCGGACACCGGCGGCAGTACGGCCGTCTCGTCCGCCGCGCCCGCGGGCACCGGCGGCAGGACCGCGGTCTCGTCCGCCGGGCCCGAGGACACCGGCGGCTGCGGCAGCTCGGCGGTCACCTCGGCGTCCGGGTACGCACCCCGCGGCTCGTCATACGTGCCCCGCGGGTCGTCGTACGCGCCGCGGAAATCGTCGTACGTGCCCCGGGTGTCGTCGGCGGAGCCGGCGCGCTCCTCGCGCACCGGTCGCAGCACCGTCGTCTCGTCCGTGTCGCGGACCTCCGCGCCGGGACCCTCCGCACGGCTTCCCTCCGCACGGCTTCCCTCCGCACGACCCGCTTCCGCACGGCCCGCCGTACGACCGCCCTCCGCTCGGCGCGCGTCGGCGTCCCGTACGGCCGCGTCCGGTGACACCACCGGCGTCGGGACCGTCGGCGCGTCGGTGGCCATGCCCGGTGCCGTCGGCAGGGGCGTGCTGGGCCTGCGGGCGGCCGCGTCGGCCGCTGCCGCCGCCTCGGCGGCCCGCCGACGGGCCTCCTCGGCCCGCAGCAGCGCCTCCTCGGCCCTGCGCTGCGCCTCCAGGCGCCGGGCCTCCTCCTCCGCGCGGATGCGGGCCTGCCGGGCCTCCTCCTCCGCGCGCCGGCGGGCTTCCTCCTCGGCCTGCCTGCGGCGCCGCTCCTCCTCTGCCCTGCGGCGGGCCTCCTCCTCGGCGCGGGCCTTCTCCTCGGCGAGCAGCCGCTGCCGCTCCTCCTCCGCGCGCCGGGCCGCCTCCTCGGCCCGCTGCCGGGCCTCCTCCGCCTGGCGTTCGGCCTCGCGCCGCTGCGCCTCCTCCAGCTCGCGCCGCTTGCGCTCCTCCTCCTCGGCGCGCAGGCGGGCGAGCTGCTCCTGGCGCTCACGCTCCAGACGCTCCTCCTCGGCCTTGCGGGCGGCCTCTTCCTCGGCCTTGCGGCGGGCCTCCTCCTCGGCCTTGCGGCGGGCCTCCTCCCGGGCCTTGATCTCGGCCTCGGACAGCGGCAGCACGGTGTCGAGCCGGTGCCGGATCACGGTGGTGACGCCCTCGGGCTCCTGCCCGGCGTCCACCACGAGATAGCGGCCCGGGTCGGAGGCGGCGAGCGTGAGGAACCCGGCCCGCACACGTGCGTGGAACTCCGCCGGCTCCGACTCCAGCCGGTCCGGTGCCTCGGTGAACCGCTCGCGGGCGGTCTCCGGGGAGACGTCGAGCAGGACGGTGAGGTGCGGGACGAGCCCGTTGGTGGCCCACCGGTTGATACGGGCGATCTCGGTCGGGGACAGGTCGCGGCCGGCGCCCTGGTAGGCGACGGAGGAGTCGATGTACCGGTCGCTGATCACGACGGCGCCGCGCTCCAGGGCGGGGCGTACGACGGTGTCCACGTGCTCGGCCCGGTCGGCGGCGTACAGCAGCGCCTCCGCACGGTGCGACAGGCCCGCCGAGGACACGTCCAGCAGGATCGAGCGCAGCCGCTTGCCCACGGGGGTGGCGCCGGGCTCGCGGGTGAGCACGACCTCGTGGCCCTTGGCCCGGATCCACTCGGCGAGGGCCTCGGCCTGGGTGGACTTGCCGGCGCCGTCACCGCCCTCCAAGGCGATGAAGAAGCCCTTCCCGGCCGGTGCCTGCACCGGGTCGTCGCCGCCCAGCAGTGCGTCCCTGAGGTCATGGCGCAGTGGCACGCCGGACCGGTCGTCGACCTTGGCGAGCACCAGCGCGGCCACCGGCAGCAGCAGCGCGCCGACCAGCATCAGCGTGAACGCCGCGCCGCCGTGCGCGAAGACGAACTTGCCGTTCTCCAGCCGGTGCGGGCCGATCAGCGCCGCGATCAGGGGCGCGATCAGGACGCCGAGCGCTATGAAGACGCGGACGACGGCGTGCAGGTGCTCGGTGGTGCGGGCCCGGCGGTAGTCCTCGGTCTCCTGGTCGAGCAGCGTGTGGCCGGTGTTGGCGGCCACGCCCGCGCCGGCGCCGGCCAGCGTGACGATCAGCAGGACCGTGGTGACGTCCGGGACCAGCCCGGCGGCCAGCAGCGCGATCCCGGTGACGGCGATCGACAGCGCCAGCAGACGGCGGCGCGAGAGCGAGGGCAGCAGCGCGGGCGCGACGCGGATGCCGATGGCGACACCGCCGGTCAGGCCCAGCACCAGCAGGCCGTAGAGCACCGGGCCGCCGCCCAGGTCCTTGGCGTGCAGCACGCACACCGCGACGGCCGCCGCGATCGCGCCGGCGACCCCGGCGCAGGCCGGGACGAGCAGCGGGACGGCGCCCGTGCGGCCCTTGTCGACGCCGGTGCCGGTGCGCGGGCGGCGCAGGCCCTCCAGCGGTGACCGCGCGCGGGGGGTGCGGGTGTCGGGGAGTTCCAGGAAGACCAGCACGGACAGGGAGGCGGCGAACAGCCCCGCCGCCACGTACGACCCGAGGGCCGCCTGGTGCTGGTCGAACCAGGCCATGCCGGTGCCCAGCAGGTTGTTCAGCAGGGCGGCGACGACCAGGGCGGCGGCCGCCAGCGGGACCGCCAGGAACGTGGTCCGCAGCGCCAGGCGGCGCAGGGCGTCCAGGTGGTCCGGCAGCGGCCGTACGGTCGCGCCCTCCGGGGGCGGGGCCGGCAGCAGGGCGGGCGCGGCACTCTCCCGGCACACGGTCCACAGCCGCTCGGCGACGCCGGTGACGAAGGCGGTGACCAGCAGGGCGGCGAGCGCGTTGTCCGGGGTCCAGTCGATCCACAGGGGCGCGATGATCAGCAGTACGGCGCGCACGCCGTCCGCGCCGACCATGGTCCAGCGGCGGTCGAGCGGGCCCTCCTGGGCGGTGAGCGAGGTCAGCGGGCCGAGGAGGACCGCGCCGAAGAGCAGCGTGGCCAGGACGCGGGCCGCGAAGACCGTCGCCACTGCGAACGCCACGCCGCGGTAGCCACCGCCGAAGGCACCCCCCGCTATGGCCGCCTGGAGGACCAGGACGACCAGCACGAGGAGGGAGAGGGTGTCGCCGACACCACTGACCAGCTGCGCGCTCCACAAGCGCCTCAGCTGCGGTCGGCGCAGCAGGGAACGGACGGCGCGTTCGCGGGAGTCCGCGACCAGGGCGTCGTCCGGTGCTGTGGGGTGGGCCGTTGGCTGCTCGGCTCGCGTCATGCGTTCAGCCTATCCGCAGCGACTGACAGCACACCTCGCGTGTCCGGACGTGAGCGCGCCCCGGTACCGAAGCGGTACCGGGGCGTTCGTTTCGCGAAGCGGGAGGCGGCCGGCGACCCGCGGAGGCGGTCGGGGAACCGGGAGGCGGTCGGCGACCCGCGGAGGCGGTCGGCGACCCGGCCGTCGGCCCGGCGAGGGGCCGCCGGGCCGACCCGGGTCAGTCCTCCGCGCCTCAGTCCTCCGCGCCGGAAGCCGTCGCCTTGGAAGCCGTCGCCTTCTTCGCGGCCGTCTTCGTCGCGGTGGTCTTCTTGGCGGTCGTCTTCTTCGCGGCGGCCGTCGTCTTCTTCGCGGCCGTCTTCTTGGCGGCGGTCTTCTTCGCCGGGGCGGTCTTCTTGGCCGCCGCCTTCTTCGCCGTCTTCTTGGCGGGCCCCTTCGCGCGCTTTTCGGCGAGCAGCTCGAAACCACGCTCCGGAGTGATCGTTTCCACGCTGTCACCGGAACGGAGGGTCGCGTTGGTCTCGCCGTCGGTGACGTACGGGCCGAAGCGGCCGTCCTTGACCACGACCGGCTTGCCGGAGACCGGGTCCGCGCCCAGTTCCTTCAGCGGCGGCTTGGCCGCGGCCCGACCGCGCTGCTTCGGCTGGGCGTAGATCGCCTGGGCCTCCTCCAGCGTGATCGTGAAGAGCTGGTCCTCGGACTGCAGCGAGCGCGAGTCCGTGCCCTTCTTCAGGTACGGGCCGTACCGGCCGTTCTGCGCGGTGATCTCCACCCCGTCGGCGTCCGTTCCGACGACCCGGGGCAGCGACATCAGCTTCAGCGCGTCGTCCAGGGTCACGGTGTCCAGTGACATGGACTTGAAGAGGGAGGCGGTGCGCGGCTTGACCGCGTTCTTGCCGGTCTTCGGGGTGCCCTCGGGAAGGATCTCCGTGACGTACGGGCCGTAGCGGCCGTCCTTGGCGACGATCGCGTGGCCGGTGGCCGGGTCGGTGCCCAGCTCGAAGTCTCCGCTGGGCTTGGCCAGCAGCTCCTCCGCCAGCTCGACGCTCAGCTCGTCGGGTGCCAGGTCGTCGGGGATGTCGGCGCGCTGGTGCTGCTCGGTGTCCTTCTCGCCGCGCTCGATGTACGGGCCGTAGCGGCCGACGCGGAGCACGATGTCGTTGCCCACCGGGAAGGAGGAGACCTCGCGCGCGTCGATCGCGCCCAGGTCGGTCACCAGCTCCTTGAGGCCACCGAGGTGGTCCCCGTCGCCGTTGCCGGCCTCGGCGGCGCTGCCGACGCCGTTGTGGCCCTCGCCGAAGTAGAACCGCTTCAGCCACGGCACGGCCTGCGCCTCGCCCCGCGCGATGCGGTCGAGGTCGTCCTCCATCTTGGCCGTGAAGTCGTAGTCGACCAGCCGCCCGAAGTGCTTCTCCAGGAGGTTGACGACGGCGAAGGAGAGGAAGGACGGCACCAGGGCCGTGCCCTTCTTGAAGACGTAGCCGCGGTCCAGGATCGTGCCGATGATCGACGCGTACGTCGACGGGCGGCCGATCTCGCGCTCTTCCAGCTCCTTGACCAGCGAGGCCTCGGTGTAGCGGGCCGGCGGCTTGGTGGCGTGCCCGTCGACCGTGATCTCCTCGGCCGACAGCGCGTCGCCCTGGGCGACCTGCGGCAGCCGGCGCTCGCGGTCGTCCAGCTCGGCGTTCGGGTCGTCGGCACCCTCGACGTAGGCCTTCAGGAAGCCGTGGAAGGTGATCGTCTTGCCGGAGGCGCTGAACTCGACGTCCCGGCCGTCGGCGGCGGTGCCGCCGATCTTCACCGTGACGCTGTCGCCGGTCGCGTCCTTCATCTGGGAGGCGACGGTCCGCTTCCAGATCAGCTCGTAGAGCTTGAACTGGTCGCCGGACAGACCGGTCTCGGCGGGCGTGCGGAAACGATCACCCGAGGGACGGATCGCCTCGTGCGCCTCCTGGGCGTTCTTCACCTTGGCGGCGTAGGTGCGCGGCTGCGGCGGCAGGTAGTCGGCGCCGTACAGCTGCGTGACCTGGGCGCGGGCGGCGGCGATCGCCGTGTCGCTCAGCGTCGTGGAGTCCGTACGCATGTACGTGATGTAGCCGTTCTCGTACAGCTTCTGCGCGATCTGCATCGTCGCCTTCGCACCGAAGCCGAGCTTGCGGCTGGCCTCCTGCTGGAGCGTCGTCGTGCGGAACGGGGCGTACGGCGAGCGGCGGTACGGCTTGGACTCGACGGACCGCACGGAGAAACGGGTGTTCTCCAGGGCGGCGGCGAGGGCGCGGGCGGTCGCCTCGTCGAGGTGGAGGGTGTTCGCGCTCTTCAGCTGTCCCAGGGAGTCGAAGTCGCGGCCCTGCGCGACACGCCTGCCGTCGACGGTCTGGAGGCGGGCGACCAGCGACGACGGGTCCGACGAGTCCCCCGCGCGGCCGGTGGCGAAGGTGCCCGTCAGGTCCCAGTACTCGGCGGAGCGGAAGGCGATGCGGTCGCGTTCCCGCTCCACCACGAGCCGGGTGGCGACGGACTGCACGCGGCCGGCCGACAGCCGGGGCATGACCTTCTTCCACAGCACCGGGGAGACCTCGTAGCCGTACAGGCGGTCGAGGATGCGGCGGGTCTCCTGGGCGTCGACCAGGCGCTGGTTGAGCTGGCGCGGGTTGGCGACGGCCTCGCGGATCGCGTCCTTGGTGATCTCGTGGAACACCATGCGCTTGACCGGGATCTTCGGCTTGAGGACCTCCTGGAGGTGCCAGGCGATCGCCTCGCCCTCCCGGTCCTCATCGGTGGCGAGGAAGAGCTCGTCGGACTCCTTCAGGAGGTCCTTGAGCTTCTTGACCTGTGCCTTCTTATCGGCGTTGACCACATAGATCGGCTGGAAGTCATGGTCGACGTCCACACCGAGGCGACGGACCTCGCCGGTGTACTTCTCCGGCACCTCCGCGGCGCCGTTGGGAAGATCGCGGATGTGCCCGACGCTCGCCTCGACGATGTAGCCGGGGCCGAGGTAGCCCTTGATCGTCTTCGCCTTGGCAGGCGACTCGACGATGACGAGTCGGCGGCCGCCCTGTGCGGTCTCGCTGGTCGGGGACAACTTCGCTCTTCTCTCCGGTCGACGCTGGGGGCCTCCCCAGGGCTTCGTCCCGGGGTCGCGGCGTACTGCTGGCTCGTGTGACGCTGCGGAGTGTGACGCTACATCCCGCCCCCGTGTCAAACGGGAAAAGCCCACAACGGCCACTCGAACGGTAACCCGACTACCGCCATTCCTGCCGCCCCGACCACCGGGTACCCCGCACGCACATGTCCGGAGCGTGACGCTCCCCTTACCCAGCGGACACGGCGCGCACCGCGGTCAGAGCCGGGTCAGGCAGTACAGACCCAGGGCCAGCGCGACCGTCCCGGCGACGCCGGCGAGAGTCGCCGATGCGATCGGATTCACATCGTGGGCGACCGGTTCCCGGCGCCTCACCCGGGTGCCGGTCCAGGCCAGCAGACCCGTTCCGAACAGGGCGAACACCACCGCACCGAAGATCGCCGGTCCGCTCTCCATCGCCCACCCACCGTCTTCCTGTCGTCCGGCTCCGCCCAGCGCCCGGAGGGTGCCACGCGCGGGCGGCAGACAGGCGACATCACGGTGAACGGGAGGCCGATGGATTATCGAACGTGTACTCGAACGGGGAGAGGTGGGACACAGCACCCATATTTTTCCGGCCGTTTTCGCGAGGGGGGCGCCACGGCGTCCGCCGGCGCCCCCTCCACCGGCC
Organism: Streptomyces sp. NPDC013455; assembly: GCF_040632975.1. Lineage (NCBI taxonomy): Bacteria > Bacillati > Actinomycetota > Actinomycetes > Kitasatosporales > Streptomycetaceae > Streptomyces > Streptomyces sp. NPDC013455. Next base: position 157,363 of record NZ_JBEYCX010000009.1, on the reverse strand, counting down.
CGCGCCCCGGGGTGCGAAGCCGCCCGGACCTGCCTCGCACGCCCCCTGGGCACCCCTGTCCCGTCGCGCCTCCGCCCCTTGGCGTGCCCCCGCCCGGCACCCCCCGCTCCTCGGTGCGCCCCACGCCGCGCCGCCGGCCCCCGGCGCCTCACCTCTCACCGCTCACCCCCGTGCCCCGCTCAGCCCGCCGGCTCCAGGAAGCCCTGCTCGACCAGCAGCCGGATCTGCGCGGGCGTCCGGTCGCGCAGCGCCACCCGGTCCTCGCCGACGAGCTGCGCGATGGCGTCCAGGATGCGGCCCGCGCTCAGCGTGCCGTCGCACACGCCCGCGAATCCGGCACCGACCGTGTCCACCTTCGTCGCCCGGCGCATCCCGCGGTGCTGGCGCAGCACCACATGCTCGGGGTCCTCGGCGCCGGGCAGCCCGACCTGCTCCTGGACCACCTCGGCGGCCAGCTTGAAGTGGCCGTCGAGCAGCGCGGCGTCGTCGTGGTCCCGGAGGTAGTCGAGACGCTCGAAGTGGGCCCGGATCGTCTCCCCGAGCGGCTGCTCGACCGGGTGCGGCCACTCCTCCACGGTGATCGAGGGCGTGGCGGACCCGGACTTGCGCAGGGTGATCCAGCCGAAGCCGACCGCCTTGACCTTGCGCGCCTCGAACTCGTCCAGCCAGGCGTCGTACCGCGCCTGGTACTCCACCGGGTCCCCGCGGTGGTCACCGGCGTCCCTCAGCCACAGCTCGGCGTACTGCGTGATGTCCTGCACCTCGCGCTGCACGATCCAGGCGTCGCACCCGCGCGGCACCCATGCCCTGAGCCTGTCCTGCCAGTCCTCCCCTGCCACGTGCTGCCAGTTGGCGAGGAACTGCGCGAACCCGCCCTCGTTCAGCCGTTCCCCCGACTGCTGAACGAGCGAGCGGCACAGATCGTCCCCGCCCATGCCACCGTCCCGGTACGTCAGCCGGGCTCCCGGGGAGATCACGAACGGCGGGTTGGACACGATCAGGTCGAACGTCTCGTCGTCCCGTACCGGCTCGAACAGCGAGCCCTCGCGCAGGTCGGCGGCGGGCGCGCCGGACAGCGCCAGCGTCAGCGCCGTGACGTGCAGCGCGCGCGGGTTGAGGTCGGTCGCCGTCACGCGCGTGGCGTGCCGGGCGGCGTGCAGCGCCTGGATGCCGGAGCCGGTGCCGAGGTCCAGGGCGGAGGCGGCGGGGGTGCGGACGGTGATGCCGGCGAGGGTCGTGGAGGCACCGCCGACGCCCAGGACGACGGCCTCGTCGCGCTGTCCGATGCCCCCGGCGCCGCCCACCGCGCAACCGAGGTCCGAGACGATGAACCAGTCCTCGCCGCCCGGACCGCCGTACGGCCGTACGTCCACGGTCGCGGCCACCTCGTCGCCGCCCGCGCGCGCGAGCCAGCCGGCCTCCAGCGCCTCCTCGACCGGCAGCACGGCGGCCACGCGCGCGTGCGACACCGGCTGCTGGAGCAGGAACAGCCGTACGAGCGTCTCCAGCGGCGTGTCGCCGCGGGTAGCCCGCAGCGCGGGCACGGTCTCGCTGCGGGCCAGCGCCGCGTACGCGGCGGCGCCGAGCAGGTCGAGCAGCCCGTCGGCGGTGAAGGAGGCGGCCAGCAGGGCGTCCCGCAGGCGCGCGGCGATGTCGGGCCGGTCGGCAGCGGGCAGGGGAGCGAGTCCGGAGTCAGTCACGCCACCATTGTGGCCCGGGGCGGGCGCCCGGAGCCGACGTCGCGTCCGCCGTTCGCCGGCGTCAGCCGGCCGCCGCCGGCGCCTTCGCGGTGGCGGACGCGGCGACCGTGCAGCTGGGCTGCTTGGCCATCGCCTGCTTGACGTCTTCCTGCTCCAGCCGCTTCAGCACCTTGGTGCCGGTGCTGCTCTGCTCGCCGATCTCCTTGGACTGGCCGGCGACCTCCTTGAGGCCCCGGGCGAACTTGCCCTGGTCCTTGGTGTCGAGCCCGTCGACCTTCTTCTTCAGCTCGGTGTACGAGGCGGCGAGACCGGCGAGGCTCTTGACGGCGTCCTGCTGCCGCTTCGCCCCGTCCTCCACGCCGGGGGGCGCCCCGGCGCCGCTGAGGGCGTCGGACAGCGCCTTGTAGCCCTCGGCCATGTCCGTGAATGCCTGGACGTAGGTCTTCTTCGCGTCCTTGGGCGGGAGGTTGCTGTTCGTGGCGATGGCCGCGATCGAGGCGTTGGCCGACCTGATCTTCGTGTCCTGCGCGGGCACCGCGTCGCACACCGTCTTGGCCCAGGCCACCAGCTTGGGGTCGGGCTCCTGGCTGTCGCTGCTGCTGCACCCGGACACCGCCACCACCAGTACCGCACCGCCGGACAGTGCGGCCGCGAGCTTCTTGTTCACCGGATTGGTCCCTTCCATGGCTCTCGGCCCCCGGAATCTACACGGCGGACGGACCCCCTCCCCTTCCCGGACGGCGCATTAGTCGGCTTTTGTGACCTTTCGCACCACGGGAGAGAAGGCTCACGACGTGGTCGGGCGCACAGAAGGAAGCGGGCGGGCGGCGCGTCAGCACGCGCCGTCCGCCCGCCCGTTGATCAGGCCCCGGGGGCCGGTCCTACGAAAGCACCGCCGCGTCCGGCGAGTTGGCGACCCGCTCGGCGCTCTCCTCCTCCTCGCCGACGGCGATGCCGCGGCGCTTGGAGATGTACACGGCCACGACGATCACCAGCAGCGCGAGGATCGCGATCGCGATCCGCACACCGAGGTTCTTGTCCTGGCCGTACGAGAACTTGATCACCGCGGGTGCGATCAGCAGCGAGACCAGGTTCATGACCTTCAGCAGCGGGTTGATCGCGGGTCCGGCGGTGTCCTTGAAGGGGTCGCCGACCGTGTCGCCGATCACCGTGGCCGCGTGGGCCTCGCTGCCCTTGCCGCCGTGGTGACCGTCCTCCACCAGCTTCTTGGCGTTGTCCCAGGCGCCACCGGAGTTGGCCAGGAACACCGCCATCAGCGTGCCGGCGCCGATCGCGCCGGCGAGGTAGGAGCCGAGCGCGCCGACGCCGAGCGTGAACCCGATGAAGATCGGCGCCATCACGGCGAGCAGACCCGGCGTGGCCAGCTCCCGCAGCGCGTCCTTGGTGCAGATGTCGACGACCTTGCCGTACTCGGGCTTCTCGGTGAAGTCCATGATCCCGGGCCGCTCGCGGAACTGCCGCCGGACCTCGAACACCACCGAACCCGCCGACCGCGACACCGCGTTGATGGCCAGCCCGGAGAAGAGGAAGACGACCGCGGCGCCCGCGATGAGGCCCACGAGGTTGTTGGGCTGCGAGATGTCCAGCGACAGGCTGAGCGGCGAGCCCGGCCCGGACAGCTTCGCGCCGACGTCGTGCACGTTGGTGGTGATCGCGTCGCGGTACGACCCGAACAGCGCCGACGCGGCGAGGACGGCGGTGGCGATGGCGATGCCCTTGGTGATGGCCTTGGTCGTGTTGCCGACCGCGTCCAGGTTGGTGAGCACCTGCGCGCCCGCGCCCTCCACGTCACCGGACATCTCGGCGATGCCCTGCGCGTTGTCGGAGACCGGACCGAAGGTGTCCATGGCGACGATCACGCCGACCGTGGTGAGCAGGCCGGTGCCGGCCAGCGCGACCGCGAACAGTGCCAGCATGATCGACGTACCGCCGAGCAGGAACGCGCCGTACACCCCGAGCCCGATGAGCAGCGCGGTGTAGACCGCCGACTCCAGACCGACGGAGATGCCGGAGAGGACGACGGTGGCGGGGCCGGTGAGGGAGGTCTTGCCGATGTCCCGCACCGGGCGGCGGCTGGTCTCGGTGAAGTAGCCGGTCAGCTGCTGGATGACGGCGGCGAGCAGGATGCCGATGGCCACCGCGACCAGCGCGAGGAGCCGCGGGTCGCCGTCCTTGCCCCTGATCGCCGCGTCGGTGACGCCGTCCAGGCCGGCGTAGGTGGAGGGCAGGTAGACGAAGACCGCGACCGCGACCAGTGCCAGGGAGATCACCGCGGAGATGAAGAAGCCGCGGTTGATCGCCGTCATGCCGCTGCGGTCGGTGCGGCGCGGGGCGACGGCGAAGATGCCGATCATCGCCGTGATCACGCCGATCGCCGGTACCAGCAGCGGGAAAGCCAGTCCGGAGTCGCCGAAGGCGGCCTTGCCGAGGATCAGCGCGGCCACCAGGGTGACGGCGTACGACTCGAAGAGGTCGGCCGCCATGCCCGCGCAGTCGCCGACGTTGTCGCCCACGTTGTCGGCGATGGTCGCGGCATTGCGCGGGTCGTCCTCCGGAATGCCCTGCTCGACCTTGCCGACCAGGTCGGCGCCGACGTCGGCGGCCTTGGTGAAGATGCCGCCGCCCACACGCATGAACATCGCGATCAGGGCGGCACCGAGGCCGAAGCCCTCCAGCACCTTCGGAGCGTCGGCCGCGTACACCAGCACCACGCAGGAGGCGCCCAGCAGGCCGAGCCCCACCGTGAACATGCCGACGACGCCGCCCGTGCGAAATGCGATCTTCATCGCGGTGTGCGAGACGGTGGTGAGATCTTTTTGCGGTTCGCCGGGTGCCGGGGTGGCTTCCCGGGCCGCCGCGGCGACCCGCACATTGCTGCGCACGGCCAGCCACATGCCGATATAGCCGGTGGCCGCCGAGAACGCCGCTCCGATCAGGAAGAACACCGAGCGGCCGGCACGCTGATTCCAGTCGTCCGCGGGCAGCAGCATGAGCAGGAAGAAGACGACGACGGCGAATACGCCGAGCGTGCGCAACTGCCGGGCGAGATACGCCTTGGCACCTTCCTGGACCGCCTCGGCAATCCGTTTCATGCTGTCGGTGCCCTCGCCCGCTGCCAGCACCTGGCGCACCAGGATCCCCGCGACCACCAGCGCGGCCACGGCGACCGCCGCGATGACGGCCACGAGGATCCGGTTGTCGTCGGTCAGGACCGCGGCCGCGAGGTGTGTGGGATGACCCGACTGATGAGGGGTAGAAAGCCCCGCCATTCGTCCTCCTTGACGCTTGGGCTGAGCTCAAGATGTGGACGGATTGTAGGTACCCGTGAGTGATCTAAACAGGGGACGGTAAACGGAATCGGCCTTCTCGCGCTCTTCAGCAAATGATCGAGGCGCGACACGGAACCCGAAAGAGCTAATGCCTCAAAACCATTGACGACCGCATTGGCGCTTGATCGAATTATCGGGCTATTGATCGTGAATTGCTTCACGAATTCCGGGACGGGGCCCGGAAACGCGACGAGGGCCCTGCTCAGGAGCAGGGCCCTCGTCGGGAGTCTGTGACGGCTTCGAGGCCGCGACGGTTCAGAGGAGCGCCGCGGCCGGCGGTGCGGTCGGCCAGGTCATCCGGATCAGGCCGCCGTTCTGCCCGGTGCTGACCTCCACGTCGTCGACGAGGCCGCTGATGACCGCGAGGCCCATTTCGTCCTCCTCGACATCCGCGTCACCGCCCTGCCCGCCGGGCGTGTCGCCGGGCGTGGCGTGCGGAGCCTCGTCGCCGACCTCGATGGAGAACTGTTTCTCCTCCTCGATCAGCGCCACCTTCACCGGCGCCGTGACCCCACTGTTCTGGTGCAGTCCGACGGCGCGGGAGCAGGCCTCGCCCACGGCGAGGCGCACCTCGTCCAGGACGGCCTCGTCCACCCCGGCCCTGCGCGCCACCGCTGCCGCCACCAACCGGGCGGTCCGGACGTGCTCGGGCAGCGCGCTGAAGCGGAGTTCGACGGTGGCCATGCATCCCCCTCGCGACTACGGGCGGTCGGGGGCGGGGCCGCCGAGAGCCCGCACCCCCTGGTGTACTCCTGTGTCCCGGGCCGCTGCGACCGCACCGGCCCGGGGACGCGACCGGCCGACGCCCGGGCTCCCGCGGGAGCCCGGTGCCGACGACCGGCCCGTCGTCAGTCGGTGGCCGCCACCGCTTCCTCGACCGAGGTGTGGATCGGGAACACCTTGGTCAGGCCGGTGATACGGAAGATCTTGAGAATGCGCTCCTGGTTGCAGACCAGGCGCAGCGAGCCCTCGTGGGCGCGAACCCGCTTCAGGCCGCCCACCAGCACGCCGAGCCCGGTGGAGTCGAGGAAGTCCACGCCCTCCATGTCGACGACGAGGTGGAAATTCCCGTCGTTCACCAACTCGACCAGCTGCTCGCGCAGCTTGGGCGCGGTATATACGTCGATTTCGCCACCGACCTCGACGACCGTACGATCGCCGACGGTACGGGTCGACAGGGACAGGTCCACGGATCCTCCAGCACCTTGCTATCGAGCGGTCGCCCTTCGGGCACCTCGGCTTGCGGCCCCAAGGACGCTTCGCCAGCCGCGATGGCATTCAATCACTTACCGGCAGGCGTGCACGACGCCTTGACTCCATTGTCCGTCACGCCAGTGACACACTCGGTGCCGATGGCCAAGAATCACCGATCCGATCGATCCCCGGCGAACCCGGCGTCCCGCCCGTCTCCGGGCACGGTCCTGGACCGACTCGCCTCCGGGCCGAGCCGGGCTGCGCGCATCACTCATACGGAGCACTTGCCCCCGCGCGCGGGCCGCCATGCCGTCTGGCCTGACCGTATTAGGCCGGAGGTGATCGCGGCCGTCCAGGCGTGCGGCATCGAGCACCCGTGGGCGCACCAGGCGCGGGCCGCCGAGCACGCCCTGGACGGCGACTCGGTGGTGGTCGCCACCGGCACGGCCTCCGGCAAGTCCCTCGCCTACCTCGTGCCCGTGCTGTCCACCCTCGTGGACGGTGCCGAGGCCCCGAACGGCCGCGGCGCCACCGCCCTCTACCTCGCCCCCACCAAGGCACTCGCGGCGGATCAGTGCCGGGCTGTGAAGGAACTTTCACAACCTCTCGGCACCTCGGCGCGCCCCGCCGTGTACGACGGCGACACACCGTTCGAGGAACGGGAGTGGGTGCGCCAGTACGCCAACTACGTCCTCACCAACCCGGACATGCTGCACCGCGGGATACTCCCCTCCCACTCGCGCTGGTCCTCCTTCCTGAAGGCGCTGAAGTACGTCGTCATCGACGAGTGCCACACCTACCGGGGCGTCTTCGGCTCGCACGTGGCCCAGGTGCTGCGCCGGCTGCGCCGTCTGTGTGCCCGCTACGGCTCCTCCCCCGTCTTCCTGCTGGCTTCGGCGACCTCCGCCGAGCCCGCGGTCGCCGCCGGCCGGCTGACCGGTCTGCCGGTGGTGGAGGTCGCCGACGACGCCTCCCCGCGCGGCGAGCTGGTCTTCGCCCTCTGGGAGCCCCCGCTCACCGAACTCCAGGGTGAAAAGGGCGCACCCGTACGGCGTACCGCCACCGCCGAGACCGCCGACCTGCTGACCGACCTCACCGTGCAGGGCGTGCGCTCGGTCGCCTTCGTACGCTCCCGGCGCGGCGCCGAGCTGATCTCGGTGATCGCCCAGGAGCGGCTCGCCGAGGTCGACCGCTCCCTGGTCCGGCGTGTCGCGGCCTACCGCGGCGGCTACCTCCCCGAGGAGCGCCGCGCGCTGGAACGCGCCCTGCACTCGGGTGAACTCCTCGGTCTCGCCGCCACGACGGCCCTGGAACTCGGGGTGGACGTCTCGGGCCTGGATGCGGTGGTGATCGCCGGTTACCCGGGCACACGCGCCTCCCTGTGGCAGCAGGCGGGCCGCGCAGGCCGCGCCGGCCAGGGCGCGCTCGCGGTTCTCGTCGCCCGCGACGACCCGCTGGACACCTTCCTCGTCCACCACCCCGAGGCCCTGTTCGACCAACCGGTGGAATCCACGGTCCTCGACCCCGACAACCCCTACGTCCTCGCCCCGCACCTGTGCGCCGCCGCGGCCGAGCTGCCGCTGACCGAGGAGGACCTGGCCCTCTTCGGCCCGGCCTGCGCGGACGTGCTGCCGCAGCTGGAGGCCGCGAAGCTGCTCCGCCGGCGCACCCGCGCCTGGCACTGGACGCGCCGGGAACGGGCCGCCGACCTCACCGACATCCGCGGCGCCGGCGGCCGTCCGGTGCAGGTCGTCGAGTCCGGCACGGGCCGCCTGCTCGGTACGGTCGACGCGGCCGCCGCCCACTCCACGGTCCACGAGGGCGCCGTCCACCTGCACCAGGGCCGCACCTACCTGGTGCGCGACCTGGACCTGGAGGACTCGGTCGCCCTGGTGGAGCAGGCCGACCCGCCGTACTCGACGGTCGCCCGCGACACCACGTCGATCTCCGTCCTGGAGACGGACACCGAGATCTCCTGGGGCGCCGGCCGCCTGTGCTACGGCTCGGTGGAGGTCACCAACCAGGTGGTCTCCTACCTCCGCCGGCGCCTCATCACCGGCGAAGTGCTGGGCGAGACGAAACTCGACCTCCCTCCCCGCACGCTGCGCACGCGCGCGGTGTGGTGGACGGTCACCGAGGACCAGCTGGACGAGGCCCGGATCACCCCGGAGATCCTCGGCGGCTCCCTGCACGCCGCCGAGCACGCCTCGATCGGCATGCTGCCGCTCTTCGCGACCTGCGACCGCTGGGACATCGGCGGCGTCTCGGTACCCCTGCACCCCGACACGCTGCTGCCGACCGTCTTCGTCTACGACGGCCACCCCGGCGGCGCGGGCTTCGCCGAGCGCGCCTTCCACACCGCCCGCGCCTGGCTCGCCGCCACCCGCGAGGCCATCGCCTCCTGCGAGTGCGACGCCGGCTGTCCGTCCTGCATCCAGTCCCCCAAGTGCGGCAACGGCAACGACCCCCTGCACAAGAGGGGCGCGGTACGGCTTCTGACGGTGCTGCTGCGGGGGGCGCCGGAGGGGCAGACGCGACCGGCCGAGGAGTAGGAGGCGGCTGAGCGCGGCAGGGCGTGGGCGAAACGTGAGGGCGTCGCCCAGGGCGCCTTCGCGGGTGGCACCGCCGGTGAAGCAGGTGTCCCCGCCGGTGAAGCAGGTGTCCCCGCCGGTGAAGCGGGTGGCACTAGCGGTGCAGCGGGTGGCACCGGGCCCGGTGGGCCCGCTCTCGCCCTGACCTGGGCCGTGAACGGCTCCCGCCCCGCGGCCGCCGTCACGTCCGAGGTCTCGCCGGCGATCGCGCACCGCACCAGCCGCACGCCCTGGGCCGCCGCCACCCGCTCGGCCAGGGCGCAGGCCGCCGGGCCGCCCTCAAACCAGTGGTCCGCCGCCGCCAGCGCCGCCAGGTCCGCGCCACCGGCCGCCCGGTGCCGGGCGACGACGGCCTCCCCGAGCATGAGCACGGCGCCGAACACCACGCAGAGCACGGCGATCACGCCCAGGCTCCACACGGTGGCGGACCCCCGGTCGCCCTCCCGCCGCCCCGGACGCCACCGCTCGCCGCGCTTCACTTCCTGCCGCACCCTCCGGCCGATCCCCGGCACCTTCTCGCCGCACCTCCGGCTGCCGGCCGGTCCACCCCCACGCCGCACGGCCCTGCCTCCTCGGTCCCCACGCCGCACGGCCCTGCCTCCTCGGTCCCCACGCCGCACGGCCCCGCCTCCTCGGTCCCCACGCCGCACGGCCCCGCCTCCTCGGTCCCCACGACTCACGGCCCACGCCCCCTTCACCCCACTCACGGCCCCGCCTCCGCCACCCAACGGCTCACGGCTCACGGCCCCGCCTCCGCCACCCAACGGCTCACGGCTCACGGCCCCGCCTCCGCCACCCCCGCGGCCCACGGCGCAGCCTCCCCCGGCCCCACCGTGTCCTCGGCGAGCGCCACGGCCTCCTCCCGGACCTCGAACGGCAATCCGCTCAGCACCGGCGGCTCGGCCACCACCGTCACCCGGACCCGGTCGCCCTCACGAGCGACACGCACCCGCGCTCCCCGCGGCGCCGCTTCCCGGGTCACCGTCACCACCGCGTCGGCCGGATCCTGACGGGCGGCGGCCCGGGCGCCCGCGCGGGCCGCGTCCACGCACTGGATCTGCGCCGCCACCACGAGCAGCCCCCAGACCAGCGCCATCGTGAACGCCACCAGCACGGACAGCACCACAGCCGCCTCCGCGGTCACGAACCCGCGGTCTCCGCCTCGCTCACATCCGCGCACTGAGGGCCCGCTTCACGATCGCCGCCAGCTGCGCCTGGACCTGGCCGCTGGTGACCACCTCGTAGAGCAGCACCGCGAACCCGACGGCCGCGATGATCCCCATGGCGTACTCGGACGTCACCATCCCGGCGTCCTGACGGCACTCCCCGCGCAACCGGGCCGCCGCTTCCCTGAACTTCCCGAACATCTCAACCTCCGTAAGGCTCTCGGTCTGTCGTCCTTCTCCACGCTCACCCGACGTCTTCGCGGGTGTCCGCTCCCGTACGGCTCACCTCCCTCCCATGGCCCCGCCCGCCAGCCCGATCACGACCGGCAGCACGCCGAGCGCGATGAACGCGGGCAGGAAGCACAGGCCGACCGGCGCCGAGACCAGTACGGCCGCCCGGCGTGCCCGGGCGGTCGCCGTACGGGCCCACGCCGCGCGCGCGTCCGACGCGAGCCGCGTGACCGGGCCGGCCGCGGGAAGCCCGGACTCGTCGGCGCGCTCCAGCAGCCGCGCCAGGGCACCCGCGCCGGGCAGCAGGGCCAAGGTCCGCCAGGCGTCCCCCGGCGCGCCGCCGAGCCGTACCTCCGCCGCGCCCCGCGCGAGCGCCTGCCCGACGGGTCCGCCGAGGGCCTCCCCCACCGCCTGGGCGGCGATCACCGGGCCGGCTCCGGCCGTGATGCAGGCCGCCAGCAGGTCGGCCGCGAGCGGGAGTTGGCGCGCCGCGGCGGCGGTGTCAACCGCCTCTTCCCGGCCGGCCGCGGTCCGCCGGTCCCGCCACCGCCACAGCACGGCACCGGCTCCCAGGCCCAGTACGGCCCCGGCGACCCCGCCGACCAGCACCCATGCACCGCATGCCACCCCGGCCGACGGCAGCATCCGCCGCAGTCCGCCCGGGATCATGAACGAGGGCTTGGCCACGGGCACTTCACGACCCAGCAACTCGGTCACCCGGCGCCGCGCCCGTCGCCTCCGCCGCGTCAGCTCCAGCCGCCGAAGACCCCATCCGAGGGCCGCCACCGCGACCGCGGCCATCCCCAGCCTGTGGACGACTTCCGCACTCATCCCGCCTGCCCTCCGCGCCGTTCCAGGAGGCCCTGGAGTTCCCCCGTCGTCTCGAACGACGGCCCCTCGAGCAACACCCCGCTCATCCCGGCTCTCTTCACACCGACTCAGCTCCCCGCACGATCCGCACCGCCCACCACGTCCCGGCCGCCTCGAACACCGCCCCCGCCGTCAGGCAGGCGAAGCCCGCCCCGCTGTGCAGTAGTACGCGCAACGGGTCCGCGCCCATGGCCGAGCCGAGCAACAGGCCGAGGGCGGGCAGTGCGGCGAGCAGCACCGCGGTCGCCCGGGCACCCGCCAGCTGCGCGCGCAGGTCTGCCCGTTGGTCCCGCTCGGCGCGCAGGGCCCCGTCCAGCCGGTCCAGGCCGGCGGCGAGTCCGGCGCCCTGGTCCACGGCCACCCGCCAGCACGTGGCGAGTCCGAGCAGCCCCTCGGCGCCCGGCTGCCGCGCCGCCGCGGCGAGCGCGCCGGGCACGTCCCCGCCGAACCGCGCCGCCGCCACCACGGTGGCCTGCGCGTCACCGAGTCCGCCGGAGTCACGTGCGGCCCGCAGCAGCGCGTCACCCGGCTGCCGTCCCGCCCGCACCTCCCCGGCGAGTGCTCCGCACAGGGCGATCACCGCGTCCGCCCGCCGCTCCCGGGCGCTTCTGGCCCGCCGGGCCAGCCGTACCCGGCGCAGGACCGGCACCCCGGCCGCCGCCGCGACGACCGGAATCACCGAGGCGCCCAGCAGAGCGATCACCAGCCCGACCCCGAGCGCCCACCATTCGGCCCCCAGCCGGCCGCGCAGCCGCACCAGCCGCGCACGGGCCTGCTCCCACCCGGGCAGTCCCGTCGCCACCACTCCGCCGCCCGCCATCAGCAGCCGAGCCCGCCGCATCCCGTAGTGCCGCCCGCCGAGCAGCCAGACCAGCGCACCGAGACAGATCAACGCCGCGCCCATGGACGTCTCGCCGACCACTTCCACCACCTCATCCCTCGCTTCCGGACCCCACCGACCCGCACCCGCCACTCACCCCGACCCCCGCCGACCCCCACGTGCCGCTCACCCGCCGAGGCCGCTCACCCCGGACCTCCTGGCCCCCAGGCACACCCCGGCCCTCACTCCCCCGCCCCGGACCCACTCGCCCCGGCCCCGCCGGCCCCAAAGTCCTCCACAGCCCCCAGCAGTTGCCGCAGCCGCTCCCACCCCCGCTCCCGCACGAACGCACGCTCGCCCCAGCGCAGGGCCGGTACCGTCCGCACCAGCCCGGTGGCATCCCGCTCCAGTACGTGCACCTCGGCGATCCGGCGCCGCCCGGACCTGCCGCGTACGAGGTGCACCACCACCGACAGGGCGGCCGCCAACTGGCTGTGCAGCGCGGCCCGGTCCAGCCCGGCGGCCGTGGCCAGCGCCTCCAGGCGGGCCGGCACGTCCGCGGCGGCATTGGCGTGGACCGTGCAGCAGCCGCCCTCGTGGCCCGTGTTGAGGGCCGCCAGCAGATGGACGACCTCGGGTCCGCGCACTTCGCCGACGACCAGCCGGTCCGGCCGCATCCGCAGCGCCTGCCGCACGAGGTCCTCCAGGGTGACCAGACCCGCGCCCTCCTGGTTCGCGGGGCGGGTCTCCAGCCGGACGACGTGCGGATGGTCCGGCCTCAGCTCGGCGGAGTCCTCGGCGAGCACGATCCGCTCGCCCGGTCCGACCAGTCCGAGCAGGGCGCTGAGGAGGGTCGTCTTGCCGCTTCCGGTTCCGCCGCTGACGAGGAAGGAGAGGCGTGCCTCGAGCAGCGCCCGGAGGAACCGGTCGCCGCCGGGCGGCACCGTGCCCGCCGCGACGAGCTCCTCCACGGTGAAGGCCCGGGGCCGTACCGCCCGCAGGGCCAGGCAGGTGCAGCCGACGGCGACCGGGGGCAGCACCGCGTGCAGCCGGGTGCCGTCGGGCAGCCGGGCGTCCGCCCAGGGCCGGGCGTCGTCCAGCCGGCGTCCGGCCACGGCGGCGAGCCGCTGCGCGAGACGCCGTACGGCCGCGGCGTCGGGGAAGGTCACCGGCGTCAGCTCCAGGCCTCCGCCGCGGTCCACCCACACCCGGTCCGGGGCCGAGACCAGGACGTCGGTGACGTCGGGGTCGGCGAGCAGCGGTTCCAGGGGGCCGGTGCCGACGAGTTCGGACCGCAGGTGTTCGGCCGCGCCGAGGACCTCGGCGTCGCCGAGCACCCGGCCCTGTTCCCGCAGTGCCTGGGCCACGCGCGCGGGAGTGGGTTCGGCGCCGCTCTCGGCGAGCCGGCGGCGGACTCCGTCGAGCAGGGCCCTGCCCTCGGCGGGGTCGAGTCCGGGCAGGGTCATCGGACGCCTCCCGACTCCACCAGCACCCGCTCCCAGAACTGCGCGCAGAAACGGGCGAGCGGGCCGCGTCCCGTCGCGCCGGGCGGCCTGGGGGCGCCCCGCGGGCGCAGCAGCGCCGGTTCGACGGGCACCTCGCCGGCCAGCGGCAGACCGAGCAGCCGGGCCACCTCACGGTCGTCCAGCCCGGGCGCGTACGGCCCGCGGACCGCCACCCGCAGGTCGCGGACGACCATGCCGACGGCGGAGGCGACCCGGCCGGCGGCGGCGACCGCCCGCAGTTCGGCCGGGACGACGAGCAGGGCCAGGTCGAGCTGGGCGAGGGCTTCGGCGACGCCGTCGTCGAGACGGCGGGGCAGGTCGACCACGACCGTGCCGCCGCGCCGCCGGGCGGCGGCCAGCACCGCGCGCACGGCGGGGGACGGGACGGCCACGCAGTCACCGCGGTCCCAGCTGAGCACGCGGAGGGAGTGCAGCCGGGGCAGCGACTCCTCCAGGGCGCCGCCGCCGACCCGGCCGCGGGAGGCGGCGAAGGCGGGCCAGCGCAGTCCTTCCGCGCTCTCCCCGCCGAGGAGTACGTCGAGTCCGCCACCGAGCGGATCGGCGTCCACCAGGAGTGTGCGCAGTCCCTCACGCGCGGAGGTGACGGCGAGGGCGCACGCCAGCGTGGACGCGCCGGCCCCGCCGCGGCCGCCGATCACCCCGACGGTGAGAGCCGGGCGCCCGATGCCCTCGGCGACGTCGGCGATGCGGTCGACCAGCCACGGCTCGCCGTCGGGGAGCATCAGGACATGGTCGGCGCCGATCTGAACGGCCCGTTTCCATACGCCCGAGTCGTCCTGGTCCCGGCCGATCAGCACCACTCCGGGACGGCGCGGCGCTCCGCCCACCCGGCGCGCGGCGTCGTCGCCGACCAGCACGAGCGGGGCCGCCGCCCAGCCACCGCCGGATTCCGGTACGCCGTGGTGGACCTCGGGTGTCGCGCCCGCCGCCGCGCACAGACGGAGGAGATCGTCCAGCAGTGCGGCGTCCTCGGTGACGATGAGCGGCCGTCCGGGCCGCTCTCCGGTGCCGCCTGGCGGGTCGTGGGTGACGATTCCGGTCACGGGAGTTCCCCCTTCGCTGCGCGGGCCGCGCAGCCCCCGTGGCCCCGCGATTCCCGAAGATGTGAAGAACCGGCAAGCGGCCTCCATATGAACGGCCGATAGGAACCGGCCATACCCGCTCCGGCAATCGGAACCGGCCATGAACTCGCCGCCGCCGGAGCGCGCTGGAATCACGGTGCAGCGATCCGCGAAATAAAGTGGATCTTGGTCGAATACTGTGGACGACCCGGACCCTGTGAATATCTCCGTCACCCACACCGGTGACGTCTGCACCGATCCCTGCGCGGTTTCCACAGAGCAGCCTTACGATTACCCTGAGTAACCGATCAAGGGCATGCGGGAGCGCACGGCCGCAGCGGCGCCGAGCCGGCCTGAGCCGCGCGAGGAACGGGGAGAACGGAGAAAATGCATCCGGACATGCGACGACCCCCGCCGGGGGGGAGAGCGGGGGTCGTCCCCACGGCCGACTCGGGGGGGGAGGAGTCGGGCCGGGTTAGCACGGTCGCGAACGATCCGTGACTTCCATGGTGTACCCGAGAGCCCTCTCAGGCAAACCCACGCGCCCCACCTTACGCCGAATGGTGGGCGCCTATGCTCAGGGACGTGGAAAACCACTCCTTGCCCCGCGCAGCGGCCTTCTTTGATCTGGACAAGACGGTCATTGCGAAGTCCAGCACGCTCACCTTCAGCAAGTCCTTCTACCAAGGCGGGCTGATCAACCGCAGGGCCGCGCTGCGTACCGCATACGCCCAGTTCGTCTTCCTGGCCGGCGGCCTCGACCACGACCAGATGGAGCGCATGCGCGAGTACCTCTCCGCGCTGTGCCGCGGCTGGAACGTCCAGCAGGTGCGGGAGATCGTCGCCGAGACCCTGCACCAGCTGATCGACCCGATCATCTACGACGAGGCCGCCTCCCTCATCGAGGAGCACCACACGGCCGGCCGGGACGTGGTGATCGTGTCCACCTCCGGCGCCGAGGTGGTGGAGCCGATCGGCGAACTGCTGGGGGCGGACCGCGTGGTCGCCACCCGGATGGTGGTCGGCGAGGACGGCTGCTTCACCGGCGAGGTGGAGTACTACGCCTACGGCCCGACCAAGGCCGAGGCCATCAGGGAGCTGGCCGCGTCCGAGGGCTACGACCTCGACCGCTGCTACGCCTACAGCGACTCGGCGACCGACCTGCCGATGCTCCGGACGGTCGGGCACCCGCACGCCGTGAACCCGGACCGCGCGCTGCGCCGGGAGGCGGTCGCGCACGGCTGGCCGGTGCTGGAGTTCCGCCGCCCGGTCCCGCTCAAGAAGCGACTGCCCACCCTCTCCGCCCCGTCCCGTCCGGCACTGGTCGCCGCGGCGGCCGTCGGAGCGGCGGCGGCGACCGCGGGCCTCGTCTGGTACGCCAGCCGACGCCGGGGCACCGCCTGAGCGGGGTCCGTTTTCACCCCGTTCAGACGTGAAAGCAAAGAAGTGCAGGCAGGGGTTCCGCTTCATCCCGGCTCGCGGTACAAAGAACGTAGGCCCGCGAGACCAAAGGACATCCGAGAGGATCCCCTACCACTACGCACTGGCCCCACGGACCCCGCATGAACACCGGGCACCCACGCGACGTCGACCCGTCGATTACGGGCCAGCCGCACCAGGTGACGGGCAAAGATCCCGACCTGATGGGCGACACATCGAGGACGCTTGGTACCCCGGTGGGCATGCCAGCGGCGGTACGAGCACTCGTACCGCCGCAACCCTTGTCCGGGGAGCTTTTTCCCTCAGGCCGCGCCGCGCTGGAGCGCCTCGCACACCGCCGTCGACTCCCGCGCCCCCAGCTCGACCGCCCGGCCGCAGTGGGCGATCCAGGCCGCCATGCCCTCGGGGGTGCCGGAGACGTACCCGTCCAGGGCGGCCAGGTAGGAGGCGCGGCCCAGTTCGGCGTGGCCGACCTCGGCCGGGCAGACCGCCTTGGGGTCCAGGCCGCTGCCGATCAGCACGATCCGCTCGGCCGCGCGCGCGACCAGGCCGTTGTGGGAGACGAAGGGGCGCAGCGCCAGCAGTTCGCCGTGCACCACGGCGGCCGTGACCAGCGCCGGCGCGGAGGTGCCGGCGATGATCAGGTCCGCCAGCCCCTCCAGCCGGCCCGAGACCTCCCCGGCGCCCGGCAGCGGCAGCTCGACCAGCGGCTCGTCCACCGGCTCACCGGCCTGGCGGGGCCTGCCGACCCGGTCGTCCCCGCTCGCCGCGGCGACCAGGTGCAGCCGGGCCAGCACCCGCAGGGGCGACTGGCGCCAGATGGACAGCAGCTGCCCCGCCTCGGCGGTCAGCCGCAGCGCCGCGCCCATGACGAGGGCCTCGTCGTCGGCGCCGAAGTCGGTACGCCGGCGCACCTCCTCCAGAGCCCAGTCGGCACCGGACAGCGCCGCCGAACCGCGGGCGCCGCGCAGGGCCGCCTCGGAGGTGATCTCGTTGCTGCGGCGCCGCATGATCCGGTGTCCGTAGACCCGGTCCACGGCTTTGCGCACGGACTCCACGGACTCGGCCACACCGGGCAGCGAGCCCAGGGCCGCAAGGGGATCCCCCTTGCTCGGGCTCACACGAGAGCTCGGCGGAGGCTCGGCGGACGCGCCTGTCGTACTCATGAGTACGACATTACGCACACCACCGGCCGACCCCACGAAGGAGTGGTCTTCTTCACTCCCGTGCGGCACGCACAGCAATTGCACCACTACCCTTGGTGAACATGAAAATTGCTTTCGTCGGGAAGGGCGGCAGCGGCAAGACGACGCTCTCCTCCCTGTTCATCCGCCATCTCGCGGCCGCGGGCGCCCCGGTGGTCGCCATCGACGCGGACATCAACCAGCACCTCGGTCCCGCGCTCGGCCTCGGCGAGACGGAGGCGGCGGCGCTGCCGGCCATGGGCGAGCGACTGCCGCTGATCAAGGACTACCTGCGCGGCACCAACCCGCGCATCGCCTCGGCCGCGACGATGATCAAGACGACGCCGCCGGGCGAGGGCTCGCGGCTGGTCCGGGTGCGGGAGCCCAACCCGGTCTACGACGCCTGCGCGCGCCCGGTGGAACTCGACGGCGGTGCCGTCCGTTTGATGGTCACGGGCCCCTTCACGGACGCCGACCTGGGGGTCGCCTGCTACCACTCCAAGACCGGAGCGGTGGAGCTGTTCCTGAACCACCTCGTCGACGGCCCCGACGAGTACGTCGTGGTCGACATGACGGCCGGTTCGGACTCCTTCGCCTCCGGCATGTTCACCCGCTTCGACATGACGTTCCTCGTCGCCGAGCCGACCCGGAAGGGGGTCTCCGTCTACCGCCAGTACAAGGAGTACGCCCGCGACTTCGGCGTCGCCCTGAAGGTCGTCGGCAACAAGATCCAGGAACAGGACGACATCGACTTCCTGCGCGCGGAGGTCGGGGACGACCTGCTCGTGACGGTCGGGCGCTCCGACTGGGTGCGCGCCATGGAGAAGGGCCGCCCGCCCCGGTTCGACCTCCTGGAGGAGGCCAACGCCCAGGCCCTGGCCACGCTGCGGGCCACCGCCGACGCCACCTACGAGCAGCGGGACTGGGAGCGCTACACCCGCCAGATGGTGCACTTCCACCTGAAGAACGCCGAATCCTGGGGCAACGAGCGCACCGGGGCCGACCTGGCGGCGCAGGTCGACCCCCATTTCGTGCTCGGCGAGAGCGTGGCGACCCCTGCGTGACGCCTACGGCCTGACCGCCGGCGCCCCGGGCACGCCCTTGGGCGCCGGGGCGGGTCGGCCGGACAGGAAGGACGCCCAGCCCTGCCGGGGCGCCTCGCCGACTTCCAGGGTCCGCAGTCTGGCCAGCGTCTGCGGGTCCTGGGCGTCCAGCCAGTCGGCCAGCCGGCGGAAGGAGACGCAGCGCACCTCGGGCTTGGTGCACACCTCCTTCACCACCTCTTCGATGGCCCGCATGTACGTCCCGCCGTTCCAGGACTCGAAGTGATTGCCGATGATCAGGGGCGCGCGGTTGCCGTCATAGGCGCGGTAGAAGCCCTTGAGCAGGCCGTCGCGCATCTGGTCGCCCCAGTAGTCGAACATGTCGGGGTCGCCCTGGGTCTCGGTGCCGGACTGGTTGACCATGAAGTTGTAGTCCATGGTCAGCTGCTCGTAGGTGTGGCCGGGGAAGGGCACCAGCTGCATCGACAGGTCCCACAGGCCCTGCTTCTTCTTGGGCCACACCTGGTCGTTGACCCCGCTGGAGTCGTAGCGGAAGCCGAGGTCGCGGGCGGCCTTCGTGAAGTTCTTCCGCCCTTCCAGGCACGGCGTGCGGGCGCCGATCAGCTCCTTGTCGTAGTCGAAGGGCAGCGGGGCCGCCTGGGTCATGCCGGTGTTGGTCTTCCAGGACTTCACGAACGCCTTGGCCTGGGCGACCTCGCTCTTCCACTCGTCCACCGACCAGGTGCCGACCCCGCCGTCCGGCCCGCAGAAGTGGCCGTTGAAGTGGGTGCCGATCTCGTTGCCCTCCAGCCACGCCAGCCGCACCTGCTTGAGGGTGTCGGCGATGCCCTGCTCGTCGTTGAAGCCGATGTCGGAGCGGCCCGGCGCGTGCTGCGGCGGCCGGTACAGGTCACGCTTCTCCTCCGGCAGCAGGTACACGCCGCTGAGGAAGTACGTCATGGTGGCGTGGTTCTCCTTGGAGACCTTGCGGAAGTGCGAGAACAGCCGCTGGCTGTCCTCACCCGCCCCGTCCCAGGAGAACACGACGAACTGCGGGGGTTTGCGACCGGGTTCCAGCCGTTCGGGGCCGGGCAGGTGCGGCTGGGCGCCGGTGTACGCGGTGGAGCCGTCGCCGATCAGCCGGACCACGCTCCCGGGCGCCGGCGCCCCCGGCTCCGGTCCGGACGCCCCTTCCTTCGTGCCGTCGGAGCCGGTCCCGCAACCGGCGAGCGACGCCGCACAGGCCGCGGCGGCCACGGCGCCGGCGGCGATCCTCTGGATGGCGGCCATCTTCCGCCCACCTTCCTTCTCTCAGGCAGACCCTGACGAGGGCTGTTTCTGGCTTTCTGCCGGGTTCGCGCCGACAGGGCCGCCAAGGTCGCACGGGACCGAGAAGGAATTAGTACGACAAGCCGATCAAATGATTACTTCACTCCAGCAGGCGATCTCCTGCCCCATTTGCCCTGAAAAGCTATGCCCTGTCTTTACTCTGCATTACGGTTCTTTTACAGAGAGTTGATCCCGCCATGCACGCCGTGACCCACGGCCGCGACCGAGTCCGCCCACCCCAGCGGGCACCCCCAGTCCGCGACCGCGCCGCCCGGAGGAGACGGGAACATGCCAGCCTGCGCGCCCCCTCACACCCAGCACTCCCGCCCGCCGCACCACCCCGGACCGAGACGCCGACGCCTCCGCATCGAGGGCGCCGACCTGTCCGCGGCCGTTGCGGTCTTCCTGATCGCCCTGCCGCTCTCCCTCGGCATCGCCCTCGCCACCGGCGCCCCGCTCCAGGCGGGCCTGGTCGCCGCCGCGGTCGGCGGCCTCGTCGTCGGCCGGCTCGGCGGCTGCCCCCTCCAGGTCAGCGGGCCCGCCGCCGGCCTGACCGTGGTCACCGCCGACCTGATCCACCGTTTCGGCTGGCGGGCCACCTGCGGCATCACCGTCCTCGCCGGCCTCGCCCAGCTCGGCCTCGGCTGTCTGCGGGTGGCCCGCGGCGCGCTCGCGGTCAGCCCGGCCGTGGTGCACGGCATGCTCGCCGGCATCGGCATCACCATCGCCGTCGCCCAGTTGCACATCGTCCTCGGCGGAAGCCCGGACAGCTCCGTCCTCGCCAATGTGCGCGACCTGCCGGCCCAACTGGCCGACCTGCACCCGGCCGCCGTCTCGATGAGCGCGTTGACCCTCGCCCTGCTGCTGGCCTGGCCACGGCTGCCCGGCCGTGCGGGCCGGCTGCTGCGCACGGTTCCGGCCGCGCTCGTCGCCGTCACCGCGGCCGCCGCGACCGCCTCCCTCGCCGGCCTGTCCCTGCCCCGGGTGGAGCTGCCGTCCTGGCACAGTCACGCCCTGGCCGGGCTGCCCGAGGGTCCGGCGCTCGGGGTCGTGGCCGCCGTGCTCACCACCACCCTGGTGTGCAGCGTGCAGTCGCTGCTCGGCGCGGTCGCCGTGGACAAGCTGGTCGCCGCCCGCCCCGGCCCGCAGTCCCGCGTCGGCCGGTCCGACCTGGACCGGGAGCTGTTGGGCCAGGGCGCCGCCAACATGGTCTCCGGAGCGCTTGGGGGGCTGCCGGTCGCCGGGGTCGCGGTGCGCAGTACCGCGAATGTGAATGCGGGTGCCGTCAGCCGGAACTCCACGATGCTGCACGGCGTTCTCGTAGTAGTCGCCGCGCTGCTGATGGTCCCGGTTCTGGAGGAGATCCCCCTCGCCTCCCTCGCCGCCCTGGTGATGGCCGTCGGTATCCAGATGGTGTCCCTGCACCACATCCGCACGGTGACGCGCCACCGGGAAGTGCCGGTCTACGCCGCGACCACACTCGGCGTGGTGCTCCTCGGCGTCCTGCAGGGCGTGCTCCTCGGAATCGCCGTGGCGGTCGCCGTCGCCCTGAACCGCCTCGCCCGCACCCGCATCACCCACGAAGAGAAGGAAGGAGTCCATCACGTACGCGTCCGAGGCCAGCTGACCTTCCTCGCGGTGCCCCGGCTCAGCAGGACCCTGCATCTCGTACCCCAAGGCGCCCACGTCGTGGTGGAGTTGGACAGTTCGTTCATGGACCACGCGGCGTACGAGTCGCTGCAGGACTGGCGCAGTGCCCACACCGCGCGAGGGGGCACGGCCGAGCTCGCGGGCCGGCGCGGTGGGATCCGGACCGACGGTCAGGCCCCGGCCGCCGGGTGCCGGTGCCGGCCCTGGACGCCCTGGCGCAACCACCGGGCCTGCTTCGCCGGAGCACCCACCGCACCGGCGGGCGGGGAGGCCGCGCACGAACTGGCACGTGGCATCAGCTCGTTCCAGCGCAACACCGCACCGCTGGTGCGGGAGGAGCTGGCCCGGCTGGCCCGGGAGGGCCAGCGTCCCGCCCAGCTCTTCCTCACCTGCGCCGACTCCCGGCTCGTCACATCGATGATCACGGCCAGCGGTCCGGGAGACCTGTTCGTCGTCCGCAACGTCGGCAACCTGGTGCCGCCGCCGGGCGAGGAACACGGTGACGACTCGGTGGCCGCCGCCATCGAGTACGCGGTGGAGGTGCTCGGCGTGCGCTCTGTCACCGTGTGCGGGCACTCCGGGTGCGGGGCGATGCAGGCGCTGCTGGCCGCGGGGTCCGGCCACGAGGAGGGCGGGCAGACCCCGCTGCGGCGGTGGCTGCGGCACGGGCTGCCGAGTCTGGCGCGGGTGGCGGCCGGCCGGCCCGGCGGGCCCCGGCTGGCCGGCCGGGCCCCCACGGACGCGGTGGAGCGGCTGTGCCTGACCAACGTGGTCCAGCAGCTGGCGCACCTGCGGGCGCACGGTCCGGTCGCCCGGGCGCTGGCCGAGGGAGAACTGGAGCTGCACGGCATGTACTTCCACGTGGGAGAGGCGCAGGCCTACCTGCTCGCGGAAGCGGACGGGGCAATGGTGTTCGAGGAGGTCAGGGAAGAAACCGAGGGAGGCGGACAGGCTCGCGGACGGGCGCGCGTGACGAGCTCCGGACAGGTCTAAACCAATTTTCCGGCCGACCCTTGTCATCGGCACCCCGCGTCTGATGAGGTGTGGCCTGGGACACAACGGACACCCTTCGAAAGGGAGATGTCGTGAGCAACGAGAGCCTGGCCAACCTGCTCAAGGAAGAACGCAGGTTCGCGCCGCCCGCCGACCTGGCCGCGCATGCCAACGTCACCGCGGAGGCGTACGAACAGGCCAAGGCTGACAGGCTCGGCTTCTGGGCCGAGCAGGCCCGCCGGCTGGCCTGGGCCAAGGAACCGACCGAGACGCTGGACTGGTCGAACCCGCCGTTCGCGAAGTGGTTCAAGGACGGCGAGCTGAACGTCGCGTACAACTGCGTGGACCGGCACGTGGAGGCCGGGCACGGGGACCGTGTCGCCATCCACTTCGAGGGTGAGCCCGGCGACAGCCGCGCGATCACCTACGCGGAGCTGAAGGACGAGGTCTCCAAGGCCGCCAACGCCCTGCTGGAGCTGGGCGTACGGAAGGGCGACCGCGTCGCCGTCTACATGCCGATGATCCCGGAGACGGCGATCGCGATGCTGGCCGCGGCCCGGATCGGCGCGGCGCACTCGGTGGTCTTCGGCGGCTTCTCGGCGGACGCCCTCGCGACCCGGATCCAGGACGCGGACGCCAAGGTCGTCATCACCGCCGACGGCGGCTACCGGCGCGGCAAGCCGTCCGCGCTCAAGCCGGCCGTGGACGAGGCGATCGGCAAGGTGGACAACGTCGAGCACGTGCTCGTGGTGCGCCGTACCGGCCAGGAGGTGGCCTGGGACGGCGAGCGGGACGTGTGGTGGCACGAGCTGGTGGGGCGGCAGTCCGCCGAGCACACCCCGGAGGCGTTCGAGGCCGAGCACCCGCTGTTCATCCTCTACACCTCGGGGACGACGGGGAAGCCGAAGGGCATCCTGCACACCTCCGGCGGCTACCTCACCCAGGCGGCCTACACCCACTGGGCGGTGTTCGACCTCAAGCCGGAGACGGACGTGTACTGGTGCACGGCCGACGTCGGCTGGGTCACCGGGCACTCGTACATCGTGTACGGCCCGCTGGCCAACGGCGCGACACAGGTGATGTACGAGGGCACGCCGGACACCCCGCACCAGGGCCGTTTCTGGGAGATCGTGCAGAAGTACAAGGTGACGATCCTCTACACCGCGCCGACCGCGATCCGGACGTTCATGAAGTGGGGTGACGACATCCCCGCCAAGTTCGACCTGAGCAGCCTGCGCGTCCTGGGCTCGGTCGGCGAGCCGATCAACCCCGAGGCCTGGGTCTGGTACCGCAAGCACATCGGTGCCGACCGGACGCCGGTCGTGGACACCTGGTGGCAGACCGAGACCGGCGCCATGATGATCTCGCCGCTGCCCGGCGTCACCGACGCCAAGCCCGGTTCGGCGCAGCGTCCGCTGCCCGGCATCAGCGCGACCGTCGTCGACGACGAGGCCTCCGAGGTACCCGACGGCGGCGGCGGTTACCTGGTGCTGACCGAGCCGTGGCCGTCCATGCTGCGCACCATCTGGGGCGACGACCAGCGGTTCATCGACACCTACTGGTCCCGTTTCGAGGGCAGGTACTTCGCCGGCGACGGTGCGAAGAAGGACGACGACGGGGACATCTGGCTGCTGGGCCGGGTGGACGACGTGATGCTCGTCTCCGGGCACAACATCTCCACCACCGAGGTGGAGTCGGCGCTCGTCTCGCACCCGTCGGTCGCCGAGGCCGCGGTCGTCGGCGCCGCGGACGAGACCACCGGCCAGGCGATCGTCGCGTTCGTCATCCTGCGCGGCACGGCGTCGGAAACCGAGACGCTCGTCGGCGAACTGCGCGACCACGTCGGCGCCACACTCGGCCCGATCGCCAAGCCCAAGCGGATCCTGCCGGTCGCGGAGCTGCCCAAGACCCGCTCCGGGAAGATCATGCGCCGCCTGCTGCGGGACGTCGCCGAGAACCGCCAGCTCGGTGACGTCACGACGCTGACCGACTCCACGGTCATGGACCTGATCCAGACCAAGCTCCCCGCGGCGCCCAGCGAGGACTGAGTACACCCGCGCGGGACTGAGCCGCACCGCACGGGGCACCCGGCCGCCGGACGTGCCGGGTGCCCAGCGGGCGGCTACGGTGAAGATCACCGATACCGGCGCGCGCCAGCTTAGGTAAACTAAGCAAAGTGCCGCTGTACGCGGCACACAGGTGCGCCGGGAAGTCTGGTCGGCATGTGAGTTCCGCCTGCCTCCGGAGGTCTCCCGTGACCGCGCCCCGCGCCCGCACCACCCCCCGCAAGGTCCTCGGCCGCCTGTCCCTGCCCGAGCGCACCTTCGTCGCGGACGCGCTGCGCGCCGAGACCGTCGGCGGTGTCCTGCTGCTCCTCGCCGCCCTGGCCGCGCTGGCCTGGGCGAACATCCCCGCACTGCGGCACAGCTACACCACCGTCAGCCACTTCCACTTCGGCCCCGCCGACCTCGGTCTGCACCTCTCCGTCGCCCACTGGGCCGCGGACGGCCTGCTCGCCGTGTTCTTCTTCGTCGCGGGCATCGAGCTCAAGCGCGAGCTGGTCGCGGGCGACCTGCGCGACCCCAGGGCGGCCGTGCTGCCCGTGGTGGCGGCGCTGTGCGGAATGGCCGTACCGGCACTCGTCTACACCCTCACCAGCCTCGCCGGCGGCGGCTCCGCCCAGGGCTGGGCGGTGCCCACCGCCACCGACATCGCCTTCGCGCTCGCCGTCCTCGCGGTCATCGGCACCTCGCTGCCCAGTGCCCTGCGCGCCTTCCTGCTCACCCTCGCGGTCGTCGACGACCTCTTCGCGATCCTGATCATCGCGGTCTTCTTCACCGACCGGCTGGACTTCGCCGCGCTCGGCGGGGCCGTCGCCGGTCTCGTGGTCTTCTGGCTGCTGCTGCGCCGGGGGGTGCGCGGCTGGTACGTGTACGTACCGCTCGCCGTCGTCATCTGGGCGCTGATGTACAACAGCGGCGTGCACGCCACGATCGCCGGTGTGGCGATGGGCCTGATGCTGCGCTGCACCACCCGGGAGGGTGAGGAGCACTCGCCGGGCGAGCGCCTGGAGCACCTGGTGCGGCCCCTTTCGGCAGGGCTCGCCGTACCGCTGTTCGCGCTGTTCAGCGCGGGTGTGTCGATATCCGGCGGGGCGCTCGGGGACGTGTTCACCAGGCCGGAGACGCTCGGTGTCGTGCTCGGCCTGGTCGTGGGCAAGACGGTCGGCATCTTCGGCGGCACCTGGCTGACCGCCCGCTTCACCCGCGCGCAGCTCAGCGAGGACCTGGAATGGGCCGACGTCTTCGCGGTGGCGTCGCTCGCCGGCATCGGCTTCACGGTCTCGCTGCTCATCGGCGAGCTGGCCTTCGAGGGCGACACCGTGCTCACCGACGAGGTGAAGGCGGCCGTCCTGACCGGGTCGCTCATCGCGGCGGTGTGGGCGACGGTGCTGCTGAAGATACGCGACACCCGGTACCGCAGGCTGTGCGAGGACGAGGAGCGCGACGAGGACCTCGACGGCATTCCGGATATCTACGAGCAGGACGACCCGGCGTACCACCTCCGGATGGCAGAGATCCACGAGCGGAAGGCCGCCGAACACCGGCGTCTCGCCGCCGAGCGGGCGGCCGGGGCGCGAAACGGGCTTGCGGAAGTACCGGGCGGGGCAGGCGAGGAGCGCGACCGTCCGGCATGATCTGACGAGACGGTACAAAACAAGACGGCCGCACACACCCGACGGCTGCACGGACGGCCGTACGAGCACACGGCCGTCCGCAGCAGCACACGAGCGGCACGAGAGACCTCTGAGGGAGAACGCGATGAGCGCACCCGACGGCAGCCCGGTCGGCGCCGAACGCAGCATCGGCCAGCTGGTCGCCTCGGCGACGACCGAATTGTCGGCGCTGGTGCATGACGAGATCGCGCTGGCGAAGGCCCAGCTGAAGCAGGACGTGAAGCGCGGCGCGATGAGCGGCGGCGCCTTCTCGATGGCGGGCGCGGTCCTGGTGTTCTCCCTGCCGATGCTC
The DNA here is from genome assembly GCF_040632975.1 of Streptomyces sp. NPDC013455. Classification (NCBI taxonomy): domain Bacteria; kingdom Bacillati; phylum Actinomycetota; class Actinomycetes; order Kitasatosporales; family Streptomycetaceae; genus Streptomyces; species Streptomyces sp. NPDC013455. The sequence continues at coordinate 131,187 of NZ_JBEYCX010000009.1, read as the reverse complement.
AACTTCGCGCTCGCGTACGGCATCCGCACCTGGACCCACTGGAACCTGGCGATCTGCTTCGTGCTGTCCTTCGCGGCCAACGTGCTGGTCGCCGGCCTCCTCGCGCTCATCGGCGTGACGTTCGCGAAGAAGGCCAAGCGGGGCCAGGGTCCGCAGAAGGTGGCCGCCTCGATGAAGGAGACGGCGGGCGTCCTCCAGAACGCCAAACCGCACCCGCGCCCCGAGCTGCCCGAGAACCGGGCGCCCGAGGCCATCGAGGCTGTGGCACGCTCGTCGTCATGACGGACCCCGCCGCCCTCTCCCCCGTGCGGATCGACCTCCCGGACGGGACGCCGATCACGCACCGGGACGTCGCCGCCAACGGCGCCCGCTTCCACATCGCCGAGCTGGGTGACGGTCCCCTGGTGCTGCTCCTGCACGGCTTCCCGCAGTTCTGGTGGACGTGGCGGCACCAGCTGGTCGCGCTCGCCGACGCGGGCTACCGGGCGGTGGCGATGGACCTGCGGGGCGTCGGCGGCAGCGACCGCACGCCCCGCGGGTACGACCCCGCCAACCTCGCCCTGGACGTCACCGGGGTGATCCGCTCCCTCGGCGAGCCGGACGCCGCACTGGTCGGCCACGACCTCGGCGGCTACCTGGCGTGGACGGCGGCGGCCATGCGGCCCAAGCTGGTCCGGCGCCTCGCCGTGGTCTCCATGCCGCACCCGCGGCGCTGGCGCGCGGCGATGCTGCGGGACGCCCGGCAGACGGCCGCCAACTCCTACATCTGGGGCTTCCAGCGGCCGTGGCTGCCGGAGCGTCAACTGACCGCCGGCGACGGCGCGCTGGTGGGCCGGCTGATCCGGGACTGGTCCGGGCCGCGACTGCCGGAGGACGCGGACGTGGAGGCGTACCGGCGGGCGATGTGCATCCCCTCCACGGCGCACTGCGCGATCGAGCCGTACCGCTGGCTGGTGCGCTCGCTGGCCCGCCCGGACGGCGTGCAGTTCTACCGCCGGATGAAGCGGCCGGTGCGGGTGCCCACCCTGCATCTGCACGGCTCGCTGGACCCGGTGACGCGCACGCGCAGTGCGGCAGGGTCCGGCGAGTACGTCGAAGCCCCCTACCGCTGGCGGCTGTTCGACGGCCTCGGACACTTCCCGCACGAGGAGGACCCGGCCGCCTTCTCCAGCGAGCTGATCAACTGGCTGAAGGACCCCGAGCCGGACAGGTAGGCCGTACGGCGCCGGACGCCTGCCGCCGCGCCGCCGGAGGGCGCCCGGGGCACGCGATCGCGGAACACCTGTTCCCCGGACGGCCACATGCCCGCCGCATAGGCCAAATAGGGGGCGCGCGGGCGGTTATGGACCTTGGGGCGGGGGCAGACGTCGGGGTATGGGCTGGACGCACGACTACAGTGACGCACCCCGCAACCGCCGCTCGGCCACGGGCCTGAGCACGCCTCAGCGAGGCACCCCGCAACTCGCGGTAGCGGACCCGAGGGTGGGGATCCCGCGCATCCTGCGCCGCCGGGCCCGCTGGGTCTCGGTGCGCCTGCGTCACCCGCGGGGCTGACCACCGCCCCTTCGCCTCACAGGGCGCAGCTGTCCGTACCCACCTGCTGGTTCGCCGTACGCCCCCGCTCGATGTCGGCTTCGATCTCGTCCGCCGTCAGGGCGTAGCCGGTGTCCGCGTCGTCGAGGGACTTGGCGAACACCACGCCGTACACCTTGCCGTCCGGGGTGAGCAGCGGGCCGCCGGAGTTGCCCTGGCGGACGGTGGCGTACAGCGAGTAGACATCGCGGCGGACCGTGCCGCGGTGGTAGATGTCCGGGCCGTTGGCCGTGATGCGCCCGCGCACGCGCGCGGCGCGCACGTCGTACGAGCCGTTCTCCGGGAAGCCCGCCACGATGGCGCCGTCGCCGCCGGCCGCGTCCTCGGTGGTGAACCGGAGCGCGGTCGTCTTCAGGTCCGGTACGTCGAGTACGGCGATGTCGCGCTTCCAGTCGTACAGCACGACCTTGGCGTCGTACTTGCGGCCCTGGCCGCCGATCTGCACCCTCGGCGCGTCGACGCCGCCGACGACGTGCGCGTTGGTCATCACGCGGCGGTCGGCGAAGACGAAGCCGGTGCCCTCCAGGACCTTGCCGCAGCTCTGGGCGGTGCCGGTGACCTTGACGATGGAGCGCTGGGCGCGGAAGGCCACCGGGCTGTTCGCCAGGGCCGGGTCCGGCGGCTGCACGTCCTTGATCGGCTCGTCCGAGAACGGGCTGAAGACCTGCGGGAAGCCGTTCTGCGCGAGGACGGAGGAGAAGTCCGCGAACCAGGTGTCGGCCTGCGCGGGCAGCGCCCGGGACACCCCGAGGAGCACCTTGGAGCTGCGGACCTCCTTGCCGAGCGTCGGCAGCGTCGTACCGGCCAGGGCGGAGCCGATCAGCCAGGCGACCAGGAGCATCGCGACGACGTTGACCAGCGCGCCGCCGGTGGCGTCCAGGGCGCGGGCCGGGGACCAGGTGATGTACCGGCGCAGTTTGTTGCCGAGGTGGGTGGTCAGGGCCTGGCCGACGGAGGCACAGACGATGACGACCACCACGGCCACGACCGCGGCGGTGGTGCCGACCTCCGCCTTGTCGGTCACGGCGTCCCAGATGACGGGCAGCGAGTACACGGCGACGAGCCCGCCGCCCAGGAAGCCGATCACCGACAGGATGCCGACGACGAAGCCCTGGCGGTAACCCACCACCGCGAACCACACGGCCGCGACCAGCAAGAGGATGTCCAGCACGTTCACGTACGACACCCTGTCATGCGTGCCAGTCGAGCGGGACCTGCTTGCGCCGGTCCCAGGGCCGCTCCCAGCCCGCGAAGTGCAGCAGACGGTCGATCACACCGGCGGTGAAGCCCCAGACCAGGGCCGATTCGACCAGGAAGGCCGGGCCGTGGTGGCCGCGAGGGTGGACGGCGGTGGCGCGGTTGGCGGGATCCGTGAGATCCGCCACGGGGACGGTGAAGACCCGCGCGGTCTCGTTCGGGTCGACGACGCCGACCGGGCTGGGCTCGCGCCACCAGCCGAGCACGGGGGTGACGACGAAGCCGCTGACCGGGATGTACAGCCGGGGCAGCACACCGAAGAGCTGCACGCCGGCCGGGTCGAGACCGGTCTCCTCCTCGGCCTCGCGCAGCGCCGCCCGCAGCGGCCCCTCGCCTTGCGGATCGCCGTCCTGTGGATCCAGCGCGCCGCCCGGGAAGGAGGGCTGGCCGGCGTGCGAGCGCAGCGAGCCGGCACGCTCCATGAGCAGCAGCTCGGGGCCGCGCTCGCCGTCGCCGAACAGGATCAGCACGGCCGACTGCCGCCCCGAGCCGTTCTCCGGCGGCAGGAATCGGCTCAGCTGGCGCGGCTCGACCGTCTCGGCGACCCGCACGACGGGGTCCAGCCAGTGGGGCAGACCTTCCTTGCTGAGCGTCACCGGACCGCCCTGAGTGTCGCTTGCCTTCGTCATCGCCACCCCCGTCGCTCTGTCCTCTCCAACGCGCGAGGGCCCCGAGATCGTTCCGTCACGCGGCCCCCAGCGGCGGTGCCGGCCGGCCGCCCGCGTCGAGGTAGGACTGCGGGGGCTTCAGCCGCTGGCCGGGGAACCCGCCCTTCTCGTACTTCAGCAGCTTCTTCGCCTTCTCCGGGTCGGTCTCGCCCTCGCCGTAGGCCGGGCAGAGCGGGGCGATGGGGCAGGCGCCGCAGGCGGGCTTGCGGGCGTGGCAGATCCGGCGGCCGTGCCAGATGACGTGGTGGGACAGGTCCGTCCAGTCGCTCTTCGGGAAGAGCGCGCCGACGGCGGCCTCGATCTTGTCGGGATCGGTCTCCGCGGTCCACTGCCAGCGCCGCACCAGCCGCTGGAAGTGGGTGTCCACGGTGATCCCGGGCCGGCCGAAGGCGTTGCCGAGGACGACGAAAGCGGTCTTGCGGCCGACGCCCGGCAGCTTGACCAGGTCCTCCAGTCTGCCGGGCACCTCGCCGCCGAACTCCTCGGCGAGGGCCTTGGACAGCCCTATCACCGACCGGGTCTTGGCCCGGAAGAAGCCGCAGGGGCGCAGGATCTCCTCCACCTCCTCCGGGTTGGCGGCGGCGAGGTCCTCGGGGGTGGGGTACTTGGCGAACAGCGCCGGGGTGGTCTGGTTGACGCGCAGGTCGGTGGTCTGCGCCGACAGCACGGTGGCGACCACCAGCTGGAAGGGGTTCTCGAAGTCCAGCTCGGGGTGGGCGTACGGATACACCTCGGCCAGCTCGCGGTTGATGCGGCGGGCGCGGCGGACCAGGGCGGTACGGGACTCCCCGGCCGGCGACTCGACGGCGACCTTCCTGACGGCCGCGGCCTCCTTGACCGCCGCACCCTCCTTGACCACCGCGGTCTTCTTGGCCGCTGCGGTCTTCTTGACCGCCGCCGCAGCCTTCTTGGGCGCTGCGGCGGGTTTCTTGGCCGCCGCGGTCTTCTCGGCCGCCGCGGTCTTCTCGGCCGCCGCGGTCTTCTCGGCCGCTGCGGTCTTCTCGGCCGCCGCCGGAGCCTTCTTGGGCGCTGCGGCGGGTTTCTTGGCCGCTGCGGTCTTCTTGGTCACCACGGGAGTCCTTTTAGCCGATTTGCGCGTTTTACTACTTCCTTCGGGAGTGCGTTCGCCCACAGCGGAATCGCGACGTACAACCACCCGCCCAGCCCCCTTGGCCTGTGCTCTCACCGGCGTTTTGGACACCCGGCCAGCCTAGAGCCCGGCACCGGCATCCGCCCCGGACCCGGAAGATCAGCCCCCGATCGGACCCCTGCCGCTTACCCCCGGACACCGGTGCGGCATCCTTGTGACAGATCACACTGTTTGGACCGTCCGGCAAAATGGGGAACACGGTCCCCTGGCACACGGGGGAGCAAGATCCCCTGAGCAGGTCGACAAGGAGAGAACTCGTGGACGACGTTCTGCGGCGCAACCCGCTCTTCGCGGCTCTCGACGACGAGCAGGCCGCGGAGCTTCGCGCCTCCATGAGTGAGGTGACCCTCGCACGCGGCGACTCCCTGTTCCACGAGGGCGACCCCGGGGACCGGCTGTACGTCGTCACCGAAGGCAAGGTCAAGCTGCACCGCACTTCCCCCGACGGCCGCGAGAACATGCTCGCCGTCGTCGGCCCCGGCGAGCTGATCGGTGAGCTGTCGCTGTTCGACCCGGGCCCGCGTACGGCCACCGCGACCGCGCTGACCGAGGTCAAGCTGCTCGGTCTCGGCCACGGCGACCTCCAGCCCTGGCTGAACGCCCGCCCGGAGGTGGCCGGCGCCCTGCTGCGCGCCGTCGCCCGCCGGCTGCGCAAGACCAACGACGCCATGTCCGACCTGGTCTTCTCCGACGTCCCCGGCCGGGTGGCGCGCGCCCTGCTGGACCTCTCCCGCCGCTTCGGCGTGCAGTCCGAAGAGGGCATCCACGTCGTCCACGACCTCACCCAGGAGGAGCTCGCCCAGCTGGTCGGCGCCTCCCGCGAGACCGTGAACAAGGCACTGGCGGACTTCGCCCAGCGCGGATGGCTGCGCCTGGAGGCGCGGGCCGTGATCCTGCTGGACGTCGAGAGGCTCGCCAAGCGGTCCCGCTGACCGCCCCCGGGGGCCGCCACCGGCGCGCCCCCGGCCACGGCCGTCACCGGTGCCCCGTGCGGACGGCGCGCCGACGGCCGGCCCCGGCGCGGCACGGTGGGCGTGCGCCCGGACCAGCCCGGACTAGATCAGCCCGTGCTCGCTGAGGTAGTCCAGCTGGGCCCGTACCGACAGCTCCGCCGCCGGCCACAGCGAACGGTCCACGTCGGCGTACACGTGGGCGACGACCTCGGCCGGGGTGCGGTGACCGTCCTCGACCGCGGTCTCCACCTGGGCCAGCCGGTGGGCCCGGTGGGCGAGGTAGAACTCGACGGCACCCTGGGCGTCCTCCAGGACCGGCCCGTGACCCGGCAGGACCGTGTGCACGCCGTCGTCCACCGTCAGGGAGCGCAGCCGGCGCAGGGAGTCCAGGTAGTCCCCGAGACGGCCGTCGGGGTGCGCCACGACCGTCGTACCGCGCCCGAGGACGGTGTCGCCGGTCAGCACCGCCCGGTCGGCCGGGAGATGGAAGGACAGCGAGTCCGCCGTGTGCCCGGGGGTCGGTACGACCCTCAGCTCCAGGCCGCCCACGGTGATCACGTCGCCGGCTGCCAGGCCCTCGTCGCCGAGCCGGAGCGCCGGGTCGAGGGCACGCACGCGCGTACCGGTCAGCTCGGCGAAACGGCCGGCGCCCTCGGCGTGGTCGGGGTGGCCGTGGGTGAGCAGGGTCAGGGCCACGCGCTTGCCCGCCCGCTCGGCCACGTCCACGACGTTGCGCAGGTGGCCGTCGTCCAGCGGGCCCGGATCGATCACCACGGCCAGGTCGGAGTCCGGCTCGGCGACGATCCAGGTGTTCGTGCCGTCCAGGGTCATCGCGGAGGCGTTGGGCGCGAGGACGTTGACCGTCCGCTCGGTGGCCGGGCCGGTCAGGGCCCCGCCCCGGGGCTGGCCAGGCAGGACGCTTGCGTCGGTCATGCGGGGCCTCCACCGGTCGTCTCGGCGGTCACGGGAGCGGTCGGGACGTGCTTGGTGAACTCGTCGTGCCCGGGCCAGGACAGGACGATCTCGCCGTCCAGCAGGCGGGCGCGGGCGATCACCGGGGTCATGTCGCGCGCGGGCGCGGCGGCCAGCGCCTCGGCGGCGGTGCCGTAGGGCACCAGCTGGCGCAGGGTGGCGATGGTGGGCGGCATCATCAGCAGCTCGCCCCGGTCGTACCCGGCGGCGGCCTCGGCGGGACGGATCCAGACCGTGCGGTCGGCCTCCGTGGAGGCGTTCCGGGTGCGCTGGCCCTGCGGGAGGGCGGCCACGAAGAACCAGGTGTCGTAGCGGCGGGCCTCGAACTCCGGGGTGATCCAGCGGGTCCAGGCGCCCAGCAGGTCGGCGCGGAGCACCAGGCCGCGGCGGTCGAGGAACTCGGCGAACGACAGCTCGCGCGCGACCAGGGCCGCGCGGTCGGCCTCCCAGTCCGCGCCGGTGGTGTCACCGACGACCGAGTCCGGGTCGGGCCCGGCGAGCAGGACGCCGGCCTCCTCGTAGGTCTCCCGCACGGCCGCGCAGACGATCGCCTGGGCGCCCGCCTCGTCGACGCCCAGCCGCTTCGCCCACCACGCGCGCGCGGGGCCCGCCCAGCGGATCTGCCGGTCGTCGTCACGCGGGTCGACACCGCCCCCCGGATACGCGTACGCGCCTCCGGCGAAGGCCATGGAGGCGCGTCTGCGCAGCATGTGGACGGCCGGGCCGTCCGGGGTGTCCTTCAGGAGCAGCACGGTGGCCGCGCGCCTGGGGGTCACAGGGGTGAGGGTGCCGTCCGCGAGCGCGCGGATGCGGTCCGGCCACTCGGGGGGATACCACTGACCGTTCGCCATGGCCGGAGGCTATCCCGTATAGGGCGAATGTTCGAGAGGTGCCCGGGGCGGCCGGCGGGACGGCGGTGGCCTACGGGGCGAGCTCCACCTGGATCTCGACCTCGACCGGCGCGTCCAGCGGCAGGACCGCGACACCGACCGCGCTGCGGGCGTGTACGCCCTTGTCGCCGAGGACCTCGCCGAGCAGTTCGCTCGCGCCGTTGACGACCCCGGGCTGCCCGGTGAAGTCGGCCGCCGAGGCGACGAAGCCGACGACCTTCACCACGCGCGCGATGCGGTCCAGGTCACCGGCGACGGACTTCACGGCGGCGAGGGCGTTCAGCGCACAGGTGCGGGCCAGGTCCTTGGCCTCCTCCGGCGTGACCTCGGCGCCCACCTTGCCGGTGACCGGCAGCTTGCCCTCGACCATCGGCAGCTGGCCGGCGGTGTAGACGTACACGCCGGACCGCACCGCCGGCTGGTACGAGGCCAGCGGCGGGACGACCTCCGGCAGGGTCAGGCCCAGTTCGGCCAGCTTGGCCTCGACCGTGCTCACGACTGCTTCTCCTGCTTCTCCCGCTTCAGGTAGGCCACGAGCGATTCCGGGTTCGGCCCGGGCACGACCTGGACGAGCTCGTAGCCCTGGTCGCCCCAGCTGTCCAGGATCTGCTTCGTGGCGTGGATGAGCAGCGGCACGGTCTGGTATTCCCACTTCTTGGTCATGGGGCGACTGTAGCCGCTGCGGCCCGGGGGTCCGGCGGCCCACCACGGCCCGTTATCCACAGCCTCCCGCGTGACCGCCGGCCGGACTGGTTAGGCTCGAAGGCGTGAGCAGGCTCCAGGTCGTCAGCGGCAAGGGCGGGACCGGAAAGACGACGGTCGCCGCCGCACTCGCGCTGGCCCTCGCGACCGAGGGGAAGCGGACGCTTCTCGTAGAGGTCGAGGGTCGCCAGGGCATCGCGCAGCTCTTCGAAACCGAGGCGCTGCCCTATGAGGAACGGAAGATCGCGGTCGCTCCGGGCGGCGGGGAGGTGTACGCACTCGCCATCGATCCGGAACTGGCCCTTCTGGACTATCTCCAGATGTTCTACAAGCTGGGCGGCGCGGGCCGGGCCCTGAAGAAGCTCGGCGCGATCGACTTCGCCACCACCATCGCGCCCGGTCTCAGAGACGTCCTGCTGACCGGCAAGGCGTGCGAGGCGGTGCGCCGCAAGGACCGCTCCGGGCGGTTCGCGTACGACTACGTCGTCATGGACGCCCCGCCGACCGGCCGCATCACCCGCTTCCTGAACGTCAACGACGAGGTGGCGGGCCTCGCCAAGATCGGCCCGATACACAATCAGGCGCAGGCCGTCATGCGGGTGCTGAAGTCGCCGGAGACGGCTGTGCACCTGGTGACGCTGCTGGAGGAGATGCCGGTCCAGGAGACGGCCGACGGCATCGCCGAACTGCGCGCGGCCCGGTTGCCGGTGGGCAGGGTCATCGTGAACATGGTCCGGCCGGAGGTGTTGGACGCGGCCGACCTGGAACTCGTACGGACCGTGGATCGTTCATCGGTGGCACAGGCGCTCTCGACGGCCGGTCTGGGCGGGGCCCGGCGGGGCGGGAACGCCGAGAAGCTGGTGGACCCGCTGCTGGAGCAGGCCGCGGAGTACGCCGAGCGGTACGCGCTGGAGCAGGAGCAGCGCGCGGCCCTCGGTGAACTGGGTCTGCCGCTGAACGAACTGCCGTTGCTCGCCGAGGGCATGGACCTCGCGGGCCTGTACGAACTCGCCACCGAGCTGCGAAGGCAGGGGTTGTCATGAGCGCGGACCGGGCAGAGGCGCGGGAGGCCCCCGAGGGGCGGGAAGGCTCCGAGGGGCGGGGGCCGGCCGAGGCACAGGAGACGGCCCGTCGCCTGGCCCCCGTGCGCGCGCTCGACGTCGATCGGCTGCTGGACGACCCCAAGACGCGGATCGTGGTGTGCTGCGGCTCCGGCGGGGTCGGCAAGACGACGACCGCGGCGGCCCTGGGACTCAGGGCGGCCGAGCGGGGCCGCAAGGTGGTCGTCCTCACCATCGACCCGGCCAGGAGGCTGGCCCAGTCGATGGGCATCGACTCCCTCGACAACGTCCCGCGCAGGGTGAAGGGCACCGAGGGCGACGGCGAACTGCACGCCATGATGCTCGACATGAAGCGGACCTTCGACGAGGTCGTGGAGGCGCACGCGGACCCGCAGCGGGCCGCGGCCATCCTGGCGAACCCCTTCTACCAGTCGCTCTCGGCGGGCTTCGCGGGCACGCAGGAGTACATGGCGATGGAGAAGCTGGGCCAGCTGCGGGCGAGGGACGAGTGGGACCTGATCGTGGTCGACACCCCGCCGTCCCGCTCGGCGCTGGACTTCCTGGACGCCCCCAAGCGGCTCGGCTCCTTCCTCGACGGCCGGCTCATCCGCCTGCTGACCGCTCCGGCGAAGCTCGGCGGCCGCGCGGGCATGGCCTTCCTGAACGTCGGCATGTCGATGATGACCGGCACGCTGGGCAAACTGCTGGGCGGTCAGCTGCTCAAGGACGTCCAGACGTTCGTCTCCGCGATGGACACCACCTTCGGTGGTTTCCGTACGCGCGCGGACGCCACGTACAAGCTGCTCCAGGCACCGGGCACGGCGTTCCTGGTGGTCGCGGCCCCGGAGCGGGACGCACTGCGCGAGGCGGCGTACTTCGTGGAGCGGCTGGCCGCGGAGGACATGCCTCTGGTGGGGCTGGTGCTCAACCGGGTGCACGGCAGCGGCGCGGGCCGGCTGTCGGCCGAGCGGGCGCTCGCCGCCGCGGAAAATCTTGAGGACCCCCGCATTGTGGATCAGGGGGGCGGGAAAGCTGGACTTCGTAACTCTCCCGACACGTACGGCAGTTCACAATCTCCCGCATCCGAGGCCGCAGCCGCCGCTCCCGAAGAAGGCTCCCCCGCCGACACGGAGCACTCCGTCGACCGGCTCACCGCGGGCCTGCTGAGACTGCACGCCGACCGCATGCAGCTGCTCTCGCGTGAGCAGCGCACGCGTGACCGCTTCACCGCCCGCCACCCCGAGGTGGCGGTGGTCGAAGTACCGGCCCTGCCCGGCGACGTCCACGACCTGGCGGGCCTGCGTGACATCGGAGACCGGCTGGCGACCGGGCGGCCGGGGCACGCGTAGACACGCACGGGACACCCAGGGCTCGCCGAGCCGGGCACAGAGCTCGCCGAGCCGGGCACAGCATCCGCTGAGCCGGGCACAGGATCCGCCGAGCCGGGTGCGTCGGCCCGCGCGGGTCTCGCGGAGGCGCGTACGCAGTGGCCGTGGGCGCCGCTGGTGGGACACGCACGCGCGCGAGCGGGGGGCGTGGGCGCCGTCCGCGGCGGACGCCCCGGGCACGCACGCGGCGGGTGTCGGTACGTACGCGTGGGCGAGCACCCTCGAACGGTCTTGCCGGGGTGATGTGCCGCCGCGGTGTGCCGGAGGGGGCCCTCAGCTCACCGCCGCGTAGTTCTCGTACACCTCGTCGTTGTCGAGCGGTACGATCCCGGCGCCCCGCTCGTACTCCGAGCGGGCGGTCTCCAGCAGCCTCCGCCACGAGGTCACGGTGGGCCGCCGGCGCAGCAGTGCGCGCCGCTCCCGTTCCGTCATGCCTCCCCACACGCCGAACTCCACACGGTTGTCCAGCGCGTCCGCCAGGCACTCGGTGCGTACCGGGCATCCGGTGCACACCGCCTTGGCCCTGTTCTGCGCTGCTCCCTGAACGAACAGTTCATCCGGATCGGTAGTGCGGCAGGCAGCCTGCGCACTCCAGTCGGTTACCCAGCCCATACCGGCGCCGTCCTCTCCCGAATCGAGGCTCCCCCACGGCGGCAGCGGCATATTCACCGCCGCCAGTTGAGGACGTTACGGAAGGTGGGGACAGCGCAACACCCCCTTCGGGCCCAATCTTGAATGGCCCGAACGGACTATGGGTAAGCGGCAGATCACCCGCGGGAGTGACCGTGCGACATGCCCGACCTTCCCGGCGAACCAGGACAGTCGTGGTACGTCACATCGGGCGCCACGTGACACACGAGGCGGATTCGGGCACGTCACCCTCAGGAAACAGGCCCGCTCCCCGACGATTTCGGGCTCCGTCCGGAACGATGCGGGGTCGCCGGACGTATGGATACGTGACCGCACTGCTGTGACAGTTGAGAGCAGCTTAGGCCAAGGCCTGCGCGCGTGTCCGGCGAATGGGAACGCAGACCCGGCGCTTTGCCGTGCCGTGACGCGGTCGCTCCTTAGGAACGCTCAACAGTACGGATTAGGCTGCCCCCATGCCAAAGAAGCGCTCGGGCGGTGGCCTCTCGCCCATGCAGCAGGCCGCCAAGTTCCTCGGTGTCAGTGTGCTCGCCGGGGCGGTGATGGCGGGCATCGCGCTGCCTGCTGCCGGCGCGCTGGGTCTCGCGGCCAAGGGCTCGGTCAAGGGATTCGACGAGATCCCGGCCAACCTCAAGAGTCCCCAGCTCAGCCAGCGCACGACCATCCTGGACAACCAGGGCAACCAGATCGCGACCGTCTACTCCCGCGACCGTACGGTGGTCGACCTCGCGGACATCTCGCCGTACATGCAGAAGGCGATCGTCGCGATCGAGGACTCGCGCTTCTACAAGCACGGCGCGATCGACCTCAAGGGCGTACTGCGCGCCCTGAACAAGAACGCGCAGAGCGGCGGGGTCGCGCAGGGCGCCTCCACGCTCACCCAGCAGCTGGTGAAGAACTACTTCGTCGAGGAGGCCGGCGACGACCCGACGAAGGTCGCCGAGGCCACCCAGCAGACCCTCGGCCGCAAGATCCGCGAGCTGAAGTACGCGATCCAGATCGAGGAGAAGCTCGGCAAGAAGAAGATCCTCGAGAACTACCTGAACATCACCTTCTTCGGTGAGCAGGCCTACGGCGTCGAGGCCGCCTCCCAGCGCTACTTCTCCAAGCACGCCAAGGACCTGAACCTGCAGGAATCGGCGCTGCTGGCCGGCATCGTGCAGTCCCCGAGCCGGTACGACCCGGTCAACGACGAGGCCGAGGCCACCAAGCGGCGCAACACCGTCCTCCAGCGCATGGCCGAGGTCGGCGACATCTCCCAGCGGGAGGCCGACGAGGCCAAGGAGAAGCCGCTCGGCCTGCACACCAGCCGCCCCAAGAACGGCTGCATCACCGCGGTGAAGGGCGCCGGCTTCTTCTGCGACTACGTCCGCCAGGTCGTCCTCACCGACCCGGTCTTCGGCAAGACCAAGGAGCAGCGGGCCAAGCTCTGGAACCGGGGCGGTCTGACGATCCGTACGACGCTCGACCCGCAGGCGCAGCGGTCCGCGCAGGCATCCATCAAGGACCACGTCTACAAGAGCGACGCGGTGGCGACCGCCGCGACCATCGTCCAGCCCGGCACCGGCAAGATCCTCGCCATGGGCCAGTCCCGCCCGTACGGCGTCAACGTCAAGAACGACGAGACGACGATCAACCTGTCCGTGAACCAGGACATGGGCGGCGGCGCGGGCTACCAGCCCGGGTCCACGTTCAAGCCGATCGTCGCCGCGGCGGCCGTCGAGGGCGGCAAGCCCGCGACGCAGGAGTACTCCTCGCCGTACGAGATGCCGTACCCGAGCCCGATCTCCGCCTGCGACGGCAAGCTGTGGCGCAACGACCCGAACCGGCCGGCCAAGCTGAAGAACGAGAACGAGTCGGAGCGCGGCCCGTACGGCATGGCCGAGGCCACGGCCAAGTCGGTCAACACCTACTACGTGCAGATGATCAGCGACATCGGCATCTGCCCGGTCATCGACATGGCCAAGAAGATGGGCGTGGCGCGCGCGGACGGCCGCAAGATCGACCAGGCGCCGTCGATCGCCCTCGGCACCCAGGAGATGTCGCCGCTGACGATGGCGAACGCGTACGCCACCTTCGCCTCGCGCGGCATGTACTGCACCCCGGTCGCCATCGAGTCGATCACCCAGAAGGCCGGCAGCGAGCAGAAGTCCCTGGAGGTGCCGAAGTCGACCTGCTCGCGGGCGATGTCGGAGACCACCGCCGACACGATCAGCACCCTGCTGAAGGGCGTGGTCGAGGACGGCACGGGCCAGGAGGCCGGACTCGGCGGCCGCGCGAGCGCGGGCAAGACGGGTACGACGGACGAGCGCTACGCGGCCTGGTTCGTCGGCTACACCCCGAACATGGCGGGCGCGGTCTGGGTCGGCGACCCGCAGCACAAGCGGAAGATGATCAACATCACCATCGGCGGCGTCCCGCACGCCAAGGTCTACGGCGGTGAGGTCCCCGGCCCCATCTGGCGCGACATGATGACCGGCGCGCTGGAGGGCAAGCCCGCTCCCGAGTTCAACCTGATCGACATCCCGGACGGGGATGATCAGGGAAAAGGCGACCGGGGGTGGGACGACGGGAGGAACGGGGACGGGACCAGCGGGAACACGACGGGTCAGGTGATCGGCGGACTGATCGGCGGCCTGACGGACGGGGGAACGACGGACGGCACAACGGGTGACGCGACCACCGGCGGCATCGGCGGCGCGTTCCCGACCCCGACGTTCACCATCCCCGAGAACCTGATCCAGGGCCCGGGGAACGGCGGGAACAACGGGAACGGCATCGGGGGCGGGCGGGGGTAGCGCCGCTGCCATCGGGGCGGGCGGAGGAGCACCGCTGGGGGCTGGGCCGGGGAGCGCTCCCTGGGCCGGCCGGCCGCTCACTCGCTCGGCTGCTCACTCGCTCGGCTGCTCACTCGCTCGGCTGCTCACTATGACGGCGACGGCGGGGCCGCATCTCGGAGGTTTCCCGAGTGCGGCCCCGCCGTCGTCGTGCGAGCGCTGGTTCCCGGGGCGGGGTGGCTGCTCAGCCCTGGAACTGCGGGCGGTGCTCAGTCCTCGGCGGCGGCCGGCTGATCGGCACTGCCGCGGCGTGCGGCTGATCGCCACTGCCGCGGCGGGCGGCTGGTCAGCACTGCCGCAGTGAGTGGCCGCTCAGTGCTGGAGCAGCTTCTTCACCACGGCAGATGGCTCTCAGTCCTGGAGCAGCTTCTTCACCACGGCGGACGGCTCTCAGCCCTGGAGCAGCTTCTTCACCGCGGCGGCGACGCGGCCGCCCTCGGCCAGGCCGGCCACCTTCGGGTTCACGATCTTCATGACGGCGCCCATGGCCCGCGGCCCCTCGGCACCGGCCGCCCGGGCCTCCTCGACGGCCTGGGCCACGATCGCGGTCAGCTCCTCGTCGGACAGCTGCTTGGGCAGGTACTCGGCGAGCACCACACCCTCCGCCTTCTCCCGCTCGGCCTGCTCGGCACGACCACCCTTGGCGAACGCATCGGCCGCCTCACGCCGCTTCTTCGCCTCACGGGTGATCACCTTGAGAACCTCGTCGTCGGAAAGCTCCCGCTTCTCCGTGCCCGCGACCTCCTCCTTGGTGATCGCGGCGAGCGTCAGCCGGAGCGTGGAGGAGCGGAGCTCGTCGCGCTCCTTGATCGCGGCGTTGAGGTCGTCGTGCAGCTTCGACTTGAGCGTGGTGGTCATGCGCTCGATTGTCGCAGGTACACCGTCCGCTACGCCCGCTCATTTATCCGACGGCCGGTCTCACCACGTCCAA
Source organism: Streptomyces sp. NPDC013455 (assembly GCF_040632975.1). NCBI lineage: Bacteria > Bacillati > Actinomycetota > Actinomycetes > Kitasatosporales > Streptomycetaceae > Streptomyces > Streptomyces sp. NPDC013455. Next base: position 116,137 of record NZ_JBEYCX010000009.1, on the reverse strand, counting down.
CCGGTCTGACACGATGGGCACATGCGTGCGCGATACGGAATCCCCCTGGGAATCGTGGCGGCCGGCACCGCCGGCCTGGTGTATGCGGCGGGCTTCGAGGCCCGCAGCTTCCGCCTCCGACGAGTCACCGTCCCCGTCCTGCCCCCGGGCATGCGCCCGCTGCGCGTGCTGCAGGTCTCCGACATCCACATGGTCGGCGGCCAGCGCAAGAAGCAGCGCTGGCTCCAGTCGCTGGCCGGCCTGCGCCCCGACTTCGTGATCAACACGGGCGACAACCTGTCGGACCCCGAGGGCGTCCCGGAGGTCCTGGACGCCCTGGGTCCGCTGATGGAGTTCCCCGGCGCGTACGTCTTCGGCTCCAACGACTACTACGGCCCCAAGCTCCGCAACCCCGCCCGCTACCTGATGGAGAAGGCGAGCGGACGCCACGGTCTGAACGGCAACCCGCCCGCGGTGGGCGCGATCCACAACCCGTGGGAGGACCTGCGGGACGGCTTCGACTCGGCGGGCTGGCTGAACCTGACGAACACGCGGGGGGTCCTCAAGATCGAGGGCGTCTCCATCGAGCTGACCGGCCTGGACGACCCGCACATCAAGCGCGACCGCTACGCCCAGGTGGCCGGGGGTCCCTCGGGGACGTACGACTTCTCCATGGGCGTGGTCCACGCCCCCTACCTGCGCGTCCTCGACTCCTTCACGGCGGACGACTACCCGCTGATCCTGGCCGGCCACACCCACGGCGGCCAGCTGTGCATCCCCTTCTACGGCGCCCTGGTCACCAACTGCGACCTGGACACGGACCGCGTGAAGGGACTCTCCACGCACACGGCGGAGGGCCGTACGTCCTACCTCCACGTCTCCGCAGGCTGCGGCACCAACCGCTACACCCCGATCCGCTTCGCCTGCCCACCGGAGGCGACGCTGCTGACGTTGGTGGCGAAGGAGTAGGGCGCCGGAGGTACGGACCCGAAACGGAGCGGGACCGCAGGTACGGGCCTGACACGGCGCGGGGCCGGAGGTACGGGCCTGACGCAGCATGGGGCCCAAGGTACGGGCCTGACGCAGCGTGGGGCCCGAGGTACGGGCCTGACGCAGCGCGGGTCGGAGGTACAGGCCGAAGCGACGCGGGGCCGGAGTCAGGAACGGACCGGACCGGGACCGGTCGGCGAGGACGCCGGTTAACCCACCGGGCCCGGGACCGGTGGGTTGCGGGCGCCGGTTAACCCACCCGGCCCAGCTCACCTCGCCGCGCCCTTCCCCCACTCCTAGCGTGAGGGGCATGACGGCCCCGATACCCAGGGAGATCCCGGACCTGCCCGCGGTCCCGGGCTCGCCCCTGCTGCTGCCCGCCCCGGTCCCGGCCACGGCGGTGGTCGCCCCGCTCCGCCGCCCCGTGGCCGCGGTGCTCCGCCTGCTGATCGCCGTGGCGGCGGCCGGCGGTGTCGCACTGGAGCTGCTGCTGAGCACCCCGGCCCACGCACTGAGCTACTTCAGCGTCCAGGCGAACGCCCTCGTGGCCGTGGTCATGTTCCTGTCGGCGAGGCGAGCCTGGCGGGCCCGGCGCCCGCTCCCGTCGGCGGTGACGGGCGCCATGCTCCTGTACGCCCTGGTCGCGGCGCTGGTGTACCACCTGCTCCTGGCCCACACGACCCCCCCGTTCTCCATGACCGGCGCGACGACGCCGCCGGAACGCTGGCACGCCCAGTGGGCGGTCCTCCAGGTCCTCCACACGCTGATCCCGGCGGCGGCCCTGCTGGACTGGCTCCTGCTGACGCCCGCGGCCCGCCTCCACCTCCGCCAGACCACGGCGTGGCTCCTGTACCCCCTGGCCTACCTGGCCTTCTCTCTCCTCCGGGCCGCCGTCCTCCCACCCACGCACCAGTCCCGGTACCTCTACCCCTTCCTGGACGTGACGGCCCACGGCTACCGCAGCACCCTGGCCAACGCCCTCCTCCTGGGCCTGGCGATGTACGCCCTGGCAGTGCTCCTGGTGGCCCTGGACCACACCCGCCCGACCCCGATCCGCCACCACGGCTAAACCGGATTTCGTCTACAGCCACCGGTGGGCTAAAGTAAACGTCGTCGCCGCGACAAGCAGCGACACCGGGGTGTAGCGCAGCTTGGCAGCGCGCTTCGTTCGGGACGAAGAGGTCGTGGGTTCAAATCCCGCCACCCCGACGCCGTAGTACCAGGTCAGGGGCCTGATCCGCATCGCGGGTCGGGCCCCTGAGTGGTTCCGAGGGCCGATTTAGGAGCCATGTCGGAGCCAACTTCGGAATCCGGCTCCCGGGCGGCTCACATTCCTCTCGACCGGTGGCGACGCCTGGGTACATAACGGGGAACCTGTGGGGCATACCCGCGGGTTAGGTGCGGCACAGCGCAGGCGGTTGCTTATACGGACGGCCATTGTGTGAGCCTCTCCGTTCCTGATCTGCCACCGTCCCCGGGCCCGGGCTTCAGATCCCACGTCCGGCACGAATCCGTCGGCTCCATGTCAGCTGGCCGTGCGAGCGGATCCCGCGTCGCCGGGCCGTGGCAGCCAACGGACCGCGCATGGGCGAATCCGGGCGGTGACTGCTGCTTGACGAGCCACCCGGAAGCTCCGACCGCAGGCGGGCGTGTGCCTCGTTGGGCGCTTGGAGAGGCGTCAGCCCGACGGAGGTATCTCCATCGGTCGCCGCTCGCCGTGACCACCTCGGTCAAGAGGCCGACGACACCATGCCCTCGGCGATCATGCACGCGGTCAACGGCACCTCAGGCACCTCAGCCTCCGCGTGAACCGCCGCCGTCTGTCTACATGGCAATTCCGGCTATACCCGTGAGCCGGGGTGGCTCTCCATGAGTTGGGCGACCGCACCAGGTAACGGCGAGCGGGTCTCAAGGCGCGTGTACGTCCGGGGCAGGGTGCTGACGTTTCCTCGGCCTTCGTCGTCCAGGCTGTCGGCACTCACCCCTCCCCGCCCGGTACGAGAGCACGGAATGCGGCGAGGGCAGCTTCCCAGTCGGAAGCGACCGGGTCTTCCGGAGGGAGGGCGGGACCCAGGTCCTCTGCCGCGCGGAGCACGGCGGAGGCGAACTCCGGCGCCGTCGTCCGTGCGACGACGCCGTTCTTACCGGCGACCGACAGGCCGTCTTTGGTCCGTCGCACGACAAGGCCGAAGGAGGTGTCGGCACCGGTGAAGCTCAGCACGCGGGCATTGCCCCGGAGAAAGGCACCCAGGCTGTCCAGCAACTGGACGACCGAAAGGTAGATCATCATGCCCTGATCGGGAACGCGCCCGGCCGAGTCGGCCGTGCCAAAGTCGCCGGTGACGGCCATGTCGCCCAGATCGAAACCGCTGGCGTCGCCCTGGCCGGGCCGTACGGTGAACTTCACAGTGATCACGGGATGTAGCTCTTTCCTACCGGGAAGAAGGTGATGACGCGGTTCCCGTCCTCGGAGTCGACGATGAGCCGATATCGGGCCGACATGCCGTTCACGGTCATCCTCTTCTCGAAGGTCTGGATCCGGCGCCCGGGATCCGATACCCGCTGACCTCGCTCGATCATTGTCCTCACAGCCTTCTCCACCTGCCCACGGGTGGTCGACGGAGGCATCAGATCGCCGTGGCCGCCTTGGGCGGACCCCGAGATGTGACGTTCGTCGATGTGCTGCCACCCCTCCTTGGGGTTCCCGTTCTCCAGCCTTGGAGTGGTGCGGCAGAGTGCGAGACCGTAGGGGTCCGTCCAGGTGAGCGGATGAGGTCCGTACCAGTACGGGTTAGGACCGGCTTCCAGACCGAGCGGATCCGGGGAGAGGTACGCCGCAGTCTCGGGATCGTAGTAGCGGTGGAAGTTCTGGTTGAGGCCGGATTCCGCATCGGCGTACTGGCCGGGGAAACGCAAGGGGCAATCCACGGACTCGGCGTCGTCCGCGGGTGCCGGAAACTGTGTGCCCCAGAGGGTGGTACGCCGCTGCCAGGCGATGTCACCGTCGGGAGCGACGAGTTCGGTCGGGGTGCCGATGGCGTCCGTGATGACGGCGTGGAAGTGAGTGGTGTGGTCGGCCGTGGTCTCCTCGGCGAGCCGGGAGAGGAAGGACGCACCCGCAGGAGCGACCACGTGCCTGCTGGTGGTCTGGGCGACGGGGCGATGTGTGCCGGGGGCGTAGTCCCACGTCGTGACGCCGCCGTCCGCGAGGAGTTGCTCGGCGAGAAGGGTCTCCTCCCACGTGTAGTCCGTCCGGTCGGCCTCCGAGCCCTCCGGCAGACGGCGGACCTTGGCGATGCGCCGTCCCAGCGGGTCGTAGGCATACCGCCATCGGTCGCCCTCGGGCGTGACGACCTCGACGAGCCGGTCCTCGGCGTTCCAGGCGTACAGCCACGTCTTCGCCTGCCCGCTCAACAGCTTGCGCGTTTTCTGGGTCCGGCGGCCCTGGGAATCGTAGGAGTACGTGGTGTCACCCACCCGCCGCACCAGCATGCCGTCGATGTCACGACCACCTGCGGCGACATGGGCGGCCGCGGCCGCGTCAGTGAGGTTGCCGGCGCTGTCGTACGCGTAGGTCTCGCTCCAGCCATGGGCACGTACACCCGTCACTCGGCCCATGGTGTCGATGTCGAAGCGGCGCGTGCCCGTTGTGAGCTCTCGAATCTCGGTCAGGTGGCCGTCGACCCGGTAGGCATACGCACGGTGTTGCAACAGGTTGTGGGCACCCGCTGTGACTGATTGGGCTGTGAGACGGTCGACCGCGTCCCAGGTCTGCGTGAGGGTCACGCCGCTGCCCAAGTGACGTTGTGTCTCGCGCCCTGCCGCGTCATGCGTAAAGGTCAGCGCGCCCGCTTCGGAACGCAGTCGTGTCGGCCTGCCCGCCGGATCGTAAGTCCAGTGCGAGGCCAGCCCCGATGGGGTCTCGCGTCGGACCCGGCGGCCCAGCGGATCATAGGCGTAGGTGGTGGTGCGGCCGTTGACGGTCTCGCTCACTACGCGGCCCATCGCATCCCGGGTGAACGCTACGTCCGCGTCCGCGTTCACCGCCTGCGCGAGGCGGCCGTCCGCCGCATAAGCGAATGTCGTGACGTCGTCCCGGTCCGACCGTTGCTCCACGAGCCGCCCCAACGCGTCCCGCGCGAAGCGCAAAGTCTCCCCGGCTCCGTTGGTCCGCGCAGTCACCCGACCTGCCGCGTCGTGCGTGTACGTCAGCGTGCGGCCATTGAAGTCCGTCTCGGTTACGAGACGGCCTGACTCGTCGTAGGTGTACGACCAAGTGCGGCCCTGTGCGTTGGTGACCTCTGTCAGACGCAGTTCCGTGTCGTAGGAAAACGCGTAGTGGGCGCCGTCCGGGTCGATTCTCGTGGCCGGTACGTCGAAATGTGCCGCGGTGTGCCGGGTCGTATGACCTGCTGGATCGATGTGGGAGAGGAGGTTTCCCTCAGCGTCCCAGGACCACGACTCCCGGGTGCCGTCGGGCTGCTCGCGCCAGGAGGGCTTGCCCTCCGTCGTCCAACCGAGGCGTGTGGTGTGGCCCAGCGGGTCCGTCATCTCAACCACCCGACCGAAGGCGTCCCGGCGGATGGTCGTCGTGTGGCCCATCTCGTCCGTCAGGGTGACGGGCAGGCCGGCGTCGTCGTAGGCGACCGTGCGGGTGTGGCCGAGGGCGTTGGTGATCGCCGTGGGGCGGCCCGCCGCGTCGTTCGTGTACCGCGTCTCGGCGCCGACCGGGTCGACGGTGCTGAGCAGGTTGCCCCTCTCGTCGTACGTGTGCCGCCAGACCACCCCGCCGGGCTCGACCACTTCCGTGGGCAGGCCAAGCGCGTTGTACGCAGCCTGGGCGACCGAGCCGTCGGGCAGGCTAAGTTCGGTGATGTTGCCCGCGGCGTCGTAGGTGTAACGCGTGGTGTGACCCAGGGCGTCGGTGACCGTCATAGGCTTGTCGCCATACTCGTCCCACTCCGTGCGGGTGACATGCCCGAGTGGGTCGGTCTCCTCCACCACCAGGCCCTCGGCGTTGTACCGGTGGACCGAGGTGTGGCCCTGGGAGTCGGTGTACGTCGTGGTGCGTTCTTCGTCGTCGTACGTCAGTGTCCCGGAGAGGATGCCGTCGACGCCGTCGGTGCGGACGACGCGGCCCCGCTCGTCGTAGACGTACGAGAACCAGGTGCCGTTGCGGTCGGTCCAGCGGGTGACGCGGCTCTCGGTGTCGTAGGTGAAGCGGAGGGGTTCGCCGCTGGAGTCGATGACCTCGGTGAGGTTGCCGGCGGTGTCGTAGGCGTAGCGCATGACGAGCGTGCCCTCGTCGGGCGCGGCTGATGGGCGGTAGCGGGAGGGCGGCTCGTCCAGGAGGCGCAGGGCCGTGATGCGTGGGCCCTGGGTGTCGACGGCGACGTAGTAGCCGCCGGAGTGGCGGATGCCGAAGGGGATGCCCTCGTCGTCGCGTTCGACGTCGATGCGGTTGCCGTTGCGGTCGCTCCAGGAGTCCAGCGCCAGGTGGAAGACGCCGAAGGTCGGGGAGGGGACGGGGGCGGCGAAGGTGCGCGTCACGCCGGTCGCCGGGTCGGTGACCGTCATCGCGCCGTCCGGCTTGCCGTCCCACTCCAGGGGCCAGCGTGGGCCCTTCACCGGCATCGTGGGAACGCCCGGTTCGGGCACCGGGTACACCAGGCGCATGCCGTCAGCCGCGGCGAAGACGACGCCCTCGCCGTCGATCTGGAGGCACTCGTCCAGAGTGGAGATCCAGGTCGGGCCGAAACAGACGCCACCCCGGTAGGAGGAGAGGTGAGTCCGGGTGAACTCCAGCGGCAGACTGCCCGGCAGGGTCAGGTCCGTCTGCGTCATCAGCATGGCGCCGGTCGCCACGTCGATCGGCTCGCCCACACACGGGGTGCGCTCGGCGTTGCGGGTCGCCGGACCCAGCTCGACCAGGTCGGGGCGGAGCGAGGGCGGGCGCAGCAACAGGGGGGTGGTGTCGGCCAGCCCACCTTCCATGCTCGCCTTCAGCAGGCCGCCGCCCGCGCCCAGCGCGCCGCCGAAGATCATGCCGTCCTTGGCGGCCTGGTTGACCTCGTCCAGGCTGAAGCCGTCCTGTAGTCCGGTCACCATCTTCAATGGCTGGGCCACGGCGAGGTCGACCGCGACCGATTCGACCCCGCCGAACGCGGCGGCGATGAGGGTGCCGGCGGCGATCTCGGCGACCGTCGTGGTGACGGCGATGCCCATCGTGGCGCCGAACTCGATGACCGCGTCGGCCGCCGCGACTGCAGCCCCCGAAGCGAGGCCCGCGGTGAAGAAGGCGAGCGTCACCCCGCCCGCGATCACGGCGGCGTCGATGCCGATCTGCGTCCAGAGTTTGTTGATCGCATCGTCGATCGCGTCGGCGAACTTCTCCAGCGCCTTGGCCATCTCCCGCGAGGACTCCGCAAGATCGCTCAGCCAGCCGCCGTCCTGGTCCTTCGAGTAGCGGCCCCAGAACTTCTCGAACGCCTCGATCGACTCACCGGTGTTGTTGTGGATGATCGACGACGCGCTGCGGTGCACCGGGGAGCGGACGTCGTCCACCGAATCGGCAAAGGTGCGCCAGGCTTTCGCTGCGTCCCGCAGCTTGCCGGAGTCGGCCTCGGGCCACCACAGACCCAGCTTCAGGAGGATGTGGCGGGCTTTGCCCTCAACGCTCACCGGCACCGTCCCTCTGCTTGTCGGCCTTCACCTGCGTGAACATGCCGGCGATGAGCTGGTCGTTGTCCACGTGCCCGTCCGACAGGTCCACCATGGCCTCGTGAATGCTCGTCAGACCGAGCACCAGGATGCCCGCCGCGCTCTCGATCTTCTTCTGCTGCGGCTTGTAGGCGCTGCCGAACTTGTCGCCCTGTTCGTCATGGCCCCAGGGTTCGCCGAGGCCGTCCAGGGTCTGGATGAGGGTGGTCAGCGCCTTGCTCAGATCGATGGCGGCCTGGTGGAAGGCCGGTGCCGCCGCCTTGATGTCGGCGGTCTTGATGTCCAGGACCTTGCCGGGGACCTTGCCGTCGCCCATCGCTTCCGTCTCCCCCCGGTTCGCGATTGCAGCTTCCGACCTTAGGGGAGACGGGTCAAGGAGAGGTCATATGGGAGGCACGTGCAAGTAATGGTTGGCGGCGGGCACGCTGTGGATGACTTCGAGTTCGTCGCCTTCGGCCGACCGGGCACCAGCATTCGCCTCAAGGAATTCTCCACACGGCTGGAGCCGCACAAGTCCGTGTCCTCCGTCCGCGAGTTCCGGGAGCTCCTGCAGGAACTGTCCGTCGCTGCGTGATCGTTACCGCCTTCACCGCCTGACACAGGGGACGAGCCCGTCTCGTGAAGAGGGCTGCTGGATCGCCAGGATGGCCGATATGACGACGATCTACGGTGAGGTGGCCCCCGGGTTCGAGCCAGTCCGGACTGCGTTCCTGGAGAACTTTATCCGGCACGGGGACCTCGGCGCGGCGGTGTGCGTGTACCGGGACGGCCGACCGGTGGTGGACCTGTGGGGTGGCGTGGCCGATGCCGAAACCGGTCGTCCGTGGACGCGGGACACGCTGCAGCTGGTCTACTCGGCGACCAAAGGTGCGACCGCGACCATGGCGCACATGCTGGTAGAGCGCGGAGCTCTCGACCTGGATGCGCCCGTCGCGAAGTACTGGCCGGAGTTCGCCGCGAAGGGCAAGGCGGACATCCCGGTGCGCTGGCTCCTGTCCCACCAGGCCGGCCTGGTCGCGCTGGATCAGCCGGTGCCTTTGAAGGAGGCGCTGGCCTGGCACCCGATGGCGGCAGCACTGGCCGCCCAACGCCCCCTCTGGACTCCGGGCACAGCGCACGGCTACCACGGGCGGACATGGGGCTGGCTGGTCGGCGAGGTGATCCGCCGGGTATCCGGCCGCTCACCCGGCCGCTTCTTCGCCGACGAGATCGCGGCCCCGCTGGGCTTGGACTTCTTCATCGGCCTGCCCGCCGGCGAACGCGACCGAGTCAGCCGCATGGTGTACCAGCGACCCGACGTCGACCTCACCACCGTGCCCACCGAGTCGGTCCCCGAGGAACTCTGCGAGCAGGTCGCCGCCTGGCGGGACCCGAACTCATTCAGCAACCGGACGTACGCCGTCACCGACCCGCCCGAGATCGACTTCGACTCGCCGGAGGTGCAGACCGCGGAACTCCCGGCCTCCAACGGCATCGGCACGGCACGCGCTCTTGCCCGCATGTACGCCGCGCTGATCGGCGAGGTGGGCGGAGTGCGCCTACTCTCCCCGGACGCCCTGGCGTCGGCGACCGAGGAGCAGGTCAGCGGGAAGGACCAGGTCATGCTGATCCCCAGCCGCTTCAGCGCCGGGTACATGCTGCCCACCGAGAGCAACCCGATGACGGGGCCAGGCGCCTTCGGCCACACTGGCCGAGGAGGGTCGCTCGCCTTCGCCGATCCGGAGCACGGTGTTGCTTTTGCATACGCGATGAACCGCATCATTGCGGGCGGTGATGATACCCGTGCTATGTCACTGGTTAACGCGGTTCAAGGGTCCCTGGGGGCTCTCACGTGAATAGTGCCAACTACGCACGCGGGGACTGCCGCTCCACTTGCCTGAGTATGTGGCTGGCCAAGTCCATGAAGCTCGTGATCGACGGTGCCTCCGCGATCAAAGCCCCGGCCCTATCGAGTGGATCACGCCCCTGAGTGGTTCCTGGGGTCGCTTTGCCGTGGCCGAGTTCGGGATGCGCCCGGCTCCCCTCGTGACGGGGCCAGCTCGTCCAGCAGGCGGGTGGCCGGCCGAAAGCCGGCGATCGTCCATGCCGGAACGACGACGCCGGTCTCCAAGCGGCCGACAGACGATGAGCCGAGGCCGGGCCGGATGCCGTTCGCGGACTTCCTCTTGTGGGTCGGCGAGCTCGGCTCGTTCCTCAGTCAGCGTCTCCCCAGACAGCTTGCAGGTCCTCGCAGCGGACGGTGATCGACGCGTCAGTGAGAGCGATCTCATGGACGCAACCGCCGTGCTCATCCGGGAGAATCTCGTCGAGGAGGACGGTGTCGGCCGGCATCCAGTCGATGGCACGCGCGTAATCGATGGAGAAGTGCGTCACCCCTGAATAGCCGATGCGCGGCGCCGCGTCATGCTTCCACTGGTTCGGGGTGCATTCGAGTGTCATACCGCCGCTCTCGTCGGTGGCGATATGGATGCCGGACAGTTCCAGATCCTTGACGCAGCGGCTGTTTCCACGCCCCAGAGCGTGATGCGCCGGATCGGACGCGAACTGCCTGGCGCCGGCAGGCAGCCGATCCCGGAAGTCGGGAGGTTCGGCCAGACAGGCCCGCGGATCGACGTGGAACCCGCCATCATCCCAGGCGGCCGCGACGTACTCCATGTGCGACCTTCAAAGCGGTGACCGGACCGGACGGCAGGTGTCAGTAGTAGTCCTCTCTCTTTCGCATGTGCCCCGTGGGCTCCATCTCGTCGTGGAGGAACGTGTACAGCTCCTCCTCGCCGTCGAGCAGCACCGCGTAGGCGGGCGGAGTCGACTGGTCGGGTGGGTCCGATATGCCGATGACTGCTCCGAGTTCGCCCTCGACATGGGGTCTGTCAGGGGCTCGTACTACGCGCACTTCCGCGTAGAACGGGAGGGGCTCCGTCATCGTGACACCGGTCCTTTCCCAGCGGTGCTGTTCGCGGCCGACCTCGGCCGGGCCCCGTGTTCCGTGCAGCTGTTGCTGTGGGTGCGGGGCAGTTCGACGAGGAAGAGGGCGCCGCCGTGGGGGGCGGTGGTCGCCTTCAGGGTGCCGCCGTGGTGGTGGATCACGTCGCGGGCGATGGCCAGGCCCAGGCCGGCGCCGCCCTCGTCGCGGCTGCGGGCCTCGTCCAGGCGGACGAAGCGTTCGAAGATGCGTTCGCGGTCGGCCGGTGCCACGCCGTGGCCGTCGTCGGCGACGCCGAGTGTCACGGTGTCCGGCGTCGCCTCCACCGTCACGGTGATCGCCGCGGACGCATGCCGCTGGGCGTTGTCGAGCAGGTTGCCCAGCACACGGCCGAGCTGGTTCCTGCTGCCCCTGACCGTCGGTGCGGTGCCGATGGTCCTGACGGTGGGGGCGATGCGGTCGGTCGGTGCGCGCCGGGCCACCTCCTGCCGTACCAGAGCCGCCAGGTCGACCGTCGCGTCGGCACGGCGCTCGCCGGCGTCGAGGCGCGCCAGCAGCAGCAGGTCGGCGGCCAGGTGCTGGAGGCGTACGACGTCGTGCAGCAGGTCGGGGACGTCCAGCAGTCCGGGGTGCTGCTGCGCGACCTCCAGCTGGGTGCGCAGGGAGGCGATGGGGCTGCGCAGTTCGTGGGAGGCGTCGGCCACGAAACGGTGCCGGCGCTCGACCGACTGTTCCAGCGCGGCCAGCGTCCGGTTGGTGGTGCGGGCGAGGCGGGCGATCTCGTCGCGCGAGTCGGGCTCGGGCACGCGGCGGGCCAGGTCACCGCTGTCGGTGATCTCGGCCATCTCCGCTCGGATGTCCTCCACGGGCTTGAGCGCCCGGCGGGTGACCAGCCAGGTCACGCCGGCCACCACCGCGAGCAGGAACGGCAGGCCGATCAGCATCGCGCGGACGACCTGGTCGAGCGTGGCCTGTTCGTCCTCCAGCGACGCGCCCGCGTAGACGGTGTAGGTGCGGCCCGCGTAGGTCGTGCCGTGTACGGCCGCGAAGCGGTATTCGTGCGTCTCGTCGCCGATGGTGAGGGTGAGAGTCCGGCGTTCCGCTTCCGTGCCAGCCTTGCCGCGCGCCGGCGCCTCGTCGTGGCCGTCATCGTCGTCATCGGCGTCGTCACTGCCGTCCGTGCCGTCACTGCCGTCCGTGCCGTCCGTGCCGTCCGCGCCGTCCGCGCCGTCCGCGCCGTCCGCGCCGTCCGCGCTGCCGGTGCCGTCGTCGGCGGCCGCGCCGGGTGCCGGTGAGTAGTCGGTGATCGGGCCCCGGCCGTGCAGGTCGTCGGCCGCGGCCAGCACCTTGCCCGTGGAGTCGACCACCTGGACCGGGTCGTCCTCGTCGTCGGGCAGGTCCAGCGAACCGAAGTTCCCGTTCAGCGCGGCCTGTGAGCCGGCCACGGTACGGGCGGTCACCTCGGCCTCCAGGCCCGCCCGGTCGGTGAGGTTGTGGCGCAGTACGGCGATGACGAGGATCCCGGCCGCCACCAGCGCGATCGACACGACCACCGTGGCGGCCAGCGTCGCGCGGGCCCGGACGGAGGCGAACGGAAGGAAGGAGAGGCGTCTAGGCATCCCGGCCACCGTCTGTCTCCAGCCGGTACCCGGCCCCGCGCACGGTCGTGATCGACCGTCGCCGGAAGGGCACGTCGATCTTGCGGCGCAGTGCGCTGACGTAGACCTCGACGATGTTCGGGTCGCCGTCGTACGCGAAGTCCCACACGTGGTCGAGGATGTCGCCCTTCGACACCACCTGCCCGGCGTGCAGGGCCAGGTGCTCCAGGACCGCGAACTCCTTCGCGGTCAGCGCGATGTCCGTGCCCGCGCGGTCCACGCGTCTGGCGGCCGGGTCGACGGTCAGGTCGCCGATCCTCAGGACCCGGGCGCCTCCCCGGGTACGGCGGCGCAGCAGCGCGCGGATGCGGGCCAGCAGCACCATGTACGAGAACGGCTTGGTCAGGTAGTCGTCCGCGCCGGTGTCCAGGCCCTCCGCCTCGTCGTACTCGCCGTCCTTGGCGGTGAGCATCAGGATGGGCGTGTCATGACCCGCGGCCCGCAGCTGCGCGCACACGCGGTAGCCGTTCAGGCCGGGCAGCATGATGTCCAGGACGACCAGGTCGTACTCCCGCTCCTGCGCCAGGTGCAGACCGGTGACGCCGTCATGGGCCACGTCCACGGCGAAGCCCTCCGCGCCCAGGCCGCGGGCGAGGGCGGTGGCGAGGCGTCTCTCGTCCTCCACGATCAGCAGACGCATGGCTCCAGCGTCTCAGACCCTTCCTGAAGCGATCTTCAGGAAGCTTCAGCGGGGCTTCAGGGTCGTTCGCCCAGGGTGGTCGGTGTCAGCACGAAGCTTCCCCAGCCGGAAAGGGCACCACCATGAAGTCCCTCAAGCGCACTCCGACCGGCCGCCGCCGTACCGTCGCCGCCGTGCTCGTGGCCGCCGTCCTCCTCGGCGGTGCCGGAGCCGCGACCGCCGCTTCCCTCACCGGGGACGGTGACCACGACGGTACCCGGGCGGCCGCCACCACCGCCTCGCCGGGAACCGACCACGACGACGGCGAGGACGGTGACGGCGCCAAGGCCGGCAAGGACGGCGACGACGGCAAGGACGGCGACGACCGCGACGACGACGCCGCGCTGGTCGAGAGCGTCAAGGTCGGCATCGGGCAGGCCGCCGACGCCGCCGGGAAGTCCGTCGCCGGCACGGTCACGGCCGTCGACCTGGAGGGCCGGCAGGGCAAGCCGGTCTGGGAGGTGGACGTGACCGACTCCCAGGGCAGGGAGCACGAGGTCACCGTCGACGCGCGGACCGGCGCCGTCACGACTCCGGGTGACGACGACGGCAAGGGGAACGGCAACGAGGACGACGGCAGGGACGCCGGCGGCACCGGCGACCACGACGACCAGGACTGACGGAGGAGTCCTACCGGTGTTCCGGGTTCTCGTGGTCGTGGCGGCAACCGGCGTCCCAGGCGGTGCGCTGGTTGCCGTAGGCGGGGATGCCTCCCAGGTCCTTCAACGCCCTGGCCAGGTGTAGCAGGTTCCAGGTCATGAAGGTGGTGTTGCGGTTGGTGAAGTCGTTCTCCGGGCCGCCCGAGCCGGGGTCGAGGTACGACGGCCCGGGGCCCGCCTCGCCGATCCATCCGGCGTCCGCCTGGGGCGGGATCGTGTATCCCAGGTGCTGGAGGCTGTAGAGGACGTTCATGGCGCAGTGCTTGACGCCGTCCTCGTTGCCGGTGATCAGGCAGCCGCCGACGCGGCCGTAGTAGGCGTACTGCCCGGCCTCGTTGAGCAGGCTGGAGCAGGCGTAGAGGCGCTCGATCACCCGCTTCGTCACCGAGCTGTTGTCGCCGAGCCAGATGGGACCGGCGAGGACGAGGATGTCGGCCGCCATCACCTGCCGGTACAGCTCCGGCCAGGCGTCCGTCTGCCAGCCGTGCTCCCGCATGTCGGGCCACACGCCGGTGGCGATGTCGTGGTCCACCGCCCGTACGACGTCCACGTGCACCCCCTGCGCGTTCATGATGGCGGTGCTCCGGTCGATCAGCCCCTGCGTGTTGCTGGTCTCCGGCGAGCGCTTGAGCGTGCAGTTGATCACCAGCGCGCGCAGGTCGTCGTACCGGGCCGGCGGGGTGTCGATGCCGGTGCCGGTTTCGGTTCCGGTTCCGGTGCCAGTACCGGTACCGGTGCCATTTTCGGTGCCGGTTCCGGTTCCGGTGCCGGCAGGCGAAGGGGTCACACGGTCCTCCCGGGGGCCTGCCGCCGCGTGGCGCGGCGATCCGTCCACGTCCGGGTCCAGCCTCGGTGCCGTCCCGGTACGGCGCCAGCACAGCACCCCCGAACGGGCCCGGCACCGGCAGAGTGTCCGGCCTCCCCGTGGAACCTCCGCACGGCTCCTCGACCCCCTGCCTCCCCGACCCGCCCCCCCCGTACGGCTCGTCAGTGCCTGGCCGCCCCCGTGAGGCTCCGGCGGGCGAGGGTGATCACTCCGGAGACGGCGGCCGTCGCGGCCAGGCTGCCGACCATGACCAGGCCCACGCCGATCACGAACAGGCCGCTGGCGTCGTCCGACCAGTCGACGTAGGCCGCGGCCGTCAGGCCGACCGTGGTGCCGAGGACGGCGCTCGCGGCATGTCCCCGGGAAGTGGCCCAGTACACCGGTCCGATCAGGGTGAGGACGAGTCCGATCACCTGCCACGCCTCGTACGGGCCGGTCGTCGTGCCGTCCGGGTGCACGTCCCGTTGCTGGTCCCAGCCCAGCCAGGCCGCCCAGGCCAGCGGTGCGACGACGACCGGCGCGAGCAGCGGCAGCATGCGGAGCATCGAGTTCCTCAGTCCTTGGCGCATGGCCCCAGCTTTCCGCCTCGCCCCGGCACGGGCCAGAGCGGAAATACTCAGCCGCACCCGAGTACGCACGGCCGGGTCCGGGGTCGCGCGGGGCCGGGATCTAGGCTTTCTCCCGGAGGAGATCTCGCTTCGTCTGTGCGGTCTGTTGAATCATGAAGGAAGCCACGTTGAACTTCTGGTCGATCTATCAGCACGGCTTCGCGCGCATCGCCGCGTGCACGGGCCACACCGTCATCGCCGACCCCCAGGCGAACGCCGAAGCGGTGCTGCGCCAGGCCCGCCGGTGCGCGGACGAGGGCGTCGCCGTCGCCGTCTTCCCCGAGCTGGGCCTCACCGGCTACTCGATCGAGGACCTGCTGCTCCAGGACGCGCTGCTCGACCAGGTCGAGGCGGCCGTCGCGACGATCGTGGCCGCGTCGGCGGACCTGCTGCCCGTGCTGGTCGTCGGTGCCCCGCTGCGCCACCGCCACCGGATCTACAACTGCGCGGTGACCATCCACCGGGGCCGCGTCCTCGGCGTCGTACCGAAGTCGTACCCGCCCACCTACCGGGAGTTCTACGAGCGCCGGCAGATCGCGGACGGCCACGACGAGCGGGGCGGCACCATCCGGGTCGCCGGCGCCGAGGTGCCGTTCGGGGTGGACCTGCTGTACGCGGCCACGGACGTGCCCGGACTCGTGCTGCACACGGAGATCTGCGAGGACATGTGGGTGCCGGTGCCGCCCAGCGCGGAGGCGGCCCTCGCCGGAGCGACCGTGCTGGTCAACCTCTCCGGCAGCCCGATCACCGTAGGGCGCGCCGAGGACCGCAGGCTGCTGTGCCGCTCGGCGTCCTCCCGCTGCCTGGCCGCCTACGTCTACGCGGCCGCTGGACTGGGCGAGTCGACCACCGACCTGTCCTGGGACGGGCAGACCATGATCTACGAGAACGGGGTGCTGCTCGCCGAGACCGAGCGCTTCCCGCTCGGCGACCAGTGCGCGGTGGCCGACGTCGACCTCGACCTGCTGCGCCAGGAGCGGCAGCGGATGGGCACCTTCGACGACAACCGGCGGGCCCACGCGGCCCGGACCGGCGACTTCCGGACGGTCTCCTTCGAGCTGGACCCGCCGGCCGGCGACCTCGGGCTGCGCCGGCGCGTCGAGCGGTTTCCGTTCGTGCCCGCCGACCCCGAGCGGCTCGCCCTGGACTGCTACGAGGCCTACAACATCCAGGTCGCCGGGCTGCAGCAGCGGCTCGCGGCGATCGGCGGGCCCAAGGTCGTCATCGGCGTGTCCGGCGGCCTGGACTCCACGCACGCGCTGATCGTCGCCGCCCGTGCGATGGACCGCGCCGGCCGGCCGCGCAGCGACATCCTGGCCTTCACCCTGCCCGGCTTCGCCACCAGCGACCACACCAAGGACAACGCGCACAAGCTGATGCGCGCGCTCGGCGTGACCGCCGCCGAGCTGGACATCACGCCGACCGCGCGGCTGATGCTCAAGGAGATCGGCCACCCGTTCGCCGCCGGTGAGCCGGTGTACGACGTCACCTTCGAGAACGTGCAGGCGGGCCTGCGCACGGACTACCTGTTCCGGCTGGCCAACCAGCGCGGCGGCATCGTCCTCGGCACCGGCGACCTCTCCGAGCTGGCGCTCGGCTGGTCCACGTACGGCGTCGGCGACCAGATGAGCCACTACAACGTCAACTCCGGCGTGCCGAAGACCTTCATCCAGCACCTGATCCGCTGGGTCATCGGCAGCGGCCAGTTCGACGAGGAGACCGGCGAGGTCCTCGCCGCGATCCTGGACACCGAGATCAGCCCGGAACTGGTGCCGGGCGAGGAGATGCAGTCCACGGAGTCGAAGATCGGCCCGTACGCGCTGCACGACTTCACCCTCTTCCAGGTGCTGCGCTACGGCTTCCGGCCCTCGAAGGTGGCCTTCCTCGCCTGGCACGCCTGGCACGACGAGGAGGCCGGCGCCTGGCCGCCCGGCTTCCCGGAGGCCAAGCGGGTGGCGTACGACCTGCCCGAGATCCGGCACTGGCTGGAGGTCTTCTGCCGCCGCTTCTTCGCGTTCTCCCAGTTCAAGCGCTCGGCCATGCCGAACGGCCCGAAGGTCTCGGCCGGCGGCTCCCTCTCCCCGCGCGGCGACTGGCGCGCCCCGTCGGACGGCAACGCGGAGGCGTGGCTGAGGGATCTGCGCCGCTTCGACCGGCCGGGGGCGGAAGCGGAAACCGAAGCCGAAGCCGAAGCGCCGGCGGAGGCGTAGGGCGGGTCCGGGGCCGGGTCCGGGCGCGGGCCGAGGTGGCGGTGGGCGGCTGCCGTCTCGCGGGCGGTGGGCGGGTGTTCAGTTGTTCCAGGTCTCGTCGTACGGGTCGGGCGGGGCCTGGACCGGGCGGGTCGAGGTGGCCTTCAGGTACGGGACCGGGCCGCCGTTGACCGGGTCGCGGTCCAGCCGGGGGGTGTAGGTGCCCGTCACCTCCAGCCAGGCGTCCGGGCGGAGGACCGGCGGCAGCTCGCCGGTCAGCGCGATCTTCACCGGCTGGGCGTCCGCGGCGCAGCAGTTCAGGGCCATGCGGACCAGGTAGGGGCGGCCGCCGCGGTCCAGCGCGAGGAAGCCGGTGACCCGGACGGGACGGCCGTGCAGCGAGCGGCCGTGGCCGTAGGCCGCGCGGGAGGCGTAGTCGACGACGGAGAGCGGGACCGGGTCGCCGGCGGGCAACGGGCCGTGGGCGTACGGCTCCTGCAGGGCCGTGCCGGTGCGCAGGGCGCTGTACGAGCCGAGGGCCGGCGGGGCGACCAGGATGAGGGCGAGGAGCGGGAGCAGCAGCAGCCAGGCCACGCGGGGTTCCGGGTGCGCGTGCCCCGGCCGGCCGCCGCGGCGCTCGTACCAGACCGTGGCCAGGGCCGCCGCGAGCAGGACGGCGCCCGCGGCCAGCAGCAGCGGGCGCAGGCCCCCCTTGACGTACCGCAGGTACAGGTCGGTGGTGCCCGCGTGCAGCAGCGCCCCGCCGAGCAGGAACAGGACGGCCGCCTGGGCCTGGCGGTTCACAGCAGCACCGCCCCGGCCAGCACGGCGCCCGCGACGGCCAGCGCGAAGGTCGCGGGGGCGAAGCGGACGGCGAAGCCGCGGCCGAAGGTGCCGGCCTGCATCGCGAACAGTTTGAGGTCGATCATCGGGCCCACCACCAGGAACACCAGCTTGGCCGTCGGGGAGAACTGGGTGAGGGAGGCCGCGACGAACGCGTCCGCCTCCGAGCAGATGGACAGCACGACGGCCAGCACGGCGAGGGCGAGGACCGAAAGCACCGGGTCGCCGGCCGCCGCCCGCAGCCACTGCGCCGGGACCGCCGCCTTCAGCGTCGCCGCGGCCATCGCGCCGAGCACCAGGAAACCGCCGGCGTGCATGACGTCGTGCCGGACGGACCCCCAGAACGCCTCGCCCTTGGTCGCGCCCTCGTGCGCGCCGTGGGCCGGCGGGCGCAGCCGGTCGGCGCGGCCCGTCCGCTGCCACAGCCAGCCCATCGCGCAGGCCACCAGCAGGCTCGCCAGGAAGCGGGCCAGGACCATCTCCGGGTGCCCGGGGAAGGCGACGGCGGTGGCGGTCAGCACCACCGGGTTGATCGCCGGGGCGGAGAGGAGGAAGGCGAGCGCGGCGGCGGGGGCCACCCCCCGGCGGACCAGGGCGCCGGCCACCGGCACCGAGGCGCACTCGCAGCCCGGCAGCACCGCCCCCGCCACCCCCGCCACGGGCACGGCCAGGGCGGGCCGGCGCGGCAGGGCGCGCGCGAAGAACGACGCCGGGACGAACACCGCGATCGCCGCCGACAGCAGCACGCCGAGCACCAGGAAGGGCAGCGCCTGGACGGTCACCGCCACGAACACGGTCATCCAGCTCTGCATCGCGGCGGTGCCGAGCAGACCGCGGATCGGGGACTGGGCCAGCACGGCCGCCACCAGGCCCGCCGCCAGCGCCAACGACGAAGCCGGCCGCCGGCCCGCCGCTCCCGGCGCACCCGCGGAACGCCGCACCTCCCCACCGGGCGGGGGGTTTTCGGCGGCGACCACGGATGCCCCCGCCAACGGGTGTGCGGAACACCCCGCATTCCCACCGGGCAACCCCTCTTCGGCCACGGCAACCGGTGTCCTCGCCGGCGGGGGTGTGGCGGGGTCCGTGTCCGGGGTGGGCGGGGCGTCTTCGGTGATGGCCACGGGTGGTTACCTCCGGCTGCTGCTCTCCCTCCCCGTCAGTACGCGGGCCGTCGTACGGGCGTTCAGGCCGTTGCTGGAACCACGCATCTCCTTGGGGCACTCTTCTCCCTTGTGGCGAGCGTTCCGTACCAAGGGGGGCCGGGGGCCCCGCCGGCGCACATGGTGGTGTGCGGCGACGACGGGCTCGCGCACCGGCTGGCGGCCGAGTTGCGCGGGGTCTACGGCGAGCAGGTGACCCTCGTCGTGCCGCCGAACGGGCGCACCGCCCGTCCCCCGGTGGTCGGCCGGGCGCGGGCCGCGTCGGCGGCGCTGTTCGACCGCGTGGTCAGCGCGGCGGTGGGCGGCCGGACCGGCGGGGCCGGGCAGCCCCCCGGCGCCGCGCCCGGCCAGCGCCCGGACGGCGAGGGCGTGTGGGAGGCCGCCGAGCCGACCGAGGCGGTGCTCGCCGAGGCGGGCGTGGCCCGGGCCGCCGCGCTGGCCCTCGTGTACGACGACGACGAGACGAACATCCGCGCCGCCCTGACCGCCCGTCGGCTCAACCCCCGGCTCCGGCTCGTCCTGCGCCTGTACAACCGGCGGTTGGGCCAGCACATCGAGGAACTCCTCGATCAGGCCGCCGCGTTGGCCGCCGGAGACGGTGCCGGCGGCGCGGGCGCCGCTGCCGAGACCTCCACGACCGTGCTGTCCGACGCCGACACCGCCGCGCCCGCGCTGGCGGCGACCGCCGTGACCGGCACCAGCAGGGTCGTCCAGACCGAGGGCCTGCTGCTGCGGGCCGTGGAACGGCCGCTGCCCGCGGACGGACCCGGCACCGGGCTGTGCACCCTCGCCCTGCTGTCGGGCGGTGACCCGGCCGGCGCCGACGGCCCGGACGGCCCCGGGGAGCAGCAGCCGCGCCTGCTGCCCGACGACGCGCAGGTACGACAGGCCGTCGGACGGCAGGCCGTGGTGCTGGAGCAGGTCTCCGCCGCGGCCGGCCCGGAGTCCGCCGTGCCCGGCCGGCGCGGGCTGGCCGGTGTCCCGCCCCTCGCCTCCCTGTTCTCCCGCCGGCTGCGCTGGTCCCTGGCCGTGCTGGCCGGCTGTGTCATCGGCCTGGCCGTCGCCCTGTGGCTGGTGACCGGCATCCATCCGCTGCGGGCGTTCTACATCACCCTCCTCGACCTGTTCGCGATCGACGACCCGGCCCTCGGGTCGCCCCTGGGCCGCCAGCTCCTCCAGCTCCTCTCCGCGCTGGTGGGACTGCTGCTCCTGCCGGTGCTGCTGGCCGCCGCGTTGGAGACGTTCGGCACCTTCCGCACCGCCTCCGCCCTGCGCAAGCCGCCCCGCGGGCTGAACGGGCACGTCGTGCTGCTCGGTCTGGGCAAGATCGGCACCCGGGTGCTGACCCGGCTGCGCGAGCTGAACATCCCGGTGGTCTGTGTCGAGTCCGACCCGGAGGCGCGGGGGCTCGCCGCCGCTCGGCGGCTGCGGGTGCCGGTGGTGCTCGGTGACGTCACCCAGGAAGGCGTCCTGGAGGCCGCCCAGATCCACCGGGCCCAGACCCTGCTCGCGGTGACCAGCGCCGACACCACGAACCTGGAGGCCGTGCTGTACGCGCGGACCCTGCGGCCCGATCTGCGCGTGGTGCTGCGGCTGTACGACGACGACTTCGCCACCGCCGTGTACCGCACCCTGCGGGCCGCCTACCCGCACGCGCTGACCCGCAGCCGGAGCGTCACCCACCTGGCCGCTCCGGCGTTCGCCGGGGCGATGCTCGGGCGGCAGGTGCTGGGGGCCGTCGCCGTGGAGCGGCGGGTGCTGCTGTTCGCCGCGGTGGACGTGGACGGCCACCCCCAGCTGGAAGGCCGCACCGTGGCGGAGGCGTTCCGGTCCGGCGCCTGGCGGGTGCTGGCGCTGGAGGGCCGGACCGGCACGCCGTCCGATCACGTCCTGGAAAAGGGCGACCGGGTGGTGGTCGCCGCCACCCGCCGGGGACTGGCGGAACTGCGCTGACCGCGAGCCCCGGCCGGAGGGCCCGGCGGACCGACCGAGGGCCGGAGAGCCGGAGGGCCGCAGAGCCGGGCGGACAGAGAGCCGCAGAGCCGGGCAGAGGGGCCGGAGAGCGGCGGGCAGAGGGCCGGAGGGCCGGGCGGGCAGGTGCCCGGCCGGAGGGGCAGGCGGTCGGACGGCCGGAGGGTCAGGCGGGCAGGTGCCGCTGGGCGAACTCCATCTCCAGTCGCACCTGCTTGATCCGCTCGTCCACCACCAGTGAGCCGTGACCGGCGTCGTAGCGGTAGACCTCGTGGACCGCGCCGCGGGACTCCAGTCTCTTCACGTAGTTGTCGATCTGGCGGATCGGGCAGCGCGGGTCGTTGACGCCCGCGGAGATGTAGACCGGGGCCTTGACCTGGTCGACGTAGGTCAGCGGGGAGGACGCCGCGAAGCGCTCGGGGACCTCCTCGGGGGTGCCGCCCAGCAGGGTGCGGTCCATGGCCTTCAGGGCCTCCATCTCGTCGTGGTACGCCGTGACGTAGTCCGCGACCGGCACCACGGCGATGCCCACCGCCCAGGACTCCGGCTGGGTGCCGACGCCGAGCAGGGTGAGGTAGCCGCCCCAGGAGGCGCCGGTGAGGACCAGGCGGGCGGGGTCGGCGAGGCCGGAGGCGACCGCCCAGTCGCGGACCGCGGCCACGTCCTCCAGCTCGATCAGGCCGACCCGGTGCTTGAGGGCGTCGGTCCAGGCGCGGCCGTAGCCGGTGGAGCCGCGGTAGTTGATGCGGATCACCGCGTACCCCTGGTCGACCCACGCGGCCGGGCCCGCCGCGAAGGCGTCGCTGTCGTGCCAGGTGGGGCCGCCGTGCAGGTCGAAGACGGTGGGCAGGGGGCCACTGGCACCCGCCGGCTTCTGGATCAGGGCGTGGATGCGGCCGCCGGGGCCCTCCACCCAGGCGTCCTCCACGGGCACCGAGGGCGGGCAGGCCATGCCGGGCGGGTCCAGCACCACCGTGCCGGCCGTGGAGCGCACCGCCGGCGGTTCGGCGGCCGACGACCACAGGTACTCCACGCTGCCGTCGGGGCGGGCCGTCGCACCGGAGACCGTGCCGGGCGGGGTGGGGACGCGGGTCAGCTCGCGGGCCGCCACGTCGTACCGGAACAGCTCGCTGCGGGCCTCGAAGCCGTGCACGACGAGCAGCGCCGAGCCGTCCGGGTACCACTCCGCGCTGACGTCGCCGGGCAGGTCCAGGGCGAGGTCCGTCTCCTCGCCCGTCGCCACGTCCCACACCAGCGGCTCCCAGCGGCCCCGGCGCTGGTGGCCGATGAGCAGCCGGGTGTCGCCGTCGACCGGGGCGAAGCCCAGCACCTCAAGGCCCAGCTCCTCGGTGCCGCCCTTGGTGTCGTCCAGTTCGGCGACGGTCGTGCCGTCGGGGCGCAGGACGCGCAGCGCCGCGTGCATGGCGTCACCGTGCTCGGTGTGCTCGACGGCGATCAGGGTGCCGTCGTGCGAGAGGTCGCCGACGCCCGCCGACTCGCGGTGCCGGTAGATCTCCACCGGGTCCGCGCCCTCGCGCGCGAGGTGGATCGTCGTGCCGTCCTCGTCCGTGGAGCGGCCGACGACCGCCGTGCGGCCGTCCCGGGAGAGGGCGAGTCCGGCCGGGTACGAGGGGCCGAGGCCGGGCACCGCCGGCTCGTCCGGTCCGCCCGCGAAGGGCTGGCGGCGCCAGATCCCGAACTCGTCGCCGTCCTTGTCGTCGAACCACCAGATCCACGCGCCGTCCGGGGAGAGCACGCCGTCCGTCGTGCCGTTCGGACGGTGCGTCGCCTGCCGCTGCTCACCCGTCGCGCGGTCCCAGGCGTACAGCTCGTACGTGCCCGTCGCGTTCGACACGAACAGGGCACGGTCCGGTGCGTCCTCCGCCCAGTCGGGCAGCGAGACCCGTGGCGCCCGGAAGCGCTTCTCCCAGTCCGGCATGTCCGGCGTGTGCTGCGTGCTCGACGCGCTGCTCTCACTCATGGCCCCAGTCATGCGCCCATATTGCCTGGCCGCGACGACATTCGGGTGACGGGTGTGCGCAGCCTGTGGACAACTTCCGGACCATGGGCGTTGCCGTCGCCTCTCCACCCGTTCCCGGTGGCCTCCGCCGACCGACCCCGACCGACCCCGACCGCCTCCGCCGGCCGACGGCGGCCGCGTCCGCCGGCCGACTCGCCGACGGCGGACAAGGCCGACCCGCGGCCGGGCCACCGTCGCGGGCGCCGTACCGTGGAGGGCGTGTACCGCTTCCTGCTGACACCCCGCTGGTGGGGCATCAACGTCTTCGTGCTGCTCGCCATCCCGTTCTGCGTCTTCATGGGGTCCTGGCAGCTGAGCCGCTTCGAGGGCCGGGTGCAGGACCACCGCGCCGCCACCGACCAGGTCGCGTCGGGCCGGAGCGAGGGCGCGCGCCCGCTGGAGACGATGCTGCCCGTCGACAAGAGCACCTCGGGGCGGCGGGTCACCGCGAGCGGGCGGTACGGCGAGCAGCTGCTGGTGCCCGGACGGGAGCTGGACGGCAAGCGCGGTTTCTACGTCCTCACCCTGCTGCGCACCGACTCCGGCAGGTCGCTGCCCGTGGTGCGGGGGTGGCTGCCGGGCCGGGCGGATGCCGCGAAGGCTCCCGCCGCGCCCGCCGGTGAGGTCACCGTCACCGGGGCGCTGCAGGCGTCCGAGACCCCGGGGGACAACGGGGTGAGCGCCCAGGGCGGGCTGCCGGCCGGGCAGACCGCGGCGATCAGTTCGGCGTCGCTGGTGAACCTGGTGCCGGACCGGCTGTACGACGCGTGGGTCACGCTCGACAAGGGCGACGCGGGGATGAAGGCGGTGCCCGCGAGCGTGCCCACCGGTACGGGTCTGGATCTCAAGGCGTTCCAGAACCTCGGTTACACCGGCGAGTGGTTCGTGTTCGCCGGGTTCGTGGTGTTCATGTGGTTCCGGTTGCTGCGGCGCGAGGTGGAGTTCCAGCGGGACGCCGCGCTGGGCCTGGTGCCGGAGGAGCAGACACCGGTGACCACCGGCTGACCGGTGCCGGTGCCGCGCCTCGGGTACGGCGGTGGGGAGCGCCCCCGGAGGGGCGCCGAGCCCGCGGGGCGTCAGGCCCCCGCCAGCACCCCGGTGTAGTAGACGGTCCCCGCGCACGCCCCCGGGACCACCGCCGTCGTGGAAGGGGCGCCGCCCTGGGCGGTGTGGGTGACGGCGATGCTGCCGTCGGCCACGCCCTCCTCGGTCATCAGCTGGGTCGTGGTGCCCGTCGAGGCGCCGGTGTCGGTCGTGGTGGCGCCGGAGGCACCTTCGTCCTCGGTCGGCGTCGGGTCCGGCGAGGGCCCGCCGGTGCTGCTGCCGCCCGCGTCGCCGCCGGTGGTGGGGCAGGTCTCCGAGGGCACGAAGGCGAACTTCTCCTCGTACGCCGCACCGGGCTGGAGGACCAGCGAGGCGGACTCCAGGGACGGGTCGGGCAGGGCGGTCGCCGCGTCCCCGGCCACATGGCGGGCGGTGAGGACCCTGGCGGGGTCGGCGGCGCCCTGGGCGGCGGCGTAGACGGTGCCGGGGCCGCCGACGGTACAGGCGGTGGCGGAGATGTTGGTGACCCGGAAGACGCCGTAGACGGCACCCGCGGAGTCGGGCGCGTTCACCGTGCCGGTGGCGGAGCTCAGCTGGTCGACCGTGCACAGCGGGATGCCCGCGGCCGTGGTGGCGGCGGGATCGGCGCCACTGGTGGAGCCGCCGCCGTGGCCGTCCTCGGTGTGCTTGGAGCCGGGCTTGCCGGGCTCCTTGCCGGGCTTGTCCGGCTTGTCGTGGGAGTCCTTCTCGACGCCCTTGTCGCCGCCCTTGTCCTTGCCCTGGCCGGTGCCGCCCTGTGCCTGGGAGGTCTGGCCGGCCATGGCGGTGTTGGGGTCGGAGCCGCCGGAGTGGGAGACGTGCACGAGGGCGGGGACCGCGGTGCCGATGAACAGGGCCGCCGCGGCCATGCCGACCGCCGCCTGCCGCTTGCGGGCGCGGCGCGCGGGGACGGCGCGGCGCAGCCGGTCCAGCGTGCCGGAGCGCGGCTGGATGTCGTCGACCGCCGAGTGCAGCAGGCGGCGCAGGGCCAGCTCGTCCGAGTCGAGCCCGTCGCCGGCCGGGCCGAGCCCCTCGCGGTCCTTGTCGTCGGGGCCGTCGTTCACAGTTCCGTTCCCAGCATGCGATTGCGTGTGCTCCTGGCCCTCGCGCCGTGTCGGCTCACGCCAGGCGTAGGGCTCGTGACGTTCATGGGAGTGACGCTCGTGGGAGTGACCGTCATGGGAATCGCCCCCTTCGGCGCGGTCGCTCATGCCGGTGCCTCCATGGCCACCCGCAGCGCGGCGATGCCGCGCGAGCCGTACGCCTTCACCGAGCCCAGGGATATGCCGAGCGTCTCGGCGACCTGGGCCTCGGTCATGTCCGCGAAGTAGCGCAGCACCAGGACCTCGCGCTGGCGGCGCTGGAGGCCCTTCATGGCCTTGATCAGGTCGCGGCGCTCCAGCTGGTCGTAGGCGCCCTCCTCCGCGCTCGCCATGTCGGGCATCGGCTTGGAGAGCAGCTTGAGGCCGAGGATGCGCCGGCGCAGCGTGGAGCGGGACAGGTTGACGACCGTCTGCCGCAGGTAGGCGAGGGTCTTCTCGGGGTCGCGGACGCGCTTGCGGGCCGAGTGGACGCGGATGAACGCCTCCTGGACGACATCCTCGCAGGAGGCGGTGTCGTCGAGCAGGAGCGCCGCGAGGCCGAGCAGCGAGCGGTAGTGCGCCCGGTAGGTCTCGGTGAGGTGGTCGACGGTCGTGCCGACGGCCTCGGTCGCCACGGCACCCGCGGTCTCCTCGGCGCCGTCACGCTGACTGGGTATGCGGGCGGGCCGCGCTGCGGGCATGGGCGCGATCACCGGCATGCCGCCGGACGAGCGGGGCCGGAGCGCCGCGCGGGGCCGCAGGGCCGCGGCGCCGCGGGATAGTTCGAGTACCTCTGCCACGCCAGTTGGACACGTTTCCCCCCTCGGGGGTTGTACGTGCCGGACGTCACATGTGCGACAACCGACGGTGCCTCAAGTGCCGTCATGCGTCCCGCTCTTCCCTTATATCCCATTTGAACGGGCGTCCCCACGCCCCGATCACGGCGTCCCCACGCCAGGATCATCACGTCCCAGGCCCCACAAGGGTGACCGCAAAGACGCTCCCCGCCCTCCGTACGGTTGCGGAAAGCGGGGAGAGAAAATCCTCTGTCGCCAAGAGGAGCGGATCAAGTGGATTGGACCATGCTCCCGGCCACACTGCTTGTACAGATCCTACGCAGCCGTCAGGCGGGACCGTCCGGCTCCGCCGGCTCGGCGGCGATCAGCTCCGCGATCTGCACGCAGTTCAGCGCGGCGCCCTTGCGCAGGTTGTCACCGCAGACGAAGAGTTCGAGCGCGGTCGGATCGTCCAGCGCCCGCCGCACCCGGCCGACCCAGGTCGGATCGGTGCCCACCACGTCGGCGGGGGTGGGGAACTCGCCGGCGGCCGGATCGTCGCACAGCACCACGCCCGGCGCGGTGGCGAGGATCTCCCGGGCGCCGTCGACGCCGACCTCGCGCTGGAAGCGGGCGTGGACGGTCAGCGAGTGGGTGGTGACCACCGGCACCCGCACACAGGTCACGGCGACCGGCAGCTTCGGCAGGCCGAGGATCTTCCGGGACTCGTCGCGGACCTTCATCTCCTGCGACGACCAGCCGTCCTCCCGCAGCGTTCCGGCCCACGGGACGACGTTGAGCGCGACCGGCTCCGGGAACGGCCCGGTGTGGTCCCCGACGGCCCGCCGTACGTCCCCGGGCTTGGTGCCCAGTTCGGTGCCGGCCACCAGGGACAGCTGGGCCCGCAGCGTCTCCACGCCGGCCCGCCCGGCCCCGCTCACCGCCTGGTACGACGACACCACCAGCTCGCGCAGGCCGAACTCGGCGTGCAGCGCGCCCAGGGCGACGATCATCGTCAGGGTGGTGCCGTCGGGGCCGGCGACGATGCCGCGCGGCCGGTTCCGCAGCGCGTGCGGATTGACCTCGGGCACCACCAGCGGCACGTCCGGTTCCATCCGGAAGGCGGCCGAGTCGTCGACGACGACCGCGCCGCGCGCGGCGGCGACGGGCGCCCACGCGGCGGCGACCTCGTCCGGGACGTCGAACAGCGCGATGTCGACCCCGGCGAAGGCGTCCTCCGTCAGGGCCATCACCTCGACCTCCTCCCCGCGCACGGCCAGCTTGCGGCCGGCCGAGCGGGGGGAGGCGATCAGGCGGATCTCGCCCCAGATGTCCGCGCGCTGGGACAGGATCTGGAGCATGACCGTGCCGACGGCTCCGGTCGCCCCCACGACCGCGAGCGTCGGCTTGCCGGTCATCGGCCGGTACCCCGGCTCATCGGCCGGTGCCTCCGTAGACGACGGCCTCGTCGGTGTCCGAGTCGAGTCCGAAGGCGGTGTGCACGGCGCGCACGGCCTCCGGTACGTCGTCGGCGCGGGTGACGACCGAGATGCGGATCTCGGAGGTCGAGATCAGCTCGATGTTCACGCCGGCGTTGCTCAGCGCCTCGAAGAAGGAGGCGGTGACCCCCGGGTTGGTCTTCATACCGGCGCCGACCAGGGAGATCTTGCCGATCTGGTCGTCGTAGCGCAGCGAGTCGAAGCCGATGCCCGGCTTGTTCTTCTCCAGCGCGTCGATGGCCTTGCGGCCCTCGGTCTTCGGCAGCGTGAAGGAGATGTCCGTCAGGCCGGTGGAGGCGGCGGACACGTTCTGCACGACCATGTCGATGTTGATCTCGGCATCGGCGATGGTCCGGAAGATCGCGGCGGCCTCACCCGGCTTGTCCGGCACGCCGACGACCGTGACCTTGGCCTCGGAGGTGTCGTGCGCGACACCGGAGATGATGGCCTGCTCCACCTTCTGGTCCCCAATCGGCTCACTGCTGACCCACGTGCCCTGAAGTCCGCTGAACGAGGAACGGACGTGGATCGGGATGTTGTAGCGGCGGGCGTACTCCACACAGCGGTGGAGCAGCACCTTGGAGCCGGAGGCCGCGAGCTCCAGCATGTCCTCGAAGGAGATCCAGTCGATCTTCTTCGCCTTCTTGACCACACGCGGGTCGGCGGTGAACACACCGTCGACGTCGGTGTAGATCTCGCAGACCTCGGCGTCGAGCGCGGCGGCCAGCGCCACGGCCGTCGTGTCGGACCCACCGCGCCCCAGCGTGGTGATGTCCTTCTTGTCCTGGCTGACGCCCTGGAAACCGGCGACGATCGCGATGTTGCCCTTGTCCAGGGACTCGCGGATCCGGCCCGGCGTCACATCGATGATCCGGGCTTTGTTGTGGACCGAGTCGGTGATGACGCCTGCCTGGCTGCCGGTGAAGGACTGGGCCTCGTGGCCCAGGTTTTTGATCGCCATCGCCAGCAGGGCCATGGAGATCCGCTCTCCGGCGGTCAGCAGCATGTCGAATTCCCGCCCGGCAGGCATGGGAGAAACCTGCTCGGCGAGATCGATCAGCTCGTCCGTCGTGTCGCCCATCGCGGAAACGACGACGACAACCTGGTTGCCGTTCTTCTTCGCTTCCACGATCCGCTTGGCGACGCGCTTGATGCCTTCGGCATCGGCTACGGAGGAGCCTCCGTACTTCTGCACGACAAGGCCCACGTGCGCTCCTCGCTCGGTTCGTTGTGTCGGCTCAGTCTAACGAGCGTCCGAATCCCACCGCCCTGCTCCCGCATGGTGAGACATGGGAGCGGGCGGACGGCGGACGTCCGCTACCGGCACCTGCCCAGCGTGCCGCCCGGCACTCGGAAAGTGCCCCGGCTCACAGCCGGACCGGGCGGCGGACCGCCGGCGCGGGGGCTACTGGCCCGGCTGGAGCCCCAGCCGGCCGCCGATCTCCTGGGCCATGACCCGCCCCGCCTCGAACTCCAGCGTCTCGTCGCCCATGGTGGCCTGGTCCGTGTCCAGGCCGTCCAGCTCCTCCAGGGGCTGGTTCAGCCGGACGTGGATGAGGACGGACTGCAGCGCGCGCAGCACGGCGGAGGCCGTCGGACCCCAGTTGGAGAAGTAGGAGAACTGCCACCACCACAGCGCCTCGGTGGCCCGGCCCGCCCGGTAGTGGGCCATGCCGTGCCGCAGGTCGCTGATGATGTCGGCGAGGTCGTCGGAGATGCGTGCCGGCACCGGGGCCTTGCGCGGCTCGTACGGGTCGAAGACCTCGGAGTAGACGTCGACGGGGTCCAGCAGACGCGCGAAGTTCTCGCGGAGCTCGTCCAGGTCCGGCTCGGGACCGGGGTCGGGCTCGTAGCGCTCGTCGGGGACGATGTCCTCGTGCGCGCCTAGCCGGCCGCCGGCCAGCAGCAGCTGGGAGACCTCAAGGAGGAGGAAGGGGACGGCCGATTCCGGTTCGTCGCCCTTCGCCACCTCCGTGACGGCCACCAGGAAGCTCTCGACCTGGTCCGCGATCTGGACCACGAAGTCGTCCGGGTTCTGCGTCGAGGCGTGCAGCGTGGCGTCAGACATCTAGGAGTCGTCTCCCCTCGAAGGCGCGGCCGAGGGTCACCTCGTCCGCGTATTCCAGGTCGCCACCCACCGGGAGGCCGCTGGCCAGGCGGGTGACCTTCAGGCCCATGGGCTTGATCATGCGAGCGAGGTACGTCGCCGTCGCCTCGCCCTCCAGATTCGGATCCGTCGCCAGGATCAGTTCCGTGACCGTCCCGTCGGCCAACCGCGCGAGAAGTTCTCGTATACGCAGGTCGTCGGGTCCCACACCCTCGATCGGGCTGATCGCCCCGCCGAGCACGTGGTAGCGGCCCCGGAACTCACGGGTGCGCTCGATCGCGACGACGTCCTTCGGCTCCTCCACCACGCAGATGACGGCGGGGTCGCGGCGCGGGTCGCGGCAGATGCCGCACAGCTCCTCCTGCGCCACGTTGCCGCAGGTCGCGCAGAAGCGGACCTTCGCCTTCACTTCCAGCAGCGCCTGTGCGAGCCGCTTCACGTCCGTCGGCTCGGCCTGGAGGATGTGGAAGGCGATCCGCTGCGCGCTCTTGGGACCGACGCCGGGCAGCCGTCCCAGCTCGTCGATGAGGTCCTGGACCACGCCTTCGTACAACGGACTGCCTTTCCTGGAGACCTTTCGGTACGTACCGTAGTTGGCTTCCGCCTCCGCCCGGAAGGCGGATGCGTCAGAACGGCAGCCCCGGGATGCCGCTGCCGCCGCCGAGGCCCTGGGCCAGCGGGCCGAGCTTCTGCTGCTGGAGCGTCTGCGCGTTCTCGTTGGCCGCCTGCACGGCGGCCACGACCAGGTCGGCGAGGGTCTCGGTGTCCTCCGGGTCCACCGCCCGCGGGTCGATCTTCAGCGCGCGCAGTTCGCCCGCGCCGGTGACGGTGGCCGTCACCAGTCCGCCGCCCGCCTGCCCGTCGACCTCCGTGTTCGCCAGTTCCTCCTGCGCCCGCTGCAGGTCCTGCTGCATCTTCTGGGCCTGCTGGAGCAACTGCTGCATGTTGGGCTGGCCACCGGGGATCACGATCAGCTCCTCGCCGTTTTCCGTCGTTGTCTCCGACGTTTTTCTCCGTCGTCAACGAGCCTACGTGGTCCACGCGGCCACTGCTGCGCCACTCTTTCGAGTGAAGGTGACGACAGCCCTATACCTGATCAAGGCCCTCTTCCGAGCGGAAAAGTGGGGGAAGCTCCCTCTCCGCCACCCATTGGGCGGTAGGAAGGTGCCCGCGCGTCGGCATGGAATGTCACGCAACGTGACCGGTCGTGATCAGTAGGGAGTGCCGGGTGGGTCAGCCGGAGATGCAGCCCGAGGGTCCGCCTCAGGACGGGCGGGGCGAGGGTGCCGCCGGACTGCGGCCGGGCGACCTGACCGGGCGGGCCTTCCCGCTCGGGGACTGGGGCGAGCCCGCCGAACGGCTGGACGAGCTGTACCGGTGGGCGGAGCGCCGGGCACTGGAGACCACGGCCTGGTACCTGCGGGACCGGATCTGGAAGCGGCGCGGCGCGCGCGTCCTGCGCACCGGCGCGGCGGCGGGAGCGGTGGCCGGGGCGGCGCTGCCCCTGCTGGACCTCACCGGGGTGGCCGGCGGCGTGGCACCCTGGGGCTGCCTGGCGCTGCTCCTGACGGCCGCCTCCGTCGGCGTCGACCGGTACTTCGGGGTCACCTCCGGCTGGATGCGGGACGTGGCCACCGCGCAGGCGGTGCAGCGACGGCTCCAGTCGTTCCAGTTCGACTGGGCGTCGGAGAGCGTGCGGGAGGTGCTGGGGCCGGCGGAGGGCACGGCGAGCGAGGCGGCCGAGCGGTGCCTGTCGGTGCTGCGGCGGTTCGCGGAGGACATCACGGAGCTGGTGCGCGCGGAGACGGCGGACTGGATGGTGGAGTTTCGCACCGGCGCGGCACCGCTCGGGATCCAGACGGCGGTGGCGGCGGTGCCGCGGCAGGAGGGCGGGGCCGGCGGAGGCCGTTTCTCCCTGCCGCCGGCGAACGGCAGCCGGCCCAACATGCCCCGGCAACGGCCGCCCGAGCCCCGATAGCGCCTTTCGGCGCCGGATCGATCCAGCCGGCCGCTCACTCCTTGGTGTACGTCAGGCTCTCGCCGCCGCTCGCCTTCGCCCGCTTCAGCCGTCCGTCCGGCAGCAGGGTGACCTCGGTGGCCTCGCCCGGGGTGCAGGAGGAGGCGGGTTCACCGGTGGTGACGGTGGACGGCCCGATCGCCAACGGCCCGTTGTCGCCGGGCTCCGCGGAGAGCGTCGCCTCGAAGACGCAGTGGTACGACCCGCCGCCGTCGGTCGGCCCGTCCGCGACCAGCGTCAGCACGGTGTCCCCCACCTCGCCCTGGCGGATGGTGAGTTCACGGGTGTTCGCCCCGTCGGCGTTGTCGATCGTCGTCCGCCAGGTGCCCAGGTACGCCTCCGGTATCGCCCCGGCGGCGGAGGCGGACGGGGACGGCGCCGAGGTGGTCGGCGTGGGCGCCCCCGAGGTGGCCGGCGGTCCGGAGGTGCCGGTCGGCGCGGGGCTGACGGTGCCGGTCGCCTTGTCGTCGGTGCCGTCGCCGTTCTTCATCAGCGCGTACACCGAACCGCCCGCGGCCAGCGCCACGACCAGCGCGATCACCACGAGCAGGGCGGTGGAGCGCCCGTTGCGCCGCTCCGGCTCGGCGGGCACTCCGACGGCCGGCGGCCCGTACGGCGGGGTGGAACCGAGCCCGCCGCCGTAGGGCTGGTACGGCTGCTGCGCCCCGCCCCAGCCCGCGGCGCCGGACTGCTGCGGATAGCCGTAGGCACCGGGCGGGGCGTGCTGCTGGGGGACGTGCGGGTACTGCTGGTGCTGCTGGGGCTGGTGCGGAGGCTGCGGGGGCTGCTGGTTCGGGTGTTGCTGGTTCTGGTGTTGCTGGTTTTGGTGTTGCGGGTTCGGGTGCTGCTGGTTTTGGTGTTGCTGGTTCCCGTGTTGCTGGTGGGGATCCTGGTACTGCTGGGGATACGGCGTGCCGTACGCCCCGGGTGCCGCGCCGATTCCCGGCCGAGCCGGTGCCGGCGGCATGCCGGACGGCGGTGCCTGCGCGGCGGCGACGGTGGGCAGGTGGTTCACCTGGCCGCCGGCCCCGGGGGTACCGGACGGCCCCGGACCCCCGTCGGCCACGGCGGCATGCTCGGCCGAGCCACGCGCACCCCCGGGAAGCGTCCCGGCACCCCCTGCCCCCGCGGCCGGCGGCGAGGGCGGAACGGGCGGTGCCGGAGGCACACCGTTCCCCGACGCTCCGACGCCCGCGCCCATACCCGCACCCGCACCCGCACCCGGTGATCCCCCCGCACCCCGCTCCGGGTTCTCCACCTCCAGCAGCCGCACGGCGTGCCGGCCCAGCTGGGCGACCAGCGAGCCCGGCAGCCACGGGTCCCGGGACCGGCCGCCGACCACGGTGTCCTCCACCCCGGTCCGCTCCAGGATCGCCTCCAGCGAGGGCCGCGCCTCCGGCTCCTTGCGCAGGCAGTCGCGCACCAGGTCGGCGATCCCCTCGGGCACCCCCGTGAGGTCCGGCTCCTCCTGGGCGATCCGGAACATCAGCGCGTGCACGCCGCTGTTCGCGCTCCCGAAGGGCATCGCGCCGGTCGCCGCGTACGCCAGCACGGAGCCGAGGCAGAACACGTCGCACGCCGGTGTGATGCGGTCCCCGCGCACCTGCTCGGGCGCCATGAAGCCGGGCGACCCGACGAGGGACCCGGTCCGGGTGAGCCCCTCCCCGCCGGCGGTGGCCGTCTCCCGCGCCCGCGCGATCCCGAAGTCGATCACGCGGGGCCCGTCGATGGTCACCAGCACGTTCGACGGCTTCAGATCGCGGTGCACGATGCCGGCCGCGTGGATGTCCCGCAGCGCCTGCGCCAGCCCCGCCGCGAGGATCCGCACCGACCGCTCGGGCAGGGCGCCGTGGTCGTGCCCGACCACCTGCTGGAGGCTCGGCCCGGCCACGTACCCGGTCGCCACCCACGGCACGGCCGCCTCGGTGTCCGCGTCCAGCACGGGCGCGGTCCAGTACCCGCCGACCCGCCGCGCGGCCTCCACCTCCTGCCGGAACCGCGCCCGGAACTCCTCCTGCTCGGCCAGTTCCTCACGGACGACCTTGACCGCGACGGTGCGCCCCCGGTCGGAGCGGGCCAGGTACACCTGCCCCATCCCGCCCGCGCCGAGCCGCGCCAGGAGCCGGTAGGCCCCGATCTTCCCCCAGCCTCCGGCCGGGGGTGCCCCCAGCGGATCCCCCGCCCCCAGCTTCTCCATCCCCGCGCCCGCCTTCCCCCCGTAGGTCTGCACCGACCGAGAATAGTGCGGTGGTGCGACAGCGGTCCCGGGCCGGTGTCTACGGTTGCGTAACAGGACCCCGACCACGCCACCGGCGCCCGCCCGTCGACAACCTGTCGCGGATTGCCCCCGCCCACGGAACAAGACGCCGATGTCGCTTCCGCATCGCGGACATCTACCCTCACCGGCATGACCCCTCAGCCCAGCCCCGAAGCCGGCGCCGCGGTGAAGGCCGCGGACCGCGCGCACGTCTTCCACTCCTGGTCGGCCCAGGACCTCATCGACCCGCTCGCCGTCGCCGGCGCCGAGGGGTCCTACTTCTGGGACTACGACGGCACCCGGTACCTGGACTTCACCAGCGGACTCGTCTTCACCAACATCGGCTACCAGCACCCGAGGGTCGTCGCGGCGATCCAGGAGCAGGCCGCGCGGATGACGACCTTCGCGCCCGCGTTCGCGGTCGAGGCGCGCTCGGAGGCGGCCCGGCTGATCGCCGAGCGGACCCCCGGCGACCTGGACAAGATCTTCTTCACCAACGGCGGCGCGGACGCCGTCGAGCACGCGGTGCGCATGGCCCGGCTGCACACGGGCCGTCCGAAGGTGCTCTCTGCCTACCGCTCCTACCACGGCGGCACCCAGCAGGCCGTCAACCTCACCGGTGACCCGCGCCGCTGGGCCTCCGACGGCGCCGCCGCCGGAGTCGTCCACTTCTGGGCGCCGTTCCTCTACCGCTCCCGCTTCTACGCCGAGACCGAGGAGCAGGAGTGCGCCCGGGCGCTGGAGCACCTGGAGACGACGATCGCCTTCGAGGGGCCCGCGACGATCGCCGCCGTCATCCTGGAGACCGTCCCCGGCACCGCCGGGATCATGGTCCCGCCGCCCGGCTACCTGGCCGGCGTCCGGGAGATCTGCGACAAGTACGGCATCGTCTTCATCCTCGACGAGGTCATGGCCGGCTTCGGCCGGACCGGCGAGTGGTTCGCGGCCGACCTGTTCGGCGTGGTCCCCGACCTGATGACCTTCGCCAAGGGGGTCAACTCGGGCTACGTGCCGCTGGGCGGTGTGGCCATCTCCGAGAAGATCGCCGAGACCTTCGGCAAGCGGCCCTACCCCGGCGGCCTCACCTACTCCGGGCACCCGCTGGCCTGCGCCGCCGCCGTCGCCACGATCAACGTGATGGCGGAGGAGGGCGTGGTCGAGAACGCCAGGCGGCTCGGCGAGACGGTCGTCGGCCCCGGCCTCGCCGCGCTGGCCGAGCGGCACCCGAGCGTCGGCGAGGTGCGCGGGGTCGGCATGTTCTGGGCGCTGGAGCTGGTGCGGGACCGGGAGACCCGCGAGCCGCTCGTGCCGTACAACGCCGCGGGCGAGGCCAACGCCCCGATGGCCGCGTTCGCCGCCGCCGCCAAGCGGAACGGCCTGTGGCCCTTCGTGAACATGAACCGCACCCACGTCGTCCCGCCGTGCAACGCGACCGAGGCCGAGCTGAAGGAGGGTCTGGCCGCGCTCGACGCCGCGCTGAGCGCCGCCGACGAACACATCGGGTGACCGTACGGTGGCTGCCGCCGGGCCGATCCGAACGCGTAAGGTGGCGTGCTCGAACGACGTCGTGGGACACCCGGCGTCCTGGAACGACAGCGAGCACGTAGGAGAGGCCCGAGCATGCCCGGCACCGGCGCGGTGACGCGCAGCACCCTGCGCCAGCAGATCGCGGACGCGCTCCGTGACGAGGTGCTGGCGGGGCGGCTGCGCCCGGGCCGGGCGTTCACCGTCAAGGAGATCGCCGACCAGTACGGCGTCTCCGCCACCCCCGTCCGCGAGGCGCTGGTCGACCTGTCCGCGCAGGGCCTGCTGGAGGCCGACCAGCACCGCGGCTTCCGCGTGCCCGAGTACTCGGTGACCGACTACCGGAACATGATCGAGGCCCGCAGCCTGGTCACCGACGGCATGTTCCAGGCCCTCACCGCGGGCCACCCCGCCTTCCGCACCCCGCCCGAGGATCCCCGCACGGCCGCCGCCCTGACCACCGTGCGGCGCCGCGGCGAGGAGGCCCAGCGGGCCGCGACCGCCGGCGACCTCACCATCCTCATCGGCTACGACCTGAGGTTCTGGCGCGAGCTGAGCGCCCTGTTCGGCAACCCCTACCTCGCCGACTTCCTGCACCGCCTGCGCGTCCAGTCCTGGGTCTGCGCGGTGCAGCACCTGCTCCGGCTGCCCGATCTGCGCGGCCGGCTCTGGGCCCGGCACACCGAGCTGGTCGACGCGCTCGCCCGCCGCGAGGCCGGGACCGCCCGGGCGATCGTGGCCGACTCCAACGCCCACTCGCTGGCGCTGCTGGAATACCTGACCAACGGGTAAGTGACCGGTACGGCCCGTACGGGGGGCGCCTCCCGGGGTCGTACGGACTACCCTGCCCTGACCACCCGCTGCCGTGCGTGATCACGCGCCTGCCGACGCGAGGAGCCCTCTTTTGGCCTGTGACCTGTGGCTGGTACCGCTCGTGGACGTGTTGTGCCACACCCCGGAAAACCCCTTCGCCGAGGAACTCGCGCAGTACGACAAAGCGCTGGCCGAGGCCGGTCTGCCGCCGGTGCCGGTGTACCAGTACATGCCGGGCCTGTCCGGTGACGTCGCCCCGGTCGCCGGTTTCGACTACGACGCCCTGCACTTCCTGCGCCGGGCGTACCTGCTCCAGGTCTGCGGGCTGCCGGTGACACCGGTGGACGAGCTCGGCGGTGACTACGAGCAGTTGCTGGAGATGTTCGAGCCGACCGCCCAGCAGTCGCACCTGGTCTGGCACTACGACCACGCGGGCGCGTACGTCCCGGTCGACTTCCCGCACCCGCTGTCGAACGAGGAACTGCTCGCGGGCGGCGGCCCGTTGGGCTCCTCGCAGACCCTGCTGCGCGAACTGCAGTACGTGGCCCCGTCGATCGGCATCGACCCGGCGAACCCGCCGGCGGCCCCGGTGCCCCCGGCGGCCCCCACCGAACTGGAAGAACCGGCCGTCGCGGCCCCGTACGACCCCAGCCCCTTCGCCCGCGAGCGGCACGTCTGGCTCGGCCTGCACGCGGCGGCGACCCGCTCCCTGGCCCAGGGCTCGATGATCGTCTTCAGCTGACCCACCGGGCGACACGGCTGCGCCCGCCGGTCCCGCCCGGAGGCGGAACGGCGGGCGCTGCCGCGAGGTGCCTAGAGGAACGAGTTGATCTCGATCGTCTCGTCCCGGCCCGGGCCCACGCCGATCGCGGAGATCGGGGCGCCGGACATCTCCTCCAGCGCCTTGACGTAGTTCTGGGCGTTCTTCGGCAGGTCGGAGAAGGACTTGGCCTTGCTGATGTCCTCGCTCCAGCCCGGCAGCATCTCGTAGACCGGCTTGGCGTGGTGGAAGTCGGTCTGCGAGTACGGCAGCTCCTCGACCCGCTCGCCGTCGATCTCGTACGCCACGCAGACCGGGATCTGCTCCCAGCCGGTGAGGACGTCGAGCTTGGTGAGGAAGAAGTCGGTCAGGCCGTTGACGCGGGTGGCGTAGCGGGCGATGACCGCGTCGAACCAGCCGCAGCGGCGGTCGCGGCCGGTGGTGACGCCGCGCTCGCCGCCGATGCGGCGCAGCGCCTCGCCGTCCTCGTCGAAGAGCTCGGTCGGGAACGGGCCCGCGCCGACGCGGGTCGTGTAGGCCTTGAGGATGCCGATGACGCGGCTGATCTTCGTCGGGCCCACGCCGGCGCCGGTGCAGGCGCCGCCCGCGGTCGGGTTCGAGGAGGTGACGAAGGGGTACGTGCCGTGGTCGATGTCCAGGAGGGTGCCCTGGCCGCCCTCGAAGAGGACGACCTTGTCGTCCTCCAGGGCCTGGTTGAGGACCAGCACGGTGTCGGCGACGTACGGCCTGATCTGCTCGGCGTAGCCCAGCAGCTCCTCGACCACCTGGCCGGCGGCGATGGCGCGCCGGTTGTAGAGCTTGGTGAGGATCTGGTTCTTGGCGTCGAGGGCCGCCTCGACCTTCTGGGTCAGGATCGACTCGTCGTACAGGTCCTGGACCCGGATGCCCACGCGGTTGATCTTGTCGGCGTAGGTCGGGCCGATGCCGCGGCCGGTGGTGCCGATCTTGCGCTTGCCGAGGAAGCGTTCCGTCACCTTGTCGACGGTCACGTTGTACGGCGTGATGATGTGCGCGTTACCGCTGATCAGGAGCTTGGACGTGTCGACGCCACGCTCGTTCAGACCGCTCAGCTCGGAGAGCAGGACCGACGGGTCGACGACGACGCCGTTGCCGATGACCGGAACACACGAAGGCGAGAGGATTCCGGAAGGGAGGAGGTGGAGTGCGTACTTCTGGTCGCCGACGACCACCGTGTGGCCGGCGTTGTTGCCGCCCTGATAACGCACCACATAGTCGACGGAGCCACCGAGCAGGTCCGTCGCCTTTCCCTTGCCTTCGTCACCCCACTGAGCACCGAGCAGCACAAGTGCGGGCACGCGCGTACACCCCTTCCGGGCGGGGCATGTCCAAGGTCGGGGGCGCGGGCGTAAGGTTCACCGCCGCGTACCACCGCGACCGCCGTTGGTCGCACAACCGTCGGACCGGATGCCCCGGAATAGACGAAGCCCCTGGCGCAATAGCGCAAGGGGCTCTTGCACAAAGATGCTACCCGAGGAAGCGAGGCAGGACCGAGGTGGCGACTTTCGCGACGTCCGATCAGCTGCTGGTGATCATTGATCCGGCGGCCCGGCATACGGACGCGGAGTCCGTCCGGATCGCGAAAGACGTGCTCAGCGCGGGTGCGGCGGCCAAGGTGTGCCTTCCCGAGGGGCCGGAGGAATTCGCCCGTGCCCTGGGCCGAAGGGGGTCCCGGCGGCCGGTGGTGATCGGTGACGGCCGGGCCCTGGTGCGGGCCGTGGGCCTGCTGCACCGGCAGCGCGAGCTGGCCGGATGCGCACTGTCGGTGGTGCCGGTGGGGGACACCGCGCTCGCCGAGGCGCTGGGCGTGCCCGGTGGTGCGGTGGCGGCGGCGCGGGCCGTGCTGGACGGGGTCGAGCGGCGGCTGGACCTGCTGGTGGACGACAGCGACGGGGTGGTGCTGAGCACGGTGGCCATTCCGTCGGCGCCCGTCCGGGAGCCGGCGGACCCGGTGCCGGCCGGCTCCGGCCGCCCCTGGCTGCGGACGACGTACCGCTCCCTGGTGCGCACCCTGGCCGCCCGGCCCGCCCGGCCGGCCGCCGCGCCCGCACCCGGCGCCACCCGGCTGCGGGTGGAGGTCGACGGGGAGACCGTGGTGGACCTGGGCCAGCCGGTGGAGGCGGTGTCGGTGGTCCCGGGCCCGGGCGGGCTGGCGTCGGTGGAGGTACGGCCGCTGTCGGTGGGCGCGGAGGCGACCCCGCTGCCCGCCTCCGGCCGGACGGTGACGGTCACGGGGGCGGACTTCCGGTACCGGGCGGACGCGATGGTGTCGGGACCGGTACGGCGGCGGACCTGGCGGGTGGAGGAAGCGGCCTGGGGGCTCGTACTGCCCGCCGACCGATGACCCCGACGGCCAGCTAAAGGTCTAGTGACAAATATTTAACAACGCAGACCCCTTCCCGAGCGGACCCCTCGTCCACCATCCTGCTCCATCAGGACCCACGGGCCGGACACGGAAGGGGCCATGGGATGGCAGTGGACGAGGGCCTTGCCCCGGCGACGGACAGCGGTGACGGCGGCACGGTCCACCGGCTGAAACCCAACGCAGTGGGCCTGCTCGGCGTGGTGTTCATGGCCGTGGCCACCGCCGCGCCGATCACCGCGATGACCGGCAACGTGCCCTTCATGGTGTCCTCCGGGAACGGCGTCGGGGCACCCGCGAGCTATCTCGTCGCAATGGTCGTACTGGCAATCTTTTCCGTGGGTTTCACGTCGATGGCCAAGCACATCACGTCCACCGGCGCCTTCTACGGCTTCATCTCCTACGGCCTGGGACGCACCGTCGGACTGGCCTCCGGACTGCTCGCGACCTTCGCGTACGTCGTCTTCGAACCGGCGCTGATCGGCATCTTCTCCACCTTCGCCACGACCACCCTGAAGGACCAGACGGGACTGGACGTGCCCTGGTGGGCCTTCGCGGCCCTGATGCTCGCGGTCAACGCGACCGGGACCTGGTTCGGCGTCAGCGTCGCCGAGAAGCTGCTGGTGGCGCTGCTGGCGACCGAGGTCACCGTGCTGGCGGCGATGGCGGTCTCCGTGGCCTTCCACGGCGGCGGCCCGCACGGCTTCACCTTCGCGCCCGTCGACCCGGTGAACGCCTTCCGGGGCACCTCCGCCGGCCTCGGTCTCTTCTTCGCCTTCTGGTCCTGGGTCGGCTTCGAGTCCACGGCGATGTACGGCGAGGAGTCCCGCGACCCGAAGCGGATCATCCCCAAGGCGACGCTGATCAGCGTGCTCGGCGTCGGCGTCTTCTACGTCTTCGTCTCCTGGATGGCCATCACCGGCAACGGCGAGGCGGCGGCCGTGCGGGCGGCCTCGTCCGCCAATCCGCTCGCGATGTTCTTCGACCCGACCGAGCGCTACGTCGGCCACTGGGCGGTCGACGTCATGCAGTGGCTGATGATCACCGGCTCGCTGGCCTGTGGCATGGCCTTCCACAACTGCGCCGCCCGCTACCTGTACGCCCTCGGGCGGGAGGGCGTCCTGCCCGCGCTCCGGCGCACCATCGGCCGCACCCACGCCCGGCACGGCTCCCCGCACATCGCGGGCCTGGTGCAGACGGCGGTGAGCGGGCTGCTGATCGCCGCGTTCTGGATCGCGGGCAAGGACCCGTACACCGGTACCTACGTCCTGCTCGCCATCCTCGGCACCATGGCGATCCTCGTCGTCCAGGCCGTGTGCTCCTTCGCGGTCCTGGTGTACTTCCGCTCCCACCACCCCGAGACCCGGCACTGGTTCCGCACCTTCACCGCGCCCCTGCTGGGCGGCGTCGCGATGCTCGCGGTCGTCGTGCTGCTGGTGTCCAACAT
This sequence comes from Streptomyces sp. NPDC013455, assembly GCF_040632975.1. Classification (NCBI taxonomy): domain Bacteria; kingdom Bacillati; phylum Actinomycetota; class Actinomycetes; order Kitasatosporales; family Streptomycetaceae; genus Streptomyces; species Streptomyces sp. NPDC013455. Next base: position 75,146 of record NZ_JBEYCX010000009.1, on the reverse strand, counting down.
GGGCGTGGCGGCCGGCCCGGAGTCCGGCTCGCTCGTCCTGAAGGCGACCCCGTGGCTGGTCGCGCTGGTCGCGGCCACCGGCCTCGGCTACGCCCACTACCTCAAGCGCCGCGCCCCCGAGCGGTACGCGCTGCTGGGGCGGACGGTGCTGGAGGACACCAAGGAGCGCTGAGGCTCCGGTCGTCCGCTCCCGGTGCGGGGGTGCTCAGGCCACCTCGACGGCCAGCCCCTCCAGGCCGCGGATCACGAAGTTCGGCTTGCGCCGGGGGTCCGCCGCGAGGGACAGGGTCGGGGCCCGGCGCAGGAGGGCCGTCAGGGAGGCCGCGAGTTCCAGCCGGGCCAGCGGCGCGCCGATGCAGTAGTGGATGCCGGCGCCGAAGGAGATGTGCGGGTTGTTCGCGCGGGTCAGGTCCAGCCGGCCGGGGTCGGTGAAGACCGCCGGATCGTGGTTGGCCGAACCGAAGAGCAGGGCGATCTCCGCGCCCCTCGGGATCGTCGTGCCGTCGATCTCGATGTCGTCCAGCACCCAGCGTTCGAAGAGCTGGAGCGGGGTGTCGTAGCGCATCAGCTCCTCGACCGCGGAGGGGACCAGGGAGTGGTCGGCGCGCAGGGCGGCGAGCCGGCCGGGGTTGCGGAACAGGGCGTACCAGCCGTTGACCGTGGCGTTGACGGTCGCCTCGTGCCCCGCGTTCAGCAGCAGTACGGCCGTGGAGACCATCTCCTGCTCGGTCAGCCGGTCGCCCTCGTCGTGCGCGGCGATCAGCCCGGAGATCAGGTCGTCGCCCGGCTCCTTGCGGCGCTCGACGATCAGCTCGCGCAGATAGTCCGAGAACTCGGCCGAGGCGCGCACCGCCTTCCGGGCCGTCTCCTGCGACGGGTTCAGCTCGTACATCCCGCAGATCTGTGCCGACCAGGGGCGCAGCGGGGACCGGTCCGGCTCGGGGATGCCCAGCATCTCGGCGATGACGGCCACGGGCAGCGGCTCGGCGACGTCCGTGAGCAGGTCCCCGCCGCCCGCCGCGACCAGCCGGTCCACCAGTTCGCCGGCGAGAGCCGCCACGTACGGCCGCAGCCGCTCCACCGTGCGCGGGGTGAACGCCTTCGACACCAGGCGCCGGATCCGGGTGTGGTCCGGCGGCTCCAGGTCGAGCATCCCGTGGTCGTTGAGGGTGTGGAACGGTTCGTGTTCCGGCGGGGGCGGTGTCCGCCCGAACTCCTCGTGCGAGAACCGGTGCCGGTAGGTGCGGCCCAGCCGGCGGTCGCGCAGCAGCGCCGAGACGTCCGCGTGGTGCGGCACCAGCCACTGGTCGGTCGGCTCGTACCGGATCACCCGGCCGCGCGCCCGCAGCTCGGCGTAGGCCGGGTACGGGTCCGCGAGAAACGCCGGGTCCCAGGGGTCGAAGGCGAGGTCCGCAGCAGCTGCCATGGACGGACGGTAGCCCCGGGCGTCCCCCGCCGGCCAGGGTGAGGGGGCCGCGGCTCAGCCCGGTGTGACCAGCCTCGCCTCGTAGGCGAACACCGCCGCCTGGGTGCGGTCCCGCAGTCCCAGTTTCACCAGCACCCGGCTGACGTGCGTCTTGATCGTCGACTCCGCCACCACCAGCCGCTCGGCGATCTCCGCGTTCGACAGGCCCTGCGCGATCAGTACCAGCACCTCCGTCTCCCGTTCCGTCAGCTGCCCGTACGCCGCCTGCGCCGACGGCACCAGCCGGGGCGCGTCGGCCAGCCGGGAGAACTCCGTGATCAGCCGCTTGGTGACCGAGGGGGCCAGCAGGGCCTCGCCCGCCGCCACCACCCTGACGCCGTCGGCCAGCCGGCGGGCCGAGGCGTCCTTGAGCAGGAAGCCCGAGGCGCCCGCGCGCAGCGCCTGGTACACGTACTCGTCCAGGTCGAACGTGGTCAGCACCAGCACCTTCGCCGTCCCGTCCGCCGCGACGATCTCCCGGGTGGCCTCGATGCCGTTCAGCTCCGGCATCCGGATGTCCATCAGCACGACGTCCGGGGCCAGTTCACGCACCCGCTCGACCGCCTCCCGGCCGTTGACGGCCTCGCCGACGACCTCGATGTCGGGCATCGCGTTCAGCAGGACGGAGAAGCCCTCGCGGACCATCATCTGGTCGTCCGCGATCAGTACGCGGATCGTCATGCCCCGTCCTCGGTCGCCGTGGCGGCCGGCACCGGCAGGAACACCGTCACCTCGTAGCCCGCGTCGGCCGTCGGGCCCGCCGTCATCTCGCCGTTCAGCATCGACACGCGCTCCCGCATGCCCGTGATGCCGTGCCCGGCGCCGGGGGACGCCTTGACCAGGTGCGGGGCCGGCGGCGGACCGTTGACCACGCGCAGTCCCAGGCCGCCGAGGACGTACCCGATCTCCACCCGTGCCCCGGCCCCCGGAGCGTGCCGCAGCGCGTTGCTCAGCGCCTCCTGCACGATCCGGTACGCCGACAGCTCCACCCCCTGCGGCAGCTCCCGCACCGCGCCGGTCACCGCCTTCTCCACCCGCAGACCGGCCTCGCGTACGTTGGCGAGCAGCCCGTCCAGGTCGGCCAGGGTGGGCTGCGGGGCGTCCGGTGCCTCGTAGTCCTCCGCGCGGACCACCCCGAGGACGCGGCGCAGCTCGGTCAGGGCCGCCACCGCGTTCTCCCGGATGGTGGCGAACGCCTTCTCCAGCTCCGGCGGCGGGTTCTCCACCCGGTAGGGCGCGGCCTCCGCCTGGATGGCGACCACCGACATGTGATGGGCGACCACGTCGTGCAGCTCGCGGGCGATCGTCGTGCGCTCCTCCAGCAGGGTGCGCCGCGAGCGCTCGTGCTCGGTCACCGTCTGCTGGGCGGTCACCTCCTGCTGTGCCTGCCGGCGTGTGTGCCGGACCGTGACGGCCAGCAGCAGCAGCGCGGACACGAGCAGCATGGGGCCGGTGTCGGTGTCGTAGTGCCCGAAGCCGAAGAGGGCCTCGGCGAAGAAGCCGTACACCCCGGTCAGCACCCACATCCAGGCCGCCGCGCGCGGGCGGGTACGGCTCGCCACGATCGTCAGCACCAGCAGGTGGGACACCAGGCTGCCCGGCAGCCACGGCCAGCTCCCCCAGTCGCCGCCGAGCACGGCGGTGGCGGTGGTCGCCGCGAACGACAGCCAGAACGCGCCGACCGGGCGCACCAGGGTCAGCAGCACCGGCGCCAGGGCGAGCAGCCCGGACATCAGCGCCGTCGGGCCGGCGTCCGTGTCCACCATGCCGGCGGCCATCGCGACCAGTCCGCCGGCCACCACCACGCCGTGCGGTGTCCAGGCCGCGTATGCCCGCATCCGCTCGGAGAAGTGGCGGGAGAGGGGGCCGGCCACGGTCCTGCGGGGCAGCGGGCGGTAGGCGAAGGCGTCGTGGAACAGGTCCTGCCACAGCCCGCGCAGGGCGTCCGCGGCCAGCCTGGCCTCGGGGCTGCGCGGCCTGGCGGCCGGGCCCGGCGGCGTCTGCGTGTGCGTCGTCTCGGTCACGTGCCACACGGTAGGCGGGGGCGGGGGGCGCGGTCGTCCCCTTGGAGGGGGTCCTCGCGGGTCCCCCTCAGGTACTACGGGGTGCGGGTCGGCGCCGCTCGGCGGTCTGCGCGTGCGACAGGCCCTGCGCGATCAGCGCCGGCACCAGGTGATCGCGGACTCACATCGCGGACTCACCAGGCGAGCTGGGCGATCTCCTCCGCCACCACCGCGCAGGCGTCCGCCGCGGGGTCGATCAGCGGGAAGTGACCCACGTCCTCCAGGAGCGTCAGCCCGACCATCTCGCCCGCCTTGGCCGCCGCCTCGGCGTACGACTCGGCCACCTGCTCCGGTACGTCCAGGTCGCCGCGGCCCTGGACGAGCGTCGTGGCGATGCCCGTCGGGAGGAGCAGCGCGGGGTCCGCGTACGGCCGGCGTTCGGCGAAGTGGTCCGGTCCGCCCAGCAGCTGCAGCGACGCGTGCTCGCACACGCCCAGCTTCTCCGCCACCTCGAGGTCCGCGATCGGGGCCAGCGCGACGACACCGCGCAGCGGCACCGGGCCGTCGGTGCGCCAGGGCGCGTCCGCGGGGAGGACGTGCCGGGCCGCCGCCCACAGGGCCAGGTGCCCGCCCGCCGAGTGGCCGGTCAGCACCGTGCGGCGGGGATCCGCCTGCGGAAGCGCCTCGCGCACGAGCGCGGGCAGGGCGTCCAGAGCCGCCGCCACGTCGTCGAACGTGTCCGGCCAGCGCCCGGCGAGCGGCGTGCCGCCGGCCCCGGCCGGCTCCTCCCGCCCCGCCTGCTGCCCCGGGATCAGCGGCTCGCCGCCCCGCCGGTACTCGACGTTGGCCACCGCGAAGCCTCCGCGGGCCAGGTAGTCCGCGAACGGAGTGATGTGGCGGCGGTCGTAGCGGGCGCGCCAGGCGCCGCCGTGCAGGACGACGACCAGGGGGGCCGGTGCGCCGTTCGCGGCGGACTCCGGGCCGGTGCGGGGCGCGTAGAAGTCGATCACCTGGTCGGGGTGGTCACCGTAGGCGGCGGTGACGTCGGGGTCGACCACGGGGTGCGAGAAGGCCGACTCCTCTTCGGCGGCGGCGCGGGCTGCTGCTGCGTCGTCCGGCATGCTCCAACCTCTCAGCGAAGGAACGAATTTGGCGGACCAGGAGGGAAATCGGCCGTCGGCGGGGACGGTATCAGGCCGGTGACGTGCGGGGATACGGGGATGTGACGCTGGGTGAGTGGTGCAGGGGGCCGGGGCGGCAGGGGGAGGCGGGGGCGCCGGCCCCCCGCCCACCGCCCCACCGCCCTACCGGACCTCCTCCCCCAGCACCCGAGCCGCCCGTTCCACGTCCCGGAAGCCCACGTACAGCGGGGTGAAGCCGAAGCGGAGGACGTCGGGGTGGCGGAAGTCGCCGACCACGCCCCGGGCGATCAGGCGCTTCATCACCTCGCCCGCGTCCGGGCAGCGCAGCGCGATCTGGCTGCCCCGCTCCTCGTGCCGCTCGGGCGTCACGCACTCCAGCCGGCCGGGCTCCGTGTACGCGGACACGCACCGCAGGAAGAAGTCCGTGAGCGCCAGGGACTTGGCGCGGACGGCGGTGACCGACACCCCCTCCCAGACGTCGAGGGCCGCCTCCAGCGCCAGCAGGGAGAGGATGTCCGGGGTGCCGACCCGGCCGCGCAGGGCGCCCGGTGCCGGGGTGTAGGACGGGCTCATCCCGAAGGGCTCGGCGTGGGAGTTCCAGCCGGGCAGGGGGGAGTCGAAGCGGTCCTGGTGCTCGGTGCGCACGTACAGGAAGGCGGGCGAACCCGGGCCGCCGTTCAGGTACTTGTAGGTGCACCCGACCGCCAGGTCCACCCCGTGCTCGTCCAGGCCCACCGGCAGCGCGCCCGCGCTGTGGCACAGGTCCCAGACCGCGAGGGCGCCGGAGGCGTGGACCGCGGCCGTCAGCGACGGCAGGTCGTGCAGCCGGCCGGTGCGGTAGTCGACGTGGTTGAGCAGCACCGCGGCCGTGCGGTCGCTCAGCGCCGACGGCACCTGTGACGGGGTCACCGCGCGCAGCGTGCGGCCGGTCAGCCGGGCCGCCGACTCGGCGATGTAGCCGTCCGTGGGGAAGGTCGTCGCGTCGACCAGCAGTTCGTCCCGGGCGTCCCCGGCCATGCGGACGGCCGCGACCAGCGCCTTGAAGACGTTCACGCTCGTCGAGTCGCCGACGACGATCTGGCCGGGTGCCGCGCCCACCAGCGGGGCGATCCGGTCGCCGATCCGCTCGGGCGCCGTCCACCAGCCGCTCTCGTCCCAGGAGCGGATGCGCAGTTCGCCCCACTGGCGCCGGACCACGTCCGCCACCCGGTCCGGGACGCCCGTGGGCAGGGCGCCCAGGGAGTTGCCGTCCAGGTAGACGCCGGCGGTGTCCGCCGCACGGCCGGACGGGTCGTCCAGGACGAAACGCTCCCGCAGCGGCGCCAGCTCGTCCGCCGCGTCCAGCTTCTCGGCGTGCAGGGCCAGCTCAGACATGCGACCTCGCCGTCCACAGTTCCGGGAACACGTTCTTGCGGGCGCGCTTCTCCAGCCAGGCCACACCGGCGGAGCCGCCGGTTCCGGCCTTGGCGCCCATCGCGCGCCGGGTGGCGACGAGATGGTCGTTGCGCCAGCGCCACACCAGCTCGGCCACATCGCTCAACGCCTCGCCGAGGCGGACGAGTTCGGCGTCCTGGTCGCCGGAGTAGATCTCCGCCCAGGCCGCCTCGACGGCGTCCGAGGGCTCGTACCGCCGGGCCACGTCACGGTGCAGCACGGAGGCGGGGACGGCGTGGCCGCGGCGCGCGAGGAGCCGGAGCACCTCGTCGTACAGGCTCGGCTCGTGCAGGGCCTTCTCCAGTTCCGCGTGGACGCGCGGGGCGCCGCGGTGCGGGACGAGCATGGACGCGGACTTCTCGCCGAGCAGGAACTCCAGCCGCCGGTACATCGCCGACTGGAAGCCCGAGCCCTCGCCGAGCGCGCTGCGGTACGAGTTGAACTGCGCCGGGGTGAGCTGGCCCAGCGGCTTCCAGGAGGCGTTGAGGGCCTCCAGCTCGCGCACGGAGCGCTTCAGCGCGGCGATCGCGGTGGGCACGTCGTCGGCGCGCAGCGCCTGCGCCGCCGTCTCCCACTCGTGCACGATGACGGTGAACCACAACTCCATGACCTGGGTCGTCACCAGGAAGACCATCTCTCCGGGGTCGTCGGAGAGGGTCTGCTGGAGGTGGGTGAGGACGTCCGCCTTGACGTAGTCCTCATACGGCGTCGTCCCCGCGAAATCGAGATTCGGGGTCTCGGGCTCAGCGGCCTCGTGAGGGGGGTGAGCCTGTTGGGACATCGCTGTCTCCTGTGTTACTCCGGGTAGCGGTCCGCCCCTGCCGATGCCGGCACGGGGGCCCCGGTCCCCACCGGCATCCTCCGCAATCCCCCCGGCCACGGCAAGGCCCGTCTGCTGCCAGACGGGCCACACCGGTGACCTCCCCCTACGGGTCAGCCCAGGGTCTGGGCCGCCGTCGGTGAGGAGTCCTTCAGGAACTGCGTGCAGCGCTCGTACTCCTCCTGCTCACCGATGGCCTGGGCGGCGCGGGCAAGACCGTGCAGGGCGCGCAGGAAGCCGCGGTTCGGCTCGTGCTCCCAGGGCACCGGGCCGTGCCCCTTCCAGCCGCTGCGGCGCAGGGCGTCCAGGCCGCGGTGGTAGCCCGTACGGGCGTAGGCGTACGACTCCACGACCGAGCCCCGCTCGAACGCCTCGTCGGCCAGCTGGGCCCAGGCGAGGGAGGAGGTGGGGTGCTTCGCGGCGACGTCCGCGGGCGCGGTGCCGTCCGCCAGGGCCTGCCGGGGCTCCGGGTCGTCGGGGAGGTGGGTGGGGGGCGGGCCGCCGAGGAGGTTCTCGTGAATCGTCATGGGCTCAGTCTGTCACCGCGCGGTGCTCCCGGCCCTTGACCCTCCAGAGGTGGAGAGGCCACCGAGCCGTGGGTGCGGCACTCCGGCCGGCGGCAGCCCGGGGAGGGGCGGCGGACCAGCGCGAACGCCAGCAGCGCACCGGCGGCGAGCAGGCCCGCGCAGATCGGCATCGCCCGGTCGAAGGCCGCGTCGAAGGCGGCCGGCGACCGGTACGCCTCCGGCCCCATCCCCGCCAGCAGCGGGAGCGCCGCCACGGCGATCAGGCCCGCCGCCCGTGCCGCCGCGTTGTTGATGCCGCTGGCCAGGCCGGCGCGGGCGGTGTCGACGGAGGCGAGGACGGTCGCCGTCAGCGGCGCGACCAGGGTGACCATGCCGGCGCCCATCACCAGCACCGCGGGCAGGACGTCCGTCGGGTAGTCGGCGTCCGCCCCCACGCGCAGCATCAGCAGCATCGCCGCGGCGCAGAGCAGCGGACCCGCCGTCAGGGGGAGCCGGGGGCCCGTGCGGTCGGCGAGGGCGCCCGAGCGGGAGGAGAACAGCAGCATCAGCGCGGTGGTCGGGAGCAGGGCCGTACCGGCGGCGAGCGGTGAGTAGCCCGCCACCACCTGCAGCTGGAGGGCGGTGAGGAAGAAGAAGCCGCCGAAGGCCGCGTACACGCACAGCGTGACCAGGTTGACCGCGGTGAAGGAGCGCGAGGCGAAGATGTCCGGCGGGAGCATCGGGGCGGCGCGGTGCCGCTCCACGGACACGAAGGCCACCGCGGAGGCAAGGCCCGCCGCCGCCGTCAGGGCCACCGCGGGGGAACCCGACCGGGCCTCGATGAGGGCGTAGGTCAGCAGGGCGAGGGCCAGGGCGCCCAGGGCCGCCCCGAGGACGTCGAAGCGGCCGCTCTCCCGGCGGCCGGCCGACTCCGGCACGTGCCGGAGGGCGACCGGTACGCACACCAGCGCCAGCGGCACGTTGAGCAGGAACACCCAGCGCCAGCCGGGGCCGGCCACCAGCCAGCCGCCGAGGAACGGGCCGACGGCGGCACCGATCCCGCCGAAGCCGGACCACAGGCCGACCGCGCGGCTGCGGTCGTCGGGGTGGAAGGACGCCTGGATCAGCGCGAGCGAGCCGGGGGTGAGCAGGGCGCCGCCGACGCCCTGCAACGCGCGCGCGGCGATCAGCACGCCGGAGGTCGGGGCCAGGCCGCACAGCAGCGAGGCGGCGGCGAACCAGAGCACGCCGAGGACGAAGACCCGGCGGCGGCCGTACACGTCCCCCAGCGAACCGCCGAGCAGGATCAGGCCGGCCAGGGTGACCATGTAGGCGTTGACCGTCCACTGGAGCGTGGCGAGGCTCGCGTCCAGGTCGTGGCCGATGCGCGGGAGGGCGACGTTGACGACGGTGGAGTCCAGCATGACCATGCTGGAGCCGAGCACGGTGGTGAACAGGATCCATTTGCCCTGGGGCGCGGCCAGCCGGACATCGGGCATGGTCCCAGGTATACAGCGGGCCCGGCGGCATGGACAGCCGCCGGGCCCGTGGTCATGCGCCGCTTACTTGATCTTGTTGCCCGCCGAGCGCAGGTGCTGCGTGGCCTCCACGACGCGGGCGGCCATGCTCGCCTCGGCCAGCTTGCCCCAGGTGCGCGGGTCGTAGGCCTTCTTGTTGCCGACCTCGCCGTCGACCTTCAGGACGCCGTCGTAGTTCTGGAACATGTGCGCGGCGACCGGACGGGTGAAGGCGTACTGGGTGTCCGTGTCGATGTTCATCTTCACCACGCCGTTCTCCAGCGCGGTCAGGATCTCCTGCTCGGTGGAGCCGGAGCCGCCGTGGAAGACGAAGTCGAACGGCGCGGCCTTGCCGAACTTGGCGGCGACGCCCTCGTTGAGCTCCTTCAGCAGCTCGGGGCGGAGGACGACGTTGCCCGGCTTGTAGACGCCGTGCACGTTGCCGAAGGAGGCGGCCAGCAGGTAGCGGCCCTTCTCGCCCAGGCCCAGGGCCTCGGCGGTGCGGATCGCGTCGTCGACGGTGGTGTACAGCTCGTCGTTGATCTCGTGGGTGACGCCGTCCTCCTCGCCGCCGGTCGGGGTGATCTCGACCTCGAGGATGATCTTGGCGGCGCGGGCCTGCTCCAGCAGCTCCTGCGCGATCTCCAGGTTGTCGGCGAGGGTCTCGGCCGAGCCGTCCCACATGTGCGACTGGAACAGCGGGGCCAGACCCGCGTCGACGCGCTTCTTGGAGAGCGCCAGCAGCGGACGCACGTACCCGTCGAGCTTGTCCTTCGGGCAGTGGTCGGTGTGCAGCGCGATGTTGACCGGGTACTTCTCGGCGATGATGTGCGCGTACTCGGCGAGCGCGACCGCGCCGGTCACCATGTCCTTGCTGTACTGGCCGCCGAGGAACTCGGCGCCGCCGGTCGAGATCTGGACGATGCCGTCGCTCTCCGCCTCCGCGAAGCCGCGCAGCGCCGCGTTCAGGGTCTGGCTCGAGGTGACGTTGATGGCCGGGTAGGCGAACTTGCCTGCCTTCGCCCGGTCGAGCATCTCGTTGTAGACCTCGGGGGTTGCGATGGGCATCTGTCCGCTCCTTGAGTTGCGGGTTGGCGTTCTGCGTTACGGCCCTGACCTAGACCTTGGGGGCGACGTCATCGTCGGCCCCATCTTCCCAGACATGAACCGATGGTCCATGCGCCGGTCAAGTCCAGGTCAATCCGGGTCGTCAGTCCAGTCCCAGTTCATCCTTCGAGAAGGCGAAGAGGTAGGGCACCCCCGCCTGCTCGGCGATCGCCTCGGCCGCCCCGGTCGCCCGGTCCACGATCGTGGCGACGGCCACGACCTCCGCGCCGGCCTCGCGCAGCGCCTCCACGGCGGTCAGCACCGAGCCGCCGGTGGTGGAGGTGTCCTCCACGGCGAGCACCCGGCGGCCCGCGACCTCGGTGCCCTCGATCCGGCGCTGGAGGCCGTGCGCCTTGCCCGCCTTGCGCACCACGAAGGCGTCCAGGGTCTTCCCGCGCGCGTGGGAGGCGTGCAGCATCGCGGTGGCCACCGGGTCGGCGCCCAGGGTGAGCCCGCCGACCGCGTCGAAGTCCAGTTCGGCGGTCAGGTCGAGCATGACCTGACCGACCAGCGGGGCGGCCGCGCCGTCCAGCGTGATCCGGCGCAGGTCGATGTAGTAGTCGGCTTCCTTGCCCGACGACAGGGTCACCTTGCCGTGCACCACGGCCTTGTCCTTGATGTGCTGCAGCAGCTCGCCGCGTGCGTCCGTCATGCCGACCAGCTTAGAGGCGGCGCCAGGTCCAGGTGGTCGTGGCTTCCAGCGGTTCCAGCGGGGTGACCAGGCGCGGCAGGGTGTTCAGGCCGTTGGGCGGGCCGGTCTGCGGCTCGACGCACACGGCTTCGGCCTGCTCGTCGTAGACGACCACCCACTCCTCGCGGCTGGCCACCTTCAGCTCCAGCCGGCCGGGCCAGGTGAGGGTGACGTCGACGCCGCCGGGCATGCCGAAGCAGTCGTCCCAGGGACCGGGCGCGGGCTCGGTGCGGTTGCCGGTGGGCAGGTGGTCGGCGCCCCGCTCCTCCTGCCAGGCCGGCGTGAAGTCGAGGCGTACGTCCGCGCCGTCCACGTTCCGGTTGAACCAGGGGTGCCAGCCGATCTGCGCCGGGAAGGAGTCGTCGTACGCCTCCACGGACATGGTCAGCGTCAGGCTGTCCTCGGCCAGCGTGACCACCTGGGTGACGCGGCCGCGGTACGGCCAGGGGTCGACCAGGTCGTAGGTGATGACCGCCTCGTGCGCCGCCGTGCGCGCGGTGCGCCAGGCGCCGTCGCGCGCGGTGCCGTGGATGGCGTGCGGCGGGGAGTTGAGGGGCATCTGGCGCACGGTGGCACCGTCCAGGAAGCGGCCGTCCCGGATCCGCCCGCACCAGGGCACCATCGGGAAGCAGCCGTAGCGCTCGCCCTGCCGCAGCAGCTCGGCGCCACCGATCCGCAGTCCGCCGATCCGGCCGCCGTTGCCGGGCCGCACGGTCACTTCCGCGTCGCCCGCGGTCAGCGTGATGTCTTCGTCACTCACGTGACCGACCCTACTGGGGCGATCAAGAGGGCGTGCGCAAGGCCGTTCAGCGTCGCCTGCGCAGGGCGCGGGTCACCACGATCGCCGAGGCCACGGCCAGCGCCGCGGCGGGGGCCGCCCAGCGCAGGGCCGGGTTCCCGGCGATGGTCTGGGGGGCCGGCACGGGGGCGTAACGGCCGCGGGGCGGGGCGTGGTCGACCTCCTCGGCGCTGCGGCCGATCATCGTGCGGCGGGCGTGCGCGGCCTCGGCCGGCGGCTCACCGGTGTCGGCGAAGTCCCCGGCGGGCCGGTCGGCGGCGCCGGTGCCGACGTCGAGCTCGACACCGTCGTCCCCGCCCGGGCCCGGGGCGGACGGGGGTGCCCCGGTGCCGAAGACGGAGGCACGGCCGGAGTCGGCCCCCGGCGCCCCGGGCTCGCGCGCCTCGGCCTCACGGGCCGCGGACTCCTGGGGCGCGGACTCCTGGGCCGCGGACTCCTGGGGCGCGGACTCCGGGGGCGCGGCCTCGCCCTCCTGCGTCCCGGCCCCGCCTTCCTCCGCTTCGTCCGCGGGTCCCTCCGCTTCGTCCGCGGGCTCCTGCGTGTCGTCCCCGTCCGTCGCGAGGTTCTCCAGGAAGCGGTTCAGCAGCCGGGTCGCCGCCGAGGTCACCGCGTCCGCCGGCAGTTCGGTGATCCGTCCGGAGGCCTCCGCCGTGCCCTCGGCCGTGACGGCGCAGCCGCCGTCACCGTCCGCGAGGCGCAGGGTCAGCGCGAACGTGACCGCGCCGGTGCCGCGGGCCTCGGTGGCATCGCCCTCGACGGCGTACGAACCGTCCTCGCGGGCCGTCACCCGGGCCGTCCCCCGGTAGGTGACGGAGTGTCCGCCGACGCGCAGCTTCAGCCGGCCGGCGACGGGTTCGGCACCGGCGTCCTGGTGCAGTCCGGGAACCGCCCGGGCGACGCGTGCGGGGTCGGCCAGCGCCGCGCCGAGCCTCTCGGCGGGGACCGGGACGAAGACCTGGTGCCTCATGGTCGGTGAGCCTACCCAGTCGTGGCCGGAACTCACCCTGTCGCGCCGGTGGCCCCGCCCCCTGCCCCCCGTTTGCGCCTCGGCGCCGCGGTCGCCTCGGCACTGCCGCCGTCTCGGCACCGCGGCCGTCTCCGCGCCGCGGTCGTCTCAGTACCGCGGATGCAGCAGCGTCGACGCCCGCAGCCCCCCGACCCGCGTGCGTTCCGCGGCCCTCGCGTCCGCCGCCAGCCCGGCCCGGGTGAGGGTGCGCGGCCGGCCGGGGCCCGGCCGCAGGGGCGGTGCGGTGCCTCCCGGGGCCGCCAGCAGGAACCCCCAGTCGCGGGGCGCGCGGAAGGTGCCCGGTGCGCGTCCGGCCCCGGCCGCCCGGCCGGGGCCGTCGCCGAGGACCCGGTAGGGCGAGCCGGCGAAGCCGGCCGTGCGCAGGGTCGCCGCGACGGTCCAGAAGACGCGGGGGCGGACGGTGACGGGACCGGCGTGGACGGCCAGGCGCCCGTCCCCGGCCAGCACGCGGCGGACCAGGCCGTAGAACTCCTGCGAGTACAGCTTGGTGCCGGCGGTGACGCCGGGGTCGGGGAGGTCGGCGATCACCACGTCGTACGCCGGACCGGGCGCCCCGCGCAGCCAGGCGAGCGCGTCGGCGGCGGTGACGCGCACCCGCGGGTCGGCGAGGGCGTGCCCGTTGGCGGCGGCCAGGCCGGGGTCGTGGCGGGCCAGGCGCAGCAGTCCGGGGTCGAGTTCGACGATGTCGACGCGGCGCACCCCGCGGTGGCGCAGCACCTCGCGGGCGGCCAGGCCGTCACCGCCGCCGAGGATCAGGACACGGGCGTGCGGGCCGGCCAGGGCCGGCTGGACCAGGGCCTCGTGGTACCGGCGCTCGTCCCGGCCGCCGGCCCGCAGCCGGCCGTCCAGGTAGAGGCCGAGGGGCCGCCCGTGGGTGCCGCCGGTCAGGACGACCTCCTGGACGCCGGTCTGCACGGCCACCCGGACGTCCGGGCCGTACACGGCGCGCCGGGCGGTCCGTTCGAAGTCGCCGGCGAGGGCGGCGGCGGAGGCGAGGACGGAGAGGACGGTGACACCGGCGGCGAGCAGGGTCCAGCGGGCACGGCGGCTGAGGTCGCGGCGGAACAGGCCGAGGACGAGGGCGCCGCCCGCGACGACGTTGACCATGCCGGTCAGCAGCGCGCCGGTCAACTGGCCGAAGAACGGCAGCAACAGGAAGGGGAAGGCCAGGCCGCCGACGAGTGCGCCCACGTAGTCCGCGGCGAACAGGTCGGCCACCGCGCCGCCCGCGTCCTGCCGGCGGACGCGCTGGATCAGCTCCATCAGCAGCGGGACCTCGGCGCCGATGAGCAGACCGATGACGAGGGAGAAGGCGGCCAGCAGCCAGCGCGAGCCGTCGGCCCAGGCACCGCCCCAGCCGCCGGTCCACGCGAACACCGCGTACAGGGCCATCGCGCTGCACCCGCCGACCAGCGCGAGGGCCGACTCGACCGCGCCGAACCCGGCCGCCGCGTGCCAGCGCAGCCGCTTGGCGCCCAGGGAGCCGATCCCCATCGCGAACACCATCACGGACAGCACCACGGAGGCCTGGGTGACCGTTCCGCCGGTCACGTACGAGCCGAAGGCGACGAGTTCGAGTTCGTACACGAGTCCGCAGGCCGCACAGACGAAGACGCACACGAGGACCAGGAACCGCCCGGTGCCGGGCCGGACGGGCAGCCGTGCGGGGCCTGTCCGGTGGGGCGGGGCGCCCGGGGGCGCGGGGGCGTGCGGTTCGATCACGCTGCGACGTTACGTCAGACACTCGGCACGCTTCGTCACCCACACGTGTGGAAACGGCGGCGGTCGGCGCGTGCGGGGTTTATGCCGCCGGGAAGTGATCGGCCTGGCTGCGCACCCGTGCCCGCGCCCCGACCCGGGTCCGGGTGGCCACCAACTGGCCGTCCTGCGGGTAGGCGTGCCAGGTGCGCCAGTGCACCTGGCCCTCCTGCCGCTGGGCGAGCATCGCGGTGAAGGCGTGCGGACTGCCGGGGAAGACACCGGCGAGGCCGTGCGGATGGTCGGAGACGAGGGCCAGCAGCTCCTGGGCGCGGCCCTCGAACGAGCCGGGGGTGAGCACCTCCACGCGGGCGGCGAACTCGTACTCCCAGTCGCCGACCCGCTTGGCGACGCCCAGCGGCAGCGGGGTGCTGGAACCGGGGATGCACGCGACCGTCTCCGAACAGATGCCTCGCGGCTCCTCCAGGAGCACCTGATGGGACGCGCCGAGCAGTCGCAACTGGAGTTTGGCGCCGGTGAGTTCCAGGTCGAGGGTGGCGAGGGCGGGCAGCGGCTCGCGTCCCAGGGCCCAGGCGAGGTCCGCAGCGCGCGTATCGGTATAGGAGGTGTTCAGGGTCGTGAGCATGGATCGGCTCCGCTAACACGCGATGAGGGGGAGATCGGCCATGTCAGCCCAGCCGGCCCGGCCGGGGTGGGGAGCCTGCGGGGACGTCCGAGGGGCTGCGTTGGCGATTTAGAGGGAATCATGAACAGAGGCGCCGCCACAGCGTTTTTACCCAACTTCGTGGGGTTTCCATCCCTCGGGGGGCTCCACAGCTCAACTGTTCAACCATGGCGTACGCCGGGAGCGGGCCCGGACGTGCCGAGCGCCCGCCGGAAAACTGCTCCGACGGGCGCTCGGCCGTGTGGCCCGGATGCGGTTCCCCCGTTGCCGCGAGGCCGGCTGCCCCGTGTCAGCTGCCTCCCCCGCATCCGCCCCCGCCGCCGCACGACGAACCTCCGCCGCACGACGAGCCGCCACCGCACGAGTGGCTCGAGCAGGAGTGCCCCCCGTGCCCCCCGTGATGTCCGCCGTGTCCCCCCGACGAGCCGGAGTCGCCGCCCCCGGCCCACCAGCTGCCACCGCCGTAGGTGCTGGACGCCGACGACGACGCCGACGACACCGAGCGGTGTCCCCGGCCGCGCGCACCGCCCTTGCCGAGCGACGGCTTCACCCGCCGCCGGCTGCGACGCGCCCGGCTCACCGCGATGAGCACGACTACGACCACCGCCAGGATGATGCCCGCGATCGCTGTGTCACTCATGGCGCCACCCTCCTTCCGTTCCCCCGAAGCGGCCCCCCGTGGGCGCCTCGCGCACTGCCGCGTCCCGCGCGGTGCCGGGGAGATGCCCCACCGCCCGAACGCGCAAAGCACAGTTGAGGAAGTTCAGAGGGTTTTCGCACGACTACGGCCCCTGACCTGCACAGAAGGGCAGTTCAGGGGCCGTCCGGGGTTCACTGGGCCGTCTGTGGGCCGTGATCTTCCCCAGAACGCGAAGCCAGGTAATCGCGTGTGGCATCGCATCAAACAGCCCCGCGACGTTGATGCGGCCCTTGAAGTCGAGCCCGAGGCCGCCGAAAGGTGTCGATCTTCAGCGGCGCATTCGCCGCGTACATCTCGAATGGGAAGTCCGTGCCGATGGGCGGGATCGCGCCGCCAAACAGCGAGTCAACGTCAGTCACGTGATGTTCCTTCCGTCTGCGGGGGACCTGATCAACGAGAGCGGGGGGGGGAGCAGTCCCCCCCCGACTTGGACTACTCCTCCGCCCAGGTCTCAAGGCGCCGCCCCCCGTGAACAGGTCATTGACGGACAGGCAGGACAGCTCAGCGCCTCACCGTCCCGCCCGTTTTCGCAGGCAACTCCTGGTGATGGGACACCCGGGTCGTGGTACTCCGGCGTCCCGTCAGCTTGTGCTCGCAAACACCGAGTCAATGACGCGGCGGGCGCGCTCGCGGCTATCAAGCATTAGGTGGGCGTACACCCGCGGAGTCAGCCCTGGATCGGCGTGCCCCATGTACTCGCTGACGGCCTTGATGTTCTCGCCCGCGTCCAGCAGCGCGGAGGCGTAGAAGTGCCGTAGGGCGTGCATCCCGTGCGCGCGCCGACTCGTACTTGCCGTCACCGTCGGCTTCCGGGATGAGCCCTGCCGCCGCGAGAGCGGGCTTCCACTCCTTGCCGTTGAAGTTGCTCCGCCACACCATTCCCCCTTGCTCGGCCGTGAAGATCAGCCGGGCAGACACCTTCGGCCCTTCGGGCACGTCCCACGGCAACGTGATCTCGGCGGGTTTGAAAGCGTCGATGTGCGCCCGGACGGCTTCCGCGACGGAGCTCTGACATCGGAGTTGGATTATGTGCCATCGAAGATGGACCGTCAGAACCTGTCCGTGGGCCATAGCTCCCAAGTTGCTTCGGATCAGTTCGTAAGTCTTGAGGTGAGGGAGGTGACCCCGTCCGTCCGCGGGCCGATCGTCCGTGTCCCGTGGCCGTGACCTGTAGGCGGTATGCCCGTTGAGCACGAGGCACATCCGACGATCCAGGAGCAGGGTAACCATGGCGACGTGGCAGCGATTCATCGAAGTCCTCACCGATGCGTTCGGCACCGAGAACGTGTCAGTAGGGCGAGACGGCACGAAGGTGTCGGCCACCATGGACGTCCCTGCCGAGGAGGGCAGCACGCAGAAGCGCCGCCAGAAGGTGCTCTTCGAGTCCGACGGCAAAAACATGGGGTGGGTCGCTGCCACGTCCTTCATCGCCGCCGCTGAGGGGCTCAACATCTCAGCACTTCTTGAGCAGCTCGGGGAGGAGTGGCGTAGGCCGGGCGCCGTCAACATCGGCGGGCAGCTGGCCCTGCGTCACCACTTCAGCCTGATTCCGTACAGCGACGACAGCACGGAAAACACCAAAGAGCAGCTTCTGAAAATCGCTATTGGGTCGGCCATGGTCGTCGGCATCCTGGCCGACCGCTTCGAGGAGGGGTTGGCTGAGAAAGACGTGAGGTAGCCCCCCGCCTCCCCACGCGCCGATCCGGCACACCGCTGCTCCGGCAGCGGGGCGACAACCGCGCCGCCACCTGATCTTGACGTAAGCGGGGAACCGGTGCGCCCCGCCCTTCCCGGGGGACTGCGGCCGGTGGTCCACTTCCCTGGCAGTCGGTGCATGTTCAGTGTCAGACGACAGCAGTGAGGGGCCGTCTCGGGGCCGTCCGGAGACGGCCAATGACGACAAACAACGACAGTTGATGACAGCATTCGCCCAGCTCAGGGCTGGCGCGTTGGATACGGCCGCAGGCGCTCATCCGTGAAGGTGAGTTGAGGAAGTCCAGAGCTTGGGCGCAGGATGACCGGCATGACCTCCAGCGCACGCCCCCACCTCAACCGCCGGCTCGCCGCGTTCGGGACCACGATCTTCGCCGAGATGTCGGCGCTCGCCGTGGCGACCGGGTCGATCAACCTCGGGCAGGGCTTCCCCGACACCGACGGCCCCGAAGAGGTCCGCGAGGCCGCCGTACGGGCGCTGCGCGACGGCCGCGGCAACCAGTACCCACCGGGGCCCGGCGTCCCCGAGCTGCGCACCGCGATCGCCGCGCACCAGCGGCACCGCTACGGCCTGTCCTACGATCCCGACACGGAGGTGCTGGTCACGGCGGGCGCCACCGAGGCGATCGCGGCCGCCCTGCTGGCGCTGGTCGAGCCCGGGGACGAGGTCGTGGCGCTGGAGCCGTACTACGACTCCTATGCGGCGAGCATCGCGATGGCGGGCGGCCGGCGGGTGCCGGTGACCCTGCGGCCGCACTACGAGGGGGGCGCCGGATTCCGTCTGGACCTGGACGAACTGCGCTCCGCGGTCACCGACCGCACCCGGCTGCTGCTGATCAACACCCCGCACAACCCGACGGGCACGGTCCTCACGCGCGCGGAGCTGGCCGCGATCGCCGAGCTGGCGGTGGAGCGGGACCTGCTGGTGGTGACCGACGAGGTCTACGAGCACCTGGTCTTCGACGACGCCGCGCACCTGCCGCTGGCCACGTTCCCCGGGATGCGCGAGCGGACGGTGACCATCGGCTCGGCGGGCAAGACGTTCTCGTTCACCGGCTGGAAGGTCGGCTGGGTGACGGCCGCCGCGGAGCTGGTGGGCGCGGTCCGGGCGGTGAAGCAGTTCCTGACGTACGTCTCCTCGGGCCCCTTCCAGTACGCGGTGGCCGAGGCCCTCGCGCTGCCCGACAGCTACTTCGAGGAGTTCCGCCGGGGCATGCTGGTCCGCCGGGACATCCTGGCGGAGGGGCTGACGGCGGCGGGCTTCGAGGTGTTCCGGCCGGCCGGTACCTACTTCATCACCACCGACATCCGGCCCCTCGGCGAGAAGGACGGGTTCGCCTTCTGCCGCGCGCTGCCGGAGCGGGCGGGCGTCGTGGCCATCCCCAACGCGGTCTTCTACGACGACCGGGAGGCGGGGGCGCCGTTCGTGCGGTTCGCCTTCTGCAAGCGGGAGGACGTGCTGCGCGAGGCGGCGGAGCGCCTGCGGGGCATGTGAGGCACCCCGCGAGGCGGCGGCCCGGCCGCGGGCACGCGGAAGGGTGCGGGCACGCGGAAGGGTGCGGTCCGGGGGCGGTGCGCCCCCGGACCGGTCCGGGCTCGGTTACTCCCCGTCGCCCTCGGGCCTGCCGGCGCCGTCCGCGCCGTTCTCGGGCGTCTCCGCCTCGTTGACCTCCTGCTCCAGGCCGAGCTGCTCGACCAGCCACTTGTCGAACTCGATCGCGGCCCGCACCCAGCTGACCGTGGAGGAGACGAAGTGGTTGATGTCGACGCCCGTGCCGATCAGCATCTGGGCCTCACCGATCAGACGGACGGTGCCGTCGTCGTGGGTGTGGGTGTACACCTTGGGCCACAGGGTGCGGCGGTTCCACTCGTCGAGGGACTCCAGCAGCTGGGGCCGCTCGTCGATCTTGTGGGGGCGGTCGTAGAAGGTCCGCACCGAGAAGATCGCCTGCTCCTCCTCGCCGCGGAACATGAAGTAGGTGCGGAACTGCTCCCACGGCGCCGCGAGGTCACCCTCCTCGTCGACGATGTACTTCAGCTCCATCTGGTCGAGAAGCTGCTTCACCAGGTCCTGATCCGGGAGGACGGGGCCAACCGGTCCTTGGGGCTGCGGTTCGGGCTGGCCCCCGAAGTTCGGAATCGAGGACGGGTCGATGCTCACCGTGTTTTTCCCTTCATGCGGATGCCGCCATCCTCCCCCATGCGGGGAGGGGGGTGGCAAGCCCCGGCGGGGCCCTGTCAGCCGTGGGCTGACACGATCCGGCGGCCGGGTGGCGGGCGTACGGCACGGGGATGGCGTGAGGGCACGGGGACGGACCAGGTGGGGGGCTGTTCGCGGCGCTGTCGGCGCTGCCCGCCGCGGCCCTGGTCCGGGTGACGGTTCCACGGGGTTCCCCGACTGTGCCGGCCTGGTCCCGGGCGCGTCCGAGCCGGGCTTCGGCGCGTACGCCGCGGAGGTCACCGTGGCGTACGAGGGCCCGGACCGGGCCCTCGCGCACGTCCGGCGTTCACCACCCGAGCGTCACAGCGTCTTGCCCGTGGCCGGCCCGACCAGCAGACCCTCGCCGAAGCGGTCGACGCGGACCGTGTCGCCGTCCTTGATCTCGCCGGAGAGGATCTCCCTGGCGAGCCGGTCCCCGATGGCGCTCTGCACCAGGCGGCGCAGCGGGCGGGCGCCGTAGGCCGGGTCGAGGCCCTCCTCGGCGAGCCAGGCCAGCGCCTGCGGGGTGACCTCCAGGGCGAGCCGGCGCTCGGCCAGCCGCTTGGCCAGACGGCCGATCTGGAGCTCGGCGATCCGCTCCAGCTCGGGCTTGGTCAGCGCGGAGAAGACCACCAGGTCGTCGAGCCGGTTGAGGAACTCCGGCTTGAACGAGCTGCGGACGACTTCGAGGACCTGTTCCCTCTTCTGCTCCTCGGTGGTCAGCGGGTCCATCAGGAACTGGCTGCCCAGGTTGGAGGTGAGCACCAGGATGGTGTTGCGGAAGTCGACCGTGCGTCCCTGGCCGTCCGTCAGGCGGCCGTCGTCCAGCACCTGGAGCAGGACGTCGAAGACCTCCGGGTGGGCCTTCTCCACCTCGTCCAGCAGCACCACGCTGTACGGTCGCCGCCGCACCGCCTCGGTCAGCTGGCCGCCCTCCTCGTAGCCGATGTAGCCGGGGGGTGCGCCGACCAGCCGGGCCACGCTGTGCTTCTCGCCGTACTCCGACATGTCGATGCGGACCATGGCCCGCTCGTCGTCGAAGAGGAAGTCGGCGAGCGCCTTGGCGAGTTCGGTCTTGCCGACACCGGTGGGGCCGAGGAAGAGGAAGGACCCGGTCGGGCGGTCGGGGTCGGCGATGCCGGCCCGGGAGCGCCGTACGGCGTCGCTGACCGCCCGGACGGCCTCGGTCTGGCCGATGAGCCGCCGGCCCAGCTCCTCCTCCATCCGCAGCAGCTTCTGCGTCTCGCCCTCCATCAGCCGTCCGGCCGGGATGCCGGTCCAGGCGGCGACGACGTCGGCGATGTCGTCGGAGCCGACCTCCTCCTTGACCATGGTGTCCTCGGCGGCCTGCTCCTCGGCGGCCGAGGCGGCCTCCAGCTCCTTCTCCAGCTGCGGGATCTCGCCGTAGATGAGCTTGGCGGCGGTGTCGAAGTCGCCGTCGCGCTGGGCGCGTTCGGCCTGGCCGCGCAGGTCGTCCAGCTTCTCCTTCAGTTCGCCGACCCGGTTGAGGGACTGCTTCTCCTTCTCCCAGCGGGCGGTCAGGCCGCGCAGCTCCTCCTCCTTGTCGGCGAGGTCGCGGCGCAGCTTCTCCAGCCGCTCCCGGGAGGCCGGGTCGGTCTCCTTGCCGATCGCCAGCTCCTCCATCCTGAGCCGGTCGACGGCGCGCTGGAGCTCGTCGATCTCCACGGGCGAGGAGTCGATCTCCATGCGCAGCCGGGAGGCGGCCTCGTCCACGAGGTCGATGGCCTTGTCCGGCAGGAAGCGGGAGGTGATGTACCGGTCGGACAGGGTGGCGGCGGCCACCAGGGCGCTGTCCGCGATCTGCACCTTGTGGTGGGCCTCGTAGCGGCCCTTGAGACCGCGCAGGATCGCCACGGTGTCCTCGACGGTCGGCTCGGTGACCAGCACCTGCTGGAAGCGCCGCTCCAGCGCCGGGTCCTTCTCGATCCGCTCGCGGTACTCGTCCAGCGTCGTGGCGCCCACCATGCGCAGCTCGCCGCGCGCGAGCATGGGCTTGAGCATGTTCCCGGCGTCCATGGCGGAGTCCCCGCCGGCGCCGGCGCCCACGACGGTGTGCAGCTCGTCGATGAAGGTGATGATCTGGCCGTCGGAGCCCTTGATCTCGGCGAGGACGGCCTTCAGCCGCTCCTCGAACTCGCCGCGGTACTTGGCGCCGGCCACCATCGCGCCGAGGTCCAGTGCGACCAGCCGCTTGTCCTTCAGCGACTCCGGCACGTCCCCCTTGACGATCCGCTGGGCGAGGCCCTCCACGACGGCGGTCTTGCCGACGCCGGGCTCGCCGATGAGCACCGGGTTGTTCTTCGTACGGCGGCTCAGCACCTGCACGACCCGCCTGATCTCCTGGTCCCGTCCGATGACCGGGTCCAGCCGGCCCTCGCGGGCGGCGGCGGTGAAGTCGGTGCCGAACTTCTCCAGGGCCTTGTACTGGCCCTCGGGGTCGGCGGTGGTCACGCGGCGTCCTCCCCTGGCCTTGCGGAAGGCCGTCAGCAGCTTCCCGGCCTCGGCGCCCTGCCCCTTGAGCAGGTCGGCGGCCGCGCCGCCCTGCGCGGCGATGCCGATCAGCAGGTGCTCGGTGGACAGGTACTCGTCGCCGAGCTCCTTGGCGCGCTCACCCGCGTCGGCGATGACGGCCAGCAGCTCGCGGTTGGGCTGCGGAGGCGCCACGGTGGAGCCGGTCACGCTGGGCAGCGAGCCCAGGATGCGCTCCGCCCCGGCGCGCACGGCCGCCTGGTCGGCCTCGACGGCGGCGAGCAGGTCGGTGATGTTCTCGTTCTCCTGCCCCTGGAGCAGAGCCAGCAGCAGGTGGGCAGGGGTGAGGTCCGGGTGCCCCTCGGTCACGGCACGGTTGCTGGCCGCGTTGATCGCGTCCCGGCTCCTGTTGGTCAGCTCGGCGTCCACCTTGTCCGTTCTCCTCCTCGTGGCGGTGCAGACCGCTCTCCGCTGCTGACTTAACCAGCGTACACAAAGTTGAGTCTATTCCACTCAAGGTCTCTACGGGAGCGTTCCGGGGCTAGGTTGCGCTCATGACGAGGCACTCCGTGAACCTGGTTTCCCCCGACGAGCCGTACCTCGCCTTCTGGCGCGAACGGCACCTGTGCACGCTGACCACCCTGCGGCCGGACGGCAGCCCGCACGTCGTCCCGGTCGGGGTGACCTACGACCCGGCGGCGCGGCTGGCCCGGGTGATCACGAACGGGACGAGCGCGAAGGTGGCCCATGTGCGCGCCGCGGGCGACGAGGGCGCCCGGGTGGCGGTGTGCCAGGTGGACGGCCGGCGCTGGGCGACGCTGGAGGGGCGCGCGCGGGTGCGGACCGAGCCGGAGCGGGTCGGCGAGGCGGTGCGCCGGTACGCCGAGCGGTACCGGCGGACGCCCGCGCCGAACCCGTCCCGGGTGGTCATCGAGATCGAAGTGGAGCGGGCCCTCGGGCACGGCTGAGACCCGATGGTTTCCAGCCACCATGGAAGTCCGCCCATACCCGGAATATCCCCGGAAAACTGCAGCGGCGTCACCGTGTTCAGGTCACGGTGACGCCGCTGCGGGGGGAAGCGCCTGAGCGATGTGTTACGACGGGGGAATCGCGTCAGGCACTGCGGGGGGTGGCCGAGATGGTCCTCAGGTCGGACTCCGCCGGCTCGTACAGCCGGTGATCCCGCTGGTCCAGGTTCACAAAGATCATTCCGTACCGGATGGCACATCGCACCGGCTGCGGCGCGCCACGCGGCTTGCGCAGGCACCGGTACGCCCGCACGTCTTCGTCCTCGTCCCGCGTGACGACGACCGGCTCGCCGAACACGGTCACCATCAGCGAGTCACCACTGTGGGGGATGGCGGTGACCAGATCGATGAAGTGCCAGCCGGAGCGGTAGGCGGTGGCCATTTCTCGGCGGAAGGAGCGGTCGTCAGGTGGAGTGGTCACGTCAGCTCCACACCGTGTCACCGGGGGTGGCGGACGTGGCACCGTCACCGGCGGCGACCGGAGCCGTAACAGACCAGACGGTGTCCGCTCGAACGTCACCCTTCTCGCCAGAGAGGCCAATCAGCGATCCGAAGGCCACAACGGCGGAGAAGGCGGCGACAAGCACCGAGCGAAGCATTCTCTTACGCATAGTCGGCTTCGTCCTCACTTGAAGGTCCCCTCTTCCCCCGTCGGATAAGACGATGGCTCATTCGGACACGTCATGACCACACAATCAGTGCATCATGTTCCTGCATGTTCAGGACCCTGGGGGGTGGAGATTTGGCAACGAATCGGACTAACGAGACACATCCCCATGCCTTGACGGAACTCTGTCAGGAAGGAAGCCGCCTCTACGCGAACGCTCTGCGCATGGGGCGTGTTCCGCGCGCGGACGTGGCGGCCGCTCCCTGCCTGATGGAGTTCGCCCTCCTCCACCCCGACCCCGACGACGCCGACTGGCTGCGGCCCGTACCGGCGTCGGTCGCGCTCTCCCAGCGGCTCAACCCCCTGGAACGCGAGATCACCGAGCGCCGACGGCTGTCAACCGAACTGGCCGAGGCATTCGAGCCGTTCATGGACCTCAGTACCCAGGTGACGGCGAGCACCCACTCCCTCACCGTGCTGGAGGGCCTGGACCGCATCAACACGGCCCTCGACCTGGCCACCGCCCAGTGCCAGAAGGAGGTCCTCACGGTCCAGCCGAGCGCCCGCCACCCCGAACGCCGGCTGGTCGAGGGGCTGGAACGGGACAAGCCGCTGATCGAACGCGGGGTCCGGATCCGCACGCTCTACCAGCACACGGCCCGCTACAGCCCCGAACGGCTCGCCTACGTCGACCAGTTCACGGAGGGCAAGGCGGAGTACCGCACCATCGACGAACTCGTCGAGCGGCTCATCATCTGCGACGAGACCGTGGCCTTCATCCCGGTCCGGGACGACCGGCAGGTCGCCCTCGAACTCCGGCACCCGGGGCTCGTCCGCTACCTGATCAAGGTGTTCGAGTTCATGTGGGACCGGGCGGTGCCGCTGAGCGCCGGCGCCCCCTACGAGACGGCGCCCGACGGCATCACCGAGATCCAGCACTCCATCGCCAAACTCCTCGTGGAGGGGCACGTGGACGAGGCCATCGCCCGCCGTCTGGGCATGAACGTCCGCACCTGCCGGGCCCACATCGCCAAGCTCGCCCAGGCCCTCGGCAGCGGCAGCCGGGCCCAGCTCGGCTACCTCATCGCCCAGTCCGGGATCCTCGACCGCGAGCAGTGAGGCGGTGACCGGGTCCCGGGCCACGGGAGGACCCGCCCCGGGCTCGGCCCGGACGTCTCACCGGACGCCCGGGCTCTTCTGGTCCGGGCCGGCGAGGGCGCTGCTCGGCACCGGCGGACGGTGGCCGTCCAGGCCCACCTGGGCGATCCGGACCCCGAGTTGGGTACGGCTGGCCGCGCCCAGCGTCTCCGACAGGCGGGCGATGTGGGCCCGGCAGGTGCGGACGCTGATGCCGAGCCGCTCGGCGATCACCGCGTCCTGGTGGCCCTCGGCGAGCAGCGCGGCGATGGACTGCTCGCGGTGCGAGATGCCCTCGATGCCGGTGTCGGGCAGCGGAGCGGTCAGCGGGATGGCGAGGCGCCAGAGCCGCTCGAAGACCGTCACCAGGTACTCGACCAGGGCCGGGTGGCGCAGCTCCAGGGCCATCGTGCGGTCGGAGTTGGCGGGGATGAAGGCCACCGTGCGGTCGAAGAGGATGAGCCGGTCGATGACCTCGTCCAGGGTGCGGGCCTCCACCGCCTCGCCCATCAGCTCCAGGTAGTTGAGCAGGCCCTGGCCGTGCCGGGCCACGTGCGTGTAGAGGTCGCGCATGCGCACGCCCCGGCCGCGCAGCGCCAGTGCCCGGTGCAGACCCTCGGTGAGCTCCGCCTCCCGGCGGATGCCGCCCGGCTGCACGGTGAGCACCTCGGTGGTGCACGCCTCGGTCGCCTCGTCCATCGCGGCCTGGATGCGGGAGAGTCCGTCCAGGACCCGGATCGCGGTGCCCTCGGTGGGCAGCGCCAGGGTCTGCGGCTGACGGCCGAGGCCCGCGTACCACTCGAAGGCGGCCACCGCCGAGCCCACCCGCCGCTGGCTCTCACTGACCTCGTCGTAGACCCCGCGCAGCAGCCGGGTCATGACCTCCTGCGGGGAGGTCGGCACCAGCCAGTCCATGTCGTCGGGATCCGGGTGCAGCAGAGCCAGTTCCAGCAGGCAGGGCACCGGTTCGGCGTCCGTGCGCGGTACCCGTCCCCGGCGCACGGCACGGGAATAGACACGGTCCCCGGCCTCGCACAGCCGGTCGGCACCGTGAGGATGCTCCTCCGCCCCGTGCCCGGCCATCGCCCATTCCACCCCCGGTGTGCTGCCACTTCCGCAGCGCAACTATGCGCGGCGCCGACCGGGTCCGCAACACGGCTCCTGCCGCGCCGGCCCTCGAAAACCGCTGCTATGCCCGGGTTTTTGTGACGTCGCTCCACCCTCCGCAGCACACCAAGTTGACGGCGTGGGGTGACGGGGTCCCGGCGTCGCGGGGGGCCGCCGCCGTACCGCGCCCACGGGGGTGGCGCGGTACGGCGGGGAGCCGCCGGAAGGCGCCGCCAGGGGCCCGGTACGGCGGGGAGCCGCCGGAAGCGGCCGCCAGGGCCCGGTACGGCGGGGAGCCGCCGGAAGCGGCCGCCAGGGGCCCGGTACGGCGGGGAGCCGCCGGAAGGGGCCGCCAGGGGCGCTGAGCCTACTTCAGGCCGATCGCCGCGCAGGCCGCCTTGTACTTGGCGGTGCAGATGGCGTCGACGCTGTAGATGCCGTCCGCGACGACCGTGTCCTTGATGGTGCGCTTGGTCAGCGCGGTCACCTGGACCAGCCGGGCCGGGATGTCCTTGTCGGTGGGGCTGTCCACCCGGTCCTGGGTGAGGGCGTCGAACTGGATGTCCTTGCCCTGGATCTTCATGACCGCCATCTGCGCGGCGGCCTCGGCCTCGTCCGGGTAGGACTTGTAGACGCTCATGTACTGCTCACCCGAGACCACCCGCTGCACCGCGTCGAGTTCGGCGTCCTGGCCGGTGATGGGGGGCAGGTCGGTGACGCCGGCCGCCTTCAGCGCCTTGATGACACCGCCCGCCATGCCGTCGTTGGCGGAGTAGACGGCGGCGATGTTGCTCTTGCCGATCGACGCGATCGCCTTGGCCATGTTGGCCTCGGCGTTCTCCGGCTTCCAGTCGGTGGTGTCGTAGCTCGCCGCGATGGTCACCTTGCCGTTCAGCTCGGAGAGCGCGCCCTCCTTGAACTGCCGGGCGTTCGGGTCCGTGGGCGAGCCGTTCATCATGACGATCTTGTCGGAGGTGTCGACGTCCGGCCCCAGCGCCTCCAGCACGGTGCGGCCCTGCACCTCGCCGACCAGCTCGTTGTCGAAGGAGATGTACGCGTCGATCGGGCCCTCGGCGAGCCGGTCGTAGGCGATGACCGGGATGCCCGCTTCCTTGGCCTTCTTCACTCCCGCGGCGACGGCGTGCGCGTCCACCGCGTCGAGCAGGATGACGTCGACCTTGTCGTCGATCATGTTCTGCAGCTGCTCGGCCTGCCGGGTGGCGCTCGCGTCCGCGTTGGCGTACTCGACCTTGCCCTGCTTCTTGGTGAGTTCGGCCACCTTGTTCTTGATGATGGGGTAGTCGAACTTGTCGTAGCGGGTGTTCGCCTTCTCCGGCAGCAGCAGGCCGACGGTGACGTCGTTGCCCTTGGTCGGGCTTGCGCTCGCCCCGTCCCCCGTCGCGTTCAGCACGCCACAGCCGGCGAGCGAGAGGGTCATCGTGGACGCGGCCACGGACAAGGCGATACGACGCATTCGGGGGCTCACTTCAGGTGCGTTCCGGACGTGGGTGCTGCTTTACGACCCAGGTGTCTGAAAAGACAACGCGGAGGCCGCACCCGGCGTCAAGAAGAATCACTTAACGAGTGCGCAACACCACGCTCAGCTGCACTGTGAAGGTCACGCGAAACCCCCTTCAAATACCCTTTACGGGCCGTCCATCCGGCAGGAGTTCGCGGTTCGGCCAAGATCCGTACAACCACCCCGGTTCACCGCGAGTCGTGCTCGTCGCGGCCCCGGGCCGCGTCACGAAATCGATCAGAGGACCGAATGAACCCAGCCAGACGTACGACCGCCACGGCCGTCGTACTCGCCGCCTCCGGCGCCCTGCTCGGCGCGGTCGCCCCGCCCGCCTCCGCCACCGCGAGCTGCGCCTCACCGGTCTACACCCGGCAGTTCTTCGCGAACACCGGCTTCTCGGGCACCCCGAAGAAGACCGACTGCGACAGCGGCGTCAGCGAGTCGTGGGGCACCGGCGCGCCCGCCACGGGCCTGCCGAAGGACAACTTCGGCGTCCGCTGGACCGTCACCCGCGACTTCGGCTCCGGCGGGCCCTTCAGCCTCACCGCGACCGCCGAGGACGGCGTCCGCGTCTACCTCGACGGCACCCGCCGGATCGACCTGTGGAAGAACGTCTCCCGCGCGCGGACCAAAACGGTCGACGTCACCGTCCCGTCCGGCCGGCACACCCTGCGCGTCGACTACGCCAACTGGACCGGCGGCGCGTCCGTCTCCTTCGGCTACGCCCCGCGCACCGGCGCCGACGTCGACCAGGTCCGGCCGCTGGTGCCCACCGGGGTCTCGGTCTCCTACGACCGGACCACCGGCAGGACGAGGCTCGACTGGGCGAGGAGCAAGGAGATGGACCTCGCCGGCTACCGCGTCCACCGCCGCCTGAAGGGCACGCCGTTCGGCGGCACGCCGCTCGCGGCCACCACCGGCACGTCGTACACCGACAGCACCCTGCCGAAGACCGGCGAGACCTACTACTACGAGATCCGCGCCTACGACCGGGCCGGCAACGAGTCCGCGGGCACGGCCGACCAGGCCGTCACCACCGTCGACCGGGTCGCGCCCGCCGTGCCCGCCATCACGAGCGCGACCGGCGAGGTGACGGCGCAGGGCGGTACGGGCGGACTGAAGGTCGCCTGGGGAGCGGTCCCCGGGGCGGTGTCGTACCGCGTCTGGCGGGCACCGGCCGAGAACGGCGTCTACACCGGGCTCGCCACCACGCAGCAGCCCGCCTACCTGGACACCACGGCCGCCGAGAGCACCGTCTACCACTACCGGGTGTCGGCCGTCGACGCGGCCGGCAACGAGTCCGCCCCGTCCGCGCCGCAGCGCGGCAGGATCTGGGACAACGACCCGCCGGCGCCCGTCACCGGCCTGAAGGCCACCCCGACCGAGTACGGCTTCCGGCTGGACTGGGACGCGAACCCGGCCACGGACCTGAAGTACTACACGGTCCACCGGGGCGAGCTGGTCGGCGACGAGGAGGACCGGGTCTGCTACGGCCTCGCGACGCAGTACGTCCCGCCCACCGCCACCTCCCACGCCCTCACCACGCTCCCGGACGGCGGCGAAGCGTGCTTCTTCGTCGACGCCGTGGACGACGAGGGCAACTCGGCGGTCAAGTGGCACGGCCCGGCCGAGGCCGTGGTCGCCACCGAGCTGGACATGACGCCGGGCGTGCCCACGCCCGAGGGCTCGCCGGTCCACGTGACGGCGACCACCGGGGAGGACGGCACGGCGCCGGTCACGCTGGGCTGGAACGCGGTGCCCGACGCCACCGGTTACCGGATCTACCGGTGGAACCGCGGCACCGGCGCCTACGAGGGGCTCGCGGAGACGACCGGGACCTCCTACCGGGACACCGCCGCCGCCACGGGCACCACCCACTTCTACCGGGTGACCTCGCTGGCCGCGGACGGCACCGAGTCCGCGCCGGGCGGCGACTGGGCCGTGCTGGCGCCCTGAGCACGCGGAAGGGGCCGGCGGGATCGCTCCCGCCGGCCCCTTCCCGTTCCACTCGGACCGGGTCAGTCCTGCTGCTGCCGCTTCGGCCGCCACACCACCAGCGCGCTGGTCTGCTGGACCTCCTGGTACGGGACCAGGTCGCGCCGGTAGGAGGCGTGCACCGCGGCCTCGCGCTGCTGCATCGCGGCCGCCGCGCCGTCCAGGGCCGCCTGCAGCTCCGCGACCCGGGACTGGAGCGCGGCGACCTGGTTCTCCAGTTCGATGATGCGCTTGATGCCGGCCAGGTTGATGCCCTCGTCCTGCGACAACTGCTGCACCTGGCGGAGCAGTTCGATGTCGCGGGCCGAGTAACGGCGGCCCCGGCCCGCGGTGCGGTCCGGGGAGACCAGGCCCAGGCGGTCGTACTGGCGCAGCGTCTGCGGGTGGAGTCCGGAGAGCTGGGCCGCCACCGAGATGACGTAGACCGGGGTTTCCTCGGTCAGTTCATACGGATTACGTCGACGGCCGTCCATCTCTCTCAAACTCCCTTCGCGGCCTCGAACAGCTCCGCCCGCGGATCCTCGCCCGCGGTCGCCTCGCGATACGCCTCCAGCGCGTCACGAGCCTTCCCCGACAGGTCCGTGGGGACACGCACCTCCACGGTGATCAGCAGATCGCCGCGGGTGCCGTCCTTGCGGACCGCGCCCTTGCCACGAGCCCGCATCGTACGGCCGTTCGGCGTGCCCGGGGGCAGTTTCAGGGTGACGGCCGGGCCGCCCAGGGTCGGCACCCGCACCTCGCCGCCGAGGGCCGCCTCGTCGAACGTCACCGGAACGGTGACGGTGAGGTTGTCGCCCTTGCGTCCGAAGACCGGGTGCTCGCCGACGTGGACGACCACGTACAGGTCGCCGGCCGGGCCGCCCCGCTCGCCGGGCGCGCCCTTGCCGCGCAGCCGGATCCGCTGGCCGTCGGTCACCCCCGCCGGGATGCGGACCTGCATCGTCCGGGACGACTTGGCCCGGCCGCTGCCCTTGCACTCCGTGCAGGGGTGCTCGGCCATCAGGCCGCGGCCCTTGCAGTCGGGGCAGGGGTCGGTGAGCGAGAAGCCGCCGCCGGAGCCCCGAGCCACCTGCCCGGTGCCGACGCAGGTCGGGCACACGCGCGGTGTGCCGTTCTTGTCGCCGGTGCCGGAGCACGCCTTGCAGGGCGCCTGGGAGGACATCCTGAGCGGCACCGTGGCGCCCTCGATGGCCTCCGTGAAGCTCAGCGTGACCTCGGACTCGATGTCCTGGCCGCGCCGGGGCTGGGTCCGCGTGCCCGCGGCGCCGCCCCGGTTGAACAGGCCCCCGAAGACGTCACCGATGCCGCCGCCGAAGCCTCCGCCCTGGGCGTTGCCCCCGAAGAGGTCACCCAGGTCGAAGTTGAAGGAGCCGCCGGCCCCGCCCGGTCCGGGGCGGAAGCCGCCGTTGCCGAACAGGGCGCGGGCCTCGTCGTACTCCTTGCGCTTCTTGGGGTCACCGAGGATGTCGTTCGCCTCGGAGATCTCCTTGAAGCGCTCCTCGGCCTTGACGTTGCCCTTGTTGGCGTCCGGGTGGAACTCGCGGGCGAGCTTCCGGTACGCCTTCTTGATCTCTGCCTCGGTGGCGTCCTTGGGGACGCCGAGGACCTTGTAGTAGTCCTTCTCGATGAAGTCCTTGGTGCTCATCCCCGACGTCCCTCCTTCCCCTCAGTCCGTCCGTCAGCCCTCGTCCGGGCCACCGGTGTCCTTCTCGTCGGCCGCCGCGGTGCTCTCCTCGGCGTCCTCGGCCTTGGCGGCCTGCGCGCCGGGCTGCGGCTCGGCGACGGCCACCCGCGCGGGGCGGATGGTGCGCTCGCCGATGCGGTACCCGGGCTGGAGGATCGCCACGCAGGTCGTCTCGGTGACGTCCGGCGCGTAGGAGTGCATCAGGGCCTCGTGGATCGTCGGGTCGAAGGGCTCGCCCTCCTTGCCGAACTGCTGGAGCCCCATCTTGGCCGCGACCGTCTCCAGCGACTCGGCCACCGACTTGAAGCCGCCGACCAGTTCACCGTGTTCGCGCGCGCGGCCGATGTCGTCGAGCACGGGCAGGAGCTCGGTCAGGAGGTTCGCGATGGCGATCTCCCGGACGGCGACCCGGTCGCGCTCGACGCGGCGGCGGTAGTTCTGGTACTCGGCCTGGAGGCGCTGGAGGTCCGCCGTGCGCTCGCTCAGCGCGGTGCGCACCTGGTCCAGCTGGGCGACAAGACCGGCACTTTCGTTCGCGTCCCCGGCCGGGGCCGCCCCCTCCTCGGGGGCGGCCTTCGGCTCGGCGTCGTCGGAGGTGGCGCCGGAGGGGACGTCGGGCTTCTCCTCGAAGCCCGGGGTCTCCTCCGTCACGCGGCACCGTCCTTGCGCTCGTCGTCCACGATCTCGGCGTCGACGACGTCGTCGTCGGCCTTGGTCTCACCGGCACCGGCGGAGGCGCCGCCGGCGGCCTGGGCACCCTGGGCGTCGGCGTACATGGCCTGGCCCAGCTTCTGCGAGACGGCCGCGACCTTCTCCGTGGCGGAGCGGATCTCGGCGGTGTCCTCGCCCTTGAGCTTCTCCTTCAGCTCGGCGACGGCGGCCTCGACCTCGGTCTTGACCTCGCCGGGCACCTTGTCCTCGTTGTCCTTGAGGAACTTCTCGGTCTGGTAGACCAGCTGCTCGCCCTGGTTGCGGGACTCGGCGGCCTCGCGGCGCTTGTGGTCCTCCTCCGCGTAGCGCTCGGCCTCCTCGCGCATGCGGTCGACCTCGTCCTTCGGCAGCGAGGAGCCGCCGGTGACGGTCATCTTCTGCTCCTTGCCGGTGCCGAGGTCCTTCGCCGTGACGTGCATGATGCCGTTGGCGTCGATGTCGAAGGAGACCTCGATCTGCGGGACGCCGCGCGGCGCCGGCGGCAGACCGGTCAGCTCGAACATGCCGAGCTTCTTGTTGTAGGCCGCGATCTCGCGCTCGCCCTGGTAAACCTGGATCTGCACCGACGGCTGGTTGTCCTCGGCCGTGGTGAAGATCTCCGAGCGCTTGGTCGGGATCGTGGTGTTGCGCTCGATGAGCTTGGTCATGATGCCGCCCTTGGTCTCGATACCGAGGGACAGCGGGGTGACGTCGAGCAGCAGGACGTCCTTGACCTCGCCCTTGAGGACACCGGCCTGGAGCGAGGCGCCGATGGCGACGACCTCGTCCGGGTTCACACCCTTGTTGGCCTCCTTGCCGCCGGTCAGCTCCTTGACGAGCTCGGCGACGGCGGGCATACGGGTGGAGCCGCCGACGAGGACGACGTGGTCGATCTCGTTGATGGAGATGCCGGCGTCCTTGATGACGTTGTGGAACGGCGTCTTGCAGCGCTCCAGCAGGTCCGCGGTCAGCTGCTGGAACTGGGCGCGGGTGAGCTTCTCGTCGAGGTGCAGGGGGCCCTCGGCGGAGGCGGTGATGTAGGGCAGGTTGATCGAGGTCTCCGTGGAGGAGGACAGCTCGATCTTGGCCTTCTCGGCGGCCTCGCGGAGGCGCTGGAGGGCCATCTTGTCCTTGGACAGGTCCACGCCGTGACCGGACTGGAACTGCTTGACCAGGTAGTCCACGACGCGCTGGTCCCAGTCGTCACCACCGAGGTGGTTGTCACCGTTGGTGGCCTTCACCTCGACGACGCCGTCGCCGATCTCCAGCAGGGACACGTCGAAGGTGCCGCCGCCGAGGTCGAAGACGAGGATCGTCTGGTCGTCCTTGTCGAGGCCGTAGGCGAGCGCCGCCGCGGTGGGCTCGTTGACGATGCGCAGGACGTTCAGACCGGCGATCTCGCCGGCCTCCTTGGTCGCCTGGCGCTCGGAGTCGTTGAAGTAGGCCGGGACGGTGATGACCGCGTCCGTGACCTTCTCGCCCAGGTAGGCCTCGGCGTCCCGCTTCAGCTTCTGAAGGATGAAGGCGGAGATCTGCTGCGGGTTGAAGTCCTTGCCGTCGAGCTGGATCTTCCAGTCGGTGCCCATGTGGCGCTTCACCGAGCGGATGGTCCGGTCCACGTTCGTGACCGCCTGGCGCTTGGCGACCTCGCCGACGAGCACCTCACCGTTCTTGGCGAAGGCGACGACGGACGGCGTGGTCCTGGCACCCTCGGCGTTGGTGATGACGGTGGGCTCGCCGCCCTCCAGAACGCTGACGACGGAGTTAGTCGTGCCCAGGTCGATGCCGACCGCACGTGCCATGGTTGATTCCTCCAGCTGACTTGAGTGGAACAGGCTCAAGTGTGCACGAGCGGGACGCCGGGGTCAACAGACCTGAGTCAGCTTGGCTCAACTCTTATCCGTTCCTTACACGCAAGTGGCCGCTGACCTGCGTCGACGTCGGGCGCCGAGGCTGCTGGACAGGTGTACGGAGGAGGACGAGCACGGCCACCGCGAGAACCACCCCACCGGCCACCCAGAGCGCGGCCCCCTCCCCGGTCCAGCCGGTGTGCACCAGTACCCCCACCAGGACGGCGGAAAAGGATCCGGCCCCCAGCAGCACGACCGCCCCCTGCGTGGTGAGCCCGAGCCGCCGCAGCCGGTGCGCGAGGTGGTCGGGGCCGCGCCGCAGCAGCGGCCGCCGGGCCAGCCCCCGGACGAGGACCACCAGCAGGGCGTCGGCGAGGGCGACGGCGCCGAGGCAGAACACCACCGCGGCGCTCGGCCCGATCGCGTACCCCGCGCGCGTGAAGACGACCGCCGACGACAGCAGGAAGCCGGTGAACAGCGAGCCGCAGGCGCCGAGCCCGACCCGCGCGGGGTGCCAGTTGTGCATGAGGAAGCCGGTGAGGGCGGCGGCGACCACGCTCAGCAGTACGGCGAGCCCGTCCATCAGCTCGGCGGCGGCACAGGCGCCGGCGCCGAAGGCGGTGATCACCCCGACCGTGCCCGCCAGGCCGTCGGCGTGGTCGAGCGCCTTGAACGCGAGTGTGGCGAGGACGATCCAGCCGACGGCCAGCAGCCCGCCCGGCACCCCCGTCTCGTCGTACGGCACCACCCAGACCGCCGCGACGGCCGTACCGGCGACGAGCACGCGCGCCCGCAGCCGCCACACATCGGCCACCAGGCCCAGCACGGCGACCCCGACGGCGGCCGCCAGCAGCCCCCCGACCCCCTGCCCGAGCGGGGCGACCCGGGACCACTCCCCCACCCAGGAGACCAGGCAGGTGACGGCCACGACGGCGAGCCCGCCGAGAAGCGGAAGGGGCCGCTGCCGACGCCGGTCCAGGATTCCGGCCCTGAGCGCGGGCAGCCGGAACGCCGCTGCGAGCACGGCGGTGAGCAGCAGGGCGGCTGAGGCGGCGGCGATCCCGTAGAGCACGGCTCTAAGGTAGGGGCGAAAGTATCAATTCGGTATGAATAACACGATCCGATTGCCGGGCGGCGACCCATATCACCCCGCGCCCTGCTGCATCCCGACGGATGATGGGGGTAGTCTCAGACGGACTGCATAAGTTACCGCTTAGTAATGTAGCCCTGCTCAGACAGCTCGTTCAGACCGAGGCCGCCTCAGGAGCCCCAATGCAACTCGCCGCGATCATCGTGTCGCTGGTCCTGATCGTGGTCGGCGTGGCACTGTTCGGCCGCGCCCTCCTCCAGATCTACAACTTCATGCGGCTGGGCCAGCCCGTGCCGGCCGGGACGCGGACCGACGATCCCACCCAGCGCACCATCACCGTGGTCAGGGAGTTCCTCGGCCACACCCGGATGAACCGCTGGGGCGTCGTCGGCGTGGCGCACTGGTTCGTGGCGGTGGGCTTCTTCACCCTGCTGCTGACGATCGTCAACGCGATCGGCCAGCTGTTCCAGGCGGACTGGATCCTGCCGGTCCTCGGCGAGTGGGCGCCGTACAACATCTACGTCGAGTTCATCGGCACGATGACCATCGTCGGCATCCTCGTCCTGATCGTGGTCCGGCAGCTGAGCCACCCGCGCAAGCCGGGCCGCAAGTCCCGCTTCGCCGGCTCCAACTTCGGTCAGGCGTACTTCGTCGAGACCGTCATCCTCGTCGTCGGCGTCTGCATCTTCATGCTGCACGCCCTCGAAGGCGCCCAGCACCACGTGGACGGCTACGAGGCCTCGTTCTTCATCTCCTACCCGGTGGTGTCGTGGCTGGAGGGCATGGACCTCTCCACGCTGCAGAACCTCACCTACTTCTTCGCCGGCCTGAAGATCGCGACCTCCTTCATCTGGATGATCACGGTCGCCCTGAAGACCGACATGGGCGTGGCCTGGCACCGCTTCCTCGCCTTCCCGAACATCTGGTTCAAGCGCAACGCCACCGGCGAGACCTCCCTCGGCGCCCTGCTGCCCATGACCTCCGGCGGCAAGCCGATCAACTTCGAGGACCCGGGCGACGACGACGTCTTCGGCGTCTCCCAGGTCGAGCAGTTCTCCTGGAAGGGCCTGCTCGACTTCTCCACCTGCACCGAGTGCGGCCGCTGCCAGTCGCAGTGCCCCGCCTGGAACACCGGCAAGCCGCTCTCCCCGAAGCTGCTGATCATGTCCCTGCGGGACCACGCGCACGCCAAGGCGCCGTACCTGCTGGCCGGCGGCGGCAAGACCATGGAGGGCGAGGAGAAGGCGTCCGAGGAGCAGCTCGCCTCGGTGCCCGCCGCCGCCCTGGCCGAGGCCGAGCGCCCGCTGATCGGCACCGCCGAGGAGAACGGCGTCATCGACCCGGACGTCCTGTGGTCCTGCACCACCTGCGGCGCCTGCGTCGAGCAGTGCCCGGTGGACATCGAGCACGTCGACCACATCGTGGACATGCGCCGCTACCAGGTCATGATCGAGAGCGCCTTCCCCTCCGAGGCGGGCACGATGCTCAAGAACCTGGAGAAGAAGGGCAACCCCTGGGGCCTGGCCAAGAAGCAGCGGCTGGAGTGGACCAAGGAGGTCGACTTCGAGGTCCCGGTCGTCGGCAAGGACATCGAGGACCTCACCGAGGTCGAGTACCTGTACTGGGTCGGCTGCGCCGGCGCCCTGGAGGACCGCGCCAAGAAGACCACCAAGGCCTTCGCCGAGCTGCTGCACATCGCGGGCGTGAAGTTCGCGATCATGGGCGGCGACGAGAAGTGCACCGGTGACTCCGCCCGCCGCCTCGGCAACGAGCCCCTGTTCCAGGAGCTCGGCATGGAGAACGTGATGGCCCTGAACACGGCGTTCGGCGAGGAGCTGGACGACGAGGGCAAGGTCGTTGCCGAGTCCGCGAAGCCGAAGTCGGCGAAGAAGATCGTCGCCACCTGCCCGCACTGCCTCAACACGCTCGGCAACGAGTACCCGCAGCTCGGCGGCGACTACGAGGTCATCCACCACACCCAGCTGCTCCAGCACCTGGTCGACGAGGGCAAGCTGATCCCCGTCACCCCGGTCGAGGGCATCATCACCTACCACGACCCCTGCTACCTGGGCCGCCACAACAAGATCTACACGCCGCCGCGCGAGATCATCGGCAAGGTCCCGGGCCTGCGCAACGAGGAGATGCACCGCCACAAGGAGCGCGGCTTCTGCTGCGGCGCCGGCGGCGCGCGGATGTGGATGGAGGAGCGGATCGGCAAGCGCATCAACAACGAGCGCGTCGACGAGGCCCTCTCCCTCAACCCCGACATCGTCTCCACGGCCTGCCCGTTCTGCCTGGTCATGCTCACCGACTCGGTCAACGGCAAGAAGAACGACGGCAAGGCCAAGGAGTCCATCCAGGTCGTGGACGTCGCCCAGCTGCTGCTCGACTCCGTCCGGACGCCGGTCGACCCGGCGGGCGAACCGGAGCCGGAGAGCGAGCCGGAGCCGGAGCCGGTGAAGTAACCGCGCCCGCCCAGGACCGACGGCGCCCCCTGACCCGCACAGGCAGGGGGCGCCGTCGTGTCGTCAGGCAGGGGCGCCCGTCGGGTCGCGGGCAGGGGGCGCCGTCGTGTCGTCAGGCAGGGGGTGCCCGTCGGGTCGCGGGCAGGGGGCGCCGTCGGGTCGTCAGGCAGGGGGCGCCCGTCGGGTCGTCAGGCTTCCTTCGGGCCCGCCTGCTGCACCACCTCGAAGGACCACAGGGTGGAGCCGGAGGCCGCCGGCTTCGGACGCTCGCCGCCCTCGCCGCCGCCCTGGTGCGCGGACTTCATCGGGCCCTCCATCCACGCCTGGAACGACTCCTCGTCCCGCCAGCGGGTGTAGACGAGATAGGTGTCGGTGCCCTCGACGGGCCGCAGCAGCTCGAACCACTCGAAGCCGTCGGAGTTCTCCACCGCGTGGGCCCGCGAGGCGAACCGCTTCTCCAGCACCTCCCGCTGCTCGGCGGGAACGGTCAGCACGTTGATCTTCACTACGCTCATGGACCCATCCTGGCCCATGCCGCCGGGCCGGTGGCGGAGGGCCGGAGGGAAAGGGGGAAGGGCGGTCGTCGCGGACGGTCCTCGCGAGCGGTTAGTGCGGGCGCTCGTCGCGGGCGGTCGTCGCGGAGGGTTGTCGCGGAGGGTTGTCGCGGACGGTCACCCGGGCGGCGGTGAAGGCCCGCGCCTCCTGGCCGGACCACCGGCCCCAGCAGCCCCACCGGCCCGCTGGCCGACCCCACCGGCCCCACTGGCCCCGGCGCCCCCACCGGCCCCAGGGCCCCGGTGGCCCCACCGGCCCCGGTGATCCCATTCCGTTACCGAACACTCGTACAACCATGGCGTCCCCGGACGGGTCTCCTGATCGCCGACCGCCCGGTGAACGACGGGACAACCCACGACGAACCCGGGCGGTCCCCCCATCCCCAGTGGATGCCCCGCCGGGCATTCCCCGCATGCCGCAGGAGACCGCATGCACAAGCACCCGCGACTCGCCCTCGCGACGGCCACCGCGGCCGCGCTGACGGGCGGCCTGCTCACGTTCGCCGCACAGCCCGCCACCGCCGCCGACTCCGTCAAGGTGGCGAAGGCCGACTTCAACGGCGACGGTATCGGCGACACCGCCACCTCCGCGGCCACCGCCTACGTCAGCGGCCGCCAGAACGCCGGCCAGGTCGTCGTCCTGTACGGCACGGCCACCGGTGTCTCCTCCGCCGAGCGCACCACCCTCAGCCAGAACAGCACCGGCGTCCCGGGCACCGCCGAGGCCGGCGACATGTTCGGCGGCGACCTGGCCTACGCCGACTTCAACGGCGACGGCTACGACGACCTCGCCGTCGGCTCCCCGGGCGAGAAGGTCGGCACCGACACCAACGGCGGTGCCCTGGCCATCCTGTGGGGCTCCCCGAGCGGCCTGACCGGCCAGGGCGTCGACGTCCCCGACCCGGCCGTCTCCTCCCACGACTACTGGGGCAAGAACCTGGCCGCCGGCGACTTCGACGGCGACGGCAAGGCCGACCTGGTCGTCGGCAGCTCGACGGCCACCCTCCACCTGTACCGGGGCGGCTTCACCACCGCGGGCGCCCACGGCAGCCGGACCACCGTGAAGCCGCCGATCCGGTCGGGCACCAACGACTTCCCCTACGGCCCGCTCAACCTCACCGCCGGCGACGTCAACGGCGACGGGCGCACCGACCTCGTCGTGGACGGGTACGAGACCTCGACCCAGTACGGCTGGAACACCAACTACTGGCTGCCCGGCACGTCCACCGGCCTGAGCAGCGCCTCGGCCAAGACCCTCAAGCCCGGCATCATCACCGCGATCGGCGACGTCAACGGCGACGGCTTCGGCGACATCGTCAGCGGCGCCGACTGGGACGCCAGGACCAGCGACGGCACCGCCATCCCCTACGCCGCCGACGGCGGCAAGGTCAACGTCACCTACGGCTCCGCCTCCGGCCCGGCCTCCACCACCGGCATCACCCAGAACACCGGCAACGTGCCCGGCTCCGCGGAGAAGGGCGACGCCTTCGGCTGGGAGCTGGACCTCGGCGACATCAACGGCGACGGCTACCAGGACCTCGTCGTGAGCAGCCCGCAGGAGGACATCGGCGGCGTGACCGACGCGGGCAGCGTCACCGTCCTGTACGGCTCCGCCTCCGGCGTGAACACCGCTTCCGGCGCCCAGTCCTTCGGCCAGAACACCACGGGCGTCCCCGGCAGCGACGAGAAGTCCGACCTGTTCGGCGCCGACGTCAAGCTGGACGACGTCACCGGCGACGGCCGGGCCGACCTGGTGATCGGGTCGTACGAGAACGGCGGCGACGGCGCCGTGACCTACCTGCCCTCCAACGGCACCAAGCTCACCACCACCGGCTCGCGCTCCCTCGGCGCGTCCGCCGTGGGCCTCTCCACCACCGGCACCCCGCAGTTCGGCGCGGTCTTCGCGGACTGAGCAGGCGCTCCGGCGCCCCGGAGAACCATGGAAAACCCCCAGGTACCTCGGGGGCGGCGCCTGACGGTCCCTTAGGGGATGTCACAGGTCGGCCGCAAAGCCGGGCCCGGACCGCCGGGCCCGGCACGTCGGCGTCCCGGACCAGGTACGTTCGATGACGTGGCTGGATTCAGGATCGGACGCGGGGGCCGGGACAACCGCACCCCCCAGGGACAACAGGCGCCGCAGGGACCGTCGTACGGACACGGGCAGCAGTACGGCCAGGGGCGCGGACCGGGTCGGCCCACGGGGCCGTCGCACGGGCAGCCGCCGTACGGGCAGCCGCCGTACGGCCAGCCGCCCCGGGGACGGCAGGGCGGCGCCTCGTACGGCTACCCGTCGGCGCCGCAGCCGCCGTACCCGCAGCCGGGACAGCAGTACGGGTACCCGCAGCCGGCCGACGACGGACCGGAGTACTTCGGCGACGGCGGCCACCCCGGCCCCGGGCAGGGTCCGCACGACCCCTACGCGGCCAACAACCCGGGCCACACCCAGGCGTTCTCGATCGACGAGGCCGCCGGCTACACCCAGGGCGCGACCTACCACGCCGGCGCGGCCCCCGAGCCCGCCGCCCCGCTCGGTCCGCCCCTGCACTGGAAGGAACTGCTGAAGGGGATCGTCCTCTCCCCCGACCAGACCTTCCTGCGCATGCGGGACTACACGATGTGGGCCCCCGCCCTCATCGTGACCTTCCTCTACGGCCTGCTCGCCGTCTTCGGCTTCGACGGCGCCCGCCAGGACGCGATCAGCGCGACGCTCTCCAACGCGGTGCCGATCGTGCTGGTGACGGCGGTCGTGATGGTGCTGGGCCTGTTCGTCCTGGGCGTCGTCACCCACACCCTGGCCCGCCAGCTCGGCGGCGACGGCGCCTGGCAGCCCACGGTGGGCCTGTCCATGCTGATCACGGCCCTCACGGACGCGCCCCGCCTCATCGTCGCCATGTTCTTCGGCGGCGACGCCGGCTTCGTCCAGCTGCTCGGCTGGGCCACCTGGATCGGCGCGGGCGCCCTGCTGACGATGATGGTCCGCCGCTCCCACGACCTGCCCTGGCCGAAGGCGCTGGGGGCCTCGGCGCTCCAGCTGGTCGCCCTGCTGTCGATCGTGAAGCTGGGCACGTTCTAGCCTCCCGGCCACCACACACGGCGAAGGCCCCCGGCTGCCGAGCCGGGGGCCTTCTCCAACCCCGTACGTGCCCGGCCCCTCCCTGCACGACAAGGTCGCCGCATCCGTGCGCACGCGGAGGCCGGAGCGCGGGGCCTGGGACACACCCCTAGGGGGTGTCTCGCCCCCTAGGCGTCGAGAACCTGTCCGGCCCGCTTGACCACGGGCGGCTCGACACTCCACGGGAAGTTGATCCAGTCGTCGGTACGCTTCCACACGTACTCGCACTGCACGAGGGAGTGGGACTTCTCGTAGATCACCGCGGAGCGCACCTCGGCGACGGTGTCGAGGCAGAAGTCACGCACGAGCTTCAGGGTCTTGCCGGTGTCCGCCACGTCATCGGTGATCAGCACCTTCTTGTCGGAGAAGTCGATCACGTTCGGCACGGGGGCGAGCATGACCGGCATCTCCAGGGTGGTGCCGACGCCCGTGTAGAACTCCACGTTGACCAGGTGGATGTTCTTGCAGTCGAGGGCGTAGGCGAGCCCGCCGGCGACGAAGACCCCGCCCCGGGCGATGCTCAGCACGATGTCGGGCTCGTACCCGTCGTCGGCGATGGTCTGCGCCAGCTCGCGGATGGCGGTCCCGAACCGCTCGTAGGTCAGGTTCTCCCGCACGTCTGCGTCCGTCATGTCGTCGTCGCCCTCACACCTGGGTCCGATGGAAATTGAGGAAGGACCGCGAGGCGGTCGGCCCGCGCTGCCCCTGGTACCGGGAGCCGTACCGCTCACTGCCGTACGGCGCCTCGGCGGGGGAGGTCAGCCGGAACATGCAGAGCTGGCCGATCTTCATCCCGGGCCACAGCTTGATGGGGAGCGTCGCGAGGTTGGACAGCTCCAGGGTGACGTGCCCGCTGAAGCCGGGGTCGATGAACCCGGCGGTGGAGTGCGTGACCAGCCCGAGCCGGCCGAGCGAACTCTTCCCCTCCAGCCGCGAGGCGAGGTCGTCGGGCAGCGTGATGACCTCGTAGGTGGAGGCCAGCACGAACTCCCCGGGATGCAGGATGAACGGCTCGTCGCCCTCGGGCTCGACCAGCCGCGTCAGATCCGCCTGCTCGATGGAGGGGTCGATGTGCGGGTACCGGTGGTTCTCGAACACCCGGAAGTACCGGTCCAGCCGTACGTCGATGCTCGACGGCTGCACCATGGATTCGTCATAGGGATCGATCCGTACCCGCCCGGCGTCGATCTCGGCCCGGATGTCCTTGTCTGAGAGAAGCACGTAGCGAGGATACGCAAGGCGCGCGGAACCATCGCAATCACGACGACCCCGCGCGCCCGCGGTGACCCACCGACTACCCCCGGTGGCTCTTGCCCTGCCTTACCGCTCCTCGTCCCGCCACTCACGGCGTCACACCGCGTGCGGTGTCGCTCCGCGTGCGGTGTCTCACCGCTCGGGACGTCTCACGGGTTTCTCACCACTCAGGGTTTCTCACCACTGACGGCGTTTCGCCACTTACCGCGTGTCACTTACGCGTCTCGTCGCTGACCGCGCGCTGCCGCCGCTCACCGCTTCTGCAAGATCACCGGCACGGCACTGCGCAGCCGGGCGCAGCGCGGACAGCGCACGAGCCGGCCGGGGCCGAGCCGCTCGGCCTGCTGCATCGGGAACGAAGCGGTGCTGAAGACGTGACCGTCCGCGCATCGGACGACGGTGCGTTGCATCAAGTCCCTCAAGTCCCTTCCCCAAGAGCCTCGTCCGGCGTTGCTGCCCGGACGACAAAAGCCACATTACGGGATCAAAGAGACGACTCTCCAGGCGGCACTCCGGCCTCGCCGGACCCCTCGCCCACGTCCCCACGGTACGCCCCAACTCACGCCACCCGCAGCCGGATCCCACCCCTGAAACAGACTCAGACCCCCGGGGTTCGACCACCGGAGGTCCGCGATGATGTAAAGTGAGCAAGCGTCCGGACACCGGCCTCTCCAAGGCTCGTCCGTACTTACGCGGGTGTAGTTTAATGGTAGAACATCAGCTTCCCAAGCTGAGAGCGCGAGTTCGATTCTCGTCACCCGCTCCATGCAAAACCCCCAGGTCAGAGACTTGGGGGTTGTTTTTTGTCTGGACCAGTGGACGGGCCGCGCACCACATCCGCACCACAAGCGGCGGCTAG
Source organism: Streptomyces sp. NPDC013455 (assembly GCF_040632975.1). NCBI lineage: Bacteria > Bacillati > Actinomycetota > Actinomycetes > Kitasatosporales > Streptomycetaceae > Streptomyces > Streptomyces sp. NPDC013455. Next base: position 32,198 of record NZ_JBEYCX010000009.1, on the reverse strand, counting down.
CTGCCCGTGGGCTTCTCCTTGTGGTGCGCACTCTTGTCGATGTGGTGCTTCGCACGCTCGGTGCGGACCATGTCGTCCAGGCCGGCGGCAACGTCGCGCTGCCGCTGCTGGCCGCGGGTGAACGCGGGCAGGCCCGGCAGGTGTTTCAGGCGAGCCGAGCCGCTGCCACCAAGATCGGTTTCGCGGACGCTGTTGACCAGCTTGATGAGCTACTGAAAGCCACTGGCGATGGGAACTAGGAATCATGATCATCGAGTTTGTTGGAGCGGACGCCGAAGCCGCCGGGAAGAGCGTCGCCGCGTTGACCTCGAGCTGGGGCTACCGACCCGAACCAGCTCCGACAGCGGCACCGGCGAACGATCCGGACACCAAGGGCGTCGATCCGGTCGCGGTGGCGTCCCTGATCGTGTCCATTCCATCGGGCCATGCTCGCAGTCGCGGACATCGCCGACCGTATCCGAAAGCGGCGCCGCGCCGGCGAGCTCATCGAACGCGCCCAACAGCTCAGGGCGCAGCAGGCGACGGCACGACTCGTGCTCGAAGACCGCTCCGTCGACCTTGCCACTCTCACCCCCGACCAGTTCATGGACCTCATCGCCGACGAGCTTTCAGCAACCTGAAGGCAGGGAGCCCAATCGCCCATGCCACCGTTCAGGGCTGACGGCAACCCTGACGGCAACGACAGCCACATAGACCGTTGATTACGACCATCAGCCATCAACGTGGATGAAGGCGAAGCCGCCGCGCAACAGCCTGCCCGATTCGACGGATCCAAACGTTGTGAGGGGTGCGGGTGCGGAACCATGCGGTGTCCCGAAGCCCAGTGGTTCGGAGAACCTTATCCGGCTACCCCTGTGACCGCAGTGCTCTTCAGCGAGAACCTCGAACCGGCCCTGCTCTTCCCTGGAAATCAACAGCCCTCACTGACAACGCCGTTGTTCGTGTGGTCAGAACCACCTGCAGGTATGCCACAACCGTGCCAGGCCAGGCGGCAATTCACGGGGCAAGCCGGGGAATTGCGTCGGTGGTCTTCAGGCTCCGGCCTCGTTCCGCAGCAGGTCAGCCCAGCATCCGCCGCAAGAAATCCGAGCTTCCCAAGCTGAGAGCGCGAGTTCGATTCTCGTCACCCGCTCGGTGAGAAGCCCCCAGGTCAGCGACTTGGGGTTCACTTTTTGTCCAGGCTGATTCGGGGTGTGGTGCGCCGCGTCGCAGCGCCATCGACGCTCCTCGAAGCCAATGGCGCATGCGGCGCGTCCTCAGACAGGGGGCGGCCAAGCCGGACTACTGCTGGGCCGGTCCGCCGCATCACCAGGGCAGGGGCTCAGGACGGCGGTTCCACCACCACCCGTGTGCCGAGGCGGCGCCTTCCGCAGGAAGCAGCTCCTTGCGGAGCAAGCCGCCGGTGTCGTCGACTGTCAGCTCGGCAAAGAGGGTGTCCAAGGACTCGAGGGCGTTCTGCATGAGTGCGGAGACCGTCGCGGGGAGTTGTTCACTCACTCGCTCAAGATCGTCCCTTGCTTCAAGTCGCTCAAGGTAGAGATCAGGTGGACACCAGCCGGACGGGGCCCATGCGGATTCCATGTGCCGGACGAGTTTCTCCCAGGCCCCCAGGGAACTCCTCGCTTCCCAGCAGGCTGTTCCCGGCGTGTTGACCTCCTCCGGAAACATGCGGTGCAGATGCCCGGCGAAGACGTCCTTGACCGGGGTGTCGATCTTCAGTTCGCGGACCACTTCGGGGATGCGGGCGACGGTGGCACGCGGAAGCCGGCTGACCGGGGCCTCAACCCTGTCAATCACATAATGTGTTTCCTCGTCGTCCGAGTCATACAGGCGTGCTCTTGTGATCAGCCCGTTTTCCGTGGCCAGCCAGTACGCGCTCGGCGGCACTTCCTCGGCGGGAAAGAGGACGACGGTGCCTGCCACCTGGGCGAAGGCTGATGCCAGCTGGCGCTCGCTGGGCTGTGGCTGCACGGACTCCTGGACGTAGATGTCGAGGGACGTGGACACGTCCCCCAGCACTGTTGCCTTTTCGCAGAACACCAGGGCGTCCCAGTTGCGCCGCTCTTGGTCGGTGTCCTCGTCGGCGACGTCCACCTCCTGCTCGCGCACATTCAGACACCGCGCGAGTGCCGCTGTGACGGTGTCGAGGCGCAGAGGCTCCACGGTGAGGAGGTTGTACGTCATGGCTGATAGGTCCCGTTGTAGATGTCCAATGCCTTCTGCACTATCCCTCTAATCAGTCCTCGGACCCATACAGTTCCAGGTCGGTGAAGTCGTTCGCGTAGTGCCGCGCGTGTTGGTGATCAGTCGGGCTGTGCCGGAGCGCGATGGGGGACGGTCGGCCGCAGGGCGCCCTCGCTGCGTCGCGGTGAGTGGCTCCGCGGCTTTCGGCGGGCGCTGCGGTACGCCCGGTGTCGCGGGGCGCGTGCTCGAGGGTGCGGGTGTTCCGCGATCGTCTGGCGCTGCGGGTGGGTCCGTACGAGGCTGGGCTGAGGCGGATACCGTTCAGACGAGGAGCCGATCGTGCGTGCGCGTGACCTGGCGGTGGAGTACGAGTCGGTAAGCGTCGGCAGTGACGCCCTGGACGCGGCCCGGCTGATGGCCGAGCACAGGCTGCCGGGGTTGCTGGTGCTGGACGAGCGGGGGGAGCCGAAGGCCATCCTGCCCGCGTCCCAGATGGTCAAGATCCTCGTGCCGGACTACGTCATCGAGGATCCCGCGCTCGCTGCGGTCGTCGACGAGCAGCATGCCGACCGGCTGTGCGAGGCGCTGACCGGGCGGCGGGTCGGCGAGTGCCTGCCGCGCAGCGCGGCGCCGCCGCCGATCGCCGATCCCGACGACACCGCTCTGGAGGTTGCCGCGCTCATGGCCCGGGTGCGCAGTCCGCTGGTGGCGGTGGCGGAGAAGGACAAGGCCGGGACGCGTCTGCTCGGCGTCATCACCGCCTCCCATCTGTTGCACGAGTTGTTGGGGAGGGCGGAGACGCCGAGCAGTTCTTCGGAGGTCTGATCCCGCCGGCCCAGCGTGGCTCAGGCGAGCGCGAAGTACCGCAGCCACAGGTACAGGGCGGAGAGGGCGACGGTGGCGGCCGTGACGACCAGGCCGTACTTCGTGAACTGCCAGAACGAGATCGGCTGGCGGTTGCGTTCGGCGATGCCGAGGACGACCACGTTGGCGCTGGCGCCGATGGCCGTGGCGTTGCCGCCCAGGTCGGCGCCCAGGGCCAGCGCCCACCACAGGACGTGGTGGCCGTCGGCCGGGCCGCCCAGGTCCTTGACCAGATCGGCGGTGATGGGTGCCATGGTGGCCACGTACGGGATGTTGTCCACGATGCCGGACAGCACGGCCGAACCGCCCAGCAGGGTGAGCGTGGCGCCCAGTTCCCGGCCGCCGGTGGCGTCGGCCAGGGCACGGGAGAGATCACCGATGACGCCCGTCTCGATCAGCGCGCCGACCATGACGAACAGGCCCGCGAAGAACGCCAGCGTCGGCCACTCCACCTCGCCCAAAACCTGGCGGGTCTCCACCTTGGAGGCGGCGACGAGCAGGCCGGCGCCGAGCAGGGCGACGACGCTGGGCTCGTAGTGCAGCACCGGGTGCAGGACGAACCCGGCCACGACCAGGGCCAGGACGGCCAGGCCCTGCCACAGCAGCCGCGGATCGTGGATGGCCTCCCGCTCCTCCAGCGCCATGACCTGCGCGGCACGCTCGTCGTCGTAGACGAACGCCTTGCGGAACATCACCCGGCACAGTGCCAGCAGGACCAGGGTCAGGACGGCGGCGATCGGGGCCAGGTGCACCAGGAAGTCGTTGAAGGTCAGGTCGGCGCGGCTGGCGATGATGATGTTCGGCGGGTCACCGACCAGGGTCGCGGTGCCGCCGATGTTGGAGGCGAACACCTCGGCGATCAGAAAGGGAGCGGCGGGCAGGCCGAGGCGCTCGCAGACCAGCAGGGTGACCGGGGCGACCAGCAGCACCGTGGTGACGTTGTCCAGCAGCGCGGACGCCACGGCGGTGATGAGGACCAGCATCGCCATCACCCGGAACGGCCTGCCCCTGGCCCGCTTGACCGACCAGATCGCCAGGTACTCGAACAAACCCGTCTGCCGCAGTACGCCGACGATCGCCATCATCCCCAGCAGCAGGAAGACGACGTTCCAGTCGATACCCGTGTGCTCGGAGTAGAACGCCGCCTTGTCGTCGGTGGCGCTGATTGCGAGCATGCACCCGGCACCACCCAGGGCCGCGGCCGTACGGTGAACCCGCTCACTGATGATCAGTACGTACGCGCCGGCGAACACGGCCACGGCCGCCCAACTGTGCCAGTCACTCATACGGTGCTCCTTCTCTCCCGTCCGAAGGCCCCGGGGGGCTCGGGGGCTCCTGGGATCCGAGGGCCCCGGGGATTCCGGGGGCTCCTGCCCTCCGAGGGCTCCGGGGAAGCCGTCGGCCTGGCCGTTCCCGGCGGTGGTCACGGTGCACCGGGGCGGGCGTGGTGTCCGCGACGACGGCACAGGCGCGGAGGCCGGAGCCGGGGCCGCCGGTACGAGCGCGGCGCGGGTCCTCTCGGACCGCTCGGTGCCGCGTGGTCAGCGGCTGCCGTGGTCGCGGGCGTAGGCGGCGAGGATCTGCTGCCGCGGGCCGCCGGTGCGCAGGAACCGCTCGTCGAGGACGGTGGCGAGATCGTCCAGGGCGGTGGTGAGCACGGCCGCGGCACTCCGGACGCCGAGGGTCCCCGCGTGCGTCGCCCGCTCTGCGAGGTCGGCGGCGTGGCCGAGGGTGAGGGCCAGCGAGGTGTCGCCCGGGCCGTCGTAGAAGTAGTACGACTCGGGGTACTGGAGGAAGTCCACGCTCGTGCGTGCGATGTCGGCGGCGAGTTGTCCGAGGAGCGCGGCTGCCGCGTCCGAGTCCACTTGCCCGGCCGCCTGGTCGGAGCGGCGCAGTTGGGAGATGCGCAGTGCCAGTGCCCGGCGCCGGGCCAGAGCGGGGTAGATGCCGAGGATCCAGGAGACGGTGGCGGTCAGCAGCGCGAAACCGATCAGCGCCTCCAGCGGCGCGACGATCCGCAGCCAGTCGGCGGAGGGGGCGATGTCACCGAGTCCGAGCGTCGCCACCGTGACGAGGGAGAGGTACAAGGCGTCCACCGGCCCGGAGTGCTCGGACGGTTCCAATGCGCCGGAGAAGGAGAACTGCTCCGGCATGTTCGGCCAGTACACCAGGGCCCAGCCCACGGCCACGGCGCAGGCCCAGGTGGCCACCACGGTCACCATGCCGACCGGGCCGGCCAGGCCGGCGGCCTTGCTGCTCCGGCGGCTGTGCGTGGACAGCCGCCACAGAAGCGTCATGACGAACCTGCTCAGGCCACCGTGCCGAGTGGGATGCCACAGCGTGTGGAACACGTCCCGCAGGATGATCAGCACCAGCACCGCGCCGATCAGCGTGACCAGCCATTCCATCGGACCTCCCGGGCACACGTGCCTCGGACCCAGCATGGCGGGGCCCCCGCCCGGACAGCGGCACTCGCCACGCCGCACCCCACCGATCGGACCGGCCCAGGGCCCTGGACACCGTCATCCGGCGGACTCGGCCGGCGGCGACCGCGCCCCGGAGGGGGGTGACGGCCGGTTCCGGTTCCGGCGGCACACCGACTTCGTCCCGGGTGATCCGGTCGGCCGGGTCCGCGCCGGCTCCGGCCGCCCCGCCGGTCCACTCGGCCGGGTCGGGCAGCGGCTGCCGGATCCATGCGCCGACGTGCGCCGACGGCTCCGCGCCGCGGACGCTGCCGGTCAGGACGTCACGGCAGGCCGTGGCGACCCCGGACGGCGGGCTCCCGGTGGCGGGCGGCGCCGGCACGGGGCACTGGGGTGTCCCCCTCGTGGAGCCCGCCGAGGGCGGCGGGGTCACCGTGCGCCGGGTCGCGGACGCCTGCCCCCGGCAGGCCGTCCACACGGGCTCCCAGCCGACCCTCGGCCAGGGGCAGTTGAACACCGTCGAGCAGGACCCCCTGGGGGGATGGACGAAGGGGCTCTTCCGAGCCGCCTGCGCCGCTGCGCCGCGGGCCCGGACGAACGGGGTCGTCCGGGCCCGCGGCGGCGCACGCGAGAGGATGTGCCCGAGCGCCGTTCCCACGCGGGCCGCCGGCCGGGTGCGGCCGGGCGGTGAGGGGGGTTCACTGGTCGGAGTAGCTGATGTCCCCCACGGTCCACGCGCTGACGTCCTTGATGGCGACGCGGTACATGCCGCCCGTCTCCGGGATGCCGAGGCTTCCCTGAAGGATCCGGGCGAGATGGAAGTGCAGGTGCGTGGGCGCCTCGCTGCGACCGGAGCTCTTGGTCCGCGAGCCGCGGGCGAAGATGTCCGAGAACGCACCGAGGCGGTCCGAGTCCTTCAGGACCTCGGCCACCCGCTCCCGCCAGACGGCCTCGGGAGCCAGTCGGCCGGTGATGACGGCACCGCCGACGACCACGGTCAGCGCCATCTGATTGCTTCGCTCGGACTCCACGGCCGCAGAGATGGCGACGAGCAGCTCATCAGGATTCGACATGACAGCGGAGCTTATTCGTCCCACCGGTGGGTGCTGTCCGCGGGAGACTTCCCGCTGCGCCGGGAGACTGAAATCTACTGCCGCCAGAGTAGAAATTCGTCCCCGACGTGGGTACGCTCTATCCCGTAGAGACGGTCGAACGAGAGCCGCCGGCAGCGGACCGGCGGATGGATGGAGCACCAATCGGCAACCGCAAGACCCCGGAAGGGATGGTGGTCCCCGGTCAGGCAGCTGAGAACCCCCGCTCCGCCCTGCTGGGCCGGGTAGCGGAAACAGAAGGTCGGCACAGCAGTAGGGCCGACAGATGGTGTTGAATTTCCTTCGGGGCCCTGGTGCCGTACGGCACCAGGGCCCCTCGACGCGTTGCACAGCGAGGTGACATGACATCGGACAACCCCTTGATCGATCGTCTGGACGACGACGACTACCCCGCGTACACGATGGGCCGGGCAGCCGCGATGCTCGGCACCACCCCGGCGTTCCTCCGGGCCATCGGTGAGGCCCGTCTGATCACTCCGCTCCGCTCGGAGGGAGGACACCGCCGGTACTCCCGCTACCAGCTGCGGATCGCCGCCCGTGCCCGCGAGCTCGTCGACAAGGGGACCCCGATCGAGGCCGCGTGCCGCATCGTCATCCTGGAGGACCAGCTCGAGGAAGCGCAGCGCATCAACGCCGAGTACCGGCGTGCCGCCGGCGAAGCGGCGGCCAGTCCCACCGGCTCCGGCGCCGCCTGAGCACACGGCCGCCTGCCGCCGGCGGACACGCGGTCCCACGACGGTTCCACGGCGGCACCCCCCGGCCCGAGCCGGACCGGCCGACGGTGTCACGCCCGCCCGGCGCTCGGCTCAGGCCCGTCCCCCGCCTCCCCCGCCTCCCAGACCTCCTCGTGCAGGTGCACGATGCGCCAGACGGCCGCGCTCCGGCGCAGTACGGCCGTGTTCCGCACCCGTTCCGGGCGCGGCGCCGTACCGTCCGCCCGCGGGGCGTAGTCGACCCGGAGCCAGTAGCGCACCAGGGCCATGTGCCCGGACACGTCGATCACGGGGTCGTAGGCGCGGTAGGACGCCACCCGCGGACCGGACGCGGTGGCCTCGCGGCCGGCCCGGAGCCGGTCGAGGTCCCCCTTGCCCAGCAGCAGCGGCTCCGCCTCGGAGTGCCAGATCGTGGCCTCGGGATCCAGCCGCTCGTCCACCTGCCCCACGTCCCCGTCCCGGTGGGCGGTGTACAGCCCGGTGACGACCGACCAGACGGTATCGGCCTCCTTCTGTCCGGATCCGGACAGGCCGGAAGCGGAAGCGGAAGAGCGGTGGGAAGCGGGTGCGGACATGGGCTGTCTCCTGGCTGCGACGGGGAGTGGTGAGATGAAGTGCCTGGTCAGAGGCCACGTGCACGGTACCGGGGGTGGCCTTGACGCATCGGCGGGCAGGGGGCGGTGGGCCCCGGGAACCGCCCTTCCGCGCGGCCGTGCCGTGGTTAGCATCGCCACCAAATGCCGATCCCTTTCGAGGAGTCTTCCGTGTCGCAAGCAGGTGCTGCCCAGTCCGTGATCCCACCGAGCGTGACGGTGCCGGCCGGGACGACCGCCGGTACCGCGCTGCGCGACGCCGGAGTGCTTGCGAAGGGGGCGCGGGCGGTCGTCGTGGTGCGCGACGCCGAGGGGCGTCTGCGCGACCTGTCGTGGGCGCCCGAGGCCGACACCGTGGTCGAGCCGGTCACCGCGGACAGCGAGGACGGGCGCAGCGTCATCCGTCACTCGTGCGCCCATGTGCTCGCCCAGGCCGTCCAGCAGGAGTTCCCCGAGGCCAAGCTGGGCATCGGACCGCCGATCAAGGACGGCTTCTACTACGACTTCCAGGTCGACCGCCCCTTCACCCCCGACGACCTGGTGGTGCTCGAGCGCCGCATGAAGCAGATCATCAAGGGGTCGCAGCGGTTCTCCCGCCGTGTGGTGGAGTCCGTGGAGGCCGCGAAGGAGGAGCTCGCCCACGAGCCGTTCAAGCTGGAGCTGGTCGACCTGAAGAGCGAGGTCGACGACGCCGAGGTGATGGAGGTCGGCGGCGGCGAACTCACCATCTACGACAACGTCGACCCCCGCAGCGGCGAGACGGTCTGGGGCGACCTGTGCCGGGGCCCGCACGCGCCGACCACCAAGCACATCCCGGCCTTCAAGCTGATGCGTACGGCGGCCGCGTACTGGCGCGGTGACCAGAACAACCAGCAGCTCCAGCGCGTCTACGGCACCGCCTGGGAGTCCCAGGAGGCGCTCGACGCCCATCTGGAACTGCTCGCCGAGGCCGAGCGGCGCGACCACCGCAGGCTGGGCACCGAACTCGACCTCTTCTCCTTCCCCGAGGAGATCGGTTCCGGTCTCGCGGTGTTCCACCCCAAGGGCGGCATCGTCCGGATGGAGATGGAGAACTACTCCCGGCAGCGTCACCTCGCCGCCGGCTACTCCTTCGTCAACTCGCCGCACATCGCCAAGGGGAACCTCTTCCAGACCTCCGGGCACCTCGACTGGTACAAGGACGGCATGTACCCGTCCATGCACCTGGACGCCGAGCTGGACGCCGACGGCAGTGTGCGCAAGCCGGGGCAGGACTACTACCTCAAGCCGATGAACTGCCCGTTCCACGACTTGATCTTCCGCTCCCGCGGCCGCTCCTACCGTGAACTGCCGCTGCGGATGTTCGAGTTCGGCTCCGTCTACCGCTACGAGAAGTCCGGCACCATCCACGGCCTGACCCGGGTGCGCGGGCTGACCCAGGACGACGCCCACATCTTCTGCACCGAGGACCAGGTGCAGGACGAGCTGAAGTCGCTGCTGGACTTCGTCCTGGACCTGCTGCGCGACTTCGGCCTGGACGACTTCTACCTGGAGCTGTCGACGCGCAACGACGAGAAGTACGTCGGCTCGGACGCGATCTGGCAGAAGGCGACCGACGCGCTGCGCACGGCCGCCGAGGAATCCGGTCTGGAGCTGGTGCCGGACCCGGGCGGTGCCGCCTTCTACGGGCCGAAGATCTCCGTGCAGGCCCGGGACGCCCTCGGCCGGACCTGGCAGATGTCCACCATCCAGCTGGACTTCAACCTGCCGGAGGCCTTCGACCTGGAGTACTCGGCCGCGGACGGCTCCCGGCAGCGCCCGGTGATGATCCACCGGGTGCTGTTCGGTTCGCTGGAACGGTTCTTCGGTGTGCTCACCGAGCACTACGCGGGCGCGTTCCCGGCCTGGCTGTCCCCGGTGCAGGTGGTGGGCATCCCGATCTCCGACGAGCAGATCCCGCACCTGCGCCGGGTGGAGGAGGCGCTGCGCCTCAAGGGCCTGCGCGCCGAGCTGGACGTCTCCGACGACCGCATGCAGAAGAAGATCCGCACGCACACCACGCAGAAGGTTCCCTTCATGCTCCTCGCGGGCGCGAAGGACGCGGAGGCCGGGGCGGTGTCCTTCCGGTTCCGCGACGGCAGCCAGCTCAACGGCGTCCCGGTGGACAAGGCCGTGGAGACGGTCGTCGACTGGGTGCAGCGGCGCGAGAACGCCTCGCCGACGGCCGAGCTGTTCCCCGGCCTCAAGGACTGACGGCTCCGCACGGCCCGGCACACGGCGGTCCGCATCACCGGGGTGGTGCGGGCCGCCGTGTCGGCGTCTCACGCGGCCTCGCCGCGCGCCGGCTCCGCCGTCCGGGCTCCGCCCGGCTGCGGGCCGGGGTGCCGTTCCCCGGCCGTGACGAGGAAGCGGCGCACCCCGGGCACGAGCAGGGTGGCCGCGCACGCCCCGCCGACGAGCAGCGCCGAAGCCGCCAGGGCCGCCCCGCTCCCCCACGCCGAGGCGGCGAGGGGTGCCAGGAGGTACCCGACGGGCATGGCGCCGAGGGACATGAGCCAGTCGTAGGAGACGACCCGGGCCAGCACGTGCTCGGGGATCGTGTTCTGGAGCGTGGTCTCCCACACCGGGCCGAGGAAGCCGAGGCCGGCCATCGCGACGCCGTAGGCGCCGATGACGACGGGTGCGGGGGCGGGCACGGCCAGCGCGGCCAGGGGGAGGGCGTAGAGCCCGGCGGCGAGGTTCCCCGCCGCCACCGGCCGGCGCACCCGCAGGCGCCCGGCGAGCAGCGCGCCGACGAGGACACCGATGGAGCCGCTCTGGAGCACGGCGACCCAAGCGCCTTCGCCGCCCAGCGAGCGGACGGCGATCGCGGGTCCCAGGACCATGAACACCGCCGCGGTGAGGTTCCAGACGCCGTGCGCGATGAGACTGGTCCAGTACCAGTCGCGGCTGCGCACCTCGGTCCAGCCCTCCAGGAGGTCGGAGCGGAAGGACCGTTTCGGCAGCGGGGCGTGGGCGACCCGGACGCCCAGCAGCAGCGCCGCGCTGGCCGCGAACGTCACCGCGTCGAGGATGAACGCCCAGCCCGGGCCCGCCGACCAGATGAGCAGTCCGGCGAGGGCCGGCCCACCCAGGCGGGCGACGCTGCCGGCCGTGCCCAGCAGGGAGTTGGCGCGCTGCCGGTCCTCGGCGCCGACCGTGGCGCCGACGAGCGGGGACAGCGCGGGAGTGGCGAACGCCGACGCGGCGCCGCCCACCACCTCGGCCGCGGCGATGAGCCCCACCGACGGCTCGCCGCCGAGGAGCTGGAGGCCGACGAGCAGCTGCGCCGCACAGCGCACCAGGTCGGTGGCGACGGCGACGGTCCGCGCGTTGAAGCGGTCCGCGACGACACCGCCCACCGGCAGCAGGAGGAGCTTGGGGACCATCGCGCACCCGAGGACGAGCGCGAGCGACGAGACGGAGCCGGTGGCCCGCAGCAGGGCCAGGGCCAGGGCGGCCGGCACCACCGCGTCACCGACCAGCGAGAGCGACCGTCCCAGGAAGACCCTGCGGAAGGCGCGTCGGCGCAGGGGACCCGTCTTCATGCCAGGGCCTTCCTCAGCCGCTCCTCGATCTCCCGGACGCGGTCCCTCGTCGCACCGACGACCAGGCACTCGGTGTCGTTGACCAGCAGGGGGTCGCAGGCGAGGACGAGCACGCCCTCGTTCGTGTCCCGGTCGAAGCCGAGCCGCTCCTCGCGCAGGGTCCGCAGCACGTCCTCCAGCGGGGCCGGCGGCACGTCCCGGAGGGTCGCGGCCACGTGGTGGTCCGCATACCCCCTGCCGATCAGCCGTTCGCAGATGACGTGCGCGACCAGGCCGCCGCCCCACCGGGCGTTGATCTCGTTGAACACCAGGTCGCCGGTGGTGGTGGCGATGGCGTCGATGTTGAGGTGGCCCCGGTAGCCGATCTGCGCGGTGAGCGCGGCCAGGCGCAGCGACTGGTGCATCGCCTCGGCGGTGAGCGCCGGCGGCAGCGTGGCCGGTATGTCCAGGCCGACCCAGACCAGTTCGGTCGAGTCCGGGTCGGTGTCCGGGCGCAGCCGGATCTCACCGCTGTCGAGGAAGGCGGGGACGCCGTCGTCGCCGATGGCGTACTCCAGATAGAACTGGTGGGTGGAGTCGTGGTAGCTCTCCACCACCAGGCCGTGGCTCAGTTCGTCGGCGAGGGCGGCCCAGACCTCTTCGGCGAGCGCGGGGATGTCCTCGCCTGCCTGGCGGGTCTCGCGCGATCCGGGCAGCGGGACCGCCTCGCCCCGCGTCAGCGTCAGGTTGCCCAGACCGCCGGCGCCGTCGTCCTGCTTCACGATGACGGTGCCGGTGCACGGCAGGTGCCGTTCGATCGCCTCGGCCAGCTCGCGCGGCGTCCGCGCCACGGAGCCCTCGGGGAGCGGCAGGCCCGCGCCCGCGGCCAGCTGCCGGAAATGGGTCTTCCGGTTCAGCAGGTCGGCCCCGCGCTGGGCGGCGAAGCCGAGTCCGGCCCGCGGCCCGATGCCGAGGCGTGCGGCCAGCTCGGCGACGCCCTGCGTCCAGAAGCAGGGCATCAGCCGCCAGCCTGAGCCGTCGCCGGTCAGCTCGCGCAGTTCGGCGAGGACGTCCTCGGACAGCAGGAACTCGTCCGTGACGAGCCGCTCCCGGCTGAGGACGGTGACGCTTGCGGGGTCGAACCCCAGCGTCTCGCCCAGGTACCGCAGGAAGTCCCGGCCGACGGCCACGGGGCTGACGATGACGTCCCCCCGGTCGGCGAACCAGGCGTGGCGCCAGCCCGATCTGGTGATGGGGTGGGTGCTGGAGGCGTGGTCACCGAGCGCGTGCGCCGTGCCCACGTTCAGGATGATGATCTTCGGCATGTGTCAGGTGGCTCTTCTCGTGTCTCTCCGGTGGGCGGCTCGGTGCCCGGGCGCCGTCAGCGGTCTTCGGGCGCGAAGAACTCGACGGTCGGCAGCGGCGAGCGGCCGGTGCCGTCCCAGCCGGCGTTCAGCATCCGCGAGCGCAGCAGCGGTGGCCGTTCGGTCTGGACCAGCACCAGGTCGGGTTCGAGCTCACGCAGCAGCCGGCCCTGCATCGCGTAGGTCGCGAACTTGCGCACGACGATCGCGGCGAGGGTGGCGTCATCGGGTTCGGGCAGCCCCTCGTAGTAGGAGCCCGGCTCCCACAGGCCCCGCATGATGGCCATCTCGGCGTCGACGTCCCGCCGGTCGAAGTGCGCGGCAGGGTCCGCCAGCACGGACTCGTACACGTTCCGGCATTCCGTCGAGGGCGCCGTCGCGGACAGCCGCTGGACGGTCAGGGCGGCGCCGCGGAAGACCCGGGGGCGGGGGCCGCGGGCGCCGGGGACCTCCTCGGTCAGGTACCGGGCGACCGTGGTGACGAGCGCCTCCCTGCGGGCGTCCAGCGCCACGCGGTCCAGGTGCGCGGGGGCGGGCACGCCGTACCAGAGGTAGTCGTCCTCGTCCGTGTCGCCGATGAGCGTGCGCAGCTCGACCTCGACCCCGGCGTCCGCCAGGCCGAGGAACAGCTCCCGCAGCCGCCCGGCCAGCCGGCTCAGGACGCTGCCGTGCATGTGGTCGCGCAGGTACGTCTCGGGCCGCTCCCCGTCGATCCGGGTGAAGTCCACGGGCGGGCACACGAACAGCCCGAGCCTGATCCGGCCGTCCCGCTCGACGCTGCGCAGCAGGCTCCCGGTGAGTTCCCCGGTGGGGCCCGTGTGCGAGGCGTCCCAGGCGGCCAGCACCAGCAGCGCGGCCGACACCCGCTCGTACGTCGCGGCGGCGAAGCCGGGGTGCTCCTGTGCGAGGACCCCGGCCAGGTCCGTCACGGGGGCGTACGCGGCGGCGCACTCCTCGACCGCGTCGTGCAGCCGGCGTGACACCTTCTTCAGGCGCTTGCCGCCGACCGGCAGACGCACCGACTCCTCGCCGTTGAAGACCATCCCCATGAAGCGGTCGAGGTAGGTGTGCAGCAGGGTGTGCGCGTGCTCCGTGAGCGCCCGGCGTTCCGCGGGAGCCGGCGGCACCCGGGGGAAGCCGCCGGGGGTCCCGGCGAGGACGGTGTCGATCACCTCGTGCGCCTCGTCCACGCGCCGGCGCAGCAGGGCGAGAGTCTGCGCCAGGGCGTCCCCCACTCCCTCGATCCGGGGGACGGCCGCGGGCGGGCGGGCGGGAGCGAGCAAGGACCCGCCACGCCGCCCCCCGAGGTCCCCGACGAGGGAGTGGTAGAAGACCGATTCCACGATCATGTCCGCTGCCGCTCCCCGGCCGGACGGCGACGGCGCACCGGAGTCATGCGGCATCGCCCCGCCGTGCGATGCGCAGCTTGTCCGCGGCCGATCCGTAGCGCCGGTCGAGCAGGCGCGTGACGCGCGCCCAGTCGTCGAGGCTGCGGATGGAGTTGCGCTGCCGGGCCACGAACGGGTCGTTGCGCCAGTCGAGTGCCCGGCGCCACAGGACGTCGAGCGGCTCCTCCAGGACGCTGCCCACCTTGGCCTCGTAGTTGGTGACGGCCCTGAGCTGCCCGCTCGCCTCGATGTGCGCGATGGTCTCGCCCTCGGCGCTCAGCGGCGACGTCGGCAGGAACAGCCGTGCGTCGGTGACGGAGACGTGTGCCGCGCTCCTGGCGTGGGAGGCCAGCTCGGCCTCCGCCTCGCTCAGCGCCACCAGCTGCTCGTCGCTGAGCAGTTCCCGCGAGGCGAAGGCCTCCTCCTGGGCGAGTCCCTCGGGGATCACCGCGCCGAAGGTGATGTAGTCGACCTCGGGGAAGCGGGTGGTGATGTCCTCGACGAACCGTTCCTTGCCCTCCCAGCCGCTGCGCGTGACGGTGTACTCGACGCCCAGCCGGTAGCAGCTGCGGCCCTGCTCCCGGCGCTCCCGCTTGACGCGGTCGAGGTGCTCCAGGGAGGCCATCGACCGCTCGAACGAGCCGGCGCGGCCGCGGATCACGTCGTGCACCGTGCCGCCGGGGCCGTCGACGCTGACCGCGACGCCGGTGGCCGCATCGGCGAGCCGGCCGGCGATCGCCCCGTTCATCAGCCAGCCGCTGGTGAAGATGGTGGTGGGGACCCCGGCCTCGGTGAGCCGCCGGGTCGCTTCCTCCCACCACGGCGCGAGGAGCGGCTCGCCGCCGCCGATCGACAGGCGCTTGGGCCGGGCGCCGATGATGACGTCGGCGACCTTCAGCGCGTCGGCACGGCGGAGCATGCTCGCCGGGCGCCTGCCGGACTCGGACAGACAGTGCTGACAGCGCAGCGGACACGCGTAGGTCAGGTCCCAGACGAAACGCTCGATCGGTGTCGACTCCGGTGTCTGGTGCACCGGCTGGACGGGTGGGTGCAGGGTTTCCATGGATTCTCGCAAGGTCTTCTCGGAAAGGAATGCGCGGACCGGTGCGCGGGCCGTGGGGGGCTATTCCGTCAGGACGTGCTTTCCCGCGGCGATGCTCTCTTCCCAGTTCTGTCCGTCGAATTCGACGTACTCGATGTTCTCCGCGGCTCCCAGGTCGAGACAGCGGGCGTTGACGCTGAAGAAGCCGGTCGGGTGCGAGCGCGGGCGGTAGAACGGCATGATTCCGCAGACGGCGCAGAACGTGTGGTCGGCGATCTTGTTGCCGAACCGGTAGGGCTTGAGGAACTCCTGGCCCTGGTGCAGCTCGAACCGCTCCTCGGGGATCATGAGCTCCTGGTGGCCCGACATGAAGCAGATCCCGCAGTTGCACAGGGTGATGGTGAGGTTGCGGCTGGCGGCGGCCGAGAACTTCACTCCGCCGCAGTGGCACTGCCCGTGGTACCAGACCCGCTCGACGGGATCGGTGGTGGAGACGGGTGCCGCCTGATCAGACATCGGGATCGGGTCCTTTCAGCGAACTCTGGTCCTTGGCGCTGATGGCTTTCACCAGCTTGGTGTGGAAGCCCAGGTAGGACTTCTCCTGAATGGGGTGGGGGACGGGCATGGACCGGTGCAGCCGGTGCAGGTTGAGGGTGGCCACCGCCGGGTAACGGTGGTGTTCCGCGTGGTAGTTGGCGTTCCACAGAACGAACCGGGCCAGCGGGTTCGACCTGACCGTGCGCGTATTGCGCGTCACTTCCGGGGAGCCGTAGAGCCCGTAGTGCTCCGGCAGCGCGAGGAAGATGATCGCCGGCCCGGAGAAGTACAGCGGGAGCCAGTAGGCGAGCAGGATTTCGCGCGGGAAGGCGAAGGTGAGCGCCACCATGAGGACGAGCCAGCAGGCGATCGCCACGTCGTCCTGGCGCGCCTCCCTGCGGCGCTCCTCGGAGTTGACGCTCGGCGGGAACGTGCCCCGGGACGACTCCAGCAGGCCGGCCAGGGTGTGCCGCCACAGGGCGATACCGGTCAGTGCGTAGAGGTAGCTGCCCACGGTGGCGTAGGTCCGGTGCGACTCGGTGTCCCCCTCCACCGCCGTGAAACGGTGGTGCACCAGGTGCTGGTAGCGGTAGACGCTGAAGTTGACCAGCAACGGGGTGGACCAGACGGCGCCCATGATCCGGTTGCCGCGCCGGGAGCGCAGGTGCGAGCGGTGCAGGCAGTCGTGGGCCGCGTTCAGGAAGCCGGCCAGTACCGTGCCCAGCACGGCGGAGCTGACGAGTGCCACGCCGCAGGAGAACCCGAAGCGCAGCGAGGCGGTGACCCCGGCCGCGTAGAGCGCGAGGATGAGGACGGCCCGGACGGCGACCCGGCGCCGGCTCGCCATGGCCAGCTGCCTCAGCAGCGCGGTGTCGAGCCGCCGTTCGGGTGTGCTCACGCCCATCGCGCCGTGCCTCCGGCCACCGGACCGCCGGCCCCCACCAGCTCCCCGCGCGCCGCCGGCGAGGGCAGGCCGATCACCATGGGGAGCCGGTCGTGGGCCTTGAGGGAGTCGTACGGATGCGAGATGTGCCCCTCGAGGACGGGCTTGCGCGTGAAGAAGATGAGCATGTCCCGGGTGGCCGGCTGCCGTTCGTCGACGGCCGAGACGGGCGACAGGCTGTGCTTGCGCTCGTGGTCGACCACGATCAGGGTGTCGAGGAAGTGCCGGTGCCGGCACTGGCCCAGGACCAGCTCCGGGTCCGTCTCGTTCCAGCGCGTGGCGTTCTTCTCCCGCATGTCGTGGAGGAACGTGACGGCGCTGTCGTCCGTCATGTTGGTACAGCCGAGGAACGTGGTCATGGTGTGGTCCACGCCGTCGCTGTGGACGCCCTCCAGGGCCGGCTCGCCCACGAGGTCGGGGGTGCTGATCGTCCGCAGGTTGAAGACCGTGCATATCCAGCTGGGATTGCCGTAGTCGAGCTTCGGCCTCGGCGCGGTCGGCACCTCCCGGAAGACCAGCGACTTGAAGGCGAGGAGTGCCTGGAAGGCGGTATTGCCCTGGAGGTCGTCCCCAATCTCCTCGAAGACGCGGGTCTGACCGGAGTCGTGCCGTACGAAGTCCTCTTCCGCCGAGAGGGCGAAGGGCTGGGATTCGAGGCGGTACGCCGCCGACCGGTCGAAGTCGAAACAGAACCGGCCGTTCTTCGATTCCCGGAAGGGCAGCGTGGGGTCCGGCGACAGGTTGTCACTGACCAGCCTGATCTTCTCCAGGTCCTCGTCCGTGGCGCCGAGCGCCCGGAGAATACGCACCATGCGGGCGCCCTCGACGAAGACCGAGCGGTCCCTGACGTATTGCTCCCTGATCTCCAGGACTTCCGACATGACATCGCTGAATGTGGAGTCGTGCATCGAGTGAACCTTTGGCGAGCTGGGTGGTGGGCGATCCGTGGCGTCGGGACGGGGTGGTGGCGGGCCGCCGGCCCGTCACTGCCAGCCGGTGGTGTCCTGGACGGTGGCCGGGGCGGGGGACTGCCAGCCGGTGGTGGCGTCCAGGGCCTGGGTCCGGGTGGTGGGACGGGTGGTGTCCTGGGCGGTGGCGGCGGTGGTGGCGAGTGCGGCGCAGGAGGCGACGAGGATCGCGGCGAGGGCCTTGGCGGTGCGGCGGCGTGCGACGGACATGGCTACTCCTGTGGTGCGTCGTGCGGTGGTCCCTCGGGGCCGGCAGCGCCCGCCGGCCGGGCCCGGCGCGGGTGTGCGCAGCGGTGCCCTCTTTCCGGTGGGGCAGCTGGTGTGTGACTGCCGTGTAACCCCGTGAGCAGCACTTTTGCCGACCGGACCGGGCGCTGTCACCGTTCTGCGCTGTCCTGATCCGGCGGTGTCATAAGCAGTCCACCCCCCGGGAGCGCCGTCGACAGCAGCCGCTCGTAGTAGGGCACGAGCAGAGGGGTGCCGCAGCAGACGGCCGAGGTGCCCGCGAACTCCGGGAGCCGGTCGAGCGCTCGCCGGACCACGCCGTACGCCGTGCGCTCCGCCCGCTCCAGGGACTCCGCGGCGAGGTAGAGACCGACCGTCGGGGGTGGCCCTTCGTGGACCATCACGTGTCCGAGGCGGTCCTCCTCGGTGGCGCAAGCCATGATGAACGATGAGAAATCGGGCTTGATGGGCACCGGGGGGCCGTCAAGACGCACATGAACAAGTCTCATGTCTGCGAGCATCGATGAGCCGTGTCCCATTGGCCAGAAAATGTCGGGGCCGTATGCGGACGAGGACGGAAGCGGACGCACAGCCCGCGCGCAACTTCGTTGTCCCCGACGCGACTTGCGGGGCTGCGGGGCGCGGTGCCGCATCCCGCGGGCCCGGGTATTCGGGCCGGATAGCGGCCGATAGTCGTTGCCGTGTGAATCATCGGTCCTGGCCACCCCCACCCCCGCATCTGCCCTCTTAGCAGCGGGCTGTGTAGTCTCGGTTTCACCTGTGCCGGTAAGGAATTACCGGTTGCACTGAAAGAGATGGGCACTCAAATGCCGGAAACACTAGGCATGGAAGCGACGACCGAGCTCGTCTACCGGACGATGCTCGCCCACCCCAGTGAGGGATTCGACCGGATCAGAGAGCTCACCGGCCTCTCGGAAGCCGATCTGAGAGCCGAGCTCGACCGGCTCAGCGAACTGGCACTCGTTCGCCCCGCGGCCGACGACCCCAACCGGATGCACGCCGTCTCGCCGCAGATCGGAATGAAAGTGCTCCTGGCCGAACGCCAGGCAGAACTCGCCGCCGCCCAGCAACAGCTGGAAGACGCGAAATACGCGGCCGAGAAGATCATCGCGGAGTTCTCCCGGGTACAGGACAATGGAAACGGGGAGATAGAACGGCTTTACCACCTCGACGAGATACGGGACCGTATTCGCCTCCTGTGCGCGGAGGTCAAGGAGGAGGTACTCGCCTTCACCCCGGACGGCGCCCAGACGGCGGCGAACATGGAAGCCGCGAAGCCCCAGGACGCCGAACTGCTCCGGCGCGGCGTCAGGATGCGCACCCTGTACCTGGACAGCCTCCGCAACAATCCGCCCACGGTGGCCTACGCCAACTGGCTGGCGGAGCAGGGCGGCCAGGTCCGCACGGTGCCGTCGCTCCCGATCCGGATGCTGATCATGGACCGGTCGACGGCTCTCGTCCCCGTCACGCGCGACGACAGCTCCATGGGCGCCGTGGTGCTGCGCGGCGAGGGGATCCTCGCGGCGCTGTGCGGGCTCTTCGAGTCGACGTGGGAACGCGCCACGCCGCTGGGCTCCGACAAGGCGCAGGAGCGCGACGACCGGGGGCTGACCGCGGCGGAGGCCGAGGTGCTGAAGCTGCTCGCCAAGGGGCACACGGACGAGAACATCGCCAAACGCGTCGGCGTCTCCTCCCGCACCGTCCGCCGCATCGCCGCCGACCTGATGGACAAGATGGACGCCCGCAGCCGCTTCCAGGCCGGGGCGCAGGCCGCGCTGCGCGGATGGATCACCATGGACGACGCCACCTAGACGACGTCGCCGAGCCGGATGCGAGGCCGGGTCGTGCCGGGGGACCACCTCGGCGCGACCCGGCCTCCGCCCGTTCGGGGGCGCATTCCGGCTCGGGGGTGGACTGCTTATGACACCGCCGGATCAGGACAGCGCAGAACGGTGACAGCGCCCGGTCCGGTCGACAAAAGTGCTGCTCACGGGGTTACACGGCAGTCACACACCAGCTGCCCCACCGGAAAGAGGGCACCGCTGCGCACACCCGCGCCGGGCCCGGCCGGCGGGCGCTGCCGGCCCCGAGGGACCACCGCACGACGCACCACAGGAGTAGCCATGTCCGTCGCACGCCGCCGCACCGCCAAGGCCCTCGCCGCGATCCTCGTCGCCTCCTGCGCCGCACTCGCCACCACCGCCACCGCCGCCACCGCCCAGGACACCACCCGTCCCACCACCCGGACCCAGGCCCTGGACGCCACCACCGGCTGGCAGTCCCCCGCCCCGGCCACCGTCCAGGACACCACCGGCTGGCAGTGACGGGCCGGCGGCCCGCCACCACCCGGTCTCTTCACCCCGTTCTCACGGTTCTCACGGTTCTCGCCGATCTCACGGTTCTCACGGTTCTCGCCGTTCTCACGGTTCTCACGCATGCACACCAGTGGGGGTTTTCCCATGTCCGACATCGACACCGCCGCCGTCCTCAACGAGTACGAGAAGAACGGCTTCGCGATCCTGCGCAACGTCCTCGACCAGGACCTCATCGCCGAAGCGCGTGAGCACGTCGAGTGGCTCGGCCGCCGCTACCCGCATCTGCGGCCGGAGGAGTACCACCACCCGCTCATGCGCAACGACGCCTTCTGGGTACGCCTGGTCACCGACGAGCGCCTGGTGGACATCGCGGAGCTGATCCTCGGCCCCGACCTGGCGTGTTTCACCTCGCACTACGTCTGCAAGCCGCCGCATGACGGCCGCCCCGTGCTGTGGCACCAGGACGGCGCCTACTGGAAGCTCAAGCCCATGGAGGCGCTGACCGTGTGGGCGGCGATCGACGAGTCCACCACGGAGAACGGCTGCCTGCGGATCATCCCCGGCAGCCATGAACTGCCCATCCACGCGCCGACGGTGCGCACCGACGTCGCCAACATGCTGTACTCCCAGACCCGCGAGGAGATCGTCCGGGACTGGACGGAGAAGGCCGGCGTCGTGGACATCGAACTCCAGCCGGGCGACGTCTCCATCCACCACCCGAACATCCTGCACTGCTCCGAGGCCAACACCTCGCCCAAGCGGCGCTGCGGCCTGGACATCGGGTACATCGCCACGTCCACGCTCGTCGCGAACGAGGGCCTGTACCTCGACCCCGTCCTGGTCCGCGGCGAGCCGGGCTCCGCCGCCAACCAGTACCGCAAGTGGCCGGCCTACTCGCCCGGGGAGTCGATCGCCTTCCGCGGCCACGAGGAGTGGAACGCCAAGGTCGCCGGGATCAACGAGCGCGGCGGATTCACCGAGCCGTCGCTCGGCGAGACCCCGCTGGAGACGACGCGCCGCATGGTGCGCCGCCTGGAAGAGGGCACCGTCAGCCGCTGAGCCGGCGCGGCCGAGGCCGTCCCGAGCCGATACCCGCGTCATCTGAACGAAAGGGCGGAGGTCGTCGGACCGATGCACGACCCCAAAATGCAACTTCTCCTCGCGGTGACCGCGGCCCTGTGCGTCATCGTGCTGGCCGCCCGGATGTTCGGGCGCCTCGCCACCCGGGTCGGGCAGCCGGCCGTGGTCGGCGAAATGCTCTCGGGCATCGTCCTGGGGCCCACCGTGCTCGGCGCGCTGGCGCCGGACTTCAGCGGCTACGTCTTCTCGGCCTCGGTGAAGCCGACGCTGTACGTGATCGCCATGGTCGGGCTGTGCCTGTACATGTTCCTCGTCGGGCTGGAGCACGAGTACCACCCGGGCAGCCGCAGGGACAAGGCGCTGCCCGTGGTGCTGTCGGCCGCCGGTGTCGTCGTCCCGCTGCTCGTCGGGGCCGCGGCCGCCTGGTACATCGCGGACGACTACCGGCCCTCCCGCGTCGGCCTGCCGCTGTTCATGCTGTTCGTCGGCGGCGCGCTGTCCCTGACGGCGTTCCCGATGCTCGCCCGGGTGCTGCAGGAACGGCGCATGATGCACACCGACTTCGGCGGTGTCGCGGTCCGCGCGGCGGCCATCGACGACGCGGCGGCCTGGTGCATCCTGGCGGTGGTGAGCGCGCTGTTCGTGCACGGCAGTCTGCTCGCCTCCTGGCGCACCATCGTCCCCGCCGTGCTGTTCCTGGGCGTCGCCTTCGCCGTGCTGCCGCGGCTGTTCCGCGCCTCCATGGAGAAGGCGGTGCGCGAGGGGGAG
The DNA here is from genome assembly GCF_040632975.1 of Streptomyces sp. NPDC013455. NCBI lineage: Bacteria > Bacillati > Actinomycetota > Actinomycetes > Kitasatosporales > Streptomycetaceae > Streptomyces > Streptomyces sp. NPDC013455. Next base: position 10,113 of record NZ_JBEYCX010000009.1, on the reverse strand, counting down.
ATCGGCGACGGTCTCTTCGCGGCCCTGCTCGGGACGGTCCTCGCGGCCGGGTGGTTCACCGACTACATCGGCATCTACTCGGTCTTCGGCGGCTTCGTCTGCGGCGTCGCGCTGCCGCGCGTCCCCGGCTTCGCCGCGCTGCTGAACACGCGCCTGATGCAGGCCGTGCGCTGCCTGTTCCTGCCGGTCTTCTTCGCCTTCTCGGGGCTGAACACCGACCTCACGGGCGCATCCAGCGGCACCTACGTCTGGACGCTGGCCGTGCTCTTCGCCGCCGGCTTCGCCTCCAAGTTCCTGTCCTCGCTGACCGTCCTGCGCTCCTTCAGGTGGGGCTGGGGCGAGTCCGTCGCGATGGGCGGCCTGATGAACGCCCGGGGGCTGATGATCCTCATCTTCATCAACATCGGGCTCTCGCTCGGCCTCATCGGCAAGGAGCTGTTCTCGATCCTGGTCCTGATCGCCGTCCTGACGACGGCGCTGGCACTGCCGCTCTACCGGCTGCACTTCAAGCCGGGGCAGGAGGAGGACGCCCGGCGGGCATGGGCCGCCAAGCGTCCGCCGGCCGCCCAGGAGCCCGCCACGGCACCGGACGCCGCCGCCCCCTCGCCCGGCGCGCGCCGCGCCGAAGACCTGGTCGGTGCGCGCAGCGCTGCCTGAACCGTCCGGTCCGCACGGCACCGCCGGGACGTCTGCGCGCACGTCCCGGCGGTGCGCGGGCCGCCGCAGGCACAGATCCGTATCCCGATGAAGGAAACCCGTCCATGAACCGACCAGCCGGCGTTCCACTCGTCCACGTCAGCATCGACCGCATCGTCGAAGAGGGACGGGACGTCAAGACCTTCGTACTGGAGCCCGCACCGGGCAGCGCCGCCCGGCTCCTCGACTACCGCGCGGGGCAGTTCCTCACCCTGCGGCTCCCCGTCGGCGCCGACCGGCCCGTGATGCGCTCGTACTCCATCTCCACCTGCCCGGTCTCCGACCCCCGCCTCGCGGTGACGGTCAAGGCCGCGCCCGGCGGGCCCGGGTCGAACTGGCTGTACGAGAAGGCCGTACCGGGGATGACGCTGGAGGCCCTCCCGCCGACCGGGCAGTTCACCCTCGACGAGTCCGACAGCGAGATCCTGCTCTTCGCGGCCGGGCTCGGCATCACACCGCTGTACTCCCTGTGCAAGTACGCCCTGGCCTCCTCGGACCGCAAGGTCCGCCTGCACTACTCCGGACGCCACCGCGACACCACCCCGTTCGTCGGCGCACTGGAGGAGCTGGAGCGCGCCCACCGGGGGCGCATGCGCCTCGACCTGCGGCTGACCGGCACGGAGGGCAGGCTCGACGCCGGCACCGTACGGGACGTCGTCACCGCGATGGACGCGCCCACCACGTACGTCTGCGGACCGCCCGCCTACCAGGCCATGGTGGTCGACGCCCTGCTGGCCGCCGGACGGCCCCCCGCCTCCGTCCGGACCGATCCCGCGGGCCGCCCCCCGCGCACCCGATGAGCGGCGACGACATCACCGCGCGGGCGCTGCGGGAGGCGGGACACCTGAAGTGGACCGGGTCCGGGCCCGGCCTGCTCGGCGCGTGCGCCGCCGAGATGGACTACGGCACGGCACCCCCGGTCATCACGGCACTGAGCGAAGCGCTCCGCAGGAACCTCCTCGGCTACCTGCCTCCCGGGCTTGCGGCCGGACTGAGCGAGGCGTGCGCCGACTGGCAGCGCCGCGCCCACGGGTGGGACGTCGCGCCGGACGACGTACGGCTGCTCCCCGACGTCATCCGCGCCTTCCACGTGGCCGTCGAGCACTTCTCCCGGCCCGGCTCACCCGTCATCGTCCCCGTCCCCACGTTCACGCCGTTCCTCACCGTCCCCGGCCTGCTCGGCCGCGGGGTCATCCCGGTGGAACTGGTGCGGTCGGGCAGCAGGTACGTCTACGACCTCGACGCCCTGGACCGGGCGTACCGCGCGGGCGGACACCTGCTGGTGCTGTGCAATCCGCACAACCCGCTGGGCAGGGTGCTGGACACCGCGGAACTGACCGCCATCGGCGACGTGGTCGAGCGGCACGGCGGACGGGTCTTCGCCGACGAGGTGCACGCCCCGCTCGTTCACCCGGGCCACCGCCACGTGCCCTACGCCTCGACCTCCGCCGCCGCCGCGCGGCACACCCTCACCGCCGTGTCCGCCTCCAAGGCGTGGAACATCGCCGGCCTGAAGTGCGCCCAGATGGTGCTCACCAACGACGCCGACCGCGCGCGCTGGGCGGAGCTCGGCCGGCTGGCCACCGACGGCACGTCCATCCTCGGGGTGGTGGCCGGCACCGCGGCGTACCGGGACGGCGAGCCCTGGCTGGACGGCGTGCGCGCCCGCCTCGACCGCAACCGGCACCTGCTGCGGGACCTGCTCCGCGAGCACCTGCCCGGAGCCGGCTACCTGCCGCCCGAGGGCACGTACCTGGGCTGGCTGGACTGCCGGGAACTGGCCCTGCCCGGTGACGACCTGGCGGAGTTCTTCCGCCGCGAGGCGGGCGTCACCACCGTGGACGGCGGCAGCTGCGGTGCGCCCGGCCGGGGTTTCGTACGCCTCAACTTCGCCACCACCGAGCCGATCCTCACCCGGATCGTCCGGCGGATGGCCGGCGCCGTGGCGCGGCACAGGTCCGGGGCACCGGCGCCCCTCCCCCGAGATTTCGCACTCCAGACCACATGAGGAGAACCGTGAGCGAGCAAGACCGGACAGCAGTCGGCTTCCGGGCCGGACTCGAGGACGACGCGCAGTGGCTCAACGACCTCAAGCGGCGCCGCAATCCCGGCCCGCGCTCCGTCCACCACCGGGCCGTCGACCCCTCCCTCGGGGCGGCGACCGTCGCCGTGCACGGCGGAACGTACGAGGACCCGGTGACCGGCGCGGTCGGCACGCCCGTCTTCCAGACCAGCACCTTCCTCCTGGACGACCTGAGCTACGCGGCGTTCGAGCGGGGCGCCACCCGTGACGTGCCCATCTACACCCGGTACGGCAATCCTTCGCAGTGGTCGGTGCAGGAGAAGGCCGCCGCGCTCGAAGGGGCCGAGAGCGCCGTGGTCACCTCGTCCGGCATGAGCGCGATCGCCAGCACGATCTACGCGCTGACCAACAACGGCAGCCACATCGTCACGGCGTACGACGTCTACGGCGGCACCTACAACCTCATGCGCGAGGACATGCCGTCGGCGGGCCGCGAGGTCACCTTCGTGGACTCCACCGACCTGGCCGCCATCGAGGCGGCCATCCGGCCCGAGACCCAGCTCCTCTTCTTCGAGAGCCTGACCAATCCGCTGCTCAAGGCGCCCCGGCTGCGGGCCATCGCCGAGATCGCCAAGAGGCACGACGCCCTGCTGGTGGTCGACAACACCTTCCTGTCGCCGGTGAACCTGCGGCCGCTGGACCTGGGCGCGGACATCGTCGTGCACAGCGCCACCAAGTACCTCAACGGCCACAGCGACGTGACGGCCGGCGTGGTGGCCGGCAGCAGGAAGTTCGTCGACCGGATCTGGGCACAGGCGCTCCGCTTCGGCGGCACCATGGAGCCGCTCGCCTGCTACCTCCTGGAACGCGGCCTGAAGACGCTGGCCCTGCGCATGCGGGCGCACAACGACAACGCCACCGCGCTGGCCGCCTTCCTCGACGGCCACGAGAAGGTCCTGGCCGTCCACCACCCGTCGCTGGACCACTACCCGCACCCGCACCTGAGGGACGACGTCCGCGGCGGGAACGGCGGAAGCGGCGGATACGGCGGGATGGTCGGCTTCGAGGTGGCGGGCGGGGACACCGGCGCCCTGAAGTTCTGCGCCGCCCTGGAGATCCCGTACGTGGCCACCAGCCTCGGCGGCGTGGAGTCGCTGGTCAGCCTGCCGTTCAACACCTCCCACTGCTCGCTGACGGCCGCGCAGCGCGCGTCCATCGGGATCCGGCCGGGGCTGGTCCGCTACTCCGCGGGCGTGGAGCGCACCGAAGACCTCATCGCGGACATCGCCCAGGCCCTCGAATCGATCTAGGACAGACATGCGAAACGGTTTCAACGTCGCCAGTTCCAGCGAGTTCGTCAACGAGATCCGTGACGACGCCCGGGAGGCGCAGTTCCACTACCACGCCGCCGCACGCTTCCGGCCGGGACGGGGACTGCGCGCGTGGACGCGTCCGGCGATCCTCGGGCGGGTGAAGTCCGCGCGCCGCTTCGAGCTCGATCTCGCCGACGGGTGGCAGGGGGGCTCACCGGGCGACCGGGCCGGCTCCCCGGCGCGCGAGCACACACCGCTCGATCTCGCGCTCGCCGCCGTGGGCGTGTGCTCGCTCAAGACGGCCATCGCGGGCGGCAGCGCCCGGGGCATCACCTTCGACGGCATCGACATGGTGATCTCCGCGGACGTGCTGCCGGGCGAGGCGGACTTCCTGCCCACCGCCCGGGTACGCCGGCTCGGCTACGACATCAGCACCCGGTCCGACGCGGACGCCGCGCTGATCGAGGAGGTGACCCGGCAGATCCTGGACCGCAGCCCCAACCACCGCACGGTCAAGGACGACACCGAGCTGCGCTTCCGCCACGACGGGCGGGAACTCGCCTGCACCCCCGCGCCGAGCCCCGCCGGCGCCGGTGGGGAACGCACGGTCCGCCGCCGGGTGACGTGGATCAGCGGCACCCAGTTCGAGTCCGCCGGCCTCGACCACAGCGGCAGCGACCTGCCCCTGCGCGTCGACGAGGCCAAGCAGTTCGCCGGTGTGGACTGGGCACCCAATCCGCAGGAGTACGTCGTCCTCGCCCTCGCCGCCGAGCTGGCCTCGCTCGCCGCGCGCGCCCAGACGGCCGCCACCGGAAGCACCGGGGAGTGGACCGTCCACGCGCACGGGCTGCTGGACCTGCGCGGGCTGATGCTGGTCGATCCCTCGGCCGCGGTCGGCTTCCAGACGGTGGACTGCGCCGTCGAGGGACCGGCCGGCCTCCCGTCCGCCGACACCGAGCGGTACTTCCGCGCCGCGGTGGAGGGTTCCGCCCTCGTCGAACTGCTCGCCCTGCCGCACCCCGTCGAGGTGCGGCTGTCCAGCGGCGCGCCGGACGCCCCCCGGCCCGCAGCCGTCCGGTAGAGACACGTGACCCGGAAGTCGTCGACATGCCAAGGAAGCCGAGGTGCGCGGTGAGCGGGGTGCTTTGCCAAGTGATCGGATGCGGCCCGGCCGCCCTGGGACTCGCCCTCGCGGCGGACCGCCGGGACGCGCTGCCGCGGCTGCTGGCCGGCGGGGTGGAATTCCTCGACCGGTCACCGAGTCCCACGGCCCTGGACGGCCTGCGCTTCCCCTTCCTGATCGACGCCAACTCCGTCGGCGGGGACTTCCTGGCGGGTGTCCGCCCCGACGGGACCTTCGCCGCGGCGCTGCGCGGCCGGGCCGGCCGGCTGCTGCGGGAGCGCCACGACCGCCAGGTTCCGCTCCCCCTGGTCGGCGAGTTCGTGAACGATCTCTCGCGGGCGGTGGAGGACGTCCTTCCGCACGGGTTCCGCTACGGGGCGGACGTCCGGGCGGTCCGCCGCAACCGCGACGGCTCCTGGACGAGCGTGGACCGGTCCGGGGCCGCGCTCGTCACGTCCGAGTCGGTCGTGCTCGCGACCGGCGGCTACGAGGACACCCGGGAGGTGTCCGAGGCGTACGGCATTCCGCCGGGCCGGGTGATCGGCTCGGCGGAGCTGATGTCCGGGCGGCTCGACGAGGCCGCGCGGGTGCTCCGGGCGGGCGGCAGGATCGCCCTCCTCGGCGGCTCGCACAGCGGTTTCGCCGCCGCCGGACTGCTGCTCGACCGGTTCGGTGACGCGATACCTCCGGGCGGCCTGGTCCTCGTCCACCGCGACCTCGCGCTGTCCTACACCGATCCGGCCGAGGCCGGCTCCGTGCCACCGGAGCTCGCCGGCCGGCTGGAGACCTGTCCGGAGTCCGGCGTGATCAACCGCTTCCACGGACTGCGTTCCGGACCGCGCGAGCTGTGCCTGCGGGCGCTCCGGGGCCGCGAGCCCCGGCTCACGCTCCGCCACACCGCCTCCGCCGGCGCGCGATCGGCTCTCGCCGAGGCGGGCCTGGTGGTCCACGCCCTGGGGTACCGCACCCGGGCGGTGCCGCTCTTCGACCGGTGGGGGGAACGGATACCGACGGGCGACCGCACGGTCCGGGTCGACGACGCGTGCCGTGTCCTGGACGCGGGCCACGACGCCGTACCCGGCGTGTTCGGCATCGGACTGGGATACGCGCGGTGCGACGCCTGGGGCCGGCGGCGGGTCGGCATCAACACCTTCCACGGCGAGGACGCCGAACGGATCGTGTCCGGGGTGGCGGCGACGGCCGCGGCGTGACGCGCCGGCGCCCGCCCGGCGGGTGCCGGGCGGGCGCTGGCAGGACGCTGGCAGGGCGCTGGGAACGGCGTGGGTCAGATCTTCCGCGCGACGACGAGGCAGTGACTGCTGGCGCCCCGCTGCGAGGGCTGCGAGCAGGTCGCCAGGTGGTAGGCCCGGTACTCCAGGTAGGCGCGCTCGTCGAGTTCCTCCAGGGTCTCCGGGAAGAAGCCGCAGGCCCCGTCCGTGCCGGCGTGCTCCACGATCTCCAGGCCGGCGGCCCGCAGCTCCGCCTCGACGGCCTCCTGCGTGGAGAAGTGCGTGACGTTGAAGAACTCGTCCGGGTAGTCCACGCGCTGGTCGTCCGGGTCCGTCAGCGACGCGTACTGGTCGGCCGTGAGCGGCTTGCCGTTCCTGAGCAGGTAGTTCACGGCGAAGACCCGGTTGATGTACGACACGGCGACGGTGCCGCCGTCGCGCACCACCCGCCGGCACTCCAGCAGGCAGCGGCGGCGCAGCGCACGCGTCCGCAGGTGGTAGAACGGGCCGAGGCACAGCACCGCGTCGTACGCGCCGTCGGTGAAGTCGTCGAGGCTCGTGGCGTCGGCCCGGCGGATGTCGACCGAGTCGAGCCCCTCCTCCTCCTTCGCCAGGGCCCGCATCGCGTCGACGTTGACGTCGACGAGGTCGGTGGCCGTGACGCGGTGGCCCTGCCGCGCGAGGCGGAAGGAGTAGGCCCCGTGGCCGGCTCCCAGCTCCAGCACGGCGGACCGCGGGGAGAGGTGCCCGTCCAGGACGTGCAGGGTGGTGTCGTACTCGAGACGGCGGACGCGTGACTTCCGCAGCCGTGGCCCTTCGCTGAAGGACTCGTAGTGCCGGGAGACGAGGGAGTGGTCGATCATGATGCCTCTTCGTTGAGCGGACCTGACGACGCCCGCCGCCGTACACACGGCGACGGGCGGGACGAAGAACCGGTCAGCGGATGCCGCCGTCCTCCCACGGCGCCCGCAGGCCCAGCAGCACGGCGAGGTGGCCGTCGTAGCCGAACATGCTCCCCGGCCGGCCGGCCGCGTCCGCGAACAGGGCGGGGCCGCCCTCCTGGTAGAGCTTGACGTACTCCTCCAGACCGCCCAGCGGGGTCTCCCGGACCGCCATCCGCCAGAACGGCGTGTCCAGGCGGGTGTTGAAGCGGTAGTGCAGGGCGAGGAAGTCCCGGATGTCCTCCCACTGGAGCTGGACGGCCTCGTTGTAGTCCTGCGCGATGTCGGGGTCGTTCAGGCCGCCGGCGTTCAGTGCCCGCGCGAGCCGCTCCGCGTGCATGCAGATGACCTGGATGTTCGTCGCTTCGAGCGGCTCGACGAAGCCGCAGGCGTTGCCGATGGCGGCGACGTTCTTCACCCACGGCCGGCGGACGTGCCGCGCCTCGAACGGCACGACCCGCAGGCTGCTCGGGTCGATCTTCGGGTTCTTGCGCACCAGCTCCGCGGCCGCGTCGTCGGCGCTGATGTGCGCGCTGCTGTAGACGTACCCGCGGTTGATGACGTTCTCGTGGTCGATGCGCCAGCACCAGCCGGCGTCCATCGTGTCCATCGTCGTGTACGGCTGGATCGGCTCGTCCTCGCGCGTCCAGCCGCCGACGACCGCCTTGTCGCAGAACAGGTGGTCGCGCATGCTGACGAACGGCTCACCGAGCGCCTTGTGGATCAGCTCCGCGCGGAATCCGGACGCGTCCACGAAGAAGTCCGCCGTGTACCGCTCACCCGAGTCCAGGACCAGGCACTCGACGCCGGCCTCGCCGGTCTCGACAGCCGCCACCTTGGCGTCGAGGAGCTTCCCGCCGAGGCTCTCGAAGTGCTGCTCCAGGTAGGCGACGAACGGCTGGTTCTCGATGTGGTAACCGAAGTTCTTCGCCGGGGCCCGGCCGGTGACGGCGGCCGGCAGCGAGCCGCCCTCGTACTCGTCCAGGTGGTAGTAGCCCCACGGCTTGTGGCGGGCCGGCAGGATCTGGTTGTCGAACTGCTCGTTGAAGGGATAGTCGAAGTACGGGCGCGGGCCCCAGTGGAACCGGACACCGAGCTTCCAGACGGGGTTGACCTTCGCGTAGAAGTCGTCCTGCGGTATCCCGAGGACGTCGTGCAGGTAGGTGGGCGTGTTCGCGAAGGTGCCCTCGCCGACCATGATGGTGCCCAGCGCGGCCGAGCGGATGACGGTGACGTCCGTCTCAGGACACGTACGAGTAAGGGTGATGGCGGCGATCAGACCTGCCGTGCCACCGCCGACCACGATGATTTCGCGCTTCACGCTGGAACCCCTCCGATGCTGCGTCGTTCGCGTGACCAGCAGGTTCTCCCACCGCCCGAGGCCGTGTCAGCGATCCCGACTGGCCTGATCCGGACCTGGCCTAAGCAGTCCACCGGGCCGGGCCGCGCGGGTGCGGGCTGCCCGGACACCCGAAAATCTGATGCAGCCGGTACAGAATTACTGGATGTGGCAGGACGGGAAATTCTGTCGACCACCAAAACGCATGGCCCGTGCCGACCCACCTGTGTTAGCGTGATAGCAGTTGCAGTTTTGGTTGCCAGAGAATTTTTCTTTGCAGAGCTTTCCGGATCTTTCCGGAGGGGTGATCATCGCGGCGACTCGGCTCCGCAAGGTGCGGAGACCGGCACTGCCCCCCAAGGGAGATTCAATATGGCATCTGGCACCGTGAAGTGGTTCAACGCGGAAAAGGGCTTCGGCTTCATCGAGCAGGACGGCGGCGGCGCTGACGTGTTCGCCCACTACTCGAACATCGCCACCTCCGGCTTCCGCGAGCTTCAGGAAGGCCAGAAGGTGACCTTCGACGTCACGCAGGGCCAGAAGGGCCCGCAGGCCGAGAACATCGTTCCCGCCTGACGCTGACGCGAAATCGTCGCGAGCCACCGGCTCGCGCATCATGTGGCTGGGGCCCGCTCTCTCGGGATGCGGGCCCCAGCCTCATGCGTTCACCCGCTCCCCGGATTCACCGGAGACCGCGGACGACTCCGGCCTCCCCACCGAGCGGGCCGGCTGTACACATTTTTCTCCGGCTCATTCTTGCGAATTCGCGCGCGGTAGGCACCGCTGGACGCAATTCCTCGATACGCCGCATCGAGGAAGGTTCCTCATGAACCGCACGCGTCGCACCCCCGGCACATCCGGTGGCTCCCGCGCGGACCGGAAGTCCCCCCGTTCCACCGGCGCCGCTCCCGGCAGCCGCGCCCGCGGACAGGGCTCGGACCGCCAGGGTTTCCGTCAGGGCACCGGGCGAAAGCCTGTCCAGGGCGCACGCCCCGCCGCGCGGCGGCAGGAGTTCGCGCCGCCGGTCACCCTGACCGAGCCGCTGCCCGCGGTGGAGTCGTTCGCCGAACTGGACATGCCGGCCCGGCTGTCGGCCGCTCTCGGCGCCGAAGGCGTCACCGCGCCCTTCCCGATCCAGGCGGCGACGCTGCCGAACGCGCTGGCGGGCCGTGACGTCCTGGGCCGGGGCCGTACGGGCTCGGGCAAGACGCTCGCCTTCGGGCTGCCGGTGCTGGCCCGGCTGGAGGGGCAGCGGGCCCAGCCCCGGCAGCCGCTCGCCCTCGTCCTCGTACCCACCCGGGAACTGGCCCAGCAGGTCACCGACGCGCTCACCCCGTACGCCCGGGCCCTGGGCCTGCGGCTCGCCACCGTGGTGGGCGGCGTGTCGATCGGCCGGCAGACGAGTGCGCTGCGCGGCGGCGCGGAGGTCGTCGTGGCGACGCCCGGCCG
>NZ_JBEYCX010000008.1:57444-320598 GCF_040632975.1 Streptomyces sp. NPDC013455 | reverse complement strand
GGCGCGCCCCCCGGGGGCCCCGCCGTGGGGTGGTGCGGGGGGGGTGGGCGTCACGGGGTGGGGGCCCCCCCGCGGCGCCCCCGGGGCCCGGGGGCGCCGGCGGCCCGGGGATCCGCGGGACGGTCCGGACCGGCGGGGCACCGGTCACGCCGCCGCCCCCGGCACCCCACCTGGCAGTGGGTGACGGGGGCGGCGGCCTGCGGGCCGGGGGTGACGGGGGGTCCACCCCGGCCGCGGATCAGGGCCGGGCCTCGCCGGCGGCCGGGGCGTCCGCGGCGGGCGCCGCCTGCGCCGGGATGACCGGCGTGCCCTCCGCGACCCGCGCGTCCTCCGGGATCGACACCAGCCAGCGGGTGTCCTGCCGCGGGCGCAGGTACAGGGCCCAGTAGAGGGTGGCGACGGCGGTGATGCCGCCGGTCCACAGCAGGTAGGCGGTCTCCTGCTGGGTCAGGATGTACGCCAGGACGGCGATGAGCACGACCGGCACCACGGGCCACAGCGGCATCCGCCAGGCCGGCGTGTGCCCGTGGGAGCCGCGGCGGGCGAGCAGCGCGGCGACCGCGACCAGCAGGTACATGCCGGTCACCGAGACGCCGGTGACGCCGTAGAGGGTGTCCAGGTTGACGAAGCAGAGCACCGCGCCGGGGACGCCGACCGCGAGGGTGGCCACCCAGGGGGAGCCGAACCGGCCGAGCTTGCCGAAGAGGGTGTTGACCGGGCCGGGCCAGGCCTTGTCGCGGGCCGAGGCGAACAGGACGCGGGAGTTCTGGATGACCATGACGATGCCCGCGTTGATGATCGCCAGGGCCACGCAGAGGCTGACGAAGGTGCCGACCGCGGAGTTGGACCAGGCGGTGACCATGGAGCTGATGTCGCCGCCGGTCAGCTCGGTGAGGTCGCCGGCGCCCAGGGTGATGGCGGTGACCGGCACCAGGATGACCACGGTGGAGATGGCGAGGGTGGCGAGGACCGTGCGGGCGACGTTGCGGCGCGGGTTCTCCAGCTCCTCGGAGAGGTAGACGGCGGTCGAGAAGCCCTGGGTGACGAAGAGCGCGATGGCGAGCCCGGAGACGATCAGCATGGCGGTCACGGTGTCCGCGTGGCCGTCGGTGCCGGCCACCTCCAGGGAGACCAGGCTGCCCACCCCGCGCTGGCTGTGCGTGAAGCCCAGCAGGGCGACGACTCCGGCGGCGATGACCTCCAGGACCAGGAAGACACCGGTGATCCAGGCGTTGGCGCGCAGGTCGAGCAGGCCGGCGAGGGTGGCGAGCAGCATCACGCCGGCGCCGGTCATGGAGGGGTCGAGGTGGACGATCGGGGCCAGGTAGTCGGCGGTGCCCATCGCGATCACCGGCGGGACGATCATCACGACCAGCAGGGACAGCACGAAGACCAGCCAGCCCGCCAGCCGTCCGGCCATCGTCGAGACCATGGCGTACTCGCCGCCGGCGCTGGGGATGAGGGTGCCCAGCTCGGAGTAGCAGAACGCCACGGCGATACAGAGGAGGGAGCCGATGGCGATCGTCAGGGCGGTGGCGGTGCCGAGGGAGCCGAACAGATCGGGGACGACCACGAAGAGCGTGGAGGCGGGCGTGACGCAGGACAGCGTCAGCAGAGTGCCGCCGACGACACCGATGGAACGCTTCAGCCCCGGTACGGCGGCTGTCGGGGTCTCTACCACGGACTTTTGGAGCGTGTCGGTCATGCGGCGGTTCCGATCGTGAGCGGCTGAGGGTGAGGGTCGGGAGCGCTATCGCCTCCGGCGGATCGTCATACGTTCATCTCGTCCGCTCCCGGCGCTGCATAGAGAACCCCGACGAAAACCGCCACGTCAATGGCCGTTTACCTTCGGAATCCGTACTTCCGCTTCGCCGTACGGAGCATCACTTTCCCAGGCTGTGACGCTCTATAGGTGCATCCATCAAGCTCATCCTGGATGTGACCTTGCTTTCAAAGGCGACAGCTGAGCAACCCCTTCACCACCCGTTTCGTCCGCCCGAAACGAGAACCGCAGCAGACGTTGCAAAAAAATGTCAGCCGTCCGGTATCCGGACGCCCCGACCGGTCGCGGTCATGTCAGCGCCACCGGCTAGAGTGCGCCCGCACAGCAGGCACACAGCTCTTGGGGTGGGGAACATGACGAAGCGGCACACGGCCGCCTGGGTGGGGTTCACCGCGGCGGCGCTGGTGGCGGCCTCCGGGTGCGGCACGGAGAGCGCGAAGACCGCCGTGAAGGCGGTCGACAAGGCGAACACGGCGATGGCGGCGCTGGCCCGGGCGACGGACCGGACCGAGGCGCTCGGCTCCGCCGAGGTGCACATGACGACGGACACCGGCACCAGCGGTCCGATCGCCATGGACGGCACCTATTCCTGGGGCGACGGCTACGCCTTCGACGTCGAGATGGACACCGAGGCCGCGAAGATGCAGGCCGTGAACCACTCCCCCACCACACGGGTCCTCTTCGTCGACGGTGCCTACTACTACGACGTGGACACCTTCCGCTCCGGCCCGTACGAGGGCAAGGACTGGATCAAGGTCGACGGCGCCGCCGTGTTCGGCAAGAAGGGCGCCCGGGCCGTCTCCGGGGACAACGGCAGCCCCTCCGCCTCCATGAGGGGCCTGAAGTACGCCGACAACGTCGAGAACCTCGGCGCGCAGACCGTGAACGGACAGCGCACCACGCACTACCGCGCCGTGATCGACCAGGACCACATGGGCCGGTTCAAGGACGTCTACGGCGAGGACAGCCCCATGGGCACGGCGACCGGGGTGAAGTCGATCATCATGGACGTGTGGGTCGGCTCCGACGACCTGCCGGTCCGGCTGAAGCAGAAGCTGGGCGTCATGACCATCAGCATGGACTTCGAGAAGTTCGGCGAGTCGGTCGACGTCAAGGCCCCGCCGGCCGGACGCGTCGCCGACCTCTCCGGGATGTACAAGGAGCGGCAGGGCTGACGGACACCGGTGCCCCGCCCTCCGGCGCGGAGGGCGGGGCACCGTGCCGTCCGGCGCGGTGCCGGATCGGCGGTGGCTCAGCGGTGGCTGACTCGCCTCAGTGGTTGCGCGGGAAGCCCAGGTCCACCCCGGCCGGCGCGTCGGCCGGGTCGGGCCAGCGGGTGGTGACGACCTTGCCGCGGGTGTAGAAGTGCGTGCCGTCGTTGCCGTAGATGTGGTGGTCGCCGAAGAGCGAGTCCTTCCAGCCGCCGAAGGAGTGGTAGCCCACCGGCACCGGGATCGGCACGTTCACGCCGACCATGCCGGCCTCGATCTCCAGCTGGAAGCGGCGCGCGGCCCCGCCGTCCCGGGTGAAGATCGCGGTGCCGTTGCCGAACGGCGAGGCGTTGATGAGCGCCACGCCCTCCTCGTAGGTGTCGACGCGCAGCACGCACAGCACCGGGCCGAAGATCTCGTCCTGGTACGCCTTGGCGGTCGTCGGCACCTTGTCCAGCAGCGAGATGCCGATCCAGTGGCCGTCCTCGTAGCCCTCCACGGTGTAACCCGTGCCGTCGAGCACGACCTCGGCGCCCTCGGCGGCGGCGCCCTCCACGTACGACGCCACCTTGTCGCGGTGGGCGGCGGTGATCAGCGGGCCCATCTCGGAGGCCGGGTCGTCGCCCGGACCGATCTTGATCTTCTCGGCACGCTCGCGGATCTTCTCCACCAGCGTGTCGCCGACGGCGCCCACGGCCACGACCGCGGAGATGGCCATGCAGCGCTCGCCCGCGGAGCCGTAGGCCGCGCTCACCGCCGCGTCGGCCGCCGCGTCCAGGTCCGCGTCGGGCAGGACCAGCATGTGGTTCTTGGCACCGCCGAGGGCCTGGACGCGCTTGCCGTGGGCGGAGGCGGTGGTGTGGATGTGGCGGGCGATCGGGGTCGAGCCGACGAAGGAGACGGCCTTGACGTCCGGGTGCTCCAGCAGCCGGTCGACGGCGACCTTGTCACCGTGGACGACGTTGAAGACGCCGTCGGGCAGCCCGGCCTCGGCGAGCAGCTCGGCGATGCGGACCGACGCCGACGGGTCCTTCTCGCTCGGCTTCAGCACGAAGGTGTTGCCGCACGCGATGGCGATCGGGAACATCCACATCGGGACCATCGCCGGGAAGTTGAACGGCGTGATGCCCGCGACGACACCGAGCGGCTGGCGGATCGCGGCCACGTCGACCCGGCTGGCGACCTGCGTGGACAGCTCGCCCTTCAGCTGGACGCTGATCCCGCACGCGAGGTCGACGATCTCCATGCCGCGCGCGACCTCGCCGAGGGCGTCCGAGTGCACCTTGCCGTGCTCGGCGGTGATCAGCTCGGCGATCTCGTCGCGGCGGGCGTCCAGCAGCGCGCGGAACTTGAACAGGATCGACGTCCGCTGGGCCAGCGAGGACTGGCCCCAGGTCGCGAAGGCGTCCTTGGCCGCGGCCACCGCCGCGTCCACCTCCTCGACCGACGCGAACGCGACCTTCGTGGTGACCGCGCCCGTCGCCGGGTCCGTGACCGGCCCGTACGTGCCCGACGCGCCTTCGACGGTCTTGCCGCCGATCCAGTGGTTGACGATCTTCGTCATGCCCAGAGACTCCTTCTCACAGATGGCGGCGTCGGGTCGAGACGTGCCGTTCGTACAGCTCACGTGCCTTGACCGCCGACGGTCGGGTCGCGGTCTCGGCCACAGGAACATCCCACCAGGCCTGCGCCGGAGGCGCGCCCGACACAGTGTCGGACGTTTCGGTCTCCACGTAGACACATGTGGGAGTGTCGGCGGCCCGGGCCTCCGCGAGCGCGGCGCGCAGCTCCCCGACGGTCGTCGCCCGCAGCACCCGCATGCCGAGGCTGGCCGCGTTGGCGGCGAGGTCGACGGGCAGCGGGGCGCCGGTGAAGGTGCCGTCCTCGGCGGGGTAGCGGTAGGCGGTGCCGAACCGCTCGCCGCCGACGGACTCCGACAGGCCGCCGATCGAGGCGTACCCGTGGTTCTGCACCAGCAGGATCTTGATCGCGATGCCCTCCTGCACGGCGGTCACGATCTCCGTCGGCATCATCAGGTACGTGCCGTCGCCGACCAGCGCCCACACGTTCCGCTCCGGCGCGGCGAGCTTCACGCCGAGGGCGGCCGGGATCTCGTAGCCCATGCAGGAGTAGCCGTACTCCAGGTGGTACTGGTCGCGGGACCGCGCCCGCCACAGCTTGTGCAGGTCGCCGGGGAGGGAGCCGGCCGCGTTGACGATGATGTCCGACGCGTCCACCAGCGCGTCCAGGGCACCGATGACCTGCGGCTGGGTCGGCCGTGCGGTGGGCTCCCCGGCCTCGAAGCAGGCGTCGACGCGCCACTCCCAGCGCTCCTTGCCCTCGGTGTACGCGCCGGCGTAGGAGTCGTCGACGGTGTGCCCGTGCACGACCAGGGCCTCGGTCAGCTCGCCGAGTCCGCTGCGGGCGTCGGCGATCAGCGGGAGCCCGGCCAGCTTGTGGCCGTCGAAGGGCGCGATGTTGAGGTTGAGGAAGCGGACGGCCGGGTTCTCGAACAGGGTGCCGGAGGCGGTGGTGAAGTCGGTGTACCGGGTGCCGACGCCGATGACCAGGTCCGCGGTGCGGGCCAGCTCGTCGGCGGTCCCGGTGCCGGTGTGGCCGATCCCGCCGACGTCCTGCGGGTGGTCGTGGCGCAGGGAGCCCTTGCCGGCCTGCGTGGAGGCGACCGGGATGCGGGTCGCCGAGGCGAACTCCGCGAGCGCCTCCTCCGCGCGGCTGTGGTGGACTCCGCCGCCCGCGATCACGAGGGGCCTGCGGGCGGCCCGGATCGCCGTCACGGCCTCGGCCAGCTCGGTCGGGTCGGCGCCGGGCCGGCGCACGGTCCACACCCGCTCGGCGAAGAACTCCTCCGGCCAGTCGTACGCCTCCGCCTGCACGTCCTGCGGCAGGGCGAGCGTGACCGCGCCGGTCTCCACGGGGTCGGTGAGCACCCGCACGGCCTGCAGCGCGCTCGGGATCAGCTGTTCGGGGCGGATGACGCGGTCGAAGTACTTCGACACCGGGCGCAGGGTGTCGTTGACCGACACATCGCCCGCGTACGGCACCTCCAGCTGCTGGAGGACCGGGTCGGCCGGGCGGGTGGCGAAGACGTCGCCGGGCAGCAGCAGCACCGGCAGGTGGTTGACGGTCGCGAGGGCGGCGCCGGTGACGAGGTTGGTGGCGCCGGGGCCGATCGACGTCGTCACCGCGTGCGTGGACAGGCGGTTGGACTGGCGGGCGTAGCCGACGGCCGCGTGCACCATGGACTGCTCGTTGCGTCCCTGGTGGTACGGCATGGTGTCCGCGTACTCGACCAGCGCCTGGCCGATCCCGGCGACGTTGCCGTGGCCGAAGATGCCCCAGGTGGCACCGATCAGCCGCTGCCGCTCGCCGTCCCGCTCGGTGTACTGGACGGTGAGGAAGCGGACGAGCGCCTGGGCGACGGTCAGCCGGATCGTCATCGGTACCCCCCTGTGGTCTCGGTGTGGTCCGGGTGGAAGCAGATGCGCCACTCCCGGGTCCCGCCCGGGCCCGCCATGACGTTCAGGTAGTACATGTCGTGCCCGGGCTGGGCGATGGACGGGCCGTGCCAGCCGTCGGGGACGAGGACGGCGTCGCCGGAGCGGACCTCGGCGAGGACGTCGGCCCCGCCCGCGCGGGAGGGGAACACCCGCTGGTAGCCGAGCCCCTTCGGGCCGTCGATCTCGAAGTAGTAGATCTCCTCCAGCACGGACTCCTCGCCCGGCCGGTGCTCGTCGTGCTTGTGCGGCGGGTACGAGGACCAGTTGCCGCCGGGGGTGACCACCTCCACCGCGATCAGCCTGTCGCAGTCGAAGGAGTCGGCGGAGGCGAAGTTGCGCACGCGGCGGGCGCAGGTGCCGCTGCCGCGCTCCTCGACGGGGACCTCCGGCGCGGGGCCGTAGCGGGCGGGGAGTCGTCGCTCGCACTTCGCTCCTGCCAGGGCGAAGCGGCCTCCCGCGCCGGAGGCGATCGTGACCCGGGCGTCCCGGGGCGCGTACACGAAGTCGGAGACTCCGCTGAACACGCTGGCCCGGCCCAGGAGTTGGAACTCGTCCTTCTCTGTCGGCCCGGACTCAATTTGTACGGTACATCCGCCTTCCAGCGGAAGCACGATCCACTCACCGTCCCCGGTGGTGAACGTATGGTCGCCACCGGGCGCCAACTCGACCACCCGCAGGCTGCTGTGTGTCCAGCCGGCCAACTCGGGGCCGATGTCGACGGCGTAGTGGGCGTTGGCGGTGGCGCCCCGGGGCAGGTGCAGGTCGGTGCTGGTCATGCGGCCCTCACAGCAGTCCTACGGCGGTGTCCACGGCGGCGGCCACGTCGCCGTCCGCCGGGTACAGCAGCGAGCGGCCGACCACCAGGCCGCGCACGGTGGGCAGTTGGAGTGCGCCGCGCCACTTCTCGTAGGCGGCCACCTGGCCCTCGGGGGAGTCGCCGATGTCCCCGCCGAGCAGCACGGCGGGCAGCGTGGAGGTCTCCATGACCCGGGCCATGTCGTCGGGGTTCTCGGTGACCGGCACCTTCAGCCAGGTGTAGGCGGAGGAGCCGCCGAGGCCGGAGGCGATGGCGATGGACCGGGTGACCGCCTCGGCGGACAGGTCGTTGCGCACCGTGCCGTCGGCGGTGCGGCGGCTGATGAACGGTTCGACGAAGACTGGCAGCCGGCGCGCGGCCATGGCGTCGATGGCGCGGGCGGTGGACTCCAGCGTGGTCAGCGAGCCGGGGTCGGCGTAGTCGACGCGCAGCAGGAGCTTGCCCGCGTCGAAGCCCAGGCGTTCGATGTCTTCGGGGCGGTGGCCGGTGAACCGGTCGTCGAGTTCGAAGCTCGCGCCCTGCAGTCCGCCGCGGTTCATCGAGCCCATGACCACCTTGTGGTCCAGGGCGCCGAGCAGGAGCAGGTCGTCCAGGATGTCGGCGGTGGCGAGGACGCCGTCGACGCCGGGCCGGGACAGCGCGAGGCAGAGGCGTTCGAGCAGGTCGGCGCGGTTGGCCATGGCGAGCTTGCGGTCGCCGACGCCGAGGGCGCCGCGGGCCGGGTGGTCGGCGGCGACGATCATCAGCCGCCCGTTCTCGTTGAGCAGCGGCCTGCGGGCCCGGCGGACGGCGGCCTCGGCGATCGCCTCGGGGTGGTGGGTGCGGACCCGGACCAGTTCGGCGACGTCGACGCGGGGCCGGCGGACGCCGTCGCCGCCGTGCCGGTGGGTCCCGGTGACCCGGCCGGCCCTCACCGCACCGCTCCGGCGTCGAGTGCGGAGGCGACCTCGTCGGCGGTCGGCATGGCGGAGGAGCATTCCAGACGGGAGGCGACGATGGCGCCGGCCGCGTTGGCGTGCCGCATGACCGTCTCCAGGTCCCACCCGGCGAGCAGGCCGTGGCAGAGGGAGCCGCCGAAGGCGTCGCCGGCACCGAGTCCGTTGAGGACGGTGACGGGCAGGGGCGGCACCTGAGCCGTCTCGCCCTTCCGGTCGACGGCGAGCACCCCCTTGGGTCCCTGCTTGACGACGGCCAGTTCCACCCCGGCGTCCAGCAGGGCGCGGGCGGCGGCGTGCGGCTCGCGCAGCCCGGTGGCGACCTCCACCTCGTCCAGGTTGCCGACGGCGACGGTGGTGTGGCGCAGGGCCTCGGCGTAGAAGGGGCGGGCGGCGTCCGGGTCGGACCAGAACATGGGGCGCCAGTCGAGGTCGAAGACCGTCGTGCCCGCCCCGGCCCGGTGGGCGAGGGCCGCGAGGGTCGCCGTACGGCTCGGCTCCTCGCTCAGTCCGGTGCCGGTGACCCAGAAGATCCGGGCCTCGCGGATGGCGTCCAGGTCCAGTTCGTGGGCGTCGATCTCCAGGTCGGGGGCCTTGGGCCGGCGGTAGAAGTAGAGCGGGAAGTCGTCCGGCGGGAAGACCTCGCAGAAGGTGATCGGGGTCGGCAGTCCGGGGACGGGGGTCACCCAGCGGTCGTCGACGCCGAAGCCGCGCAGCGCCTCGTGCAGGTAGGCGCCGAACGGGTCGTCACCGGTGCGGGTGATCACGGCCGTGTGCCGGCCGAGCCGGGCCGCGGCGACCGCGACGTTGGCCGCGGACCCGCCGAGGAACTTGCCGAAGGACGACACCTGGGCGAGCGGGACACCGGTCTGGAGCGGGTAGAGGTCCACTCCGATCCGCCCCATGGTGATGAGGTCGTGGGCCATCGGCTTCCCTTCGTCATGGCTCTCCCCGGCTTTCTAGTCCGGTACTCCGAGCGCTGTCAATGTTTTGTCCGGACATTCGGACCAGTTCTCTCCGCAGAAGGGGCGGGGCGGCACCCCACGCGGCAGCCGTGTCACAAATACCCCCTTCTTGTCTCAGATGTTGCGTGTACGCGGCTCATCGGTCACACCCGGTCAACAGGGGCCGACCGTTGGTCACTCTGCGTCGCCCAGTGGGCACAGGCTTGGTGACGTCAGCGACGTCGGCAACGTCGGCAACGTCGGCGACACAGCGACGTCAGCGCAGTGCCCGGTCCCCCCGGCGGCCGTTCCGGTCGCCGCCGAGGTGCGCGCAGGGAGGTGCGGCTCATGAGCGATCGGCGGCTGTGGTCCTACAAGGAGATCGCGGCACACATCCGGGTGCAGCCCGACACCGTGCGGTCCTACCGCAAGCACGGGCTGCTGCCCCCGCCCGATCACGTGGAGGGCGGCAAGCCCTACTGGTACGCCGACACCGTCCGCGCCTGGGTCGCCTCCCGCCCCGGCAACCGCGGCCGCAGAGACGGCTGGTCCTGACCGGGGCGGGGCGGCCGGAGGGCCGGCGGTGGCGGGCGTCAGCCGCGGGGTTCGATGACCGTGACGCCCGCGCCCGGCGCCGTGTCCATCGCCGCGAGCGCCGCCGGAGCCTCGTCCAGGGTGATCGTGCGGGTCACCAGCAGGTCGGGGCGCAGGACGCCGGCGCCGACCAGGTCGAGCATGGCGGGGTAGGCGTGGGCGGCCATGCCGTGGCTGCCGAGGAGCTCCAGCTCCAGGGCGATCGCGCGGGCCAGCGGCACCGGCGTGGTGCCGTCGGCGGAGGGCAGCAGGCCGACCTGGACGTGCCGGCCCCGGCGGCGCAGACAGTCGACGGAGGCCGCGCAGGTGGCGGGCGAGCCGAGGGCGTCGAGCGAGAGGTGGGCGCCGCCGCCGGTCAGTTCGCGGACGGCGGCGGCCGGGTCGGACACGCCGGTGGCGTCCAGGCACGCGGCGGCGCCGAAGGTCCGTGCCAGCTCCAGGGCGCGCGGTGACACGTCGACGGCGACCACCCGGGCCCCCGCGGCCGCCGCGATCATCACGGCCGACAGGCCGACCCCGCCGCAGCCGTGCACCGCCACCCACTCCCCGGCCGCCACCCGGCCCTGCTGCACCACCGCGCGGAAGGCGGTGGCGAACCGGCAGCCGAGGGCGGCGGCGGTGGCGTACGGCATGTCGTCCGGGAGGGCGACGAGGTTGACGTCGGCGTGGTCGAGCGCCACGAACTCGGCGAAGGAACCCCAGTGGTGGAAGCCGGGCTGGGTCTGCCGTTCGCACACCTGCTGGTCACCCGCGGCGCAGGACGCGCAGTGGCCGCAGGCGCAGACGAACGGCACGGTGACCCGGTCGCCGGGCCGCCACCCGGTGACCCGGGCGCCCACCTCCTCCACCACACCGGCGAGTTCGTGACCGGGGACGTGCGGCAGGGAGATGTCGGGGTCGTGGCCCATCCAGCCGTGCCAGTCGCTCCGGCACAGGCCGGTCGCCTCGACCCGGACGACCACTCCGTGGGGGGCCGGGCGGGGGTCGGGGACTTCACGTACCTCGGCGGGTTCGCCGTACCGCTCGAAGACCATGGCTCGCATGCGCGCTCCTTCCGGAAACCTGCGCGCAGGCTAGACGCTCCGGGAGCCGCCGGGGTGAGCGGCCAGTGCCGGTTCCTCGTGGCCGGCCGTGCCGTCGCCCGCCTGCTCCCGGGGCGTACCCTGCTCGCCCTCGCTCGTCCCGAACCGCTGGCGGAAGCGCCGCAGCGGGGCCGGGGCCCACCAGGTGGCGCGCCCGGTGAGGCGCATGACGGCCGGGACCAGGAGGCTGCGGACCACCATCGCGTCCATCAGCACCGCGAGGGCGATGCCGAGGCCCAGCATCCTGGTGTTGGTCACCCGGGAGGTGCCGATGGCGACCATCACCACCGCGGGGATGACCGCCGCCGCGGTGATCAGCCCGCCGGTGCGCCGGAGCCCGTGGCGCACGGCCCTGTCGTGGTCGCCCGTGCGGTCGTACTCCTCCTTGACGCGGGAGAGCAGGAACACGCCGTCCCACACCCGACCCGGACCGCCGCCACCCCGGCCGCACCTGACCGCAACCGCCACCACCCCGGCCGCACCCCGGCCGCACCTGACCGGAACCGCCGCCACCCCGGCCGCGCCCGACCGGGACCGCCGCCACCCCGCCCGTGGCCCACTCCCCGGCGCGCCGCCGCATGGACGGCCCGGATGTGGTGAACCGTGCACCGAACACGGGGGCAGCACGTTGGTGAAATACCCCCTAGGGGTATAGTCTTCGAACGTGGGGTTCCTCCGCGGGCCCCTTCCGCCCCACACGCCTCGACGAGGAGTAACGACATGACCGCCCAGACCGACACCCCGGGCTCCGTCACCACCGTCTACCAGGTGACGGGCATGAGCTGCGGCCACTGCGAGGGCTCCGTGTCCGGTGAGATCTCCCGGATCGCCGGCGTCAGCTCGGTGAAGGCCGTCGCGTCGACCGGCGAGGTGACCGTCGTCTCCGAGAACCCGCTGGACGACGAGGCCGTGCGCGCCGCCGTCGACGAGGCCGGCTTCGAGCTGGCCGGCAAGGCCTGAGAAAGCTCCCCCTTTCCCCGCCGGGCCGTGCCGACCAGCTGATACTGGATCCGTACGGCCCGGTCCGATGTCTGGAGTCCGGACATGACCAGCACCACCGCAGAAACAGGTACCGCGATAGCGGAGAACGCCGAGGTCGAGCTGCTCATCGGCGGGATGACCTGTGCCTCCTGCGCCGCCCGGGTGGAGAAGAAGCTCAACCGGATGGAAGGCGTGAGCGCCACCGTCAACTTCGCCACCGAGAAGGCCAGGGTCAGCTACGCCGACGGCGTCCGGGTCGCCGACCTGATCGCCACCGTGGAGCGGACCGGCTACACCGCCGAGGAACCCGCGCCGCCGGAGCCCGCGCCCGGGACGGCACCGGAAACCGCCGAGGCGGATACCGAACTCGGCGCCCTGCGCCACCGCCTGCTCGTCTCCGCGCTGCTCGCCGCCCCCGTGGTCCTGCTCGCGATGATCCCCGCCCTCCAGTTCGACAACTGGCAGTGGCTCTCGCTCACCCTCGCCGCGCCCGTCGTCGTCTGGGGCGGCGCCCCCTTCCACCGGGCCGCCTGGACCAACCTCCGGCACGGCGCCGCCACCATGGACACCCTGGTCTCGGTCGGCACGCTGGCCGCCTTCGGCTGGTCGCTGTGGGCACTGTTCTTCGGGGACGCCGGCATGGCCGGCATGCACGACGAGTTCCGCTTCACCGTCTCCCGCATGGACGGCGCGTCCACCATCTACCTGGAGGTCGCCGCCGGCGTCGTCGCGCTGATCCTGCTCGGCCGCTACCTGGAGGCCCGCTCCAAGCGGCGCGCCGGGGCCGCCCTGAAGGCGCTCATGGAGCTGGGCGCCAAGGACGTGGCGGTGCTGCGGGACGGCCGCGAGGTGCGGGTGCCGGTGGCGGACCTGGCCGTCGGCGACCGGTTCGTCGTACGGCCCGGCGAGAAGATCGCCACCGACGGCACGGTCGTGGAGGGCGTCTCCGCGGTGGACGCGTCCATGCTGACCGGCGAGTCGGTGCCGGTGGACGTCGGTCCGGGCGACCGGGTCACCGGGGCCACGGTCAACGCGGGCGGCCGGCTGGTCGTGGCGGCCACCCGGGTGGGCGCGGACACCCAGCTCGCCCGGATGGCGAAGCTGGTGGAGGACGCGCAGAACGGCAAGGCCGAGGTGCAGCGGCTCGCCGACCGGATCTCCGCCGTCTTCGTCCCCGTCGTCATCCTCATCGCGCTCGGCACCTTCGGCGTGTGGCTGGGCGTGACCGGTGACACGGCCGCCGCCTTCACGGCCACCGTCGCCGTCCTGATCATCGCCTGCCCCTGCGCGCTCGGCCTCGCCACCCCGACCGCGCTGATGGTGGGCACCGGGCGCGGCGCCCAGCTCGGCATCCTGATCAAGGGCCCCGAGGTGCTGGAGTCCACCCGGCGCGTCGACACGGTCGTCCTGGACAAGACCGGCACGGTCACCACCGGCCGGATGACCCTCCAGGAGGTGTACGCCGCCGACGGCGAGGACGAGAAGGAGCTGCTGCGGCTCGCCGGAGCCCTGGAGCACGCGTCGGAGCACCCGGTGGCCCGTGCCATCGCCGTCGGCGCCGAGGAGCGCGCCGGAGCCCTGCCGGCGGTCGAGCACTTCGAGAACGTGCCCGGCCGGGGCGCGCGCGGACGCGTGGACGGCCGCGAGGTGGCCGTGGGGCGCCTGTACGACGAGCTCCCGCAGGAGTTGGCCCGCGCCGCGCGGGAGGCCGAGCAGCAGGGCCGTACGGCCGTCGTGGCCGGCTGGGACGGGCGGCCCCGCGGGGTCCTCGCCGTCGCCGACGCGGTCAAGGAGACGAGCGCCGAGGCGGTCCGCGGTCTGCGGGCGCTGGGGCTGACGCCGGTACTGCTCACCGGGGACAACCGGACGGTGGCCGAGGCGGTCGCGAAGAGCGTCGGCATCGACGCCGGGCACGTGTACGCCGAGGTGCTGCCCGAGGACAAGGTGGACGTCGTACGGCGGCTCCAGCGCGAGGGGCGGTCCGTGGCGATGGTGGGCGACGGGGTGAACGACGCCGCCGCGCTCGCCACCGCCGACCTGGGTCTGGCCATGGGCACCGGCACCGACGCGGCGATCGAGGCCGGCGATCTGACACTGGTGCGCGGGGACCTGCGGGTGGCCGCGGACGCGATCCGGCTGGCCCGGCGCACCCTGGCCACCATCAAGGGAAACCTCGTGTGGGCCTTCGGCTACAACGTCGCCGCGCTGCCGCTGGCCGCGGCCGGTCTGCTCAACCCGATGATCGCGGGCGCGGCGATGGCCTTCTCCTCGGTGTTCGTGGTGACCAACAGCCTGCGGCTGCGCGCCTTCCGGTGAGCCGGACCTGATCGCCCGGACCGATACGGGAGTCCCCCTGGAGTCCGGCGCGAGCCTCACATAAGCTCTTCACAAGGCTCGCGCATCTTCCTTACGCTTGAGCCCCGATTGCTGTATCGGGGCTCTTGCGCACCTAAGGGACATATGCAAGAGACGCAGATCACAGTGATGCGAACGTAACCATCGAAGGGCTTCGACGGTCTAAGTTGGCGATGTCAGACCAGCGTCTTGGGGGGCGCTGACTGACCTCTGGGGATGTCTTGGGGGACTTCTCCAGATGGGGGTACCTCCCGGCTCGCATTCAGGTGAGAGCCTGGGAGAGCGTTGCCGGGGCACGTACACCGGGAAGCTTTGAGCGGCCCTCCCAGCGTGCGCTGTCCCGGCAGATCGCACCGCATCACTGGAGTACGGCGAGTTCGCGCTCGTCATGCTCGGACAGCGATTCAGGCGCTGTCTTCTCCGAGCGCCCGGCCGGATCCCGTGGGGGGAATCCGCACCGGGACATGGGAAGGCGCCCTGGTCGTCGGCCCGTGGGGGGACCGGCGGCTCAGGGCGCCTTCTGCTTCTCCAGCCGTGCTGTCACCGGTTCAGGGCCCGTCCGGACGGACAGGCCCTCGCGTCCGGTGGGCTCAGCGCTCCTCGACCGGGACGAAGTCGCGCTCGACCACACCCGTGTAGATCTGGCGCGGGCGGCCGATACGGGACCCCGGCTCCTTGATCATCTCGGTCCACTGGGCGATCCAGCCCGGCAGCCGGCCGAGGGCGAACAGGACCGTGAACATCTCGGTCGGGAAGCCCATGGCCCGGTAGATCAGACCGGTGTAGAAGTCGACGTTCGGGTAGAGCTTGCGCTCGACGAAGTAGTCGTCGGACAGCGCGTGCTCCTCCAGCTTCAGGGCGATGTCGAGGAGCTCGTCCTCCTTGCCCAGCGCGGAGAGGACGTCGTGCGCGGCGGCCTTGATGATCTTGGCGCGCGGGTCGAAGTTCTTGTAGACCCGGTGGCCGAAGCCCATCAGGCGGACGCCGTCCTCCTTGTTCTTCACCTTGCGGATGAAGGTGTCGACGTCGGAGCCGGAGTCGCGGATGCCCTCGAGCATCTCCAGGACGGACTGGTTGGCGCCGCCGTGCAGCGGGCCCCACAGGGCGCTGATGCCGGCCGAGATCGACGCGAACATGTTCGCCTGCGAGGAGCCGACCAGGCGGACCGTGGAGGTCGAACAGTTCTGCTCGTGGTCGGCGTGCAGGATCAGCAGCTTGTCCAGGGCGGCCACGACGACCGGGTCCAGCTCGAACTCCTGGGCCGGCACCGAGAAGGTCATGCGCAGGAAGTTCTCGACGTAACCGAGGTCGTTGCGCGGGTAGACGAACGGGTGGCCGATCGACTTCTTGTACGCGTACGCCGCGATCGTCGGGAGCTTGGCGAGCAGCCGGATCGTGGAGAGGTTGCGCTGCGTCTCGTCGAACGGGTTGTGGCTGTCCTGGTAGAAGGTGGACAGCGCCGACACGACCGAGGACAGCATGGCCATCGGGTGGGCGTCGCGCGGGAAGCCCCTGTAGAAGTTCTTGACGTCCTCGTGCAGCAGGGTGTGCCGCGTGATGTCGTTCTTGAACGTGGAGAGCTCGTCGACGGTCGGCAGCTCGCCGTTGATCAGCAGGTACGCCACCTCGAGGAAGGTGGAGCGCTCGGCCAGCTGCTCGATGGGGTAGCCGCGGTAGCGGAGGATGCCCGCCTCGCCGTCGAGGTAGGTGATCGCGGATTTATAGGCGGCCGTGTTGCCGTAACCGCTGTCCAGAGTCACCAGACCGGTCTGGGCGCGGAGCTTCCCGATGTCGAAGCCCTTGTCGCCGACAGTGCTGTCGACCACCGGGTAGGTGTACTCGCCGTCGCCGTACCGCAGTACTACAGAGTTGTCGCTCACGTCTTCCCTCACCGACGTAGTGCCTCATCTTCGAGGTGCCCTGACTGTCTCTACCATCCCCCATTTGGCTCAGGAGAGTGCACTCGGGGTCGACCATTGGGCCTATTGGCGGCACTCAGTGCCGCCAACCTGCTCATCCTGCCCCCTCGGAGGGGCATCTGGAAGGGCTCTGTGACCTTCATGACTCATTTGATCGATCATTTTTCGCGCCGAGGCGGTAGTCGAGGGCCGTACAGCGCCGTCCGGCCGACACCGTGCGCACCGCCTGGCCGATCGCCCTGCGCGAACCGACCAGGACGACCAGTTGCCGGGCCCGGGTGACCGCCGTGTACAGCAGGTTCCGCTGGAGCATCATCCACGCCCCGGTGGTGACCGGAATCACCACGGCGGGATATTCGCTTCCCTGGGAGCGGTGGATGGTCACCGCGTAGGCGTGAGCCAGTTCGTCCAGCTCGTCGAACTCGTACGGAACCTCCTCGTCCTCGTCCGTCAGGACCGTCAGGCGCTGCTCGACCGGGTCCAGTGAGGTGACGACGCCCACGGTGCCGTTGAAGACACCATTGTTCCCTTTCTCGTAATTGTTACGAATCTGGGTGACCTTGTCGCCGACGCGGAAGACCCGGCCGCCGAACCGCTTCTCCGGCACGTCCGGCCGCCCGGGCGTGATGGCCTGCTGGAGCAGCCCGTTGAGCGCGCCCGCGCCGGCCGGGCCCCGGTGCATGGGCGCGAGGACCTGTACGTCCCGGCGCGGATCCAGTCCGAACTTGGCCGGAATGCGCCGCGCGGCCACGTCGACGGTGAGCCGGCCCGCGGCCTCCGTGTCGTCCTCGACGAAGAGGAAGAAGTCCTTCAGCCCGTCGGTCAGCGGGTGCCGCCCGGCGTTGATGCGGTGCGCGTTGGTGACCACGCCGGACTGCTGGGCCTGCCGGAAGACCTGGGTGAGCCGGACGGCCGGGACGGGGCTCCCGTCGGCGAGCAGGTCCCGGAGGACCTCGCCGGCCCCGACGCTCGGCAACTGGTCCACGTCACCGACGAACAGCAGGTGCGCCCCCGGGGGTACGGCCTTGACGAGCTTGTTGGCGAGCAGCAGGTCCAGCATGGACGCCTCGTCCACGACCACCAGGTCGGCGTCCAGCGGCCGGTCCCGGTCGTAGGCGGCGTCCCCGCCCGGCTTCAGCTCCAGCAGCCGGTGCACGGTGGACGCCTCCGCGCCGGTCAGCTCCGCCAGCCGCTTGGCCGCCCGGCCGGTCGGGGCGGCCAGCAGCACCTTGGCGCGCCGGGCCCGGGCCAGTTCCACGATCGAGCGCACGGTGAACGACTTCCCGCACCCCGGCCCGCCGGTGAGGACGGCGACCTTCTCCGTGAGCGCGAGCCTGACCGCGGCCTCCTGCTCGGGCGCCAGGTCGGCTCCGGTACGGGACTTCAGCCAGCCGAGCGCCTTGCCCCAGTCCACGTCCCGGAACCCCGGCATCCGGTCCTGGTCGGTCCGCAGCAGCCGCAGCAGCTGGGCGGAGAGCGAGAGTTCGGCGCGGTGGAAGGGGACCAGGTACACGGCGCTGACGGTCTCCTCGCCGCCGTCGGGGCCGGGCACCTTCTCCCGTACGACCCCCGGATCGGCTCCCTCCTCCGGGGCCCGGCCCAGTTCGGCGAGGCACTCGATGACGAGCCCGGTGTCGACCTGGAGCAGCTTGACGGCGTCGGCGATCAGCCGCTCCTCGGGCAGGAAGCAGTGCCCCTGGTCGGCGGACTGGGACAGCGCGTACTGGAGGCCGGCCTTCACGCGCTCCGGGCTGTCGTGGGGGATGCCGACGGACCGGGCGATCTTGTCGGCGGTGAGGAACCCGATGCCCCAGACGTCGGCGGCGAGCCGGTAGGGCTGCTCCTTCACGAC
Source organism: Streptomyces sp. NPDC013455 (assembly GCF_040632975.1). Lineage (NCBI taxonomy): Bacteria > Bacillati > Actinomycetota > Actinomycetes > Kitasatosporales > Streptomycetaceae > Streptomyces > Streptomyces sp. NPDC013455. The sequence goes on along the minus strand of NZ_JBEYCX010000008.1, from coordinate 302,607 downwards.
CGCGATCGACGCGTCGCCGTACTTCTTGTAGATCCGCACGGCGATCGACGTCGACACCTCGACGGTCTGCAGGAAGAGCATGACCTCCTTGATCGCCTTCTGCTCCTCCCAGGCCTCGGCGATCTTCCTGGTGCGCTTCGGACCCAGCCCCGGCACCTCGATCAGGCGCTTGGGCTCCTCCTCGATGATCGTGAGGGTGTCGATCCCGAAGTGCTGGGTGATGCGGTCGGCGAAGACCGGCCCGATGCCCTTGACCAGGCCGGATCCCAGGTAACGCCGGATGCCCTGGACGGTGGCGGGCAGCACGGTCGTGTAGTTCTCGACGTGGAACTGCTTGCCGTACTGCGGGTGGGAACCCCAGCGGCCCTCCATGCGCAGGGACTCCCCCACCTGGGCACCGAGCAGCGCACCGACGACCGTGAGGAGGTCCCCGGCGCCTCGTCCGGTGTCGACCCGGGCGACCGTGTAGCCGTTCTCCTCGTTGGCGTACGTGATCCGCTCCAGCACGCCTTCGAGTACGGCGAGCCGCCGTTCACCGGTGGTGTTGTCCGCCTGGTCAGCCATGATCCGACGGTACCGGTGCGGTGTGACAACGAGCACGGGCGAGGTGGGCGGGCCCGGCTCGTCGATCACGTCTCACGAAAGGGCAGCCGATGGGCGGCTCGCCGCGTGGCAGACGTGGAGGGACGTGGGCCGCGGAAGCCAGGCGTACTAGCCTCCTCCTCACTCGTGGACAGAGCGCCGGGAGACCACGCGTGGCGGAGGCGTGCGGGGCCCGCGTCGCCGACCGGCCCGATCTCGTGAAATGAGTCAACTGATGTACGACTACGACCTGCTGGTCGTGGGATCGGCCAACGCCGATCTGGTGATCGGCGTCGAGCGGCGGCCGGCCGCCGGCGAGACGGTGCTCGGTGGTGACCTGGCGGTGCACCCGGGCGGCAAGGGTGCCAACCAGGCGGTCGCCGCCGCCCGGCTGGACGCGCGTACGGCCCTGCTGGCGCGCGTCGGCGACGACGGTCACGGCCGGCTGCTGCTCGACTCCCTGCGCACGGCCGGGGTCGACACGGCGGGCGTGCTGGTGGGCGGCGCCCCGACGGGAGTCGCGCTCATCACCGTCGACCCCGGGGGCGACAACAGCATCGTGGTGTCGCCGGGCGCCAACTCCCGGCTGACGCCCGCGGACGTCCGGGCGGCCGCGCGCCTGCTGCACGCCTCCCGGGTGGTGTCGGCGCAGCTGGAGATCCCGCTGGAGACGGTCGTGGAGGTGGTCCGGAACCTGGCGCCGGGCAGCCGCTTCGTGCTGAACCCGTCGCCGCCGCGGGAGCTGCCCGCCGAGGTGCTGGCGGCCTGTGACCCCCTGATCGTGAACGAGCACGAGGCGCGGGTGCTCCTCGGCGGTGCCCGCACGAGCGGGGAACCCGCCGACTGGGCGCGGCTGCTGCTGGCCGCCGGCCCGCGCTCGGTGGTGGTGACGCTGGGCGCGCGGGGGGCGCTGGTGTGCGACGGCTCGGGGACGGCCCGGGTGCCGTCGGTGAAGGTGGACGCGGTGGACACCACCGGCGCCGGTGACGCGTTCACCGCCGCGCTGGCCTGGCGGCTGGGCGCGGGCGCCACGCTCGCCGAGGCGGCGGCCTACGCGGCCCGGGTGGGCGCGGCGGCCGTGACGAAACGGGGTGCGCAGGAGTCGTACCCGACGGCCGGGGAGGTCGGCGCCCTGTGAGGGAGGCGGGGATCCGCCACGACGGCGACGGTGTTCCTCGGCGTCGACTGCTGCGGTGACGTCTTCTCCGTCAGGAAGCCCGGCCGCCCGTCAGGAAGCCGGGCCGGCGGCGGGCGGTACGTTCGAGGGGGCGCCTGCGGACCGAAGAGTCCGGAGACGCCCCCTCGGCTTTCCCCTCCTGCCGGAACCCCGAACCCCCCCCGGGTCCCCCGTGGTTCCGACGACAGATACGACACGGCGGGCGCGGAAAGGGTTGCACCGGCGGACGACTTTTCTGCGCGCTCAGCGGATCACGTGTGCCACGAACCGCTCCGCCGTCTCCGCCAGCACCTCCCGGCCGGGCCGGGCCCACAGGCTCTCGTTGAAGAGCTCCACCTCGATCGGGCCCCGGTAGCCGGCCGCCTCCACGTACCCCTTCCACTCGCGCAGGTCGACCGAGCCGTCGCCGAGCTGGCCGCGGCCGTTGAGGACGCCCTCGGGGAGCGGGGTGGTCCAGTCGGCGAGCTGGAAGGTGTGGATGCGGCCGGCCGCCCCCGCGCGGGCGATCTGGGCGGGCGCCTGGTCGTCCCACCAGACGTGGTACGTGTCCACGGCCACCCCGACCTGGTGCGCGGGGAAGCCTTCGGCGAGGTCCAGGGCCTGGGCGAGGGTGGAGACCACGCAGCGGTCGGACGCGTACATGGGGTGCAGGGGCTCGATGGCGAGGCGTACCCCGTGGTCCTCGGCGTAGGGGGCCAGGGCGGCCAGGGCGTCGGCGACGCGCTCCCGGGCCGCGCCCAGGTCCCTGCTGCCGGGCGGCAGGCCGCCCGAGACCAGGACCAGGGTGTCCGTGCCGAGCGCGGCCGCCTCGTCGATCGCGCGCCGGTTGTCGGCGAGGGCCGCCGCGCGCTCGTCCGGGCCGAGCGCCGTGAAGAAGCCGCCGCGGCACAGGGTGGTCACCGTCAGGCCCGCGTCCCGGACCAGCTTGGCGGTGGCCTCCACGCCGTACTCCTGGACGGGCTCGCGCCACAGGCCCACGTGCGTGATGCCCAGCTCGCCGCAGGCGTCGGCCAGCTCGGGCATCGACAGCTGCTTCACCGTCATCTGGTTGACGGAGAAGCGTTCGAGTCCGGTGCTCACTGGGCCACTCCGTACAGGGCGAGCAGGTTCTTCATCCGCTCCTCCGCCAGCTTCGGGTCCGGGAAGAGGCCCAGTGCGTCGGCGAGTTCGTAGGCGCGGGCGAAGTGCGGCAGGGAACGGGCCGACTGGAGGCCGCCGACCATCGTGAAGTGCGACTGGTGGCCGGCCAGCCAGGCCAGGAACACCACACCCGTCTTGTAGAAGCGGGTCGGCGCCTGGAAGAGGTGGCGGGACAGCTCGACCGTCGGGTCGAGGAGTGCGCGGAAGCCGGCGACGTCCCCGGTGTCGAGCACCCGTACCGCCTCGGCCGCCAGCGGCCCCAGCGGGTCGAAGATGCCGAGCAGGGCGTGGCTGAAGCCCTGGTCGTCACCCGCGATCAGCTCGGGGTAGTGGAAGTCGTCGCCGGTGTAGCAGCGCACGCCCCGCGGCAGCCGCCGCCGCAGGTCGACCTCCCGCCCGGCGTCCAGCAGGGAGATCTTGACGCCGTCGACCTTGTCGGGGTGCGCGGCGACGACCTCCAGGAAGGTGTCGGTGGCCGCGTCCAGGCCGGACGAGCCCCAGTAGCCCTCCAGGGCCGGGTCGAACATCGGGCCCAGCCAGTGCAGGACCACCGGTTCGGCGGCCTGGCGCAGGAGGTGGCCGTACAGCTCCAGGTAGTCCTCGGGACCGGTGGCGGTGGCCGCCAGGGCGCGGGAGGCCATCAGGATCGCCTGGGCGCCCGCCTCCTCCACGACCGCGAGCTGTTCCTCGTAGGCGGCGCGGACGTCGGCGAGCGTGCCGGCGGCGAGCTGGTCGGTGCCGACCCCGCAGGCGATGCGGCCGCCGACGGCCTTCGCCTCCGCCGCGCTGCGCCGGATCAGCTCGGCCGCACCCGCCCAGTCCAGGCCCATGCCGCGCTGTGCGGTGTCCATCGCCTCGGCGACGCCGAGGCCGTGGGACCACAGGTGGCGGCGGAAGGCGAGGGTGGCGTCCCAGTCCACGGCGGCGGGCGAGTCGGGGGACACGTCCGCGTACGGGTCGGCGACGACGTGCGCCGCCGAGAAGACCGTGCGGGAGGCGAGGGGCGTGCCGGGGGCCGGGGAGAGCGGTTCGGTGCGCGGCTCGTAGGTGCGCAGCGTGCCGTCCGGCGCGGGGAGCTGGATGGTCACAGGGAGATCTCCGGTACGTCGATGCGGCGGCCCTCGGCGGAGGAGCGCAGGCCCAGTTCGGCGAGCTGCACGCCGCGGGCGCCGGCGAGCAGGTCCCAGTGGTACGGGGCGTCGGCGTGGACGTGCCTGAGGAACAGCTCCCACTGGGCCTTGAAGCCGTTGTCGAACTCGGCGTTGTCGGGCACCTCCTGCCACTGGTCGCGGAAGACCTCGGTGGCCGGGATGTCCGGGTTCCACACCGGCTTGGGGGTGGCGCTGCGGTGCTGGACACGGCAGCTGCGCAGACCGGCCACGGCCGAGCCCTCGGTGCCGTCGACCTGGAACTCGACCAGTTCGTCGCGGTGGACGCGCACGGCCCAGGAGGAGTTGATCTGGGCGATCACGCCGCCCTCCAGCTCGAAGAGGCCGTAGGCGGCGTCGTCGGCGGTGGCGTCGTAGGGCTTGCCGTTCTCGTCCCAGCGCTGCGGGATGTGGGTGGTGGCGAGGGCCTGGACGGACCTGACGCGGCCGAACAGCTCGTGCAGCACGTACTCCCAGTGCGGGAACATGTCGACGACGATGCCGCCGCCGTCCTCGGAACGGTAGTTCCAGGAGGGGCGCTGGGCGGGCTGCCAGTCGCCCTCGAAGACCCAGTAGCCGAACTCGCCGCGGACGGAGAGGATCCGGCCGAAGAAGCCGCCGTCGACGAGCCGCTTCAGCTTCAGCAGGCCCGGCAGGAAGAGTTTGTCCTGGACGACGCCGTGCTTGACGCCCTTCGCCCGGGCCAGCCGGGCGAGTGCGAGGGCGCCGTCGAGACCGGTGGCGGTGGGCTTCTCGGTGTAGACGTGCTTGCCGGCCGCGATCGCCTTCCTGATCGCCTCCTCGCGGGCGGAGGTGACCTGGGAGTCGAAGTAGATGTCGACGGTGGGGTCGGCGAGGACGGCGTCCAGGTCGGTGGAGACGTGTTCGAGGCCGTGCCGCTCGGCGATCTCCCGCAGGGCGTGCTCGCGGCGGCCCAGCAGGACCGGCTCGGGCCAGAGCACGGTGCCGTCGCCGAGGTCGAGGCCGCCCTGCTCGCGCAGGGCGAGGATCGACCGGACGAGGTGCTGGCGGTAGCCCATGCGCCCGGTCACGCCGTTCATGGCGATACGCACCGTCTTGCGTGTCACGTCAGTCCCCTTCGTCGGGCGCCGCGCGCCCCCATTCAGCAACAGCGCCGGCAGTACGGCGAGCGCGTACAGCAAGCGCTTTCTATGCAGGCAAGCTAGCCTGTGCACGGCGCTCTGTACAAGACCGTGTCCCGTTCGAGTTGTTCGAGGGGGCGAACAACCGGGGTCGCCGGCCTTAAGGTCTGCTCGAAGGTCCGCCTCGGAACCGCGAGCGCGGCCTGGCTGTCTACGAGGGCGTACGACGACATGCGCGACCGGAGGACGACGAGATGACGGTGACCCTGGCGGACGTGGCGGCCCGCGCCCAGGTCTCCCCCGCGACGGTGTCGCGCGTGCTGAACGGCAACTACCCGGTCGCCGCGTCCACGCGCGAGCGGGTGCTGCGGGCGGTGGACGAGCTGGACTACGTCCTCAACGGCCCCGCCAGCGCGCTCGCCGCGGCCACCTCCGATCTCGTCGGCATCCTCGTCAACGACATCGCCGACCCGTTCTTCGGCATCATGGCGAGCGCGATCCAGGGCGAGATCGGCGGGCCGGGCGGGCGCGCGGGCGGGGAACGCCTGGCGGTCGTGTGCAACACGGGCGGCTCGCCGGAGCGTGAACTGACCTACCTCACCCTGCTGCAGCGGCAGCGGGCGGCGGCCGTCGTGCTGACCGGCGGGGCCGTGGAGGACGAGCCGCACGCGACGGCGGTCGCGGCGAAGCTGCGGAAGCTGGCGGACGCCGGGACCCGGGTGGTGCTGTGCGGGCGCCCGCCGGCGCCGGACGCCCCGGCCGTCGCGCTCACGTTCGACAACCGCGGCGGCGCCCGGGCGCTGACCGACCATCTGGTCGGCCTCGGCCACCGGCGCCTCGGGTACATCGCCGGCCCCGAGGAGCGGACGACCACCCGGCACCGTCTGGAGGGCCACCGCGCGGCCCTGGCGGCGGCCGGCGTCGAGGAGGATCCGCGCTGGACCGTGTACGGCCGGTACGACCGGCAGTCCGGCTACGAGGCCACGCTGGAGCTGCTGCGCCGCGACCCCTCCCTGACGGCGATCGTGGCCGCGAACGACTCCGTCGCCCTCGGCGCCTGCGCCGCCCTGCGCGAGTCCGGCCGGCGCATCCCCGAGGACGTCTCGGTGGCGGGCTTCGACGACCTGCCCTTCAGCGTGGACGCGGTGCCGTCCCTCACCACGGTCCGGCTGCCCCTGGCCGAGGCGGGCGCCCGGGCGGGCCGCATCGCCATGGGCCGCGAGGAGCCGCCGCCCGGAGGGATCGCCTCCGTGCGGGGCGAGTTGATGGTGCGGGGGTCCACGGGAGTGCCGCGGTAGTCCTGCCGGCGACCTGGTCCGCGAGAGGTCCGGGCGTGCCGGCCTGGCGGGTCGGATGGTGGTCGATCAGCGGGTGACCTGCCGGGCGAGCCGCGGATCGGCCAACTCTTCGGTCACCTCACCGAGATGTGCCCGCGAGACACCGCGGAAGGCAGGATGGGTCGAGGCCGCACGGGCCCGCTTCCCGGCCGCACTCTGTGCTTCCCCGCAGAAGTGCGAACGCGGCCGGCGGAGCACCGGCCCGGGCATCAGGGCCTCAGCAGTCCGCCCACCCACCAGTCGTGCGGCTTGCCGTCGTTGGCGATGCCGCGATTGCGCAGCGTCCCTTCGACCGTGAAGCCGAGTTTCCGGGCGACGGCAAGCGAGCCGGTGTTCCCGGTCATGGCCCACCATTCGATGCGGTGGACGTCGAGGGTGGCCCACCCCCAGTCGCACAGGGCCCGAGCGGCCTCCACCGAGTACCCGCGTCCGCGCTGCTCCTTGACCGCCCAGTAACCGAGCTCCCAGACGCCGCGGCTGAGGAGGGTCAGGCAGTACGAGCCGACCAGGGCGCCGGTGTCCTTGCGGAACGCGCCGAGGGTGTAGTCCCTGTCCTCGGCCCACTGAGCGGGCAGCTTCTCCCCCACGAGCTGCTCCGCGTCCGCGCGCCGGTACGGCACCGGCACCGGGGTGTAGAACTGGATGTCCTCGTCCTGGCAGGCTTCGTACACCGCATCCACGTCGGCAGGAGTGAAGGCCCGCAGCACCAGACGGTCGGTCTGAAGCGTCACTGGATCCATCGCGGCAGTATGACCACCACCGACAAGCGGCGACCAGTGAATATCCCGACCGCGGACCGGGCCGTGAGCGGCGCGGGGAGCCTGGGGCGCCGGGAGTTCTCCGCGGCACCTCGGGAGCACCACGGGAGTCCCCCGGAGCACCACCGGGCTCCCCCGGAGCGTCACGAGTCCATGGGCCGCCGCGGGATTGTCCGGGCGCCGCGGCAGTCCTCCCCTGCACCGGGGGGTGAGGCGGCTCTCGGGGTGGCGGGGCCGGGCGGTCGGCCGGAAGCGGGGGCTCGTGTTGGGCGGAGCGGGTGAGGGGCGAGTAGGGTCCGTGGCCATGAAGCTGGCGTTCTCCACTCTCGGTGTTCCCGGCCTGCCCGTGCCGGAGGTCCTCGCGCTCGCGACCGCGCACGGCTATCACGGCGTCGAGCTGCGCGCCCACCCCGAGGAACCGGTGCATCCGGGCCTGGCGCCCGCCGAACGCGCCGAGACCGCGGCGCTGTTCCGGGGCGCCGGGATCTCGGTGCTCGGCCTCGCCGGGTACGCGCGCGTCGCCGCCCCGGGCGAGGACGCGCCCGTGCTGGCGGAGATCCGGGACCTGCTGCGGCTGGCCCACGACCTGGGCGCGCCCTTCGTCCGGGTCTTCCCCGGCGCCGACCCGGACCGGCCCCGCGAGGAGTCCGACGCGCTCGCCGCCCGGCGGCTCGGCACCGCCGCCGAGGACGCCGCCGCGCTCGGCGTCCGCATCCTGCTGGAGACCCACGACTCGCACCGCACCGGGGCCGACGCGATCCGCGTCCTCGGCCCGGTCGGACACCGGCACGTGGGCGCGCTGTGGGACGTGATGCACACCTGGCTGGGCGGTGAGCAGCCCGCGGACAGCTACGCGGCCCTCGCCCCGCACCTGGGCTACGTCCACGTCAAGGACATCTCCTCCGCCGAGGACACCACCCCGCTGCCGCTCGGCGCGGGCGTGCTGCCGCTCACCGAGTGCGTGGACGTGCTGTCCCGGGGGAGGTCCCCCCACTCGAGCGAAGCCGAGAGCGGGGGCGGTTGGGACGGCTGGCTGTGCTGGGAGTACGAGAAGCGCTGGTACGAGGGTGCCGGCCCGCTGCCCGAGTTGCTGGGCGCGGGACGCGAGCACCTGGTACGGCTGCTGGGCGAGGCGGCGTAACCCGGCTTGGAGGCGGCGCAACCGGGCTTGGAGGCGGCGCGACCGGGCTTGGACGACCGGCTTCCCGGCGGACGCCGAGCGGGGCAACCGGGCTTGGAGGCGGCGCGACCGGGCTTGGACGACCGGCTTCCCGGCGGACGCCGAGCGGCGCAACCGGGCTTGGAGGCGGCGCGACCGGGCTTGGACGACCGGCTTCCCGGCGGGCGCCGAGCGGGCCAACCGGGTCCGGGCCACCGGGAAACCAGCCGGCCCGAGGCGGTGCGGTCAGGCCCGGATCACCGGTAACCGGCCGGCCCGGGGCGGCGCACTCGCCATGGCCGCCGGGAGACCAGCCGGCCCGAGGCGGCGTAGTCGGGTCCGGGCCGGTGGGAAAATCGATGGCGGGGGCCCGGACCCGCGGTTAGCCTCCCCCGGTGATCCAGCCACCCGGGCCGTGCGCCCGCTTCCGCTCATGAGCCTCGCCCGCTCGCTCGTGGACGTACGACCGCTGCGCACCTCACCCGTCTTCCGGCGGCTGCTGATCGGCCGGACCGTGTCCGTGCTCGGCGGGTTCATGACCATGGTGACGGTCATGTACCAGGTCTGGGACATGACCCGCAGCACCGCCTGGACCGGTGCGGTCGGGCTGGCACAGGCGCTGCCGCTGGTGGTGTTCGGGCTGTTCGCCGGGGCGTGGGTGGACCGGGCCGACCGGCGCCGGATCTTCCTCGCGGCGACCGTCGGCCAGGCGGTCTGCTCGGTGCTGCTGGCCGTGCAGGGCTTCACCGGGCACGTGCCGGTGGCGGCGGTGCTGCTGCTCGTCGCCGTGCAGTCGGCCTTCGGCGCGCTCGGCGCCCCGGCCGCCGGGGTCTTCGTACCCCGGCTGCTGCCCAAGGAGCAGGTGGCCGCCGGGCTGGCGCTCCAGCAGGTCACCGGTCAGTCGATGATGCTGCTCGGGCCGGCTCTGGCCGGGGTGCTGCTGGGCTGGTTCGGCATCGGCGTCTGCTATCTGCTGGACGCCCTCAGCTTCGGTCTCGCCTTCTACGGCGCGAGCGGGCTGCCCGCGCTGCCGCCGCAGGGCGAGCCGTCGCGGGCCGGGGTGCACGGGGTGCTGGACGGGCTGCGGTTCCTGGCCGGGCACCGGGTGGTGCGGGGGGCGCTGGTCACCGACCTCGCCGCCACCGTGCTCTCGTTCCCGGTGAGCCTGTTCCCGCTGGTCAACGCCGAGCGGTTCGGCGGTGACCCGCGCACCCTCGGCCTCTTCCTGTCGGCGCTGGCGGTGGGCGGCGTCGCGGCGACCGCGCTGTCCGGCCCGCTGACCCGGCTCGCCCGGCCGGGCCCGGTGATGCTGTGCGCGTCCGCGACCTGGGGTGCGGCGCTGGTCGCGTTCGGCATGGCCGGCAGCCCGTGGGCGGGCCTCGCCCTGCTCGCGCTGGCCGGCGCGGCGGACGCCACGGCGGTGGTCTCCCGGTCCACGATCGTGCAGACCCGCACCCCGGACGCGCTGCTCGGCCGGGTCACGGCGGCCGAGCAGATCGTCGGCCAGGCGGGCCCCAGCCTCGGCAACGCACGCGGCGGCCTGGTCGCCGGCTGGACCTCGGGCACGACCGCCCTGATCAGCGGCGGCCTGCTGTGCGTCCTGGCGGTGGCGGCGGTCGCGACGACGACACCCGAGCTGCGCGCCGGGACTACCGGCCCGCCGGGCGCCCCGTGAGCGGGGCGGTGCCGTCGAGGCACCAGGCCAGGACGGCGGGCCAGGTGCCGTAGCCGGCGTCCGGGTCGAGGTGGGCGGCGCCGGGCAGGATGTCGGCGGGGATGCCGAACGGCTCGGCGAAGAGCGGACCCGCGCCCTCGGGGCAGTACGGGTCGTCGTCCCCGGCGACCAGTCGGGTGGGCCCGGGCAGGGCGAAGTCCGGCGCGGGCGGGACGAAGGCGGCCACTTCCGGGTGGCGGGCGAGGACGGACCCGGACGGCGGGGCGACCAGCAGCACCCGGTCGGCGTGGTGCTGCTCCTTCATCCCCCGGGCGGCCGCGTGCAGCCACAGCACGGCGGACAGGCTGTGCGCCACCACGACCCGCTCCCCCGAGGGGTCCAGCTCCTCCAGGTGGCGGGCGAGTTCGCCGAGCCACACGTCCAGGTCGGGGTCGTCGGCGTCGGGCAGCTGCGGGTAGCCGACCCGGTGGCCGGCCGCGGCGAGCCGGTCGGCGAGCCAGTGCTGCCAGTGGCCCTCGGGACGGTGGTTCTGCCAGCCGTGCAGGATGAGATACGAGCGTGTGGTCATGCCGCTGATCCTCTCCTCGGTGTCTGTGTCACCGCCCGCCGTCAGCCGGCGGCGGGCAGGGCCGCGAACGCCTCGTGGAAGCCCGGGAACGTCTTGCGGACGCAGCCGGGGTCGTCGTAGGTCAGGCCGGGCGTGCGCAGCGCGGTCACGGCGAAGGACATCACGATGCGGTGGTCGCCGAAGGTCTTGATCTCCACTCCGGGCGCGGGCGTGCCGGGCCGGATCTCGATCCAGTCGGGGCCGGTCGCCACCCCCACGCCGAGCCGCCGGAGGTTGTCCGCGCACGCCTCCAGGCGGTCGCACTCCTTCACCCGGGTGTTGCCGACGTCCTCGATGCGGACCGGTCCGGAGGCGAACGGGGCGATCGCGGCCAGCGTCGGCATGGTGTCGGAGATGTCCCGCATGTTCACGGTGAGTCCGCGCAGTTCGCCGGTGCCGCGTACGGTCGTGCGGTCCGCGGCGATCTCCACCTGCGCACCCATCCGGCGCAGCACCTCCACGAAGCGCAGGTCGCCCTGGAGCGCGCCGGCGCCGAGGCCGGGCACGGTGATCTCGCGGCCCGGGGTGACGGCCGCCGCGGCGAAGAAGTAGCTCGCGGTGGAGGCGTCCGGCTCGATGGCGTAGGTGGTGGCCCGGTAGCCGCCGGGCGGTACGTCGTACGCCGTGCCGTCCCGGACCACGTCCACGCCGAAGGCGCGCATCATCGCGAGGGTGATCTCCACGTACGGCGCCGACACCAGGTCGGTCACCCGGATCCGCAGTCCGGTGCGGGTGAGCGGGCCGAGCAGCAGCAGCGCGGTCAGGTACTGGGAGGACTCGCCGGCGTCCAGCACCACCTCGCCGCCCTCGACGCCGGCCGCGTGGACGGTGAGCGGGTGATGTCCCTCGCGCTCCTCGTGCCGCAGGTCGACACCGAGGTCGCGCAGGGCGCGGGTGAGCGGGCCGAGGGGGCGGCGGCGCATCTGCGGGGAGGCGTCGAAGCGGTAGCTGCCGTGTCCGGCGGCGGCCAGGGTGGGCAGGAAGCGCGCGGTGGTGGCGCCGTCGCGGCAGAAGACGTCGGCCTCGGCACGCCCCGGCCCCTGCGGGCGGCCGTCCACCTGCCAGGTGTCCGGGGTGCGGCCGACCCGGTAGCCGAGCCGGGTCAGGCCCTCGGCGAAGCCCTCGGTGTCGTCGGAGCGCAGCGGCCGTACGAGGGTGCTGACCCCGTCGGCCGCGGCGGCGAGGAAGAGCGCGCGGGCGGTGATGGACTTGGAACCGGGGATGGCGACTGCGGGCATGGCGGCATGATGACGGCTCGTCCGCACTCCAGGTCCCGGATGTCCAGGAGCTGGACGCGCCCCCGTGAATGCGGGGCCCGCGGTGCCTTCCTGGTTACTGTGCATTCCCTTGACGGAAAGAAACTTCCTGGATATTGGTGACTCCTCGGAAGTTTCCTTCAGCGGTTCTCCTCTGGAAGGAGCGCACGTGCACGACACCAGCACGGGAAGCACGGGAAACACCGCACGGCCGTCCAGACGCGCCGTCCTCGCCGCGACCGCGGGCCTCACCGCCGCGCTGACCGTACCGGCGACCGCCCGCGCCGCCACCGGCGGCACCCCCGGCGAACACCGCCTGCGCGCCCTGGTCTCCGGCATGACGCTGGAGGAGAAGGTCGGCCAGCTCTTCGTGATGCGGGTCTACGGCCACTCCGCCACCGCCCCCGACCAGGCGGACGTCGACGCCAACCTCAAGGAGATCGGCGTCCGCACCGCCGCCGAGCTGATCGCGAAGTACCGGGTGGGCGGGATCATCTACTTCACCTGGGCGCACAACACCCGCGACCCGCACCAGATCGCGGACCTGTCCAACGGGATCCAGCGGGCCTCGCTCGACCAGCCGCGCGGCCTGCCGCTGCTCATCGCCACCGACCAGGAGCACGGCGCGGTCTGCCGGGTCGGCAGGCCCGCCACGCTCTTCCCCGGCGCCATGGCGATCGGCGCGGGCGGCTCGCGCGCCGACGCGCGGACCCTCGGCCGGATCTCCGGCGCCGAACTGCGCGCGATGGGCATCAACCAGGACTACTCCCCGGACGCCGACGTGAACGTCAACCCGGCCAACCCGGTCATCGGCGTCCGCTCCTTCGGCGCCGACCCGGAGGCGGTCGCGCGGCTGGTCGCCGCCGAGGTGAAGGGCTATCAGGCGGCGCGGGTCGCCGCGACCGCCAAGCACTTCCCGGGACACGGGGACACCGCCGTCGACAGCCACTACGGCTTCCCGGTCATCACGCACAGCCGGGACGTGTGGGAGCGGCTGGACGCCGTGCCCTTCCGGGCCGCGATCGCGGCCGGGATCGACTCGATCATGACCGCGCACATCCAGTTCCCGGCCCTGGACGGCTCCGGCGACCCGGCCACCCTCTCGCGCCCGATCCTCACCGGCATCCTGCGCGAGGAACTCGGCTACGACGGGGTCGTCGTCACCGACTCCCTCGGCATGCAGGGCGTGCGCACGAAGTACGGCGACGACCGCGTGCCGGTGCTCGCGCTCAAGGCCGGCGTGGACCAGCTGCTCAACCCGCCGTCGCTGGACGTGGCCTGGCACGCGGTGCTCAGGGCCGTCCAGGAGGGCGAGCTGACCGAGGAACGGCTGGACGAATCGATCCTGCGCATCCTGCGACTGAAGGCCCGGCGCGGCCTGTTCGACCACCCCTGGGCCGACCGCGCGGGCGTCGGCCGCACGGTCGGCACCAAGGCCCACCTGGCCACCGCCGACCGCATCGCCGAGCGCACCACCACCCTGCTGGTCAACGAGGACGGCACCCTCCCCCTCGACCACCGCGCGGAGCACCGGCTCCTGGTCGTCGGCGCCGACCCGGCCTCCCCGTCCGGCACCACCGGCCCGCCCACCGGGGTCCTGGCCGCCGCCCTCACCGAGCTGGGCTTCACCGCCACGGCCCTGTCCACCGGGACCGCGCCCTCGACGGCGGCCATCGACAAGGCGGTCGCGGCCGCCCGGGACGCGGACGCGGTGGTCGTCGCCACCTACAACGTGACGGCGGCCGGCACCCAGCGCACCCTGGTCGACCGCCTGCTGGCGACGGGCCGGCCGGTGGTCGTGGTGGCGGTCCGCAACCCGTACGACGTCGCGCAGTTCCCTTCCGTCCGGGCCTGTCTGGCCACGTACTGCTGGACGGACGTCGAACTGCGCGCCGCCGCACGGGTGATCGCCGGCCGGGTCGCACCGCGCGGGAAGCTGCCGGTGCCGGTGCGGCGGGCGGACGACCCGACGAAGGAGCTGTACCCGATCGGCCACGGCCTGACGTACTAGCGGCCGGCCCGCCGGGTCCGGTCAGGGCCGCAGCGCGGGCTCCCGCTCCGCGTCGCGGACGTCCAGCTTCGGGTCGTACTTCGCCAGTGGCCTGGCCCGGTCCACCGTGGCCGGGGAGAGGCCCGCCCACTGGAGGACGGCGGCCGTCGCCCGGGACTTCTCGTCCGGGACGAGGCCCGCGACGTTCGCGCCGTGGTTGGCCCCGGGCGCGGTGAAGACGTAGGAGTCACGGGCGCCCGTGCCGAGGCGGAAGCGTTCCGAGCCCCAGGGGTCGTTCTGGCCGTAGACGAACAGCATGTGCGTGGCGTGGTGGCGGACCCAGGTGTCCACGTCCCGCATCGCCTGCGGCTGGAAGCGCATCGGGATGGAGCGGGGCACGAAGTTGCGCGGCGGCTGGTAGCCGTAGCGGACGAGGCCCTTCTCGATGTGCGGGAAGTGGATCGTCGGCGCGCCGAGCTGGGTGCCCGCCTGGTAGTAGTACGGCGTGTACGTCTCCAGGCCCTGGTCGGTGTAGGCGGAGAAGCCGGAGATGGTGTCGACCGAGTTCCAGATCTCCTCGTCGGTCGCGGTCGCCGCATCCGCCGGGACCGACGCGCAGTCCTTCAGGAGGCTGTACTGCCAGAAGCCCCAGACGTAGTCCAGGACGACCGCCTCGTACGCCTTGTCGAGGCTGCCGATGGTGGTGAAGGTGTAGCCGTTCTCGGCCGCGTACGCCGCGTACTTCTTCTCCAGCGCCGCGCGCCGCACCAGCGCCTCCCGCTGGACCGCGTTCAGCCGGTCCCGGCACTCCTTGGTGCCGACCCGCGCGAAGAACCGGTCGTACGCCGAGTCCTCCTCGTTCACCACGTCGTTGGGGGCGACGTACGCCACCACGCCGTCCATGTCGCGAGGGTAGAAGCGCTCGTAGTAGGTGGCCGTCATGCCGCCCTTGGAACCGCCGGTGGCCAGCCAGTTGGCGGAGTAGACCTGCTTCAGGGCCCGGAACACGCGGTGCTGGTCGCTGGCCGCCTGCCAGATGTCCAGCTTGGACCAGTCGGCCGGGGCGGGGCGGGAGGGGGTGAAGTAGCGGTATTCCAGGGAGACCTGGTTGCCGTCCACGATCTGGGTGGGCTCGCGGCGCGAGGGGGTCGTGGAGACGTTGTAGCCGCTGGTGTAGAAGACCGTCGGGCGGCTGGTGTCCTTGTGCAGCACCGTGATGCGCTGCTGGAACGTGCCGCGGTCCGGGTGGCGGTGGTCGACCGGCTGGGTGTAGTTCAGGACGAAGTAGCGGTAGCCGGGGTACGGCTTCTCCTGGATCAGGCTCATGCCGGGTATCGACAGGAGCCGGTCCTTGATGTCGGTGGGCTCGGACTCGGCGGCGGTGGCCGCGCCGGCCGCCGTGCTCAGCGTGCCTATGAGCACCGTGAGCGCCAGCAGCCATCTGAGCGCCTTGCGCATGCGCACTCTCCCCTGTGAGACAGATGTGCGCCGGAAGCTATCCCAGCAACTGTCGTCCCACCAGAGGGAATTGCGTGCTCCGAGTCACAAACCCGGCTCGCGGGCCGCGGTCAGCACAGGATCCAGCCGGAACTGACCGAATAACGGCCCACCGCGCCCTTGATCCAGACACAGCGGTGGCCGGCGTGCACGGTCACCGGACCGGCGTGGTGCCGGTAGCGGCCCTTGTCGACGACCGGCCGGTTGCCCCGCGCCTGCACGCTGACCGACATGGTCTGGACGGGGCCGGGGCGGCGGGCGACGGTGACGGCGCAGACGTAGCCGTGGTGCTTGTAGACGTGGGTGACGCCGGTTCTGAACGGCAGGGTCCGCACCTCGCGCCCGGCGCAGCCGCCGGCGGCGCCGGCCTGGGCGGTACCCGCCGCCGTGAACGCGAGCGCGCCGGACGCGGCCAGCACGGCCGCGGCGAGCGCCAGCCGCCGGCGTATCGCACCACTGTCCACTGTCGTCCTCCCCGTACCCTGTCACACCCCCGTGCCCGTACTGATGTACGGACGCACGCGTGTGCCGGATGGTTGCACGACCGTCAGCGCGACGCGTCAGCCGGGGGCCCGGCGGGACGCGCCGACCGGCTCCCCGGGCTTCCCGGCTGAGCGGGACCCGCCGGCCTGCTCAGCGGGACGCGCCGACCGGCTGAGCGGGCCCCGCCGGCCTGTTCAGCGGGACGCGCCGACCGGCTCCTCCGGCTCGGACGCGCCCACGAAGGTCCGCCACAGCTCGGCGTACCGGCCGCCGCGGGCCAGCAGCTCCTCGTGGGTGCCGTCCTCGGCGACCCGCCCGTGGTCCATGACCACCACCCGGTCCGCGCGGGCGGCGGTGGTCAGGCGGTGGGCCACGATCAGGGTGGTGCGCGCACGGGCGCTCGCCGAGGGGTGGCCGTCCGTCGACGGATCGGCGCCCCGGCGGCCCGCCAGCCGGTCGGTGGCCTGGTTGACCTGGGCCTCGGTGGCCAGGTCCAGCGCGGCCGTGGCCTCGTCCAGGAGCAGGATGTCCGGGACGACCAGCTCGGCGCGGGCGAGGGCGATCAGCTGGCGCTGGCCCGCCGAGAGGTTGCGGCCGCGCTCTGCGACCTCGTGCAGGTAGCCGCCCTCCAGCGTGGCGATCATCTCGTGCGCGCCGACCGCGCGGGCGGCCGCCTCCACCTCGGCGTCGGTCGCGTCCGGGCGGCCGTAGGCGATGGCGTCCCGGACGGTGCCCGGGAAGAGGTACGCCTCCTGCGGCACGACCCCGAGCCGGTGCCGGTACGAGGTGAGGTCCAGGGCGCGCAGGTCCGTGCCGTCGACCGTGACCCGGCCTGCGGTCGGGTCGTAGAACCGGGCGACCAGCTTGACCAGGGTCGACTTGCCGGCGCCCGTCTCGCCGACGAACGCCACCGTCTGCCCGGCCGGGATCCGCAGGTCGATGCCGGTCAGCGCCTCCTCGGCCTCGTCGCCGGACCCGTACGCGAAGTGCACGTCCTCGAAGGCGATGTCCCCGCGCAGCGACAGCACCTCCAGGGGCTCGTCGGCGGACTTGGTGGACGTCGGCTCGCGCAGCAGTTCCTGGATGCGGCCCAGCGAGACGGTGGCCTGCTGGTAGCCGTCGAAGACCTGGGAGAGCTGCTGGACGGGCGCGAAGAACAGGTCGATGTAGAGGAGGTAGGCCACCAGCGCGCCGGTGGTCAGGGTGGCGGCCTCCACCCGGCCCGCGCCCGCGATCAGCACGGCCGCCGCGGCGACCGAGGACAGCAGCTGCACGAACGGGAAGTAGACGGATATCAGCCACTGGCCGCGGATCCGGGCGCGCCGGTAGCTGTCGCTGCGCTCGGTGAACCGCCGCCCGCCGTCCCGCTCCCGCCGGAACGCCTGCACGATCCGCAGCCCGGCCACGGTCTCCTGGAGGTCGGCGTTCACCGACGACACCCGCTCGCGGGCGAGCTCGTAGGCCTTCACGCTCGCCCGGCGGAAGAAGAAGGTGGCCACGACCAGCGGGGGCAGGGTGGCGAAGACGACCAGGGCGAGCTGGACGTCGAGCACGAGCAGGGCGACCATGATGCCGAAGAACGTGACCACCGAGACGAACGCCGTGACCAGGCCCGTCTGCAGGAAGGTGGACAGGGCGTCGACGTCCGTGGTCATCCGGGTCATGATGCGGCCGGTCAGCTCGCGCTCGTAGTAGTCCAGGCCGAGCCGCTGGAGCTGGGCGAAGATCTTCAGCCGCAGCGCGTACAGCACCCGCTCGCCGGTACGGCCGGTCATCCGGGTCTCGCCGATCTGCGCGGCCCACTGCACGAGGACGGTCAGCAGGCCGAGCAGGGCCGCCGCCCAGACCGCGCCGAGCGCCGCCCGGGTCACACCGGAGTCGATGCCGTGCCGGATCAGCACCGGCAGCAGCAGGCCGGCGCCGGCGTCCACGGCGACCAGCAGCAGGCTGACCAGCAGCGGCAGCCCGAAGCCGCGCAGCAGCCGGCGCAGGCCGTAGGAGTCCTCGGCGCGGACCGCCCGGCCCTCGTCGACGTCCGGGGTGTCGGTGGCCGGGGGCAGCGCCTCGACCTGGGCGAGGAGTTCGGGGGTGGCCGGGGTGCCCGTCAGCGCCTGGTCCCTGGGTGCGCGGTCGCCGGTCCACAGCCGGGGGGTCACGCCCCGCTCGGCGTCGAACTCGGCGTCCAGCTCGTCCCGGACGGAGGTGTCCTCGGCGGGCTCGGCCGGGCGGGCGTGGCCCGGGGAGACGCCGCCCAGCTCGTCGGGGTCGGTGAGCAGGCGGCGGTAGAGGGCCGAGCGCTCCTGGAGCTCCGCGTGGGTGCCGAGGTCGGCGAGCCGGCCGCCGTCCAGGACGGCGATGCGGTCGGCGAGGTTCAGCGTGGAGCGGCGGTGTGCGATGAGCAGGGTGGTACGGCCCTGCATGACGTGCTTGAGCGCCTCGTGGATCTCGTGCTCCACCCGGGCGTCGACGGCCGAGGTGGCGTCGTCCAGGACCAGCAGGCGGGGGTCGGTCAGCAGGGCGCGGGCGAGCGCGACGCGCTGGCGCTGGCCGCCGGAGAGGGTCAGGCCGTGCTCGCCGACCTTGGTGTCGTAGCCCTCGGGCAGCTCGGCGATGAAACGATCCGCCTGGGCCGCGCGGGCGGCGGCCTCGATCTCCTCCTGGGTGGCGTCGGGGCGGCCGTAGGCGATGTTCGCGCGGACGGTGTCGGAGAAGAGGAACGAATCTTCGGGCACCAGTCCGATCGCGGCCCGCAGCGAGTCCAGGGTCAGCTCGCGCACGTCGTGGCCGCCGATCAGGACGGCGCCGTGCGTGACGTCGTAGAAGCGCGGCAGGAGCAGGGAGAGGGTGGACTTGCCGGAGCCGGAGGAGCCGACGACGGCGAGGGTCTCGCCGGAGCGGATCTCGAAGCTCAGCCCCTCCAGCACGGGCCGCTCGTGGTCGTACCCGAAGGACACGTCGTCGAACTCGACGGTCGCGGGCGCGTCGGCGGGCAGTTCCTTGGTGCCGTCCCGCAAAGTCGGCTCGGTGTCGATCAGCTCCAGGACGCGCTCGGTGCCGGCGCGGGCCTGCTGGCCGACCGTGAGGACCACCGCGAGCATCCGGACCGGGCCGACCAGCTGGGCGAGGTAGGTGGAGAAGGCCACGAAGGTGCCGAGCGTGATGTGGCCGCGCACGGCGAGCCAGCCGCCGAGGGCCAGCATGGCGACCTGGCCGAGCGCCGGGACGGCCTGGAGCGCCGGGGTGTACCTGCTGTTCAGGCGGATCGTGCGCAGGCGGCCCGCGAAGAGCCGGCGGCCGACCTCGCGCAGCTTGTGGGTCTCCTGCTCCTCCTGCCCGAAGCCCTTCACCACCCGGACCCCGCTCACCGCGCCGTCGACCACGCCGGCCACGGCGGCGGCCTGGGCCTGGGCGTACCAGGTGGCCGGGTGCAGCCTGCCGCGGCTGCGCTTGGCGATCCAGCCGAGGGCGGGCGCGACGGCCAGCGCGACCAGGGTCAGCGGCAGCGACAGCCACGCCATGATCACCAGGGAGATCAGGAAGAGCAGGACGTTCCCGATGGTCATCGGGAGCATGAAGAGCAGGCCCTGGATCAGCTGGAGGTCGCTGGTGGCCCGGCCGACGACCTGCCCGGTGGACAGCTCGTCCTGGCGGCGGCCGTCCAGCCGGGTGATCGTGCCGTACATCTCGGTCCGCAGGTCGTGCTGGACGTCCAGGGCGAGCCGGCCGCCGTAGAAGCGGCGGATGTAGGTGAGGGCGTAGACGAGGAGCGCCGCGCCGATGAGGGCGCCGGCCCAGGGGGCCATGGAGCGGGTGTGGCCGCCGATCACGTCGTCGATGATCACCTTGGTGATCAGCGGCACGACGGCCATGACGGCCATGCCGGCCAGGGACGAGCCGAGGGCCAGGACCACGTCCTTCGGGTACCGCCAGGCGTAGTCCGCCAGGCGCCGTGCCCATCCCCGTTGCGCTGTCACGCCGGTGCCCTCCTGTTTCCGGACCTGCTCTACCGGAAGGCACCAACGCCGTGAGATGCGGATTTCATCCCCGCGCAACAAAACGGCGGCGGTTCTCAGACACGTACCCGCAGGAAATAGGCGCGCGTCGTCTGGGCCGGGTTCTGGTTGTCGTCGCTCACCAGCAGGACCCGCAGGCGGCCCGCGCGGTCGCGGCCGGTGATCGCCATGCCCTCGATGTTGTCCAGCAGCGGGTTCGGCTGGGGCTGCCCGGCCGTGGCCCCCAGGGACGGGCAGTCGGCGATGTCGGCCAGCAGGGTCTTGCCGGCCGGGCGCACATCGCTCCGCCCCGTCAGGTTCTCGATGCCGCTGGTGTCCGTGGCGCGGCGCGGGTCGGCCAGGTAGAGGCGGACCGTGTTGCCGACGCCGGCGGTGAAGCCGCGCTCCAGGACCAGCAGGCGGCCGTCGGGCGTGGCCTGGACCTCCGGTACGCCGAGGCCCGGGTCGGTGCGGTAGGCGTACTGGGCGGCGAGCTCGAAACGGCCCTGGTGGCGCCGCCAGGTCTGGAAGCGGACCAGGCCGGGCGGGTCGCCCGCGAGCGCGTACTCCATGGCGGCCAGCAGGGTGCGCCCGCCGGGCAGCAGGGTCAGGCCCTCGAAGGTCTGGTTGGCGCCGGCGCGGCCGGCCGGGGCGACGAGCAGCGGGGAGGGGACCGGGAGGCGGCCGAGGATCCGGCCGTCGCCGGAGTGGCGGCGGACGGACGGCTCGGTCTCGGAGGTGACGAGCCGGGTGCCGTCCCGGTCGAGCACGAGACCCTCGGAGTCGAGGTCGGCGCCCTTCTCGTCGGCGAGGCGGACGGCCGCCTCGGGCCGGAGGGTACGGGCGTCCAGGCGGAACAGGACCGAGCGGTCCGACAGGGCCGCGAGGGAGCCGTCCCGGTCCTCGGCGAGGGCGGAGAGGTTGCCGACGAAGGTGCCGTCGTACGTCGTCTTGTCGAGCGCGTCGGAGAAGCGGTCGATCGAGACGGCGGGCGAACAGGCGCCGGGCGGCCGGGCGGTGGCGCCGGCGGGCGCGGTGGCACCGGCGGGCCCGGCGGCGGACAGGCAGGTGGCCGCCGCCAGGCAGGCGGTGAGGGTGGCGAGTACGGTTCTCGGGCGCATGGGCGTCACCGTAGAGCCGGCCGGTGACGCGCGGGAGGCCGCCTCGTGAAGGGTCAGCCCTGCGGCGGCACCGCGACGAACGCCTCGCTCGGCCGGCTGGTCGGGGTGTAGCGGGTGATCCCGGAGGTGGTCGGCACCAGGTCCTTGTGGATCGCCTTGGCGATGTTCTGGATGGTGGTCACGCCGTAGCTCATGGTGCTGTTGTCCTGCGTCAGCACGGTGATCATGTAGTCGTGGCCGGCGCCCTTGAAGGTGCCCAGGCTGTGCACCCGCCAGCCGTGCGTGGAGCGCTGCAGCCAGCCGTTCTTGACGTGCACGGAGACGGAGGAGGGCGCGCCGGCCGGGGTGCCCCAGCGCTGCGAGGAGACGACCTGGCCCATCAGCTTGAGGATGTAGGCGCGGGAGTTGTCGCTCAGCACGCTGTTCTTGGCGGTGATGAGCTTGAGCAGCTTCTGTTCGTCGGTGACGTTCTCCTGGGTCAGGCCCCAGTAGCCGT
This sequence comes from Streptomyces sp. NPDC013455, assembly GCF_040632975.1. Lineage (NCBI taxonomy): Bacteria > Bacillati > Actinomycetota > Actinomycetes > Kitasatosporales > Streptomycetaceae > Streptomyces > Streptomyces sp. NPDC013455. The sequence continues at coordinate 281,086 of NZ_JBEYCX010000008.1, read as the reverse complement.
CCGCGCCCGGCACGGTCTTGGTCATGCCGGCGGCGGCCAGGAAGCCCTTGATCTTCGTCATGCCCAGCTGCTTCCACAGCTTGCTGGTCGCGGCGTTGTCGGACTGGGTGATCATGGCCTTGGCGAGCGACTGCTCGGTGCTCGTCAGGTACCGGTCGTGCTTCTTCGCGTCCCACAGCAGCGCGGCGAGCACGGTGACCTTGACGGTGCTGGCGGAGTCGTAGGCGCTGGTGGCGCGCAGCGTGCAGGTGGTCTTGGTGCTGCGGTCGTACAGGCCGACGGCGACGGTGCCCTTGCGGTTGGCCAGGGCCGCCGTGATGTCCTTCGCCAGCTTGTCGGCCAGGCCCGCCTTGGCGGACGTGCAGGTGACCGCGGGCGTGGTCGCGGCGGCCGGCGTCGCGGCGGTGACGGTCGGTATGAGCACCGCGGCACTGACGGCGGCCGCGAGCGCGCCGGCCCGACTGAATGTCCGGTAAGTCATGGAAAGTCCCCTTGAACGTCGTACGGGCGTCCCCCTGAACGCCGTTGAGCGCACCCGTGCGCTGTCTGAGAGGACTCGCCAGGGCGGTCGGAAGTTGTACGCATGTTCGCAGGGCTGGAGTTCGGGGCCGCGGTGGGCGCCGGTCCACCGGCCGGAGCGGCCGGCCGTCGACCGGTCGCGGTGCCACTGGTACGACAGCGGGTTGTTCACGTGGCGTGACGGTGGCCGGCTCGTCGCTCCGTTTCCCCACGGCCACGGGCTGGAGCGCCCCCTGCTGGTCCGCCGTTCCACCGTGCCCCACAAGAAGGACAGGAAGACCGGCGGACCCGTCCGCGAGATCGCCTACTCTCTGTGCCGCACAGACCCCGGTGTCACCCTGGGCGCGCTGGTGACGGCCGCCGGGCAGCGGGGGACGGTGGAGGAAGCGTTCCGGGTGGCCAGGGGACGGGTGGGCTGCACGCGCTCACTCACCGTGAAACCACCGGCCGCAGCATCAGTGGTGCCAAGCCCGCCCGCCCGTGTTGTGGATGAACCGCTGCAACACCTTGAGGGTGGTCAGGTACTCCTCGTCGGAGATACCCGCGTGCCGTTCCGCCCAGAGCTCGTCCTGAAGGGCCGCGGCCTTGTCGTAGAACGCCCTGCCCTCGGCCGTGATGCCCAGGCGTCCCTCGGCATCCTCGGTGATCCAGCCCTGGGCGATGATCGTGTCGATCTCCGACTCCATGATTTCCGGGCCGGTGTCGAGGTAGTTCCGAAGGAGACGGGACACTTCGTCACGGGTCTTGACGGTGTCGGCCCTTGCCACCTGTGCGAGGACCCACCACTGCGGTTGGGTGGTACCGATGCCGGCCAGGGCGGCCCGGGTGCGGGCGACGACGGCCTTGTAGGCCGCCCAACTCCAGTAGCCGATGGGCTGCTTGATCAGGTCGGCGTCGCTGTGTGAGTACTCCATGGCCGGGCTCCCTGCCGTTGTCCGAGTCGGTTCGACGAGATCGACCGTAGAAACTCAACCGGACTTGAGGTCAAGGGCGTAGCGGTCGGCTCCTCCGGGAGGTTGCTGCTCACTCACCGTCAGAACACCGGTGTAGTACTAGTCCCACTTCTTCCCTCACATCCGCGACGGCTCCACTGTTTCCGGGCGTGTCCCGCCGGCCGGACCCCATCCTGGCGACGCCCGGTGCACCGCACTGCCGGGCATCCCGACTCCTCCACCGGAGAGCCCACATGAAGCAGCTCCGCGCCTGGACGCTGGCCGCCGCCCTCGCCGTGACCGCCGTTCTCCTGCCCGCGCAGACCGCGACGGCCCGCGCCGCCGCCCCCTCCTGTCCCGACGGCTCCGTCTGCTTCTGGAGCGGCGAGGGCTTCGGCGGCTCGTACTGGGAGTGGACGGCCCGCAGCGGCTACCGCGACCTGCCGCCGGGCCTGCACGACCACGTGGGCTCGTTCGTCGCCTCCACCCGCGCCTGCTTCATCAACTGGAGCCCGGTGGAGAAGCGTGACGTCTTCAACGGCGACTGGCGCTCCCAGTACCTGGGCGACTTCGGCGGACGGATCGACGGGGTGGGCCCGGGCGGCTGCTGAACCGCCGGGGCGTTCGCCTGGTCCCGAAGACCGTCCAGCGCGGACGGTTTTGGCTAGAGTTGCCGGTGACGTGCGCGGTTCTGGTTCCCGCCGCAAGGACACGGGCGTGAGCTCGTCGGCGCACGTCGGCGCGGTGAGGTCTGGCCCCGGGGGCCACCGGAGCCAGACCGCGGTGCATGCGCCGGGTGGGTCCGGCCGACTTGGGGCCGGTCGGACTCACCTCGCTCTTCGGCGAAGCAGTCCCCTTCGGCCCGAACCCCGTTCCCGTCGTCGCCCTACTTGGCGAACGCCTGCACACACACCGCGACAAGGGGGGCCAATGGCGTCAGGATCGCGACCGTGACCCGCGCCCACCGGGGAAGCGGTTCCGGCTCACGTTCCGTGGTGCCACGCCTTCTCCTTGCCATGCCCGTGCTCCTCTCGCCGTAGCGTCCCGCGGTGCGGGATCCGGCCCTGGCGGACCGGAGCACTGGACGGCGATCGAAGCACCAGCGACACAGAGCATACTGGCGCTCCCCGGCCAGGACGGCACCTTCCGACCATCAACTCGGCGGATGAATCGCTTACTTGACGCCCTGCGCGGTTGCGCGGGCCTCGGAGTCCGACGCGGTCTGGGTCCGGCTGCCACCGGCGCCCCCCGTCAGCCCAGGTGCGTAGGTGCGAACATGCGCAGCGTCGTGGGGAGGACGACCACCGACGGGCCGGGGGTGGACAGGGCCTTGGACAGGTCCTGTTCCAGGGTGTCCGGGGTCGTGCGCACGGCCGGTACGCCGAAGGACCCGGCGAGGGCCACGTAGTCGGGGCCGGGCAGGTCCGTCGCCGTGGCCTGCCCGAAGGCGTCCGTCATGTACTCGCGCAGGATGCCGTAGCCGCCGTCGTCGACGATCAGCCAGGTGACGTTCAGGGCGTACTGCCTCGCCGTCGCCAGCTCGGCGATGGAGTACAGCGCTCCGCCGTCGCCGGACACCGCCAGCACCGGCCGGGTGGGGTCCGCGACCGCCGCGCCCAGCGCCGCCGGGAAGCCGTAGCCGAGGCCGCCGGCGCCCTGGGCCGAGTGCATGCGGTTCGCGCCCCGGGGGTCGAACGCCGACCAGGCCCAGTACGCCAGGATCGTCATGTCCCAGAAGGACGGCGAGTCGGCGGGCAGGGCCCGGCGCACGGCCGCCAGCACGTCCTGCTCCAGGCCCAGGTCCTGGGCCGCGATCCGGGCCGCCACCTTCGCCAGCAGCTCGCGCACCCGCTCCGGCGCCGACTCGTCCGTGCGCTCCTCCACCGTCTCCAGCAGGGCCTGGAGGGCCGGTCGGGCGTCCGCGTGGATGCCGAGCGCGGGGTGGTTGGACTCCAGCTTGCCGAGGTCCACCTCGATCTGGACCACCCGGCCGCGCGGTCGGAACGTGTGGTAGTTGGAGGACAGTTCACCCAGGCCCGAGCCGACCACCAGCAGGACGTCGGCGTCCTCCAGGAAGTCGGTCGTGTGCCGGTCCTCCAGCCAGGACTGGAGGGACAACGGGTGCGTCCAGGGGAAGGCGCCCTTGCCGCCGAAGGTCGTCACCACGGGCGCCCGCAGCTTCTCGGCCAGCTGCCGCAGCTTCCCGGAGGCGTCCGCGCGGACCACCCCGCCGCCCGCGATGATCGCCGGGCGCGCCGCACGGGACAGCAGGTCGGCCGCCACCGCCGTCAGTTCCGGGCGCGGGAGCAGGTCGTCCGGGGTGGCGTCCACCGCCGTCACCACCGGCAGGTCCGTCTCGGCCAGCAGCACGTCCTGCGGGATCTCCACCCACACCGGGCCGTGCGGGGCCGTCAGGGCCGACGTCCAGGCCGCCGCGATCGCGGAGGGGATCTGCGAGGGGGTGCGGACCGTGTGGACCGACTTGACCACGCCCCGGAACGAGGCCGCCTGGTCGGGGAGTTCGTGGAGGTAGCCGTGGCGGCCGCCGCCCAGGCCCGCCCGGGGGACCTGGCTGCTGATCGCCAGGACGGGGGCGGAGGCGGCCGCCGCCTCCTGCAGCGCGGCGAGCGAGGTCAGCGCGCCCGGTCCGGTCGACAGCAGGAGCGGGGCCGCCTCACCCGTGACACGGCCGTACGCGTCCGCCGCGAAGCCCGCGTTGTTCTCCATCCGCAGGCCGATGTAGCGCAGCGAGGAGCGGCGCAGGGCGTCGAACACACCGAGGGCGTGCTGGCCGGGCAGACCGAAGACGGTGGTCGCGCCGAGCCCGGCCAGCGTCTCCACGACGAGGTCCCCGCCGTTGCGTCCGGCCGGAGGGTGCAGTGCGGCCTCCGTCTGCGCGGGCGTCGGGCGGAGCACCAGGTCGTGGTCGTGGGTCACTGTTCTCGGTCCCCGTTCTCGGTCCCCTGAGGGGTGTCAGGCGGTGCGGGCCGCCGCGATCTGGCGGCTCATGATGGTGGTCAGCTCGTAGGCCGTGTGGGAGGCCGCGACCGAGGTGATCTCGGCGTGGTCGTACGCCGGGGCGACCTCGACCACGTCCGCCGAGACCAGGTTGCAGGATGCCAGCCCGCGCAGGATCTCCAGGAGCTCGCGGGAGGTCATGCCGCCCGCCTCCGGGGTGCCGGTGCCGGGCGCGTGGGCCGGGTCGAGGCAGTCGATGTCGATGGAGATGTAGAGCGGGCGGTCGCCGATGCGCTGGCGCAGCTGGTCGGCCACCTCGTCGGCGCCCCGGCGGTAGACGTCCGCCGAGGTGACGATGCCGAAGCCCATCTTCTCGTCGTCGGTGAGGTCCTGCTTGCCGTAGAGCGGGCCGCGGATGCCGACGTGGGAGAGCGCCTCGGTGTCGAGGATGCCCTCCTCGACGGCACGGCGGAACGGGGTGCCGTGGGTGTACTCGGCGCCGAAGTAGGTGTCCCAGGTGTCCAGGTGGGCGTCGAAGTGGAGCAGGGCGACCGGGCCGTGCTTCTTCGCGACCGAGCGCAGCAGCGGCAGGGCGATGGTGTGGTCGCCGCCCAGGGTCATCAGGCAGGCGCCGGTGCCGAGCAGCTCGTCCGCCGCCGCCTCGACGGTCTCGACGGCCTCGTTGATGTTGAACGGGTTGACGGCGATGTCGCCGCCGTCCGCCACCTGCGCGAGGGCGAAGGGGGAGGCGTCCTGCGCCGGGTTGTACGGGCGCAGCAGCCGGGACGCCTCGCGGATCGCGTTGCCGCCGAAGCGGGCGCCCGGCCGGTACGAGACGCCGGAGTCGAACGGCACGCCGACGACGGCGACGTCGGCGGTGCCGACCTCGTCGAGGCGGGGCAGCCGGGCGAAGGTCGCGGGACCGGCGTACCGCGGGATGCGGGAGGAGTCGACGGGGCCGCGGGGCGTCTCGGTGCTGCTCATGGTCGTTTGCCTTCTTTCCTGCGCTTCGCCGCGCATGTACTGCTTCCCTACGACTCTACTGGTGTGCCGGGACCGGTTCGGACGCGAGTTCGGGGGTGGTCGGGCCCCTTCGACAGTAGGTGGCCGGGCGACGGCTGCGAAGTGTACGTTTCATCCATATGGCACGGACGGGATGGAGGGAACGCACACCATGCCGGAGACGGCCGCCCCGGCGGTCCCGCCGACCCCGCCGGTACCGCTCCAGTCCCTGCTGGCCCGGGAGGACCTCGCCCTGCGGCAGATCGCGGGCCCGGCGGACCCGGGCGTCGTGATCCACTGGGCGCACACCTCGGAGATGGCCGACCCGTACCCGTACCTGCTGGGCGGTGAGCTGCTGCTCACGGCCGGGGTGCACATCCCGGAGACGGCCCGCGGCGAGGGCGGCACGGGCCGGCCGGGTGAAGCCGGGGGCGCGGCGGAGTACTTCGACGGCTACGTCTCCCGGATCGTGGCGGCGGGCGGAGCGGCCCTCGGTTTCGGGCTGGCCCCGGTGCACGACACGGTCCCGCGGGCCCTGGTGGCCGCCTGCGACCGCCGGGGCCTGCCCCTGCTGGAGGTTCCGCCGCAGACCACCTTCTCCGGTGTGGCCCGCGCGGTCTGGCAGCTGATGGCGCAGGCGCGGACGGCCGAGCTGCGCCGCGTCACCGAGGCCCAGCAGCAGCTCGCGGCGGCCGCGGCCCGCCCGGACCCCGTCCCCGCGGTGCTGCGCCGGCTGGCCCAGCGGCTGGGCGGGCGCGCGGTGCTCTACGGGCCGGACGGCACGGAGGTCGCGGCGGCGGGCCGCAGGGCCCCGGAGGGCGTACCGGCGGCCCTGGCGGAGCTGGCCGGGGTGGTCCGACCGGTACCCCCGGCATCCCCGCAGCCCGGGGGCGCGCCGGCCGCCGACCCGCAGCCCGTCCCCCGGCCGCAGCCCGCCTCCGCCGCCGGCGCCCTAGGACCCACCCGCCTCTCCGTCTACGCCCTCGGCGCCGGCGGCGGCTTCGTGCTCGGGGTGGCCACCGCCCGGCGCGGTCCCGGCGATCACACCATCGCCTCCGTCGCCGCCGTGCTGCTGGCCCTGCTGACCGGCGAGCACCAGAGCGGGGCCGGGGCCGCCCGGTCCTCCGCCCTGGTACGGCTGCTGCTGGGCGCCCCGCCCGCCGAGGTGGCCCCCCTGCTCGGCACCGGCCGCCGCCTCGTCGTGCACGCGCGGCCGGACGCCCAGGTCCCGGACGCGATCGCCGCCTCCGCGCTCGGCGCCGCCCTGGGCTCACCTCTGGTCGACCTCGCCCCCGACCTCGTAAGGGTCCTGGTGCCGGCGGACCGGGAGCCGCAGCCGCAGCCCGGCTGGACGCTCGGGGTGAGTGCCGCCGCCGAGCCGCACGAGTGGCCGCAGGCCGACACCCAGGCCGCCCGGGCCCTCGCCCGCGCCCGCGCCACCCGTGCCCCGCTGGTCCGGCACGCCGCCCGGCCGGCCCTGGAGGACCTGGTCCCCCGGGCGGAGGCGCGGGCCCACGCGCGGGCGCTCCTCGCGCCGCTCGCGGGCCGGCCGGCGCTCGCCGAGACCCTGCGCGGCTGGCTGTCCCTGCACGGCAGTTGGGACCGCACGTCGGTGGCACTGGGCGTGCACCGCAACACCGTGCGGCAGCGGATCGCCCGCTGCGCCGCCCTCCTGGACGCCGACCTGGACGACCCGGACGTCCGCATGGAGTTGTGGTTCGCGCTGCGGCAGCAGTGAGCGCGCGAGCCGGGTGACGCCCGTCCCAGGGGGCGATATGCCGAGGACGCCCGCGGCACGCTGCCCCACAATGGGAGGCATGCCGATATCCGGGACACCCAGCCGCGCCCAGCTCCTCGACCACCTGGTGCGCACCCGTATCGCGGGGGACGTCGCCACACCTCGCGAGAACAACCTCTCCCACTACCGTCAGCTCGCCAACGGTGTCCGCAACTTCTGGTTCGGCCTGGAGCTGGGCGACCGCTGGACGGACGAGCAGGACGTGCTGGCGGTCATGGCCGAGCGCGTGGGTGTCAACGACGACCCCGAGTACCGGTACGGGCAGGACACCATCGATCCCGAACTGACCGTGGACGCGCTGGAGCGGATGGCGGCGCGGCTGCGCAAGGCGGCCGAGGGGCGGCAGCGGGTGCTGTTCGCGACCGGCCACCCGGGCGGCCTGCTGGACGTGCACCGGGCCACCGCCGCCGCGCTGCGCGCCGCCGGCTGCGAAATCGTCGTCATCCCCGACGGGTTGCAGACGGACGAGGGTTACGTCATGCAGTTCGCGGACGTGGCCGTGCTGGAGCACGGGGCGACGCTGTGGCACACCCACTCCGGCGAGCCGATGCGGGCCGTTCTCACGGGACTTGAGCGGCAGGGGCGTCCGCTGCCGGACCTGGTGGTCGCCGACCACGGCTGGGCGGGGTACGCCGGGCAGCACGGCGTGGACTCCGTCGGGTACGCCGACTGCAACGACCCGGCGCTGTTCGTCGCCGAGGCCGAGGGCACCGTCCAGGTGGTCGTGCCGCTCGACGACCACGTGGTCAGTCCCCGTCACTACGACCCGATGACGGCGTATCTGCTCGCGCAGGCGGGGCTTTCCTGACGCCGTGACAGGTGTGACGTGCGGTCCCGTCGCCGGGGCCGCACGTCGCGGTCAGTGGGTGGGGGCCGGGTCAGTGACCGTGCCCGCCTCCGCCGTGTCCACCTCCTCCGTGGCCGCCGCCGTAACCGCCGTGGTCACCGCCGTAACCGCCGTGGTCACCGCCGTAGCCGCCGTGGTCACCGCCGTAGTCGCCGTAGTCGTGGTCGCCCCAGCCGTAGTCGTCGTCATCGTGGTCCCACGAGCCCTTGTCGCCGTGGTGATGTCCCTTGTCGTCGTCTCCCCAGCTGTTGCTGTAGGAGCTGTGGGAGCCGTTGTCGGTGGCGGAGGCGGTGCCGGCCGTGCCGAACGCGGCTCCGCCGGCCAGCAGCAGGCCGGAGGCTGACAACGCGACAAGACGCCTCGTGCGCTGTGATCGCATGGAGATACCTTCCATTCCCATCGTCTCTCGCGGCTCCCGGGGAAGGCGCGAGGTGGATGGCCGCCGCCGCTGAAAGAAGAGGTGCGGCGCGGTCTTCAGGTGTCACCGCAGCCGGTTGAACGAAACGGCCTCAGGCTCCTCGACCACGGGGGTACACCGGGTGCACAGGGCATGCCGTTCGCTGCGGCTTTCACTCAAAGAGCCTAGACCCACAACAGTCACACGTCATCTCGGACGACACCCGGTCGCACCGTCCGGAGTGCGGACCGGCGGACCCTGCCGGAAAGTCGTGGCAAGTCCCTCTAGCAAAAAGGAGACACCCCATGCTTCGACGCATATCCCTGGTCCTCGCCGGTCTGCTCGCGGCCGGCGTCGTGGCCGCCGCTCCCGCCTCCGCCTACGGCGACGACGACGCGGGCGTCGACGGCGTCGGCGCCTGCTGGTTCTCCGGCGGCGCAGCGTCCGCCGGAGATGTGCATGCCAAGTGGTTCGACGGCGGCTGCGCCCACGCCGGCTGAGACCACGCGGGAGCGAGGCGGGCGGGATCCCCGGACGGGGGCCCGCCCGCCTCGCCGTGCCCGGGGCGGGCGGGGCAGGTCAGCGCGGGACGCGGACCACGCCCTCCTGGATGACCGTGATGGCGAGCCGCCCGTCCTGCGTGTAGATACGGGCCTGGCCGAGGCCGCGGCCGCCGTGCGCGGTCGGCGACTCCTGGTCGTACAGCAGCCACTCGTCGGCCCGGAACGGCCGGTGGAACCACATCGCGTGGTCCAGGGAGGCCCCGACGACGTCCCCGACGGCCCAGCCGCCGCGGCCGTGCGCGAGCAGGACCGAGTCGAGGAGGGTCATGTCGGAGACGTACGTGGCGAGGACGACGTGGAGGAGGGGATCGTCGGCGAGCTTGCCGTCGGTGCGGAACCACACCTGGGAGTGCGGCTCGCGCGGTTCGCCGTACCGGCCGAACGGCGGTTCTTCGACGTAGCGCAGGTCGATCGCCTCGCGGGCCTCCAGGAAGCGGGCGACGACCTGCGGGTCGAGGTGGTCGTAGCCGCTGAACCGCTCGCGGGAGGTGGGCAGCGCGACCGGGTCCGGCGCGGGTGGCATGGGGGCCTGGTGGTCGAGGCCGTCCTCGTACGTCTGGAAGGACGCCGACAGGGCGAAGATCGGCCTGCCGTGCTGGACCGCGACCACCCTGCGGGTGGTGAAGGAGCGGCCGTCGCGCAGGCGCTCGACGTTGTAGACGATGGGCGCGCCGGGGTCGCCCATGCGCAGGAAGTACGCGTGCAGCGAGTGGGCGGGGCGGTCGTCGGGGACCGTCCGCCCGGCGGCGACCAGCGCCTGGGCCGCGACCTGCCCGCCGAAGACCCGGGGGACGACGGCGGAGCGGGACTGGCCGCGGAAGATGTTCTCCTCGATCTGCTCGAGGTCGAGCAGATCGAGGAGATCCTGGAGTGCTTGGCTCACCCGTGTCCTTACAGGCCCATGTCCTTGGCGATGATCGACTTCATGATCTCGCTGGTGCCGCCGTAGATGCGGTTGACCCGGTTGTCCGCGTACAGGCGGGCGATCGGGTACTCGTTCATGTAGCCGTAGCCGCCGTGCAGCTGGAGGCAGCGGTCGATCACGCGGTGGGCGACCTCGGTGCAGAACAGCTTGGCGCTCGCGGCCTCGGCCGGGGTCAGCTCGCCGGCGTCCAGGGCCTCCGTGGCGCGGTCGGCGACCGCCTCGGCCGCGTCCACCTCGGCCTGGCAGGCGGCCAGCTCGAACTTGGTGTTCTGGAAGTGGGCGACCGGCTTGCCGAAGACGTGCCGCTCCTGCACGTACTGCTTGGCGAACCGGACGGCGGCCTTGGCCTGGGCGTAGGCGCCGAAGGCGATGCCCCAGCGCTCGGAGGCCAGGTTGTGGCCGAGGTAGGAGAAGCCCTTGTTCTCCTCGCCCAGCAGGTCCTCGACGGGCACCTTGACGTCGACGAACGCCAGCTCGGCGGTGTCGGAGGTGCGCAGGCCCAGCTTGTCGAGCTTGCGGCCGACCGAGTAGCCCTCGGACTTGGTGTCCACGGCGAACAGGGAGATGCCGTGCCGGCGGTCCTCGGCGGTGGGCGCGGCCGTACGGGCGCAGACGATCACCTTGTCGGCGTGCACACCGCCGGTGATGAAGGTCTTGGCGCCGTTGAGGACGTAGTGCGTGCCGTCCTCGGAGAGCTTGGCGGTGGTCTTCATGCCCGCGAGGTCGGAGCCGGTGCCCGGCTCGGTCATCGCGATGGCCCACATCTCCTCGCCGCTGACGAACTTCGGCAGGTAGCGCTTCTTCTGCTCGTCGTTGGCGAGCATCTTGATGTAGGGCAGGGCGAGCAGGACGTGCACGCCGGAGCCGCCGAAGCTGACGCCCGCGCGGGCGGTCTCCTCGTAGATGACGGCCTCGAACTTGTGGGTGTCCAGGCCCGCGCCGCCGAACTCCTCCGGCACGCTGATGCCGAAGACGCCCAGCTCGCCGAGCTTGTAGTAGAAGTCGCGCGGCGCCTGGCCGGCGGCGAACCACTCGTCGTACACCGGCACGACCTCGGCCTCGATGAAGGCGCGGAGGGTCTCCCGGAACGCCTCGTGATCCTCGTTGAACACCGTACGGCGCACGCCGCCACCTCCACGTACCTCGGCGCATGACTTCGGTATGTCTAAGCGCTTGCTCACTCAACCGTACCGGCGAGTACGGAATCGCGTCCAGAGGTGATCCGCCGTAACGCTCGTCACGCCGGGCCGGGCGTGCCGGGCGGGCCGCGACCCGCCGGCCACACGAGGCGGCCGCGCCGGCGACGGCCGCGCCGGCGACGGCCGGCGCGCGCCCGCGACGGCTACCGGGTGCCGGCCGCCGCGAACGCCCCGCGCGCCATCCGGTGCAGCAGGGCGGCGGTCGTGCCGCGGCCGGGCAGGGTGCCGGCGCGGCCCAGGTGGGGCGTGGAGTTCAGCAGGCCGAAGACGGAGTGGACGGCCGAGCGGGCGGCCGGCTCGGTCAGGTCCGGGTAGACCTCGCGGACCACCTCCACCCACAGCTCCAGGTACTGCCGCTGGAGCTGGCGCACCAGCTTGCGGTCGCTGTCGCGCAGGCGGTCCAGCTCGCGGTCGTGCAGGGTGATCAGGGGACGGTCGTCCAGCGCGAAGTCGATGTGGCCCTCGATCAGCGAGTCCAGCACCTCCGAGGCACCGGTCCGCCCGTCGGCCTCGGCCAGGCGGCGCTTGGCACCGGTCAGCAGCTGGCCGCTGATGCCGACCAGCAGCTCGGCGAGCATCGCGTCCTTGCCCGGGAAGTGCCGGTACAGACCGGGACCGCTGATGCCGACCGCGGCACCTATCTCGTCGACACCGACGCCGTGGAAGCCGCGCTCGGCGAACAGCCGCGCGGCCTCCTTCAGGATCTGCTCGCGCCGGGTGGGGGCGTCGGTTCTGGTGGCCATGCCGACAATTCTAGACAGCGAGGTTAGCGGTCGTTAACCTGAAGGAAATGGTTAACGCTCATTAACAGGTAGACCACCGGGTGAGGGGACCGCAGGATGCACGAGGCACCGGAGCTTCAGAGCGCGGCAGATCCCGCGTCGGAGGGCTGGCGGGCCAATGAACAGGCCCATCTCTCGCTCGTGGCCGAGCTGCGCGGCAAACTGGCCGCGGCGGCCCTCGGCGGCGGCGAGAGGGCCCGCGCCCGGCACACCGCGCGCGGCAAGCTGCTGCCACGGGACAGGGTGGACACACTGCTCGACGCGGGCTCACCCTTCCTGGAGCTGGCCCCGCTCGCGGCCGACGGGATGTACGAGGGACAGGCGCCGGCCGCCGGCGTGATCGCCGGGATCGGCCGGGTCGCCGGGCGCACGTGCGTGATCGTCGCGAACGACGCCACGGTCAAGGGCGGCACGTACTACCCGATGACGGTGAAGAAGCACCTGCGCGCCCAGGAGGTGGCCCTGGACAACCGGCTGCCGTGCGTCTACCTGGTCGACTCCGGCGGGGCCTTCCTGCCGATGCAGGACGAGGTCTTCCCGGACCGGGACCACTTCGGGCGCATCTTCTACAACCAGGCGCGGATGTCCGGCGCCGGGATCCCGCAGATCGCGGCCGTCCTCGGCTCCTGCACGGCGGGCGGGGCGTACGTCCCGGCGATGAGCGACGAGGCCGTGATCGTCCGCAACCAGGGCACGATCTTCCTGGGCGGCCCGCCGCTGGTGAAGGCGGCCACCGGCGAGGTCGTCACCGCGGAGGAGCTGGGCGGCGGCGAGGTCCACTCCCGGGTCTCCGGCGTCACCGACCACCTCGCCGAGGACGACGCGCACGCCCTGCGGATCGTCCGCGGCATCGTGGGCACGCTGCCGCCGGGCCAGTCGCCGCCCTGGGAGGTGCGGCCGGCCGTCGAGCCGAAGGTCGACCCGTACGGGCTCTACGGCGCGGTCCCCGTCGACTCCCGCACCCCCTACGACGTGCGCGAGATCATCGCGCGGGTGGTCGACGGCTCCCGGTTCGCCGAGTTCAAGGCCGAGTTCGGGCAGACCCTGGTCACCGGATTCGCCCGGATCCACGGCCACCCGGTCGGGATCGTCGCCAACAACGGCATCCTGTTCGCCGAGTCCGCGCAGAAGGGCGCCCACTTCATCGAACTGTGCGACCAGCGCGGGATCCCGCTGGTGTTCCTCCAGAACATCTCCGGGTTCATGGTCGGCAAGGACTACGAGGCGGGCGGTATCGCCAAGCACGGCGCCAAGATGGTGACGGCGGTGGCCTGCACACGCGTGCCGAAGCTGACCGTCGTCGTCGGCGGCTCCTACGGCGCCGGCAACTACTCGATGTGCGGCCGGGCCTACTCCCCCCGCTTCCTGTGGATGTGGCCCAACGCCAAGATCTCCGTCATGGGCGGCGAGCAGGCCGCCAGCGTCCTCGCCACGGTCAAGCGCGACCAGCTGGAGGCGCGCGGGGAGTCCTGGCCCGTGGAGGACGAGGAGGCGTTCAAGGCGCCGGTCCGCGCCCAGTACGAGCGCCAGGGCAACGCCTACTACGCCACCGCCCGGCTCTGGGACGACGGCGTGATCGACCCGCTGGACACCCGTCAGGTACTCGGACTCGCCCTGACGGCCTGCGCCAACGCGCCTCTGGGAGAGCCCCAGTTCGGCGTCTTCCGGATGTGAGGAGGGGAACCGTGTTCGACACAGTACTGGTGGCCAACCGGGGCGAGATCGCCGTACGCGTCATCCGTACGCTCCGCTCGCTGGGCGTGCGCTCGGTGGCGGTCTTCTCCGACGCCGACGCCGACGCGCGGCACGTCCGGGAGGCCGACACGGCGGTCCGGATCGGTCCGCCGCCGGCCGCCGAGAGCTATCTGTCGGTGGAACGGCTGCTGGAAGCCGCCGCCCGCACCGGCGCGCAGGCCGTCCACCCCGGCTACGGCTTCCTCGCCGAGAACGCGGGCTTCGCGCGCGCCTGCGAGGAGGCGGGGCTGGTCTTCATCGGCCCGCCGGCGGACGCGATCGCGCTCATGGGCGACAAGATCCGGGCCAAGGAGACGGTGGCGGCAGCCGGGGTGCCGGTGGTGCCCGGGGGCCGGGACCCCGGCCTCGCCGAGGCGGCCCGTGAACTGGGCGCGCCCGTGCTGCTGAAGCCGTCCGCCGGGGGCGGCGGCAAGGGCATGCGGCTGGTGCGGGACCTGACCGTGCTGGAGGAGGAGATCGCCGCCGCCCGCCGCGAGGCCCGCGCCTCCTTCGGCGACGACACCCTGCTGGTGGAGCGGTGGATCGACCGGCCCCGGCACATCGAGATCCAGGTGCTGGCCGACGGCCACGGCAACGTGGTCCACCTCGGCGAGCGCGAGTGCTCGCTGCAGCGGCGCCACCAGAAGATCATCGAGGAGGCGCCGAGCGTGCTCCTCGACGAGGAGACCCGGGCCGCGATGGGCGAGGCGGCCGTGCAGGCGGCCCGCTCGTGCGGCTACCGGGGCGCGGGCACGGTGGAGTTCATCGTGCCGGGCGGGGATCCCTCGCAGTACTACTTCATGGAGATGAACACCCGTCTCCAGGTGGAGCACCCGGTCACCGAACTCGTCACCGGGCTGGACCTCGTGGAGTGGCAGCTGCGGGTGGCGGCCGGGGAGCGGCTTGGCTTCACGCAGGGGGACGTGACGCTGACCGGGCACGCGGTCGAGGCCCGGATCTGCGCGGAGGACCCCGCCCGCGGGTTCCTGCCTTCCGGTGGCACGGTCCTGCTGCTGCGCGAGCCGCGGGGCGACTGGGCGTCCCCCCTGTCCGAGCGGGACCCGGAGCGCGGTGGCGTCCGCACCGACTCCGGGCTCAGCGAGGGCACCGAGGTGGGCAGCCTGTACGACCCGATGCTGTCCAAGGTGATCGCCTACGGACCCGACCGGCCGGCCGCGCTGCGCAGGCTCCGGGCGGCGCTCGCGGAGACGGTCACGCTGGGCGTGCAGACCAACGCGGGTTTCCTGCGGCGGCTGCTGGCGCACCCGGCGGTCGTCCAGGGGGACCTGGACACCGGCCTGGTCGAGCGGGTGGTGGACGAGCTGGTGCCCACCGGCGTACCGGAGGAGGTGTACGAGGCGGCGGCCGCCGTCCGGCTGGAGGCGCTGCGGCCCCGTGCCGGGGGCTGGACCGACCCCTTCTCGGTGCCGAGCGGCTGGCGCCTGGGCGGGACGCCGAAACCGCCCGCCTTCCACCTCCGGGTGCAGGAGCCCGTGGCGTACACGCCGAGGGGCGGTCACGACGTCACCGCGGACCGGGTGAGCGTCACCCTGGACGGCGTCCGGCACACCTTCCACCGCGCCGGTGACTGGATCGGCCGCGACGGCGACGCCTGGCAGGTACGCGACCACGACCCGGTGGCCGCGTCGCTGAACCGCGCGGGCCACGCGGGCGCCGACTCGCTGACCGCCCCCATGCCCGGCACGGTCACCGTCGTGAAGGTCGCCGTCGGGGACGAGGTGACCGCCGGACAGAGCCTGCTGGTGGTGGAGGCGATGAAGATGGAGCACGTCATCTCCGCGCCGCACGCGGGCACCGTCGCCGAGCTGGACGTGGCTCCCGGCACGACGGTCGCGATGGACCAGGTGCTCGCCGTGATCGCGCCGCACGAGGAGGTGGCGCGATGAGCGCCGACGGTCTGCCCATGGTCGTCCCGGCCGCCGGTCTGCCCGCGCGGGTGCGGATCCACGAGGTCGGCGCGCGCGACGGGCTGCAGAACGAGCAGCGGGCCGTGCCGACGGCGGTGAAGGCGGAGTTCATCCGCCGGCTGGCGGAGTCGGGCCTGACGACGATCGAGGCGACGAGCTTCGTGCGCCCCGACTGGGTGCCGCAGCTGGCCGACGCGGAGGAGTTGTTCGGCGAGGTCCGCGGGATCCCGGGGGTGGCCCTGCCGGTGCTGGTGCCCAACCGGCGCGGGCTGGACCGGGCGCTGGCCCTCGGGGCCGACCGCGTCGCCGTGTTCGCCAGCGCCACCGAGTCCTTCGCGAAGGCCAACCTCAACCGCACGGTGGACGAGTCGCTGGCCGTGTTCGAGCCGGTGGTGCGGCACGCCAAGGACGCGGGCGTGCACGTGCGCGGCTATGTGTCGATGTGCTTCGGCGACCCGTGGGAGGGCGCGGTGCCGCCGCACCAGGTGGCCCGCGTGTGCACGGCCCTGCGGGACATGGGCTGCGACGAACTGAGCCTCGGCGACACGATCGGGGTGGCCACCCCCGGCCAGGTGCGCGGCCTGCTCGGCCTGCTGAACGAGCGGGGCGTGCCGACGGACGTGCTCGGCGTGCACTTCCACGACACCTACGGCCAGGCGCTCGCCAACACCCTGGCCGCCCTCCAGCACGGCGTCACCACCGTGGACGCCTCCGCGGGCGGCCTCGGCGGCTGCCCGTACGCCAAGTCCGCCACCGGCAACCTCGCCACCGAGGACCTCGTGTGGATGCTGCACGGCCTCGGCATCGAGACCGGGGTCGACCTCGGCCGTCTGACCGCCACCAGCGTGTGGATGGCCGCCCACCTGGACCGGCCCAGCCCGTCCCGTACCGTCCGCGCTCTCTCCCACAAGGACCAGTGATCAGCATGGACCACCGCCTCAGCCCCGAGCTGGAGGAACTCCGCCGCACGGTGGAGGAGTTCGCGCACGATGTCGTGGCGCCCAAGATCGGCGATTTCTACGAGCGGCACGAGTTCCCGTACGAGATCGTCCGCGAGATGGGCCGCATGGGCCTGTTCGGACTGCCGTTCCCGGAGGAGTACGGCGGCATGGGCGGCGACTACCTGGCCCTCGGCCTCGCGCTGGAGGAGCTGGCCCGGGTGGACTCGTCGGTGGCCATCACCCTGGAGGCGGGCGTCTCGCTGGGCGCCATGCCCCTGCACCTGTTCGGCACCGAGGAGCAGAAGCGCACGTGGCTGCCCCGGCTGTGCTCGGGCGAGATCCTCGGCGCCTTCGGCCTGACCGAGCCGGACGGCGGCAGCGACGCCGGTGCCACCCGCACCACCGCCCGCCTGGACCCGGACACGGACGAGTGGGTGATCAACGGTACGAAGTGCTTCATCACCAACTCCGGTACGGACATCACCGGCCTGGTGACGGTCACCGCGGTCACCGGCCGCAAGCCGGACGGCAGGCCGGAGATCTCGGCCATCGTCGTCCCGTCCGGCACGCCGGGCTTCACGGTGGCGGCGCCCTACTCGAAGGTCGGCTGGAACGCCTCCGACACCCGCGAGCTGTCCTTCCAGGACGTCCGGGTGCCGGCCGCCAACCTGCTCGGCGAACAGGGCCGGGGCTACGCCCAGTTCCTGCGCATCCTGGACGAGGGCCGCATCGCCATCGCGGCGCTCGCCACCGGCCTGGCCCAGGGCTGTGTGGACGAGTCGGTGAAGTACGCCAAGGAACGGCAGGCGTTCGGCAGGCCGATCGGCGCGAACCAGGCCATCCAGTTCAAGATCGCCGACATGGAGATGAAGGCGCACACGGCCCGCCTGGCCTGGCGCGACGCCGCCTCCCGGCTGGTGGCCGGCGAGCCGTTCAAGAAGGAGGCGGCGCTGGCCAAGCTCTACTCCTCCACGGTCGCCGTCGACAACGCCCGTGACGCCACGCAGATCCACGGCGGTTACGGCTTCATGAACGAGTACCCGGTGGCCCGCATGTGGCGCGACTCGAAGATCCTGGAAATCGGCGAGGGCACGAGCGAGGTGCAACGCATGCTCATCGCACGGGAGTTGGGGCTGGCCGGCTAGGAAGTGCCGCGGTCCGCGCGCGGGGCCGGCACGGCGGGGGGCGACCCACCCCTGGACATCAGCTGAGGTTAGGCTAACCTACCTTCGAACTTGTCCGGCGGGCGCTTCGCCCCGTTCGAAAGCAGTCATACCCATGTCGCATGCCCGTGCCACCCACCTCACTCGCCGCGGACTGCTCGCCGCGGGCGGCGCCCTCGGACTCGGTGCCGCACTCGCCGCCTGCGGGGACGGCAAGGGCAAAGACGACACGAGCGACAAGGCCGCCAAGAACGCGTCCGGCCCCTGGTCCTTCAAGGACGACCGCGGCACGACCGTGAAGCTGGACAAGGTCCCGGCGAACATCGTGGCGTTCACCGGTGTCGCCGCCGCCCTGTACGACTACGGCATCCAGGTGAAGGGCGTCTTCGGTCCGACGAAGACCAAGGCCGGCAAGGCCGACGTCCAGGCCGGCGACATGGACGTCAGCAAGGTGACCGTCCTGGGCAACGCCTGGGGCCAGTTCAGCATCGAGAAGTACGCGAGCCTGGCCCCGGACGTGCTCATCACGACGCTGTTCGACGACGCCGGCACCCTGTGGTACGTCCCCGAGGAGTCGAAGAAGAAGATCGCCCAGCTGGCCCCCAGCGTCGGCATCTCCGTCTACGACCGCCAGATCACCCAGCCGCTGCAGCGCATGTGGGACCTCGCCGAGTCGCTCGGCGCGGACATGAAGGCCGCCGAGATCACCGCCGCCAAGAAGCGGTTCGAGGACGCCGCCGCCCGGCTGCGCGCCGCCGCGAAGGCCAAGCCCGACATCAAGGTGATGGCCGCCAGCGCGAGCGACCAGATCTTCTACGTCTCGGGCACCAACCTCTCCATCGACCTGGAGTACTTCAAGGCCCTCGGCGTGAACTTCGTGGAGCCGCCGGAGAGCGCCAAGGACAAGAACGGCGGCGGCGGCTGGTACGAGTCGCTGAGCTGGGAGAACGTCGACAAGTACCAGGCCGACATCATCATGATGGACGACCGCAGCTCGACGATCCAGCCCGCCGACATCACCAAGGCGACCTGGAAGAAGCTGCCCGCCGTCAAGGCCGGCCAGGTCATCTCCCGCTCCCCCGAGCCGATCCTGTCGTACGACAAGTGCGTGCCGCTGCTGACGAACCTGGCCGAGGCCCTGGAGAAGGCCAAGAAGGTCGGCTAGCCGCTTCGCCGCGAGGGCCGACGCAGCGCGGAGAGCCCCCTCGCACTCGGTGAACCGCCGGCCGTCCGTGGCCGGCCGAGCGGTTCACCGCGCCCCTCCGGGTGCGACCCCCAGCCCCCCCCTGAAACAGACTCAGGAGCCACAGATGACGACGGCCGTAGCCGCCCCGTTCCGTTTCTTCTCCCTCCAGGTCGTACGGACGAGGCGGCTGGGGCCGTCTCTCGTCCGGGTGAGCTTCGCCGGCCCCGACCTGCACGCCTTCCACTCGGACGGGTGTGACCAGTCCCTGTCGCTCTTCCTGCCCCACCCGGGGCAGACCGAGCCCGTCGTCCCGCTGGAGCTGGGCGACGGCTGGTGGCAGGGCTGGCGGGAACTGCCGGACGACGTCCGGGCGGTGATGCGGTCGTACACCCTCCGGTCCCTGCGGCGCGACGCCCAGGGCCACACGGCCGAGATCGACATCGACTTCGCCCTGCACGGCATCGACCCCGGCGCGGCCACCCCCGCCGGCCCCGCCTCCCGCTGGGCCGCGCGGGCCGCCGCCGGCGACCGGGTCCTGCTGCTGGGGCCGGCCGTCGCGGACAACCGCGCGATCCGCTTCCGTCCGCCCGCGGACACCGGCTGCGTGGTCCTGTGCGGCGACGAGACGGCCGTACCGGCCGCGACCGCGATCCTCGAATCCCTCCCGGCCGGCACCCGGGCGCGCGCCTGGCTGGAGGTGCCGCACGCCGGTGACATCCAGGACGTGCGCACGGACGCGGACGCGGAGATCACGTGGCTCGTACGGCACGACGGGTCCCCCACGGCCGTCGACGCCGTGCGGGCCGCCGCGCTGCCGGACGCCGGGCGGGCCTACGTGTGGCTCGCGGGCGAGTCCGGCACGGTCAAGGCGCTGCGGCGGCACTTCGTCGGCGAACGCGGGGTGGACCGGCGGCGCGTCACCTTCGTCGGTTACTGGCGGCAGGGCATGACGGAGGAACAGCTCCGGGCCGCGGAGTAACCCCCGCCGGGTGACGCCGGTCACCGGAGAGGTGTGCCACACACGATCAAACTTAGGTTAGGCTAACCTAAGTTGATCCGATCCGATCCTGCACGGACCGTCCCCTCGGAGGACCCCCACATGCGCTCGCACCTGCTCAATGGCCTCACCGCGGAGCACTACCGCCGCTCCGTGACCGAAGGAGTCGAGCGGGTGGCGGCCAAACTCGCCACCACCGACCGTCCGTTCACCGGCGTCACCGTGGACGACCTCTCCCCCCGTATCGACGCGATCGACCTCGACCAGCCGCTGGGTGACACCGCCTCCGTGCTGGACGAACTGGAGGACGTCTACCTCCGGGACGCGGTCTACTTCCACCACCCCCGCTACCTCGCCCACCTCAACTGCCCCGTGGTCATCCCGGCGGTGCTCGGCGAGGCGGTGCTCTCCGCGGTCAACTCCTCCCTGGACACCTGGGACCAGTCGGCCGGCGGCACCCTCATCGAGCGCAAGCTCGTCGACTGGACGGCCGCCCGCATCGGCCTCGGCCCGGCCGCCGACGGCGTGTTCACCTCCGGCGGCACCCAGTCCAACCTCCAGGCGCTGCTGCTGGCGAGGGAGGAGGCCAAGACCGAGTCCCTCGCCAAACTGCGCATCTTCGCCTCCGAGGTGAGCCACTTCAGCGTGAAGAAGTCCGCGAAACTGCTCGGCCTCGGCCCGGACGCCGTCGTCTCCGTCCCCGTCGACCACGACAAGCGCATGCAGACGGTCGCGCTCGCCCACGAGCTGGAGCGGTGCGCCGCCGACGGCCTGGTGCCCATGGCCGTCGTCGCCACCGCCGGCACCACCGACTTCGGCTCCATCGACCCGCTGCCGGAGATCGCCGAGCTGTGCGCCCAGTACGGCGTCTGGATGCACGTCGACGCCGCCTACGGCTGCGGACTGCTCGCCTCCCTGAAGTACCGGGACCGGATCGACGGCATCGAGCGCGCCGACTCGGTCACCGTCGACTACCACAAGTCCTTCTTCCAGCCGGTCAGTTCCTCCGCCCTGCTGGTCCGGGACGCGACCACCCTGCGGCACGCCACCTACCACGCGGAGTACCTCAACCCGCGCCGCATGGTGCAGGAACGTATCCCCAACCAGGTCGACAAGTCCCTCCAGACCACCCGCCGCTTCGACGCCCTCAAGCTGTGGATGACGCTGCGCACGATGGGCGCCGACGGCATCGGACAGCTCTTCGACGAGGTCTGCGACCTGGCCCGGGAGGGCTGGAAGCTGCTCGCCGCCGACCCGCGCTACGACGTCGTCGTCGAGCCCACGCTGTCCACCCTCGTCTTCCGCTACATCCCGTCGGCCGTCACCGACCCGGCCGAGATCGACCGCGCCAACCTGTACGCCCGCAAGGCCCTGTTCGCCTCGGGCGACGCCGTGGTCGCGGGCACCAAGGTCGGCGGCCGCCACTACCTGAAGTTCACCCTGCTCAACCCCGAGACACAGGCGGCCGACATCGCCGCCGTCCTCGATCTGATCGCCGGCCACGCCGAGCAGTACCTGGGAGAGTCCCTTGACCGCGCGTCCTGAAGCCCACGCCGAGACCTACGACTTCGTGGGGATCGGGCTCGGCCCCTTCAACCTCGGCCTCGCCTGCCTCACCGAGCCGATCGACGAACTCGACGGCGTCTTCCTGGAGTCCAAGCCGGACTTCGAGTGGCACGCCGGGATGTTCCTGGACGGCGCCCACCTCCAGACCCCGTTCATGTCGGACCTGGTCACGCTGGCCGACCCCACCTCGCCGTACTCCTTCCTCAACTACCTGAAGGAGAAGGGCAGACTCTACTCGTTCTACATCCGCGAGAGCTTCTACCCGCTGCGCGTGGAGTACGACGACTACTGCCGCTGGGCCGCCGGCAAGCTGAGCAGCGTCCGCTTCGGCACGACGGTCACCGAGGTGACCTACGAGGACGAGCGGTACGTCGTGCGCACCGAGGGCGGGGAGACCTACCGCGCCCGCCACCTGGTCCTCGGCACCGGCACGGTCCCCTTCGTGCCGCAGGCGTGCCAGGGGCTGGGCGGGGACTTCCTGCACAACTCCCAGTACATGCACCGCAAGGCGGAGCTGCAGAAGAAGAAGTCCATCACGATCGTCGGCAGCGGGCAGAGCGCGGCCGAGATCTATTACGAGCTGCTCGCCGAGATCGACGTGCACGGCTACCAGCTCAACTGGGTCACCCGCTCCCCGCGGTTCTTCCCGCTGGAGTACACCAAGCTGACCCTGGAGATGACCTCCCCGGACTACATCGACTACTTCCGTGCGCTGCCCGAGGAGACCCGGTACCGGCTGGAGAAGCAGCAGAAGGGCCTGTTCAAGGGCATCAACTCGGACCTCATCGACTCGATCTTCGACCTGCTGTACCAGAAGCACGTCGAGAGCGGCGACCGCCCGGTGCCCACCCGGCTGCTCACCAACTCCACGCTGAACACCGCCTCGTACGAGGACGGCGCCTACACCCTCGGCTTCCGCCAGGACGAGCAGGGCAAGGACTTCGAGATCCGCTCCGAGGGCCTGCTCCTGGCCACCGGCTACCACTACACGCCGCCGGCCTTCCTCGCGCCGGTCCGCGACCGCCTGCGCTTCGACGGCCACGGCCGCTTCGACGTGGCCCGCAACTACGCCATCGACGTCACCGGACGCGGCGTCTTCCTGCAGAACGCCGGCGTCCACACGCACAGCATCACCAGCCCCGACCTGGGCATGGGCGCGTACCGGAACGCGTACATCATCCGTGAGCTGCTCGGCACGGAGTACTACCCGGTCGAGAAGTCCATCGCCTTCCAGGAGTTCGCCGTATGACCTTCACGTTCCGTACCGTCGACCCGCTCCGGGACGCCGAACTGCTGCACTCCTGGGTCACCCACCCCAAGGCGGCCTTCTGGATGATGCAGGACGCGAAACTGGAGGACGTCGAGCGCGCCTACATGGAGATCGCGGCCGACGAGCACCACCACGCGCTGCTCGGGCTGCGCGCCGGCCGGCCCGCCTTCCTCATGGAGAAGTACGACCCCGCGCACCGGGAGCTGGTCGGGCTGTACGAGCCGCAGCCGGGGGACGTCGGCATGCACTTCCTGACCCCGGCCACGGACACCCCCGAACACGGGTTCACCAAGGCCGTCATCACCGCCGTCATGGCCCACCTCTTCGAGGACCCGGCCGTGCAGCGCGTCGTCGTCGAACCCGACGTCCGCAACAAGGCCGTGCACGCCCTGAACGAGGCCGTCGGCTTCGTGGCCGAGCGCGAGATCGACAAGCCGGAGAAGCGGGCCCTGCTGAGCTTCTGCACCCGCGAGCAGTTCGAGAAGGCGGTGGCCGCATGACCCTCATCGACTCCGTGGCCCACCTCTCCCCCGAGCGCTGGGCCACCGCCAACCGGCTGCTGCTGCGCAAGGCGCTCGCCGAGTTCGCGCACGAGCGCCTCATCACGCCCGTGGAGGAGGGCGGCCGGTACGTCGTGCGCAGCGACGACGGGCAGGTCGCCTACCGGTTCAGCGCCGTACGACGGGCCCTGGACCACTGGGAGGTGGACGCCGGCTCGATCACCCGGCACGGCGAGGACGGCGAGCTCCCGCTGGCGGCCCTGGACTTCTTCATCGAGCTGAAGGAGTCCCTCGGACTGAGCGACGAGATCCTGCCGGTCTACCTGGAGGAGATCTCCTCCACCCTCTCGGGCACCTGCTACAAGCTCACCAAGCCCCGCGTCACCTCCGCGGAGCTGGCGGCGAGCGGTTTCCAGGCCATCGAGACCGGGATGACCGAGGGCCACCCGTGCTTCGTCGCCAACAACGGGCGGCTCGGCTTCGGCGTCCACGAGTACCTGTCGTACGCGCCCGAGACCGCGAGCCCGGTCCGGCTGGTGTGGCTGGCCGCACACCGCTCGCGGGCGGCGTTCACGGCGGGCGTCGGCATCGAGTACGAGTCCTTCCTGCGCCAGGAGCTGGGCGAGCGGACGGTGGAGCGGTTCCACGCCGTCCTCGCCGAGCAGGGCCTCGACCCGGCCGACTACCTCTTCATCCCGGTCCACCCCTGGCAGTGGCGGAACAAGCTCAGCGTCACCTTCGCCGCCGAGGTCGCGCGCAGGCACCTGGTCTGCCTCGGCGAGGGCGACGACGAGTACCTGGCCCAGCAGTCGATCCGCACCTTCTTCAACACCAGCGACCCGCACAAGCACTATGTGAAGACGGCCCTGTCGGTCCTCAACATGGGATTCATGCGGGGCCTGTCGGCCGCCTACATGGAGGCGACCCCGGCCATCAACGACTGGCTGGCCCAGCTGATCGAGAACGACCCGGTGCTGAAGTCGACCGGCCTCACGATCATCCGGGAGCGGGCCGCCGTCGGCTACCGGCACCTGGAGTACGAGCGGGCCACCGACCGCTACTCGCCCTACCGCAAGATGCTGGCCGCGCTGTGGCGGGAGAGCCCGGTGCCCTCCCTGCAGAACGGCGAGTCCCTCGCGACCATGGCCTCCCTGCTGCACGTGGACGACCAGGGCGCCTCCTTCGCCGGCGCGCTGATCGCCCGCTCGGGCCTGACGCCCACCGAGTGGCTGCGCGGCTACCTGCGGGCCTACTACACCCCGCTGCTGCACAGCTTCTACGCCTACGACCTGGTGTTCATGCCGCACGGCGAGAACGTGATCCTGGTCCTGGAGGACGGGGCGGTGCGGCGGGCGATCTACAAGGACATCGCCGAGGAGATCGCCGTCATGGACCCGGACGCGGCCCTGCCGCCCGAGGTGCGGCGGATCCGGGTCGAGGTCCCGGACGACCAGAAGCTGCTGTCGATCTTCACGGACGTCTTCGACTGCTTCTTCCGCTTCCTCGCCGCCCACCTCGCCACCGAGGGCGTCCTGGCGGAGGACGACTTCTGGCGCACGGTCGCCGAGGTCACCCGCGAGTACCAGGAGGCGACCCCCGAACTGGCCGACAAGTTCCGCCAGTACGACATGTTCGCCCCCGAGTTCACGCTGTCCTGCCTCAACCGGCTCCAGCTGCGCAACAACCGGCAGATGGTGGACCTCGCCGACCCGTCCGGCGCGCTCCAGCTGGTCGGCACCCTCAGCAACCCCATCGCCGGATTCTGACCGGAAAGACGGACGGGCCCCCCGGAGTACGGTCCTCCGGGGGGCCCGTCGGCTCGGGGCCGGTGTCAGCGCGCCGGCCAGGGCACCTGCGGCGAGCGGTAGTAGCGGATGCCGAGGGCGTCCCAGCGCGGGCCCTGCGCGGCCAGCCGCACCCGGTAGGCGCTCCAGCCGTGCGTGGCCGCCGGCGACCAGCCCAGTTCGGCCGCGCCGGCGAGCCGCGGGAAGGCCATGTACTCGATATCGGCGGACGTATCCACGGTCTCCGACCACAGGGGCGCCTCCACGCCCCGCACCGCCGAGGCCGGGACACCGGCCAGATAGGTGCCCGGGTCCCAGTCGTAGGACCGCCTCACCTCCACCAGCCCCGCCCAGTCCGTGCCGGGCCCGGTGGACCTCGTGTACTTCATGTCGAGGTAGAGCCGGTCGGCCGGGGACAGGATCAGCCCCGTGCCGTTCCGGGCGGCCTGCGCGACGCGTGCCTTCTCCGCCGCGCCGGTGCCGTCCAGGCCCCAGTACTGGGCGAGGGCGCCCTCGGCCGGGTGCGCGCCGGTGAGCTGGTGCCAGCCGACGGCCTTCTTGCCGTACCGGGCGACGACCGGCTGCACACGGTCCATGAACGCCACGTAGTCGGCGTGGCTGGTGGAGTGCGCCTCGTCGCCGCCGATGTGCAGGTAGCGGCCCGGGGTGAGCGCGGCCAGCTCCCGGACGACGTCGTCCACGAAGTCGTAGGTGATCCGCTTGGGCACGCACAGCGAGCTGAAGCCGACCCGGGTGCCGGTGTACAGCGGGGGCGCCACGCCGTCGCAGTTGAGGGCGGCGTAGGAGGCGAGGGCGGCGTTGGTGTGACCGGGCATGTCGATCTCGGGGACGACCTCCAGGTGGCGGGAGGCCGCGTAGCGGACGATCTCCCGGTACTGCGCCTTGGTGTAGTGACCGCCGCGGCCGCCGCCGACCTGGGTGGAGCCGCCGTAGGAGGCCAGGCGCGGCCAGGAGTCGACCGCGATCCGCCAGCCCTGGTCGTCGCTGAGGTGCAGGTGCAGCGTGTTGACCTTGTACAGGGCCAACTGGTCGATGTAGCGCTTGACCTGGGCGACCGTGAAGAAGTGCCGGGAGACGTCCAGCATGGCGCCCCGGTAGGCGTACCGGGGCCGGTCCCGCACGGTGCCGCCCGCTATCCGCCAGGGGCCGGGCTGGACGGTCTTCTTCTCGACGGCGGCGGGGAGCAGCTGGCGCAGGGTCTGCACGGCGTGGAAGAGCCCGGCCGGGGTCCGCGCGCTGAGGGTCACCCCGTCGGCGGCGCTGTGCAGCCGGTACCCTTCCGCGCCGAAGTCGCCGTCCTGAAGCCGTAACCGGATGCCTGCGCCGCCCCGCTCGGTGACGGGCAGCGGGTAACCGGTGGCCGGGCGCAGCAGGCCGGCGAGGTAGGTGCCGATGCGGCGGACCTCGGGGGAGCCGTCGACGTGGATGCCGGTCGCGCGGGTGACCCGGTACGGGGCCCCGCCCGGCGAGACCGAGGCCGGTGCCGGGATCACCCGGTCCAGTGGGACCGGGGCGGCGGCGCGCGCCTCGGGGGCCGCGCCGAGGGTGACGGCACCGGCCGCCGCGAGCAGCAGAAGCGAGCCCAGAATGCGGGGAGTTCGGGGAGTCGTGCTGTGGTTCCGTCTCACATGCGCTCCCTTGGGGATGGGGTCGACCGTCAGACATGGTCGAGACCACTGTCCCGCAGATCGGGTGGAACAATCCCCGCATGGCGGAAATCATCCAGAAGGACGGCACCTGGACCTTTGACGGCGACGTGCTGCGGATCATCCCGGGCCGGGACAAGAACGTGAGCCCGCTCCGCCGGGAACTGGGCGAAGTCGCCGTTCCGCTGGGGGCCTTGGCCGGTGTCTCCTTCGAACAGGGGCGGCGGTCGGGGCGGCTCAGGCTGCGGCTGCGCGACGGCGCCTGCCCGCTGCTGCAGGCCACCGGCGGCCGGCTCGCCGAGGCGCACGACCCCTACCGGCTGACCGTGGAGCCCGACCGGTACGGCGTCGCCGAGTACCTCTCGGACGAGGTGCGCGACGCGCTGCTGCTGGACGGCGTCTCCCCCGCGCCGGTCACCGGGTACCTGCTGCCCGGCCCGGCGCTGCCGGCGTCCGCCTCCGCCGGGGACGGCACGGCGAGCTTCGACGGCGAGCGGGTGCGGCTGGAGTGGAACTGGAAGACGGAGGACGCCAAGGCCTCCGCCGGCCCGCGCACGATCTCCCTCGCGGACCTCGCCGGCGTTCAGTGGCAGCCGGCGGCCGGGCTGGAGAACGGGTACCTGCGCTTCCTGGTGCGCGGCGCCCCGGCCGGCGCACCGCCGAAGTACGACCCGAACGCCGTCGAGCTGTGGGGCTTCCGGAAGGATCCGCTGATGGCGCTGGTCGCGGCGGCGGTCCAGGCGCGCCTGCCGCACCCTTCGGCGGCGGGGGCGGACCCGCGCGAGGATCCGCCCCCGCCGGCCGGGAAGCCCGCCGGGGACGACCACGACACGCTGCTGCGCCGGCTGCGCGAGCTGGGCGAGCTGCACCGGGACGGGGTGCTGACGGACGAGGAGTTCGCCCTGGCCAAGCAGGCGGTCCTCGGCCGTCTGTGAGGACCGCCCGTGGCGGACGCGCCCGGCCGTCCGGGCGGCCCCGGTCCGCCGCCGCGTCTACTTGGCCCTGCGGGACACCGTGAAGTGGTCGATGCGCTCACCGGTCTCGGCGATGCCCGACACCTTCAGCGTGGTGTGCCGGCCCTTCGGCGCGGGTGTGACGTCCACGCGCAGGAAGGAGTAGTCGAGGTAGCGCACCCGGGACCAGGCGACGGTCTCGTGGACCTTGCCCTCCTTGGTGTTGACGAACGAGGCGACCGAGTCGAGCTCGTGCTCGTGGCCCTCGTAGGTGTCCGGGGCGGAGAAGGCGTACAGGCTGCGGCCGGCCGCGCCCGCGGTGACGTACACCACACCTTCGGTCTCGGGGTAGGCCGTGCCGCCGATCGGCAGCTTCTTGGCGACCTCGCCGCCCTTGATGACGTCGGTGCGCTCGTACTGGTGGTTGTGGCCGTTGATGACCAGGTCCACCGTGTACTTCTCGAACAGCGGCACCCACTCCTGGCGCACTCCGCCTTCCGAGGCGTGGGCGGTGGAGGTGCAGTAGGCGCAGTGGTGGAAGAAGACGACGATGAAGTCGACGTCCTTGGCGGCGCGGTACTCCCGCAGCCGGCTCTCCAGCCACTTGGTCTGGGTTCCGCCTGAAATGCCCAGGTTCGCCGGAATCTCGTAGGAGATGTCGTTGGCGTCGAGCGAGATGACCGCCGTGTTGCCGTAGACGAAGGAGTAGACGCCCGGCAGGTTCCTGCGGTCGGGGCCGTTGCCGGGGAGGGTCCAGCGGGCCTCCTCTCCGCCGTAGCCGTTGGGCGAGTACCAGGCCTCCATGTCGTGGTTGCCGTAGGCCGGCATCCACGGGACCTGCTTGGCGACCGACTCGGTCTGGTGCAGGAACTGGTCCCAGGTGCGCGAGTCGAACCCGGTGTCGGTGGTCTTGCCGGCGCCGGAGGGGTCGCCGTAGGCGATGTCACCGGCGTGCAGGTGGAAGGCCGGGTTCTGGCCGAGGATCAGCGCGTTGTTGGCCAGTCCGTGGTAGCCGACGCCCTCGTCGCCGAAGGCGGTGAAGGTGAAGGGCGCCTTGTGGGCCGGGGCGGTGGTGAAGGTGCCGAGGGTGCCCAGCAGGTGCGGGGCGGCCGGGTCGAAGCCCTGGTGGCCGACGCCGTAGTAGTACGTCCTGCCGGGGCGCAGGTGGGTGAGCCGGGCGTGCAGGTAGTACTGGGTGTGGTCGCCGCTCGCGCCGACGCCGGCCGGGGTGTGCAGGGTGCGGACCTCGGCCTCGATCCTGCGGGAGAGGTCCCAGGGGTGGGCACCGATGCGGATGAACGGCTTCTTGACCGCGACCGGGACCTGCCAGGAGACGGTCACCTCGGTGCGCGGGTCGCCACCCCAGGCCAGGTGGCGGCCGAAGGGTGCGACGTGGGAGCCGTCGACGGGGGTGGCGGCCGGGGCGGTGCGCGCCGTCGGCACGGCGGCCCCGGCACTGGCGCCCGGCACGAACGCGCCGCCCGCGACGGCACCCAGGGTGACCGCGCCGCCCCTGATCAGGGTGCGCCGCGAGAATCTGGCGCGCAGGTACTCGTGCTGTTCGGCCATGCTCATGCGTGCGGCCAGCTTCTCGGGTACTCCCATACGAGGAATGTCCATGGCGTCTGAAACTCGTCGGCTCAGGCAACGAGATGCGGGACACGGCATGGACGGCGCGCGAACAGAGCACCATAAGAGATTCAACAGCCGCCTGCCCGGAATCGGGCACGATTCTTGCGAATCAGGCGCCGGTACTCCAGGATCTACCGGGTGCACGACGAACTTGTTGATCATCTGACGCGGTCCACGCCCCTCAGCCGGGGCGAGGCGCTGCGTGTGGTCCAGGACGTGCTCGCCTACTTCGACGAGACGACCCAGGAGTTCGTCCGTCGCCGCCACCGCGAACTCCAGGCCCACGGCCTGGTGAACGCGGAGATCTTCGAACGGATCGAGGCGGACCTGAAATACCGGGCGGTGGCGCCGCCGGAGCTGACGCTCAGGCAGCTGCGCCGCATGGTCTACGGCTAGCAGCCGGACCGGACCAGCGACAGCCAAGGGATACCTCTATACATGTGCGGAATTGTCGGATACATCGGGAAGCGTGACGTCGCCCCCCTCCTCCTGGAGGGCCTCCAGCGCCTGGAGTACCGCGGCTACGACTCCGCGGGCATCGTCGTCACCTCCCCGAAGACGCCCGGCCTGAAGATGGTCAAGGCCAAGGGCCGGGTGCGCGACCTGGAGGCCAAGGTCCCGGCGCGCTTCAAGGGCACCACCGGCATCGCGCACACCCGCTGGGCCACCCACGGCGCCCCCTCCGACCTGAACGCCCACCCGCACATGTCGGCCGACGGCAAGGTCGCCGTCGTCCACAACGGCATCATCGACAACGCCGCCGACCTGCGCCGCAAGCTGGAGGCGGACGGCGTCGAGTTCCTCTCCGAGACCGACACCGAGGTCCTCGTCCACCTGATCGCCCGCTCGCAGGCCGAGAAGCTGGAGGACAGGGTCCGCGAGACGCTGCGGGTGGTCGAGGGCACCTACGGCATCGCCGTGATGCACGCCGACTTCTCGGACCGCATCGTCGTCGCCCGCAACGGCTCCCCGGTGGTCCTCGGCATCGGCGAGAAGGAGATGTTCGTCGCCTCCGACATCGCCGCGCTGGTCGCCCACACCCGGCAGATAGTGACGCTCGACGACGGCGAGATGGCCACCCTCAAGGCCGACGACTTCCGGACTTACACCACCGAGGGCACCCGCACCTCGGCCGAGCCGACCACCGTGGAGTGGGAGGCGGCGTCGTACGACATGGGCGGCCACGACACCTACATGCACAAGGAGATCCACGAGCAGGCCGACGCCGTGGACCGCGTGCTGCGCGGCCGCATCGACGACCGGTTCTCCACCGTGCACCTCGGCGGCCTCAACCTGGACGCCCGCGAGGCCCGGCAGATCCGCCGCGTGAAGATCCTCGGCTGCGGCACCTCGTACCACGCGGGCATGATCGGCGCCCAGATGATCGAGGAGCTGGCCCGCATCCCCGCCGACGCCGAGCCGGCCTCCGAGTTCCGCTACCGCAACCCGGTGGTCGACCCCGACACCCTCTACATCGCGGTCTCCCAGTCCGGCGAGACGTACGACGTGCTGGCCGCCGTGCAGGAGCTGAAGCGCAAGGGCGCCCGGGTTCTCGGCGTGGTCAACGTGGTGGGCTCGGCGATCGCCCGCGAGGCGGACGGCGGCATCTACGTGCACGCCGGCCCCGAGGTGTGCGTGGTCTCCACCAAGTGCTTCACCAACACCACGGTCGCCTTCGCGCTGCTCGCCCTGCACCTGGGCCGCACCCGCGACCTCTCCGTCCGCGACGGCAAGCGGATCATCGAGGGGCTGCGCAGGCTGCCGGCGCAGATCACCGAGATCCTCAAGCAGGAGGAGGAGATCAAGCAGCTCGCCGAGGCCTACGCCGACGCCCGCTCGATGCTCTTCATCGGCCGCGTCCGGGGCTACCCCGTGGCCCGCGAAGCCTCCCTGAAGCTCAAGGAGGTCTCCTACATCCACGCCGAGGCCTACCCCGCCTCCGAGCTGAAGCACGGCCCGCTGGCCCTCATCGAGCCGGCCCTGCCCACGGTCGCGATCGTCCCCGACGACGACCTGCTGGAGAAGAACCGTGCGGCCCTGGAGGAGATCAAGGCCCGCGAGGGCAAGATCCTCGCGGTGGCCCACCAGCACCAGGAGAAGGCGGACCAGACGGTCCTCGTCCCCAAGAACGAGGACGAGCTGGACCCGATCCTGATGGGCATCCCGCTCCAGCTCCTGGCCTACCACACGGCGAAGGCCCTGGGCCGGGACATCGACAAGCCCCGCAACCTGGCCAAGTCGGTGACGGTGGAATAGGCCCCGCCGAACGGACGCCCCCGGCGGCGCGGGGAACCGGGCGACCGGTCCCCGCCCGCACGGGCCCGGCGACGGAAAGGACCCCCGCGTGGCCACCTACCCGCGGGGGTCCTTCCCGTGCCGCCAGGTGTCAGCCGGCGGCCGTCACTGACCGGTGTATGCCCCGCACGACGGCACGGACACCTCCTGCGCGCCACCGGTTCGCCGCGTCGCGAAGGGAGTTGACGGGGCGTGGGGCGGGAGAGGGCGACGGGGCGTGCGACGCCTACGGGATGACGATCACGGGCCGCTGCGCCCGCTTGGCGAGCCGGCCCGCGACGGAGCCGAAGATCCGGCCGACGATGCCGTGGGTGGAGCCGACCACGATCGCGTCGGCCTCGTATTCCTTGCCCACCTCTTCGAGCTCGTGGCAGATGTCCCCGCCCCGCTCGACCAGGATCCACGGCACCTCGGCCAGGTAGTCCGCACAGGCCAGCTCCAGCCCCAGGACCTCGGTGCGGTGGTCCGGCACGTCGACGAAGACCGGCGGCTCGCAGCCGGCCCACACCGTGGTGGGCAGCCGGTTGGCGACATGGACGATGATCAGGCCGGAGTGGGAGCGGTGGGCCATGCCGATCGCGTAGGCCAGAGCCCGCTCACTGGAGGTGGAGCCGTCGAAGCCGACGACGACTCCGTGCCGGAAGGCGGGATCGCAGGAAGGGCGTGACTCTTCCGCCGCCAGGGGATCGGCCGCCGTGGGATCGGCGACCGGCCGCTTGCGGTCCGCTGGTTCGAAGAATTCGTGACCGGCCATGGCTGTCTCGGCGTTGTGATCCTTTATGGGTGGGACGACAGTGTGCGGCGGAGCTGTGTCCGGGAAACATCTTCCCAAGCCCATACCCCCAAGGGTACGGCGGCACGCCTCCTGAGCCCAGATACCGCGCACGCTCCGTGAGCGGCCCCCCGACGTCCGTAGGGGTTCACCGGAGCATGCACGAGCCGCGCCCGTAACGCAATGGTTGCTGCCCCGTACAGGCGGTTTGCACGGCGTTCACAGATGCGCGGCCGGTGACCGACGCGCCGGACGGGCGTTGAACCGGGGTGAACCACCGCCACAGGGAGTACGAGATGCCCGGACCCCGATCCAGCAGCGAGCCGCGCCCCGCGCCGGACACCGCGGGCGATGTGATCCGC
Source organism: Streptomyces sp. NPDC013455 (assembly GCF_040632975.1). NCBI lineage: Bacteria > Bacillati > Actinomycetota > Actinomycetes > Kitasatosporales > Streptomycetaceae > Streptomyces > Streptomyces sp. NPDC013455. Next base: position 248,414 of record NZ_JBEYCX010000008.1, on the reverse strand, counting down.
TGGGCCGCCTTCAGCTGCGTGCTCGTGCCGGTGGTCCTCGTCTGGTACGGCACCTCGCTGGCCGGCGCCGCGGGCGCCGCGCTGGGCCTCGCCGCCGTCACGGCCGCGTGCCGGGTGCTGCTGCGCCGGTCCGAGCGGTGCGCCGAGCGTTGCGCCGCGCAAAGAGGCGGACGTCACACCCGGGGGAAGACACCGGTCGACTGACCTGTTTCCGCGCCTCCGAACGCAGCTTTTCAGCCAACTTCTGGATATCGACCAGGAGGGGTCCGAACCACCCCGCAACCCCCGTTCCACCTGCACGGAAAGGGTCCAGGGGGCGCTGCGCACCCTACGCGGTTTGGCCACCGCGACAAGGCGCACTTCCCTGCACGCCTCACGAGTGCAACCCTTCGTGATCGAATGCTTCACGCCAAGTTGTCATGTCGACAATGTGCCGCGTGTGGAACTGGTCACCGTGCGATCGCGGGAGCCAGTAAATTCGATCTTGACTGTCTTACGGCGGGGGACTCGTGCAGGACCGAGGGGAAACGTGCAGGAGCGACACAACCGAGGAGCCGCGACCACCGAGGGGGGCTTAGCAGTATGAGCCACGACTCCACTGCCGCGCAGGAGGCCGCGGTCCGGAAACTGTCCGGGCGACGGCGCAAGGAGATCGTCGCGGTGCTGCTGTTCAGCGGCGGACCCATCTTCGAGAGTTCCATTCCGCTGTCGGTGTTCGGGATCGACCGCCAGGACGCCGGCGTGCCGCGCTACCGCCTGTTGGTGTGTGCCGGCGAGGAAGGCCCACTGCGGACCACAGGGGGCCTGGAACTCACCGCACCGCATGGGCTGGAGGCGATCTCCCGGGCCGGGACGGTCGTCGTACCGGCCTGGCGGTCGATCACCTCGCCGCCGCCGGAGGAGGCACTCGACGCGCTGCGTCGGGCACACGAGGAGGGCGCCCGCATCGTCGGGCTGTGCACGGGCGCGTTCGTGCTCGCGGCGGCCGGACTGCTGGACGGCCGCCCGGCGACCACCCACTGGATGTACGCACCGACGCTGGCCAAGCGCTACCCGTCGGTCCACGTCGATCCACGGGAGCTGTTCGTCGACGACGGCGACGTGCTGACGAGCGCGGGTACCGCGGCCGGAATCGATCTCTGTCTCCACATCGTGCGGACGGACCACGGCAACGAGGCGGCCGGCGCGCTCGCCCGGCGCCTGGTGGTACCGCCGCGCCGGTCGGGCGGCCAGGAGCGCTATCTCGACAGGTCTTTACCCGAGGAGATCGGCGCCGACCCGCTCGCCGAGGTCGTCGCCTGGGCGCTGGAACACCTCCACGAGCAGTTCGACGTGGAGACACTGGCGGCACGCGCCTACATGAGCCGCCGTACGTTCGACCGCCGGTTCCGCTCGCTGACCGGGAGCGCTCCGCTGCAATGGCTGATCACGCAGCGGGTGCTCCAGGCGCAGCGGCTGCTGGAGACGTCGGACTACTCCGTGGACGAGGTGGCCGGCCGCTGCGGGTTCCGCTCGCCGGTCGCGCTGCGCGGGCACTTCCGCCGCCAGCTCGGCTCGTCCCCCGCCGCCTACCGGGCCGCCTACCGGGCTCGCCGGCCGCAGGGCGACAAGCCCGGTGAGGCGGAGCCGCCGGTGCAGCAGCACGGACAGCAGGGCGCGCCCACGGGCCTGCCCGGGCACGGGCCGGTCGGCCCGCCGCCCGCACTGCTGCACGACCACCGGGACGGCGGGGTGCCGATGCAGAGCCGCCGGGCCGCGGCCGGGGCGGTGGGCCTGCTGCCGGGCCCGCGCAGCGGCAACTGAGCGGTGGCGTGACGCGTCAGCGTGACGCGTCAGCGCGACGCGGTAGCGCGACGCGGTAGCGCGACCGAGCGGTAGTGCGACCGAGCGGTGGCGCGACGGAACGACCGAAGGGGGCGGAGCCGGACTCCGCCCCCTTCGCCGTGCCCGCGCACCGACGAGGTCGCCGCACGGTCGGTCCAGCTCAGCGCGGCTCGCCGTAAGGTGAGACACATGAACGATCGCATGGTGTGGATCGACTGCGAGATGACCGGCCTCTCGCTGTCCGACGACGCTCTCATCGAGGTGGCCGCCCTCGTCACCGACTCCGAGCTCAACGTGCTCGGCGAAGGGGTGGACATCGTCATCCGCCCGCCGGCCCAGGCGCTGGAGACGATGCCGGAGGTGGTCCGTCAGATGCACACCGCGTCCGGGCTGCTCGCCGAGCTGGAGGGCGGCACGACCCTGAAGGACGCCGAGGAGCAGGTCCTGGCGTACGTGCGCGAGCACGTGAAGGAGCCCGGCAAGGCGCCGCTGTGCGGCAACTCCGTCGGCACCGACCGCGGCTTCCTGCTGCGGGACATGCCGACCCTGGAGGACTACCTGCACTACCGGATCGTGGACGTGTCCTCGGTCAAGGAGCTGGCCCGCCGCTGGTACCCGCGGGCGTACTTCAACAGCCCGGAGAAGAACGGCAACCACCGGGCCCTCGCCGACATCCGCGAGTCGATCGCCGAGCTGCGCTACTACCGGGAAGCCATCTTCGTCCCGCAGCCCGGCCCGGACTCCGACACCGCGAAGGCGATCGCCGCCAAGCACGTCCTGCCCGCGCAGTAGCCGCCCGGGGGTCCGCGAGGGCCCCTCCGGAGGGTCCGCCGGGCCCTCGCGAAAACGTGTGCGCGAGCACCCCTTCGGACCCTGTAGACTTCTTCTCGGCCGGTCGGGGAAGGCACCGAACGAACCGCCGGTCATGGTGGGTGTAGCTCAGCTGGTAGAGCACCTGGTTGTGGTCCAGGATGCCGCGGGTTCGAGTCCCGTCACTCACCCTGAGTGATCAGCCGGTGACTCCGTCGCAAGACGGGTCACCGGCTGATCTTTTTGTACCGCCAGAGTCTCAGCTGACGGCATGCGCCCGCTCCGGCGGGGCTCCCGGTCGCGGCCGGCGGCCGCCGCCGCGGGCTCGCCCGGCGGGCACCGGCCCGCTCACACCCCCGCGGCCCCGGCGCCCGACCTCACGACGACGCCCGCACCACCAGTTCCGTCGGCAGCACCGCCTGGCGTCGGTCCAGCTCGCGGGAGGCGGGTGGGCGGCGGTCGGAGATCTCCGTGAGGAGGAGGTCGATCATCGCGCGGCCCATCTCCTGGATGGGCTGGCGGACACTGGTGAGCGGCGGGTCCATGTGCCGGGCGATGGCGGAGTCGTCGTACCCGACCAGGGCGACGTCGTCGGGGATGCGGCGGCCTGCCTCGCGCAGCACCTGCCGCGCGCCGGCCGCCGTCACGTCCGAGCCGGCGAAGACCGCGTCCAGGTCGGGGTGGCGGGCGAGCAGCGCCGTCATCGCCCGGCGGCCGCCCTCCTCGGTGAAGTCGCCGCGCTCGATGAGGAGTTCGTCCGCCGGGTGGCCCGCATCCCGCAGGGCGTCGCGGTAGCCGTCGACACGGCGCTGGGCGCCGTAGACGTCCAGGCGGCCGGTGATGTGCGCGATCCGGCGGCGGCCCCGGCCCAGCAGGTGCTCCACCGCCGAGCGGGCACCGCCGTAGTTGTCGGAGTCCACCGAGGTCAGCGACTCGGCCGCCGAGCGCGGGCCGCTGATCACGGCCGGGATCTCCAGCTGGGCCAGCAGGTCCGGGAGCGGGTCGTCGGCGTGGACCGAGACCAGCAGGACGCCGTCGACACGGTGGGCCGCCAGGTACTGGGCCAGGCGCTGCCGCTCGCGGTCGCTGCCGGCGAAGATCAGCAGCAACTGCATCTCGGTCTCCGACAGTTCCGCGCCGACCCCGCGCAGCATGTCGGAGAAGTAGGGCTCGGCGAAGAACCGGGTCTCCGGCTCGGGGACGACCAGGGCGATGGCATCGGTGCGGTTGGCCGCGAGGGCGCGGGCGGCCGTGTTGGGGACGTAGCCCAGCTCGGCGACGGCCGCCTCGACCGCCGCGCGGGTGGCGTCACTGACCCGGGGCGAGCCGTTGATCACCCGGGAGACCGTGCCCCGCCCGACCCCGGCCCGAGCGGCGACCTCTTCGAGGGTGGGCCGCCCTCCGCTCCGGCCCCGCCCTCCGTGGCTTGCCATGGGCTCCGCCTTTCTCACCGCGTCCTGCCTTGCTTCTGGCTGGAATCTAACAGTCCCGGCCCCGGTGACGAGCGGTCCGAGGTCGCGCGAGGGCAGTTAACAGGCAGATAACTGAACGCGGTTCGCCCCGTCCGTTCCCTTGACACCCCGGCGGGAACCGACGACTCTTCAACACATCACCTGTGGGAGCGCTCCCACAGTACCTGACACCTACACAACCCGCACGTTCCCCGCCCGAGCCGCAGCGAGCACGAACGGGCCCGATCCATGCAGTTGGCCGGGGGGTCGGCACGTCAGGCAACAGGAGGACGCAATGCGCACGAGCATCCGCCGGTCCCATCGGCTGATGGCCCTCGCGGCCGTGGCCGCACTGACCACGGGGCTGCTGGCCGGCTGCGCCAACGACTCGGACGACGACTCGAACGACTCGGGCGGCGACGGCGGTGGCGGCAAGGGCAAGATCACGCTGACCATAGGAACCTTCGGCGTCTTCGGCTACAAGCAGGCCGGCCTCTACGACGAATACATGAAGCTCCACAAAGACATCAACATCAAGGAGAACGTCACCACTCGTACCGACGTCTACTGGCCGAAGGTACTCACCCGCCTCCAGGCCGGCTCCGGCACCGACGACATCCAGGCCATCGAGGTCGGCAACATCACCGAGGCCGTGCAGACCCAGGCGAACAAGTTCGTCGACCTCGGCAAGGAGGTCGACAAGTCGCAGTGGCTGGACTGGAAGCTCGCGCAGGCGACCACCAAGGACGGCAGGACCATCGGCCTCGGCACCGACATCGGTCCGATGGCGATCTGCTACCGCAAGGACCTGTTCCAGAAGGCCGGCCTGGAGACGGACCGCAACAAGCTCGCCGCCCAGTGGAAGGGCGACTGGGCCAAGTACGTCGACCTGGGCAAGCAGTACATGAAGAAGGCGCCCGGCGGCACCAAGTTCGTGGACTCCGCGTCCTCGGTCTACAACGCGGCCCTCGGCGGCGGCGAAACCCGGTACTACGACGAGGACGGCAACGTCGTCTGGGACCGGTCCACCGGTGTGCGGGACGCCTGGGACGCGGCGATGACGGTCGCCACCAGCGACATGTCGGCGAAGCTGAAGCAGTTCGACAAGCCGTGGGACCAGGGCTTCGCCAACGGCACCTTCGCGACGGTGGCCTGCCCGGCCTGGATGATCGGCTACATCCAGCAGAAGTCCGGTGACACGGGCAAGGGCAACTGGGACGTCGCCGCGGCCCCGACCGCGGCCAACTGGGGCGGTTCCTTCCTCGGTGTGCCGACGGCGGGCAAGCACCAGAAGGAGGCCATCGAGCTGGCGAAGTGGCTGACCGCGCCGGAGCAGCAGGCGAAGGTCTTCGCCAAGCAGGCCAGCTTCCCGTCCACCCCGTCGGCGTACGCGAGCCTGACGCCGGCCGCGGACACCACGGCGTACTTCTCGAACGCGCCGATCACGCAGATCTTCTCCGAGTCGGCGAAGACGATCCCGACGCAGTACTTCGGCACCAAGGACCAGCCGATCAACACCGCGCTCACCGACGTCGGCATCCTCCAGGTCGAGCAGAAGGGCAAGTCGCCCGAGCAGGGCTGGGACGCCGCGAAGAACGAGATCAAGGACGTGCTCGGCCAGTGAGCAGCTCCAAGCAGGCTCTCGCGCATTCCGCGTCGAGCGCCGAGGCCGCGCCCGGCTCCTCGCCGGGCGCGGCCCGGGGCGCTCGCGGTCGCGGTGCGCCGGCGGGCGCCGACTCCTGGCGCAGCCGGCTGTACCGCTGGGACATGAAGGCGTCGCCGTACGCCTTCGTCGCCCCCTTCTTCCTCCTCTTCGGGGCCTTCTCCCTGGTCCCCCTGCTCTACACGGCCTGGTACTCGCTGCACGACGTGCAGCTGTCGGCCCTCGACCACCAGACCTGGGCGGGCCTGGACAACTACGAGAACCTGCTGTCCTCGGACTTCTTCTGGAACGCCCTGAAGAACACCCTCACCATCGGCATCATCTCGACCGTGCCGCAGCTGCTGGCCGCGATCGGGCTCGCGCACCTGCTCAACTACAAGCTGCGCGGCTCGACCGCGTGGCGGGTCGTGATGCTGACGCCGTACGCCACCTCCGTGGCCGCCGCGACCCTGGTGTTCACGCTGCTGTACTCCTGGGACGGCGGCATGGTCAACTGGATCCTCGAGTTCTTCGGGGTCGACCCGGTCAACTGGCGGGAGTCCGACTGGGGTTCGCAGTTCGCGGTGTCGTCGATCGTGATCTGGCGGTGGACCGGGTACAACGCGCTGATCTACCTGGCCGCCATGCAGGCCATTCCGGCCGATCTGTACGAGTCGGCGGCGATCGACGGGGCGAGCCGCTGGCAGCAGTTCCGGCACGTGACCATCCCGCAGCTGCGGCCGACGATCCTGTTCACGGTGGTCGTCTCCACCATCGGCGCGACCCAGCTCTTCGGTGAGCCCTTGCTGTTCGGCGGGGTCAGCGGGACCAAGGGCGGCTCGGAGCACCAGTACCAGACGCTCGGCCTGTACATGTACGACCAGGGCTGGATCATCGGCAACCTCGGCAAGGCGTCCGCGATCGCCTGGTCGATGTTCCTCATCCTGCTGATCATCGCCGCGGTCAACCTGCTGCTCACCCGACGGCTGAGGAAGTCCCAATGACCACCACTGAACTGACGCCGGCCCGGAAGAACGGCGGGCGCCGGGGCCGGATGGGTGCCGGCAAGCAGCTGCACGCGGGCCCGGTGGCGTACCTCGTGCTGACCGTGTTCGCGCTGGTCTCGCTCGCTCCGCTGGTGTGGACGGCGATCGCGGCCTCCCGCACCGACCGGCGGCTGGCCGAGACCCCGCCGCCCCTGTGGTTCGGCGGCAACCTGTTCAAGAACCTGGAGGCGGCCTGGGACCAGGCCGGGCTCGGCACCGCGATGTTCAACTCGCTGATCGTGGCGGGCACGATCACGGTGAGCACGGTGCTGTTCTCGACGCTGGCCGGCTTCGCCTTCGCCAAGCTGCGGTTCCGGTTCTCCAACGTGCTGCTGCTGCTGACCATCGGCACGATGATGATCCCGCCGCAGCTGGCCGTCGTACCGCTGTATCTGTGGATGTCGGACTTCGGCTGGTCGAACCAGCTCCAGACGGTGATCCTGCCGAGCCTGGTGACCGCCTTCGGTACGTTCTTCATGCGGCAGTACCTGCTGCAGGCGCTGCCGGGCGAACTGATCGAGGCGGCCCGGGTGGACGGGGCGAGCAGCCTGCGGATCGTCTGGCACGTGGTCTTCCCGGCGGCACGGCCCGCGATGGCGGTGCTGGGCCTGCTGACCTTCGTGTTCGCCTGGAACGACTTCCTGTGGCCGATCATCGCCCTGAACCAGCAGAACCCGACCGTGCAGGTGGCCTTGAACTCGCTCGGCACCGGGTATGTCCCCGACCAGGCGGTGATCATGGCGGGCGCGCTGCTCGGCACGTTGCCGCTGCTGATCGCCTTCCTGCTGTTCGGCAAGCAGATCGTGGGCGGGATCATGCAGGGCGCGATCAAGGGCTGATCCGCCCGTTCCGTCCCCGGGGGCCGGGTCACCGCCGGCCCGGCCCCCTCCTCCGCATTCATCCACCGGCACTCGACACCCTTCATGGGAGCGCTTCCATGCCTGACTCCGTTTCGTCCGTCACCTTTCCTCCCGCCTTCCTCTGGGGCGCCGCGACCTCGGCTTACCAGATCGAGGGGGCGGTGCGGGAGGACGGCCGCACGCCCTCGATCTGGGACACCTTCAGCCATACGCCGGGCAAGACGGCCGGTGGCGAGACGGGGGACGTCGCGGTCGACCATTACCACCGCTACCGCGACGACGTGGCGCTCATGGCGGAGCTGGGCCTGAACGCGTACCGCTTCTCCGTCTCCTGGTCCCGGGTGCAGCCGACGGGCCGGGGACCGGCGGTCCAGCGCGGCCTGGACTTCTACCGCCGCCTGGTGGACGAGCTGCTGTCGGCCGGCATCAAGCCGGCGATCACGCTCTACCACTGGGACCTGCCGCAGGAGCTGGAGGACGTGGGCGGCTGGCCGGAGCGGGACACCGCCTTCCGGTTCGCCGAGTACGCCCAGATCGTCGGGGAGGCGCTGGGTGACCGGGTGGAGCAGTGGATCACCCTGAACGAACCCTGGTGCAGCGCCTTCCTGGGCTACGGGTCCGGGGTGCACGCCCCCGGCCGCACCGATCCGGCGGCCTCCCTGCGCGCCGCCCACCACCTCAACCTGGCCCACGGCCTGGCCGCTTCGGCCCTGCGGGCGGCGATGCCGTCCCGCAACCAGATCGCGATCAGCCTCAACTCCTCGGTGGTAAGGCCGCTCACCCAGGACCCGGCCGACCTGGACGCGGCCCGCCGGATCGACGACCTGGCCAACGGCGTCTTCCACGGCCCGATGCTGCACGGGGTGTACCCGGCGACGCTGCTGGAGGCCACGCGCTCGGTGACCGACTGGTCGTACGTCCTCGACGGCGACCTGCGCACGATCAACACCCCGCTGGACGCGCTCGGCCTGAACTACTACACCCCGGCCCTGGTCTCCGCCGCGTCCGGCGAGCTCAAGGGCCCCCGGGCGGACGGTCACGGGGCCAGCGACCACTCGCCGTGGCCGGGCGCCGACGACGTCCTCTTCCACCAGACCCCCGGCGACCGCACGGAGATGGGCTGGACGATCGACCCGACGGGCCTGTACGACCTGCTCATGCGCTACACCCGCGAGGCGCCCGGCCTGCCCCTGTACGTCACGGAGAACGGCGCGGCCTACGACGACAAGCCCGAGCCCGACGGCAGCGTCCACGACCCGGAGCGCATCGCCTACCTGCACGGCCACCTGGCGGAGGTGCGCCGTGCCATCACCGACGGCGCCGACGTGCGCGGCTACTACCTGTGGTCCTTGCTGGACAACTTCGAGTGGGCGTACGGCTACGGCAAGCGGTTCGGCGCGGTGTACGTGGACTACGCGACGCTGGAGCGGACGCCGAAGGCGAGCGCTCGCTGGTACGGGGAGACGGCGCGCACGGGGGTGCTGCCGCCGGTCGAGCCGGTCTCCTGAACGGGCGGGCGCGGCCCGTCGGGGGGCGGGCCGCGTCAGCAGGACGCGAGGGTCCCGGGATCGCCGGCGAGGGCGGTGGCCGTGACCCAGCCGGTCGCGCCGCCGGCCAGCCGCAGCCGGACCCAGAGGCCGCTGGTCCGGCCGTGGGCGGTGACCTCCTCGCCCTGCCCGGCGCAGACCGCCTGGTAGTCGAAGCCGGCCACGACGGTGGCGACCGGCTCGCCGGTCGTGCTCGGTGCGGAGCGGACGGGCGCGCCCGCGTCGGCGTGGACGCCGGTGGTGTCGGTGGGGACGGCGTCCGGGCTTTCGCCGGGCGTGCCCTGCGGGGAGGCGGTGCCGGTCGGGGAGGGCGTGCCGTCCACCGGTGAGGGGCTCGGCGGGACGGCGGGCCCGGAGACGTAGACCGTGGCCGCCTGCTCGGCGCTCGCGGTGACCTCGTCCCCGGGTCCCGGCTGCCCGTCGGCGGCCGGGGGCAGCTGGACGGAGCCCTCGGGCGCGGTGGGGATGACCACCCGGGTCACCGTGCCCTCGGGGCGGTCGGCCGGTTCGGTGGCGTACCGGACGGTGAGGCAGAGGGCGGCCAGCCCGGCCACCGTGTCCGCGACGGAGTCACCGGCCGACACCTCCGGCAGGGTGACCGGAATGCTCCCGCCGTCCGGGCAGGAGGCGGCCGAGGCGGTGGGGACCGGGGTGCTCTGCGGGGTGTCGGATATCTTCAGCGTTCCGCCGGTGTTCCGCCGGGTGAAGTCGGCCCGGAGAATTCCCTTCGCGGGAACCAGTGGGACGCCGTCGAGCGCCGGTTCCACCGTGTGCTTGGTGCGGACCAGAAAACCGGATTCGACCAGTCCGAGTTTTCTGTCGACATACCGGATGACGGCGGTGAGATATCCCTTGGGATTTTTCTCGAACTGGTGCTCCACACCGGTGTTTACACTGAACACGCCGATCGGTGTCACGAAATTCCTGCCCGCGGAGACACTGATCTTCCCGGCGGAGTCGAGGGTGAAGGTCACCGGCACGAAGGCCGGGGTGAAGGAGACGGACGAGTCCTGCGGCTCGCAGCCCGCCGCGCCCAGCAGGGCGCCCATGGACACCCCCGCCAGCAGCAGGGCGATCACACGCGTGCGTATCGAGCCCATGTCCCGCTCCCCCCGATTCACCGCCGGCCCACGACGGCCCGGGCATCGTAGCGGCGCATTTCACGGACCCGCCACGGGAAATGACCGGCTGGGACCGCAGGGGTGGATGAGGCGGGGCCCGGCGCATTCGATCCGCCGGGCCCGATATGCACGCGTCGGCGGCCGGGACGACCACGCGTACGCCTACTCGTGCGCCTACGTGTGCGCCTATTCGTACGCCACTTGCACGCCTACCTGCACGCCTGCTTGTACGCCTACTTGTACGCCGCGAACGCCTTCGAGAACGCGAACGGTTCCTGGGTGATCGAGCTGCACGTCGCGTCGGCGGTCGGCTGGGTGCCGCCGGCGCACTGCTTGTCGCGGGTCGCGGACCACATGGAGAGCCAGCCCAGGCCCTTGGACCGGGCGAAGTCCACCAGCTGGGTGGCGTCGCCGACCTTGAAGACCTCGCTGGAGACGTCGTTGACGCCGATCATCGGGGTGACGGCGACGGCCTTCCAGGCGGCGGCGTCGGACAGCCCCAGCACGCTCTTGACCTGGGCCTGGGTGGCCGTCGCGGCCTGCTCGGCGTAGGTGCCCATGTCACCGCTGTAGGCGGGGCCGTAGTCCATCGCCATGATGTTGACCGTGTTGATCTTCACGCCCTTGGCCTTGGCGTCGGCGAGGAGGTTCACGCCGTCCTGGGTGAGGCCCTCGGGCATCACCGGGAGGGTGAAGGAGACGTCCAGGCCGGGGTGCTGGGACTGGAGCTTGGCGATGGCCTGGGCACGGCGGGAGTTGGCGGCCGTGTTCGGCAGCGCGCCGCCCTCGACGTCGAAGTCGACCTTGGTCAGTTTGAACGCGTCGACCGCCTTGCCGTAGGCCGCCGCCAGCGCGTCGGCGGAGGAGCAGGTGGTGGCCAGCTCGGAGCCGGAGGCGCCGCCGAAGGAGACCCGGACGTCACCGCCCTTGGCACGCAGCGCGCCGATCTGCGCGGCCACGCCGTCGCCGGTGAGGTCCGTGACGCCGCCCCACTTCGGGGTGCAGCCGCCGCCGTCGGTGAGGAAGGCGAGGTTGTAGTTCTTCACCCCGGTCGCCTCGGCGGCGCCGAGGAGGTCGAAGGCCGGGTAGAGGGAGGTGTCGACGTAGGGGGCGAAGCCCGCGGAGGCGGTGGTGCCCGTTCCGGTGCCGGTGCCGCCGGTCTGCGACGGGGTGGGGGCGGGGGTGGCGGTCCCGGTGGGCGTGGGTGTGGTCGCGGTGGGGGTCGGGGCCGGGGACTGCGACTGGGTCGGACGGCCGCTCGGCTCGGGGGTGGCGCCGCCGTCCGCGGAACACTGGGCGCCGTCGATACGACAGCCCGTCGGGTCGCCGCTGCCGCTCACCACGAAGCCGACGGTCACCGAAGCGCCGGGGGCCAGGCCGCCGGTGTCCCACCCGGCCGGCTTCACGGTGACGTGCCGGCCGCTGACGCTCGACTCCCCGTTCCACAGGGAGCCGAGCCGGGCGTCCGCCGGGAGGTCGAACTCCAGGGTCCAGCTCTTCCCGGCCTGGCCGCTGTTGTTGGTCACGACGTACTGCGCGGTGTAGCCGGTCGACCAGTCGCTGGTCCTGGTGTACGCCGCGTTCACGCCGGCCGCGTTGGCGGTGCCGGTGAGCAGGACCGCGCCGCCGCCGATCACGGCCGCGGCCAGCAGGCCGCCTATCGCCTTGTTCCTGCCACTGATCCTGCGCCGGTGCGTGCTCATGCGCGTGCCTGCTTTCGCTGCTCACTGAGGGGGACACAGGGGTTCACGGCCCTGTGGGATGCGGCAGCACGCTAGCGAGCCGGGATCGGGCAAACGGCTTGTTCCGGACGGTTGTTGCGGATCTTAGGGTGCGCTTAAGGAAGGGATCGGGGTCGGTTAAAGGTCGAGACCAGTCGGCCCGGCCGGCGGCGGCGCACCGCGTCCCGCCGGCGCCGGCCCACCGGTTTCCGTCCGTCCAGCTGGAACCAGATCCGCACCTCGGTGCCGCCCAGCACCGAGGCGCCGATGCGGACGTCACCGCCGGTGGACTCGGCGAGCCGGCGGACGATGTCCAGGCCGAGGCCGGTCGAACCGGTGTTGCCCGAGCCACGGCCGCGGGCCATCGCCGCCTCGGGGTCGGGTATGCCGGGGCCCGCGTCGGAGACCAGCACGATCACCGCGTCGTCGGCGTTGTGCACGTCGACCGCGAAGGCGGTGCCCTCCGGGGTGTGCCGGAAGACGTTGCCGAGCAGCGCGTCGAGCCCGGCGGCCAGGTCGGCGCGGGCCACGGGCAGGCGCACCGGCCGGTCGACGCCCGCCACCCGCCACTTGCGGCCCTCGTCCTCGGCGAGTGCGGACCAGAACTCCATCCGCTCGCGCACCACTTCGGCCGCGTCGCAGCCGGCGCCGGGTCCGGCGGCGGCGGTCTGCGGCTTGGCCTCCCGGGCCGTACGGATGATGGTGTCGACCTCGCGCTCCAGCTGGGCGACGGCGGCCCGGGTCTGCTCGGCGGCCGCTCCGCCGCCGAGGGAGGCCGTGTTGAGGCGGAGCACCGTGAGCGGGGTGCGCAGCCGGTGCGAGAGGTCGGCGGCCAGTTCCCGCTCGTTGGCCAGGAGCTGGACGACCTGGTCGGCCATGGAGTTGAACGCGACCGCGGCCAGGCGAAGTTCGGTCGGCCCCTCCTCCGGCACCCGGGCGCCCAGTTTCCCCTCGCCCAGCTCGTGCGCACCGTCGACGAGGCGCCGCGCGGGCCGGACCATGCGCACCCCCAGCCGGTCGGCGACGGCGACCGAGCCGACGATCAGGGCGAGGCCGACGGCCGCGAGCACCGCCCAGGCCGTGCCGACGCCGTTGGTCACCTCGGACTCCGGGACGAACACCTCGACCACCGCGATAGCGCCGGAGCCGAGGGCGACCGGCTGGAGCAGGGTGGAGCCGCCGGGCACCGCGGTGGTGGAGGCGCGGCCCAGTCTCCGCACGGCCTCGATGTCCGGGCCGGCGGCGCGCTGCCGGCCGAGGTCGAGCGCGTCCCGGCCGGCGTCGGCGGGCAGGTGGACCGCCATCCCGGAGCCGGCGCCGGCCGAGGCCACCACCCGCTCCAGCTCGTCGCGGTCGGTGGTGATGGACAGCGCGGGGGCGACCGCGGCGGCCTCCCGCTCCGCGCCTGCGAAGGCACGGTCGCGGGCCATCTCCTTGACGACCAGGCCGAGCGGTACGGCGAAGGCGACCACGACCATCGTGGTGACCGCCAGGCACACCTTGACCAGGGCCCATCTCATCGCGGCTCCCCCTCCACCGGGGGTTCGAGCTTCACGCCGACCCCCCGGAGCGTGTGCAGGTAGCGCGGCCGGGCGGCCGTCTCGCCCAGCTTCCGGCGCAGCCAGGACAGGTGGACGTCGATGGTCTGGTCGTCGCCGTAGGACTGCTGCCAGACCTCGGCGAGGAGTTCCTTGCGCGCGACGACGACACCGGGCCGGCCGGCGAGGAAGGCCAGCAGGTCGAACTCGCGGCGGGTCAGGTCGAGCCGTACGCCGTCCAGTTCGGCCTGGCGGCGCAGCGGGTCGACGGTCAGCCCGCCGACGCGGAGCACCGGGGAGGACGGGGCCTCGGCGCCGCCGGACCGGGCCCGGCGCAGCACGGCCGCGATGCGCGCGGAGAGGTGCTCGACGGAGAACGGCTTGGTCAGATAGTCGTCCGCCCCGGCGTTCAGCAGCCGGACGATCTCCGTCTCGTCGTCCCGGGCGGTGGCGATGATGACGGGCACGTCGGTGATGCCGCGCAGCATCTTCAGGGCCTCGGAGCCGTCCAGGTCCGGCAGTCCGAGGTCCAGGATGACCACGTCGAAGCGGAAATGGGCGACCTCGCGCAGCGCCTCCAGTGCCGTACCGACGCTGCGCACCGTGTGGGCGGCGTCGGTCAGCTGCCGGATGAGCGCCGAGCGTACGAACTGGTCGTCCTCGACCACGAGCACACTTGCCATGCGCCGCACCGTACGCCATGCGGACGACACCGGGCGGGCGCCTGTGGACAACCGGGGCAGGTGCGCACCGCGGCGCGGCTGGGGCAGTATGGCCCGCCATGCGCAGAGGACTCGTACACGTACTGGCGTGGCTGCTCGCGACGGGAGCGGCGGTCACGCTGTCCTGGTGGGGCGTGCACACGGTGATGGCCGGGACGGCGTACGACCCGCCGCGCGCCCTGCCCGTCACGGCGGCCGGGACGGACACCCGGGCCGCGGCGTCCGCCTCCCGGACGCCGGCCGCCTCCGTCACCCCGTCACACGAGCGGACGTCCCGGCCGGAGCCGGCGCCCGAGCGCACCCCGGCCCGCACACGGCGGCCCTCCCCGTCCCCCACCGCCACGGCCTCCGGCCGCGTGAAGTCCTACGACACCGACGGCGGCCGCGCGGTGTTCGACCTGGGCGTCCTGGACGCGACCCTGGTCTCGGCGACCCCGGGGGCCGGCTGGTCGATGCAGGTGTGGAAGACGGAAAGCTGGATCCGGGTGGAGTTCAGCCGGGGCACGGACCGGGTGTCGGTGTTCTGCACCTGGCACGACGGGCCGCCCCGGGTGGAGGTGGGCACGTACTGACCCCGCCGGGGCGAGGGCCGTCCGCCTGCGCGGTCCCGGGCCGGAGCGGGCCTCAGTGGAACACCGAGGGCGGCGGGGCCGGGGAGGCCACCGCGGCATCGTCCGTCACGGGCGGCGCGCCACCGGCGAAGTCGGTGAGCGCCCTGCCGTGTTCGACCCGGCCGGGATGGGCGTCGGAGGCGGCCCGGCGGGTGAGTTCGGCGAGGGGCAGCGGGAGGTCGGAGGCGACCAGGACGGCGTTGCCGAAGCGCTTGCCGCGCAGGACGGCCGCGTCGGCGATCAGCGCGAGTTCCGCGAACCGGGCGGCGGCGGTGGCGATCTGGCCGCGCACGTGCGCGAGTGGCGGGCCGTCGGCGATGTTGGCCGCGTAGACGCCGGAGGGCTTCAGCGCCCGGCGGACCTCGTCCAGGAACTCGGTGGAGGTGAGGTGGGCGGGGGTGCGGGCGCCGCTGAAGACGTCGGCGATCACCAGGTCCGCCCAGCCGTCGGGCACCTTGGCGAGGCCCGCGCGGGCGTCCACCGCACGCACCCGGATCCGCGCGCCCGGATCCAGCGGCAGCTCCCGGCGGACCAGGTGCACCAGGCTCGCGTCCCGTTCCACGACCTGCTGGGTGGAGCGGGGCCGGGTCGCCGCCACGTACCGGGCGAGGGTGAACGCGCCGCCGCCGAGGTGGACGGCGTGCACCGGCTTCCCGGGCGGGGCGAGGAGGTCGATGACGTGCCCGAGCCGGCGCTGGTACTCGAAGGACAGGTACGCCGGGTCGTCGAGGTCGACGTGCGACTGGGGCGCGCCGTCGATCAGCAGTGTCCACGCCCGGGAGCGGTCCGGGTCGGGCACGAGCCGCGCCAGCCCGCCGTCGACCGGCTCCTCGACGGCCGCGACGGCGGCCGTGCGCCGCGTGTTCCTGGACCTGCCCATCCGTCCATTCTCGCAGCCGCCGCGGACCCGCGCGTCAGCGGCGGCTGTCGGCGGCCTCGATCAGCCGGGCCGCCTCCCCCAGGGCCCGGCGCAGCACCACCGGGTCGGTGGCCAGGTCGGCCTCGCCGGGCGGCAGCAGCCAGTCGGAGCCCGCCACCGGGGGCTCGGGGTCCAGGCGCAGCCCGCGGCCGTCCGTCTCGGTGCAGGTGCTGCCCGGCACGTCCCAGCCGGCCGCCGTGCCGGCCGGCACCAGGAAGCCGAGGGTGTCGCAGCCGTCGTCGTGCAGGACGGGCCCCACCGCGTCCACGGCGCCCCGCCGCAGGATGTCGACGGCCTCCAGGCCCTGCCGGGCCGGGACCGTCACGAGGTCGCATCTCGCGTCACCGCCCCCGGGCCCGAACCCCGGTGACGTGCACGGTTCGTTGCTCTGGCTGGTCTCCATGCCGGCCTCCACCACACAGCCCTGTTGCGGTCCATGGAGTCCAACGCGTCGGCGCGTCAACGGCTACGGCACAAGTGCGCCGCAAAGGATGGCACTTCATGGCAGATCGTGCATGAGATATCCGGTTTGTAGCCAAACACCGCGTGGCGGGTCCTTCACAGCAGGTACGTTCATGCCCGCCGGAACCAGAGCGTCACACGGGCAACTCGCCCCGGAACCTCCCCGGTCCCGGCTGGTTCGACGGTTCGCACGAGAGGACCCGGCCATGGCGTCGTCAACGGTGACCTCGTCACAGCCCGAACGGCCACCCCGGCCGAACGCCGCCTTCCGGCAGCTGCGCGGCCGGCGCTCACCGGCCGAGTTCGCGGCGCTGGTGCGGCGGGCGGCACGCGAGATCGGTGAGCGGGTGAGCTGTGACGCTCGCTACATCGGCCGGGTGGAGGCGGGCGAGATCCGCTGCCCCAACTACGCGTACGAACGGGTGTTCCTGCACATGTTTCCCGGCCGCACGCTCACCGACCTCGGCTTCTCCCCCCGCTCGTCCGTGCGCGGACGCGCGGCGCGTACGGCCGTGGAGGCGCCGGGCGGAGGCGGCCCCGGCGGGGTGCCCGGTGAGTCACCGGGGGCAGGCGAGCCGTACGACACCCGGGAACCGCACGAACCTCCCCCCCGTTCCCCGCTGCGCGTGGACAGAGGGGACCCCCATGAGAAAGACCCCCTGAACCACGAGGAGAGCGACGTGCTGCGTCGCGCATTCATGACCGGCGGAGGCGCCACGGTGGCCGCCGCCACGCTGGCCCCGCTGGGGCTCACCACCGGCGCCGCGGCGGCGGAACGGCCGCCGCGGCGCGCCGGCACCCCCGAGGCGGCCGCCCTGGAGGAGGCCGTCCGCCGCATCCGGCTGCTCGACGACCGGCACGGCGCGGACGGCCTCTACCGGCGCGCGGCGGCTCCGCTGCGCGCGGCCTACGCCCTGCTCGACGCCGGGGCGACCCGGCAGACCACGGCCGACCGGCTGCACGCGGGCGCCGGTGAACTCGCCATCTCCGTCGGCTGGCTGGCCCACGACTCCGGCCGCTTCGACGACGCGCGCTCGCACTACGCGGAGGCGCTGGCCACCGCCCGCATGACCGGGGACCCGGGGCTGGAGGCGCACGCCTTCTGCAACACCGCGTTCCTGGCCCGCGACACGGGCCGCCCCCGGGAGGCGGTGCGGGCCGCGCAGGCCGCGCAGCGCGCCGGCCGGCCGCTCGGCTCCGCCCGGCTGATGTCCCTGCTCGCGCTGCGCGAGGCGGGCGGCTGGGCGGGGCTCGCCGACCGCACCGGCTGCGAGCAGGCGCTGGCCCGCGCGCACGCCCTCTTCGAGCGGGGCCACTCGGACGCCGACCCCGAGTGGATGAGCTTCTACGGGGAGGCCGAGCTGGAGGGGCTGGAGGCGCAGTGCTGGTCCACGCTGGGCGACTGGCGGCGGGCCTCCCGGCACGCGCGGCGCGCGGCGCGGCTCCAGGATCCGCACTTCACCCGCAACATCGCGCTCTACACCGCCGAACTGGCCGACGACCTCGCCCGCGAGGGCCGTCCCGACGAGGCGGCGGAGGCCGGCCTGCGGGTCCTGGCCCTGCTGGACCAGGTCCAGTCGTCGCGCATCCAGACGATGCTGGCGGGCACGGCCCGCGTCCTGCTGCCGCACCGGCGGGCGTCGGGGGTGTCGGAGTTCCTGGACCGGCACGCGTCGCTGCCACGGCGGACGTGACCGGGCGTCCGGCTGCACGGGCCGGCCCGGTCGCCGCTGACCCCGCTGCGGAACGCATCACCGCCACGGCGGACGCGACCAGGCGTCCGGCTGCGCGGGCCGGCCCGGCCGCCGCTGACCCCGCTGCCGCACGCGTCACCGCCACGGCGGACGCGACCGGGCGTCCGGCTGCACGGGCCGGCGCGGTCGCCGCTGACCCCGCTGCCGCACGCGTCACCGCCACAGCGGGCGCGACCAGGCGTCCGGCGCACGGGCCGGCGCGGTCGCCGGGGCGCCGCGGGCCGGCGCGGCCGCTCGCCCGCGTCAGGGGAGTGCTTCCCCGGGACACCGGACAGGACGCGGCCGGCCCGTCGGCGGTGCCTCGCCGGCGGCCGGCACCGCGGCGTGCCGGGGGCCGCGGCGGCCCCGCCCCGGCGCCGGCCGGTCCCGGCGCCGGCCGGCGGTCAACCCGCCAGGTGGCCCACGTCGTTCCAGCTCTCGATCGCCGGCTCGCCGTAGGCCCAGCCCAGGACGGACAGCGACGTCGGGTTCAGGCGTATGCGGGCCGCGAAGTCCAGCGGCAGGCCCAGCCAGCGCGCCCCGATGGACCGCAGGACGTGGCCGTGGGCGAAGACCAGGACGTCGCGGTCGGCGGAACGCGCCCACGCCACCACCTCGTCCGCGCGCGCGGTCACGTCGGCGATGCTCTCGCCCTCCGGCACGCCGTCCCGCCAGATCAGCCACCCGGGCCGGACGGCCTGGATCTCGGCCGGGGTCATCCCCTCGTACGCGCCGTAGTCCCACTCCATCAGCGTGTCCCACGCCGTGGCACGGTCGCCGAAGCCCGCCAGTTCGCACGTCTCACGCGCGCGCGAGAGCGGGCTGGTACGCACCTCCGCGCCGGCCAGCCCGTCCAGCGGAGCGCGGTGCAGGCGCTCGCCGAGCAGCTTGGCCCCGCGCCGGCCCTCTTCCAGCAACGGCACGTCGGTTCTGCCGGTGTGCTTGCCGGACAGCGACCATGCCGTCTGTCCGTGCCGGGCCAGCACGATGCGCGGTGCCATGAAGAGACCCCTCCGGGAAGGTGACGCCGTCCCGGCGCCACGGACAACACGACGGGGACGGCAGGTGGATGTGGTCCTTCCATCATCGCTCACCCGGTCCCCAGGCAACCGGGCGGGCGATCTCGGCGTCTTCGTGGGCTGAGCGCCCGCCGGGCGTGACCGCGGTGCCCGTCCTGGGCGGCGTAGGGACACCGTAAAGTGGCACGGTCGCCCGCCAGGGCGCACCACACAGCAGAAGGGGGAGGGCGGTCGGATGGCGCGCACCGAGACACCGGGCACCGAGGCGGCCCTGCGATCCCGGCTGCGCTGGTGGACCGAGCTGCCGTTGATCCTGCTGGTCTACGGCTGCTACTCGGCCGGCCGGCTCCTCGCGCGCGGTGACGTCGGCAGCGCCGTGGACCACGGCCTGGCGATCCTGCGCGTCGAGAAGGCCCTGTACCTGGACGCGGAGCACCCGCTCAACCGGCTGTTCACGCGCGAGGCATGGATCGGGGTGCCGGCCGACTTCTGGTACGCCTCGCTGCACTACCTGGTCACGCCCGCCGTCCTGATCTGGCTGTTCCGTGCGCGCACCCGGCACTACCGGGCGGCCCGCACCTGGCTGATGACGTCGACGTTCATGGGTCTGATCGGCTTCACCCTGCTGCCGACCTGCCCGCCCCGCCTGCTCCCCGCCGGCCACGGCTTCGTGGACACGATGGCGCAGTACAGCTCGTACGGCTGGTGGGGCGGCGAGGCCAGTGCGCCGCGCGGCATGGGCGGCATGACCAACCAGTACGCGGCGATGCCGAGCCTGCACGTGGGCTGGGCGCTGTGGTGCGGTGTGATGCTGTGGCGGTACGGCGGCACGCGCCTGACGAAGGTCCTCGGTGTGGTCTACCCGCTGGTGACCACGCTCGTGGTGATGGGCACCGCCAACCACTACTTCCTGGACGCGGCCGCGGGTGCGGCCGTGATGGGGGCCGGCTTCCTGCTGGCACCGCGGGTGACGCGCGCCCTGGACCTGGTCCGGGACCGGCTGCCGCGGCGCACCGCACCGGTCGGGGGCGGCGCGGGTTCCCCGATTGTCAGTGCCGGATGCCAGACTTCCGCGGGTGAGCGAATTCCACGGCAGCGCGCGTCGCAGCTCGACCCCGCGGCCGGACCGGACGCCTCCCCCAGCGATGCGGGAGAAGAGGCTCCGGCACCGGCTCGCTGAGCTGCGCGGTCCCGACGTACCGGCCAAGGCCCTGGACGCGCGCGCCCTCGCGGCGCTCGCCGCCAACCCCGGGTGCGCGCGGCGGGCCATCCTGGACGGCGCCGGGGTGGACAAGGCCCGGCTGGCGACCGCGCTGGGCGCGCCGTCCGGCTTCGGACAGTCGCAGTTCGCGCTGACCCGGGGCAACGCGTTCGAGGCGCGGGTCAAGGCCGACGGCGGCGCCGAGCTGCTGCGGCTGGTGCACGCCCACCTCGATCCGGGCGCCGAACCGCCGGCCGGCGCGGCCGTACCCGACCTGACCGCGCACGGCCCCGAGGGGCGTACGGCCCGTACGGCGCTGGCGCTGCGCGAGGCCACCCGGGCCGGCGGCTGGACGCTGCTGGACCATCCGATGCTCGCCCTGGACGTGGCGGGCTCGCTCGCCTTCCTGGAGCCGGACGCGGTGGTGGTGCACCCGGACGGCAGCTGGTCCGTGGTGGAGATCAAGTCCTTCCCGATGGTGGACGGTTCCGCGGACCCGGCGAAGGTGGGCGGGGCGGCCCGGCAGGCGGCGGTGTACGTACTCGCCCTGGAGGAGGTCGCCGCACGGCTCGGCGCGGAGCCGGAGGACCGCGGCGCCGAGGCATCCGCACGGCTCGGCGCGGAGCCGCGAGGGGACGGTGACGGGCCACCGGAAGGGGACGGTGCCGGGCCACCGGAAGGGGACGGTGACGGGCCACCGGAAGGGGACGGTGACGGGCCACCGGAAGGGGACGGTGACGGGGCGCCGCCCGAAGGGGGCGCCCCGCGGGCCGCTGTCGTCCCGCGCGTGCGCCACCGGGTGCTGCTGGTCTGCCCGAAGGACTTCTCCAACCTGCCCGCGGGCTCCGCCGTGGACGTCCGCAGGCAGCGCGCGGTCACCGCACGCCAGCTCGCCCGGCTCACCCGCGTCGAGGAGATCGCCGACGCGCTGCCCGAGGGCGTCTGCTTCGCGCCCGACCGGCCCGCCGAAGAGCTCACGGCGGCCGTGGCCGCGGTGCCGGCCAGCTACGCGCCGGAGTGCCTGTCCGCCTGCGAACTGGCCTTCCACTGCCGGGACCGGGCCCGCGCAGCCGGTGCCGTCACCCATCTCGGCCGGCCCCTGCGGGCGGAGCTGGGCGGACTCGCCACGGTCGAGGAGGTCCTCGCGGCGGCCCATGGCGAGAGCGGCGACCCGGACGACCCGGCGGTGGCCGCGCTGCGCCGTGCGGCGGCCCTGCGCGCGGAGGCCCTCCGGACGGCGCGGGAGGCCACGGCCACGCAGGCACCGGACCCCCGGGCGGCCGACGGGGGCGCGGCCGGGTGCGCGAGGGTGCCGGCGCCGGCCGGGGAGGCGGTCCGGTGTCCCTGATCACCACCCTCGCCCGGCTGGAGGCCGTCGGCAGCGGCCGGGCCCAGCCGGCCGCGACCGTCCGGCACCGGCACCTGTCCGAGCGTCCGCTGGTGTTCGTGCCGCTCACCACGGCCGGTGAGACCGGCGCCCCGCTCGGCGCGCTGGTCGGCACCGACCGGGACGCGCCCCGGCTGCTGGCCGTGCCGCAGCCCCGCGACCGCGACCTGCGCTTCACGTTCCTCGCCGACCTGGCCGACGTCGTCCTGCCGTACATCGACGCCTACGCGCAGTCCGTGGAGGCGGCCGAGCGCACCGAGACCGACCCGGAGACCGGCAAGCGGGTCAAGGTCGAGGTGGAGCTGTGCGCGGACGCGCCCCAGCTGATCGTGCCGAGCCGCGCGGGCCTGGACTTCGTCCGGCTGCTGGGCCGCTCGATGCGGTTCCGGCGCACCGCCGAGCAGGACCCGGACGCGCCCTATCCGGCGCCGCCCCGGGTGCCGCTGCTCGGCCGCTGGCTGACCCACTACGGCGAGCGGGCCCGGGTGCCCGGCTCCTCGCTGCTGCTCGCCCTGACCGACGTGCTGTCCCGGCACTGGGCGACCGGCCAGTCGGGTCTGGAGGACGAGCACCTGGGCGCCCTGCTCGCCTGGATCGACCCGCCGCGGGACCTGACCGGCGCCGAGGCCGCCCGGCGGGCCGAACTGGCCCGGGACGCCGACGGCCAGCTGCTGTGCCCGCCGGCCGGCCCCGCCACCGACCCGGCGTTCGACAACAAGCTGCTGGCCCCGGCGATCGAGCGCTACGACCGTGCGCGTACGGCCCTGGCCGCCGCCGAGGACCCGCTGGAGGCCGACACCCGGCTGGCCGCGCTCACCAGGGCCGAGCTGGAGGTCCGCGAGCTGGTCGCGAGCCGTACCCGGCCCACCTGGGACGCGGTGTGGCGGGGTCTCGACCTGCTGCGGGCGCTGCCGGAGGGGGCGCGGGTGGCGGAGCGCTGGACCCGGGACCGCTGGTCGTTCACCGGGCACCGGGACCGGGTGCTGGCCGGCGAGCCGCCGCAGCCGCGCCGGGACGACGCGGTGACGGCGGCGAACAAGCTGGCCACGCGCGAGCGTGAGCAGGCCCGCCTGGAGGCGCAGGAGGCGCTGGACGACCCGTTGGTGATGGCGGGCCGGCGGCTGGCCGGGGAGGCGTTCGCGGGGGAGGTGACCGACGTCGCGATGGCGTACAGCGAGGGCAGGCGGCCCGGTCCGCGCCCGCTGGTGACGGTCCGCACGGAGGACCGGCCGCATCTGGCCGAGCGGGCGAAGGTGTACCGCTCGCTGGGCGGCCGGCCGCAGTCGGCGGAGTTCGCCGGGTACGACGGCGACGACTGCCTGGTGCTGCGGATCCTGGACAAGATGGGCCGCGGCAAGGAGCCCGAGCCCGGGTCCGTGCCGGAGAAGGGCGACCGCGTCTGCTTCACGCTGTTCGAGCACGAGCAGCGCGGCGGCGCGAAGCTGCCCGACCCGGAGCAGACCCCGTGGACGCACGGCGGCCCGCCGGGCGAGGCCGTGCCGGAGGCCCCCGACACCGTGACCGAGGAGGACGTCCTGTGACGACCGTCGACTTCGATCCCGGAGCCGCGGCCGCCCGTGCCACCGACGCGATCCTCGACGACACGCTGCACGGCACCGAGCGGGGCGTGGTGGTGGACTCCCCGCCGGGCGCCGGCAAGTCGACCCTGGTGGTCCGCGCGGCCCTGGAACTCGCCGGCGCCGGGCGCCCGCTGATGGTGGTGGCGCAGACGAACGCCCAGGTCGACGACCTGGTCCTGCGGCTCGCCGAGAAGAACCCGGACCTGCCGGTCGGCCGTCTGCACAGCAGTGACGCCGACGCGTACGACAAGGCGCTGGACGCCCTGCCCCAGGTCCGCGCGTCGGCGAAGGCGGCGGAGCTGAAGGGCCTGCCGGTGGTGCTGTCCACGGCCGCGAAGTGGGCGCACGTGACGGTGGACGAGCCGTGGCGGCACGCGATCGTGGACGAGGCGTACCAGATGCGCTCGGACTCGCTGCTCGCGGTGGCCGGCCTGTTCGAGCGGGCGCTGTTCGTGGGCGACCCCGGCCAGCTGGACCCCTTCTCCATCGTCGGCGGCGAGCAGTGGGCGGGCCTGTCCTACGACCCTTCGGCCTCCGCCGTCAGCACTCTCCTGGCCCACAACCCGGAGCTCCCCCAGCACCGGCTGCCGGTCTCCTGGCGGCTGCCGGCCTCGGCGGCCCCGCTGGTCTCGGACGCCTTCTACCCGTACACCCCGTTCCGCAGCGGCACCGGCCACGGCGACCGCCGGCTCGCGTTCGCGGTCCCCTCCGACGGCTCCGGCCCGGACCGGGTGATCGACGAGGCCGCGGAGTCCGGCTGGGGCCTGCTGGAGCTGCCCGCCCGGCACACCCCGCGCACGGACCCCGAGGCGGTGCGTGCGGTGGCGACGGTGGTGCGCCGCCTGCTGGACCGGGGAGGCGCGGCCACCTCGGAACGCTCGCCGGACCCGGTGCCGCTGACCGCCGACCGCGTCGCCGTCGGCACGGCCCACCGCGACCAGGCGGCCGCGGTCCGCTCGGCCCTGGCCGAGCTCGGCGTGCCGGACGTCACCGTCGACACCGCCAACCGGCTCCAGGGCCGCGAGTACGACGTCACGGTCGTGCTGCACCCGCTCTCCGGCCGGCCCGACGCCACCGCCTTCCACCTGGAGACCGGCCGCCTGTGCGTCCTGGCCTCCCGGCACCGGCACGCGTGCATCGTCGTCTGCCGGGCCGGGGTGACCGGCCTCCTGGACGACTACCCGGCCACGGAACCGGTCCAGCTGGGCACCCTGGTGAAGTTCCCGGACGGCTGGGAGGCCAACCACGCGGTCCTGGCCCACCTGGCCGAACACCGGGTGGCCTGGCGGCCCTGACCGGCCGGCGGCCGGGTGCCCGCGGGCCCGGTCGCGGTCGCGGCGAGGGCCCCTTGCGCGGGCGCGGGACAATGGACGGTGGCCCGCCCGCAGGCGGTGGCCGGTGACGCGTACGAGGAGGAGACGAGACATGGCGGAGCACACGCCGCGTCGGCACGAACCGCGGCTACGCCCCGCGCCCCTGATCTTCGAGCCCGCCGACGCGGCCGCCGATCCGGAGCACTTCTTCGACCTGGAGTCGATCGAGGATCCGCGGGCGCTGCTGACCCGGGCGACAGAGCTGACCCAGGCGTTCCGCGCGGCCGCGGACCGGGCCATGGAGTACCAGGCCATGGCGGCGGCCCAGCTCGCCGACCCGCGCCGGTTCGACCGGCTGACGCCGGCGGACATCGCCGAGCGGGCGGAGTGGACCGAGGACTACGCCAGGAAGATGGTCGAGTTCGGGCGGGACCTGCTGCGTGGGGACCGCGGGGAAGAGGACGCGCGGACGCCTGCCGATCCGCTGTGACTCATGTGACCGTGGCAGGAACGGCTGTCACCGGCGTACCGCCTGCCACCCCGGTGACCGGGTTGGCAGCGCAACCCGCGGGGGCATATGCCAGGCGGGCAAGATACTCCTGCGCCACCGGCCCTGTCCCGGATTTCGGCAACTCAGCAGAACGGCGTGCTCACGGCCTGTACATGTGGGTGTCATGAGCAGCGCACCGCACGTCTCGCGTATCAGCACCGACGGCCTCGCCTGGCTCGCCTCGGCGGGAACGTACCCCCGCAGCACCCTGGCCCTGTGGGAGGAGCGCCTCGACGCCCCGCTGGTGCTGCCCTGCGGCTCGGTCTTCGACGTGGTGAGCGCCCCGGCCGTCTTCGGGCGCCGCATGCTGGACCGGCTGTGGGACGAGGGGCCGGGATCGGGGCCGGTCGCGGTGTTCCGCGGCCGGATGCTGCTGTTCGCCGCCCCGGGCACGGCCCAGCGCCTGCCCTCGCTGCTGGCCTGGGAGGAGTGGGGGTCGCAGCGGACGCGGGAGGTGCCGCCGCTGCTGTGCCACGGCACGGGCGACGCGGTGACCGCCCCCGCCCCGCACCGCGCCGACGCTCCCGCCGCCTCCCGGTGGGTGGTCGCCCCGGACACCCGGCACCCCTGGCTGCCCGGCCCCGAGGTCCTGCTCTGGGCGGCCGTGCGAGCCGCCCGGGCGGCCGTACGGATTTCGATTTTTCCTCCCGCCGACCAGGATGCTAATGTCTACGACGTCAGCAGGCGCCGCTAGCTCAGTTGGTTAGAGCAGCTGACTCTTAATCAGCGGGTCCGGGGTTCGAGTCCCTGGCGGCGCACGCGAAGGAAACGGCGGGTCCGGTTCGAAAGAATCCGGCCCGCCGTTTTCGTATACGAAGACGCCGGCTCCGCCTCCCCCTCACCCCGTGAGCCCTGGCGTGATCTTGACCGTCCAGGCCCCCGACGCCGTCCGGTTCTCCACCTCCACCTTCACGCCCTCGCCGGGCACGGTGAAGCTCTCCCCCAGGGCGACCGGCGCGTCGGCGAGGGGCGGGTAGACCGAGTCCTCCCAGCACCCCTCGGTGCGCGGGTGGGCGTCCACGACCTGGACCGGGCCGCCGCCGGACTCGGCCCCGCCGCGGACCCGGTACACCAGGATCCCCTGCCGGCAGGAGGCGCGGTCGTTGCCGGCCGCGCCGCGCGCCTCGAAGGCGAGGACGCTGTCCGGGCCGGTGCGCACGACGGCCAGCTTGGCGCCGTGGCCGAGGCCGAAGGCGGGGGCCCCGCCCGGACCCCGCGTCGGGACGCCCGGGCCGGCCTCCAGGGGTTCCAGGGTGAGGCGGGTCGGCGTGGCCCCGCGCACGCACACCACCTGCCGCCCGTCCAGCCAGCCCAGCTTCCACTTGTGCCAGGCCAGGAAGTCCGGGGCGAGCCCGAACTGGCTGCCCATCAGGTCCCAGTCGCCGACGTGGGTGTCCCAGTCGCCCTTGCCGTCGACGGGACGGTGGTAGAGGTCGGGCAGGTCGAAGACGTGGCCGGTCTCGTGGGCGAGGACCAGCCGGTCCGGCGGATGCCGCTCGAACACCGTGACGACCCGGCGGACGTCCGTACCGTCCACGCGCAGGGGCACGTCGAGGTTCACGACCTTGGTGGCGTCCGAGTCGACGCCGGGCGCGTCCGGATCGGCCACGAAGTACACCACCGGGTAGCGCGAGAAGTCGACCGCCCGGTCGGCCACCGCGAACGCGTCGCGCAGGTAGGCGGCCCGGTCCTGTGCGTTCCAGTCCCGCCGTATGGCGTAGGCCGTCGACGGCCGGGGCATGCGGAGCCAGTGCCGCAGCGGGTACGGGCGCAGGGTGAACCGGCCGTAGGAGGACTGCTCGTAGAAGCGGGTGGTGGCGGGGAAGTGGTCGGCGGCCAGCTCGGCCGGAGTGGTGCGCGGGGTGGCGTCCGGGAAGGAGAGGAAGACCAGGACGGCGTCGAGCGCGCCGGCCGGGCGGGTGTAGGCGGGGTTCCAGGTGTCCACGCCCTCCGAGTGATGGACCGCGGTGCGCTGGAGGGCGCAGGGGGCCGGCGAGAAGGGCTCGGCGACCGACGGGCCGGTGAGGATCGAGGTCGCGGCGAGCGCCGACATCGTGGTGCACACGGCGGCGGTGCTGCGCAGCTTGGGCACGGACATGACCTCCGGATGCGGTTCGCGGGACCCGCACCCAGATTGCTGGTGTTCGAGGTGTTCTGCCCTGTTTGCCTGCACCAGAAGGGTGAGCGCACCCCTTCCGCACGCCGGCGCGCCCCGGCGCCCGACACCCCCGAAACACTCACGGAACGTCACAACTGGTCGGCGGCCTGAAGAAGCCGTCCAGGTGCGGGCAGAAACGATCTGTCAGAACCTGTGTCCAGTCCGGGAGACTGGGGAGTGGCTGGAAGGGCCCGGGGCCAGCCTCTATGATCGGCACACTTTCCGGCACGGACAGAGATCGAGTGCACTGCGGGAGCGAGCGGTGAGCGGAACGTCCGAAGGGCCGACGCCCGCGGCAGACCTCGACCGGTCAGCCGTCACAGACAGTCACCACACGACCTACCACCGTGTCTTCGCGGCCGCCCCGCTCGCCATGGCGGTCGTGGCGCCCGAGGGGCTCGTCGTCAGCGCCAACGCCGCCCTCGGCGAACTGCTCGGCACCGATCCGGCGGCGCTGGCCGGGCGGGTCGCCGCCGACCTGGTGGACCTCGCCTCGGACCCCCGCAGCCGGCACGCCTACCGCGAGGTGCTGAGCGGCCGGCAGGCCCGCCTGCGCTGCACCCGCCGGCTCAAACACCCCGAGGGGCACTCGGTGTGGGTGCAGGTCACCGTCGCCCCGCTGGCCGCCGGCGAGCCCGGTGTCCTGCTGTCGGTCGCCGACGTCAGCGCCCGCCGCGAACTCCAGGCACGGCTGCGCCACTTGCAGATGCACGACCCGGTGACCCGGCTGCCCAACCGCACGCTGTTCTTCGAACGGCTGACGGCCGCGCTGGAGGCGGAGGCGTACCAGGAGGGCGGCACCGGCCGGATCGGCCTGTGCTACCTCGACCTCGACGGTTTCAAGGCCGTCAACGACACCCTCGGCCACCGCATCGGCGACCGGCTCCTGGCGGCCGTCGCCGAACGCCTGACCCGGGTCGCCGACGAGACCGGGTACGCCCGCGCCGCGACACCCCTGGTGGCCCGGCTGGGCGGCGACGAGTTCGCCCTGCTGGTGGAGGACTCCACCGGGACCGAACAGCTCGCCGACCTCGCCGAGTCCGCGCTGAAGGCGCTGGAGGAGCCCTTCGACCTGGCCGGGCAGCGGCTGTCGCTGACCGCGTCCATCGGTGTCGTCGAACGGCACGCGGCGGGTACGACCGCGACCGGTCTGATGCAGGCCGCGGACACGACCCTGTACTGGGCGAAGGCCGACGGCAAGGGCCGCTGGACCCTGTTCGACCCCGAGCGCAACGCCCACCGCATGACCCGCCAGGCCCTGTCCTCCACCCTCCGCCCGGCCATCGAGCGCGGCGAGTTCGCCCTGGAGTACCAGCCGTTGGTGGGCATGGAGGACGGCCGGCTCAGCGGGGTCGAGGCGTTGGTCCGCTGGAATCATCCTCAGTTCGGCACACTGACGCCGAATCGGTTCATCGGACTGGCGGAAGAGGACGGCTCGATCGTCCAGTTGGGCCGGTGGGCGCTGAACACCGCCTGCCGGCAGGCCCGTCGCTGGCAGCTGGACCACCCCGGCGAACCGCCCATCTTCGTCAGCGTGAACGTGGCCGTACGGCAGGTGTGGGACTCCGATCTGGTGGCCGACGTCGCGGAGACCCTCGCGGACACCGGGCTCGCCCCGCACCTGCTCCAGCTGGAGCTGACCGAGTCGGCGGTGATGGGCTCGGCGGGCCGCCCGCTCCAGGCGCTCCAGGCCCTCAGCGACATGGGCGTGCGCATCGCCATCGACGACTTCGGCACCGGCTACTCGAACCTCGCCTACCTGAGCCGCCTGCCGGTCTCCACGCTGAAGCTGGACGGCTCCTTCGTCCGGGGCTTCCAGTACGAAGAGGCCGCCAAGGGGGCCGTGCCCAATCCGGCCGACGAGGTCATCGTGGAGGCGATGATCCAGCTCGCCCACCGGCTCGGCCTGACGGTCACCGCGGAGTGCGTGGAGACCTCGGCCCAGGCCACCCGGCTGCGCCGGATCGGCTGCGACACCGGACAGGGCTGGCTGTACTCACGCCCGGTGCCGCCGGATCGTATCTCCGAGCTGCTGGAGGAGCACTCCTACGCGGTCGGCAACCCGTAGGCGTCCGCGATCAGCTCGTAGGAGCGCAGGCGCAGTTCGCCGCGGTGCGCGTGCGAGGTGAGCATCAGCTCGTCGGCGCCGGTGCGCTTGCGCAGGTCGTCCAGGCCGGCGCGGACCTCGTCGGCGGTGCCGTGCACGACGTTGGCCGCCCAGGAGGCGATGAACTCCTCCTCCATCGCGCCGAGTTCCTGCCGGGCGGCCTCCTCGGGGTCGGGGAAGAGACCGGGGCGGCCGGAGCGCAGCCGGAGCATGTTCAGCCCCATCGCCCGGGTCTGCCGGCGGGCCTCGCCCGCGTCGTCCGTGGCGAGGGCGGAGACGCCGATGAGGGCGTACGGCTCGGCCAGCACCGCGGACGGCCGGAAGGTCTGCCGGTACAGGTCCAGGGCCGGGATCGTGTTCTGGGCCGAGAAGTGGTGCGCGAAGGCGAACGGCAGGCCGAGCATGCCCGCCAGCCGGGCGCTGAAGCCGGAGGAGCCGAGCAGCCAGACGGGCGGGCGGTGCGCGGACTGCACCCCGCCGGGGGTGGTCCCCTGGACCGGGCCGGGGATCGCGTGGATCCGGCGGTAGGGGTGCCCGTCGGGGAAGTCGTCGTCGAGGAACCGGATCAGCTCCGCCAGCTGCTGCGGGAAGTCGTCGGCGCCCTCGTTCAGGGTGTCGGTGCGGCGCAGGGCCGCGGCCGTGGCGCCGTCGGTGCCCGGTGCCCGGCCGAGGCCCAGGTCGATCCGGCCCGGGGCCATCGCCTCCAGCGTGCCGAACTGCTCGGCGATCACCAGCGGGGCGTGGTTGGGCAGCATGACACCGCCCGAGCCGAGCCGGATGCGGTCGGTGTGGGCGGCGAGGTGGGCGAGGATCACGGCGGGCGAGGAGGAGGCCACGCCGGGCATGGAGTGGTGCTCGGCGACCCAGTACCGGTGGAAGCCGCGGGACTCCGTGAGCCGGGCGAGCGCGACGCTGGTGCGCAGGGCGTCGGTGGCGGTGCTGCCCGCGCCGACGGTCACGAGGTCCAGGACGGAGAGGGGGACGGGGGCGGTGCCGTGCGTCGTGCCCCGGATCCCGTCTGCCTTGGCTGCGGACACGGTGTGGGCCTCCTGTTTCGAACGTGAGCTGTCCTCGGGCAGCTAACAGGAGGCTGTCCCCGTTTATTCCGCGGGCCTCCCGGCCGGCCGCGGAAGGCGGGCGGCGCTACACCTGGACCAGGGGCTCCCTGGTGAACAGGGCCCCCAGCGAGGGAGCGTTCACCCGGCGGTCCGCCAGCCTGAGCCCCTCCCAGACGGACACCTGGTTGGCGGTGAGCACCGGCTTGGACAGCGCCTTCTCCAGCAGCGACAGGTGCGCGGCGGTGTGCAGTGCGGTGTCCGGCAGCAGCACGGCCTGCGCGTCGGCGACGTCCGCCGCCCGCGCCAGCGTGAGCACGTCCTCCTCCCCCCAGGTGCCGGCCTCGGCCGCCGTGACGATCCCCGAGGAGCGCATTCCGGCCACCTCGAGGCCCCCGGCCCGCAGGAACTCCGCGAACAGCACGGCGACGTCCTCGGGGTAGGTCGCGCCGACGGCGACCCGGCGGACGCCGAGCTCCCGGGCCGCGTGCACGAAGGCGAAGGACGTCGAGGAGGCCGGCATCCCGGCCAGCCGGGCAAGCGTCCGCACCTGCTCCTGGGCGCCGTCCCAGCCGTGCACGAAGCCGCCGCTGGTGCTCGCCCAGACCACCGTCTCGGCGCCGGACAGCCGCAGCCCCTCCACGCCCGCGGCGAGCCGCTCGGCGGAGCCCATCTCGCGCAGCGCGTCCGCCCGGTGCGTGTCTTCGCCGATGTCGGTGTGGACCAGGTCCACCCGGATGTCGCTGCCCAGGAGCTGCTCGATGCGTGGATAGTCGTCCTCGGCGGAGTGGCCCGGGTAGATGAATCCGAGTGCGGTCATGTCCGTCCTTCCTGCGTCTCTTCCGGCGTCTCTTCCTGCGTCTCTTCCGGCGGTACGGGCCCGGCACGGGCGGCAGTGTCCGGCAGCGCCCGGCAAGGCCCCGCACGGCCCGGGTACCCAGCCGGAGCGGCACAGCCCACATCGTGACCCGGTCGGCCGAAACGGCCGGCCGCCCGGTGCCGCGGCTCGCGGTCCGGGGCGGAGCCGCAGCGGGCCGCCCCGCCCATGCCCCATGCCCCGCCCGGAGCGGGGCCGCCGGGCACGGGGCGTCCATGACCGGCACCGGCCGCGCGCCCGCGGACCAGCGGGCAACCGGTCGCGGGCACGCCCGTGTTGACGAAGGTGGGTTCGGGTGCGAGCGTGGTCAATCCGTGCATGTCAGACGCCGGGAGCCGCTGCGCATGACGCCGAACGCCCCGATACTTCTGGTCCTCGACGCCGACCCCCCGCCCCGGCTCGGCCGCCTGACCGGCCGCGCCCGGATCGTGCACACGGACGCCGCGCACCTCGCCGAGCGGCTGCCCGGCGCGGACGTGCTGCTGGTGTGGGACTTCACCTCGCGGGCGGTGCGTGAGGCGTGGCCCGGGGACGGTCCCCGGCCGCGCTGGGTGCACACCGCGAGCGCCGGCGTGGACCACCTGATGTGCCCGGAGCTGGCCGCGTCGGACACCGTGGTCACCAATGCGCGCGGGATCTTCGACCAGCCGGTCGCCGAGTACGTGGCGGCCCTCGTGCTGGCGGTCGCCAAGGACCTGCCGCGCACCCTGGACCTCCAGCGGGAGCGGGCCTGGCGGCACCGGGAGACCCGGCGGGTGGCGGGCACGCGCGCGTGCGTGGTCGGCTCCGGTCCGATCGGCCGGGCGATCGCCCGCACCCTGAAGGCCCTGGGTGTGACGCCGGCGCTGGTCGGGCGGGTGCCGCGCACCGGCGTGCACGGCCCGGACGACCTGGACCGGCTGATCTCCCGCGCGGACTGGGTGATCGCGGCGGCTCCGCTGACCGAGCGGACGCACCACATGTTCGACACCCGCCGGTTCGGCGTGATGCAGCCCTCGGCGTTCTTCGTGAACGTCGGCCGCGGGCAGCTCGTCGACGAGGAGGCGCTCGCCCGGGCGCTGAGCCGGCGCTGGATCGCGGGTGCGGCGCTGGACGTGTTCGCCGCCGAGCCGCTGCCCGCGGACAGCCCGCTGTGGGAGCTGCCCGGGCTGATCGTCTCCCCGCACATGAGCGGTGACACGGTCGGCTGGCGGGACGAACTGGGCAGGCAGTTCGTGGAGTTGTACGAGCGGTGGGAGGCGGGCAGACCTCTGCCGAACGTGGTCGACAAGGCGCGCGGCTACGTGCCCGGCCACTGAGCCCCCGGGAGGGTGTATGCAGCTCACCGACCTGACCGCCGTCCAGCTCCTCGACGGGTACCGCACGGGCCGCATCAGCCCGGTGGAGGTGGCCGAGGAGGCGCTGGAGCGGGCGCGGCTGAGCCGGCCGGAGGTGAACGCGTTCGTGCGGCTCACCGAGGAGGACGCGCTCGCCCGGGCCCGGGAGTCGGCGGCGCGCTGGCGGCGCGGTGAGCCGGCCGGGCTGGTGGACGGGGTGCCGGTGACGGTCAAGGACGTCCTGCTGCTGCGCGGCCACCCCACCCTGCGCGGTTCGCGAACCGTCTCCGAGCGGGGGCCCTGGGACGAGGACGCGCCGCCCGTGGCCCGGCTGCGCGAGCACGGCGCGGTGTTCCTCGGCAAGACGACCACGCCCGAGTACGGCTGGAAGGGCGTCACCGACTCCCCGCTGTCCGGGATCACCCGCAACCCGCACGACCGCACGCGCACCGCCGGCGGCTCCAGCGGCGGCAGCGCGGCGGCCGTCGCGCTCGGCGCGGGCCCGCTGTCGCTGGGCACGGACGGTGGCGGCAGTATCCGCATCCCGGCCGCGTTCTGCGGGATCTTCGGGCTGAAGCCGACGTACGGCAGGGTGCCGCTGTATCCGGCGAGCGCGTTCGGCACGCTGTCGCACACCGGGCCGATGACCCGGGACGCGGCCGACGCGGCCCTGCTGCTGGACGTCGTCGGTGCGCCCGACGCGCGCGACTGGTCGGCGCTGCCGCCCGCGCCGGGTTCCTTCACCCAGGCGCTGAAGGACGGGGTGCGGGGGCTGCGGGTGGCGTACTCGCCGTCGCTCGGCGGGCAGGTGGCGGTCCAGCCGGGGGTCGCGGCCGCGGTACGGCGGGCGGTGGCCGCCCTGGCGGACTGCGGCGCGTACGTCGAGGAGACCGACCCCGACCTCAGCGACCCGGTGGCGGCCTTCCACACCCTGTGGTTCAGCGGTGCGGCCCGGCTGACCCAGAGCTTTCCGCCGCACCGCCGGCGGCTGCTGGACCCGGGGCTGCGGGAGATCTGCGCGCTGGGTGCCCGGACGAGCGCGCTGGAGTACCTGGCCGCGGTGGACGTCCGGACGGCCCTCGGGCGGCGGATGGGCCGCTTCCACGAGCGGTTCGACCTGCTGGTGACGCCGACGGTGCCGATCACGGCGTTCGAGGCGGGCCGGGAGGTGCCCGTGGGCTCGGTGTTCCGCCGCTGGACGGGGTGGACGCCGTTCACCTACCCGTTCAACCTGACCCAGCAGCCGGCGGCGAGCGTCCCCGTGGGGCTGGACGGGGCGGGTCTGCCGGTGGGGATGCAGATCGTCGCCGCGCGGCACCGGGACGATCTCGTGCTGCGGGCCGCGCACGCCCTGTTCGAAGCC
Organism: Streptomyces sp. NPDC013455; assembly: GCF_040632975.1. Taxonomy (NCBI): domain Bacteria; kingdom Bacillati; phylum Actinomycetota; class Actinomycetes; order Kitasatosporales; family Streptomycetaceae; genus Streptomyces; species Streptomyces sp. NPDC013455. The sequence goes on along the minus strand of NZ_JBEYCX010000008.1, from coordinate 214,481 downwards.
GGGGCGGCGGCGGCGCCGCCGGCCGCCACCGCCGGGAAGTGACGGAGATCGCCGGGAACCGGGGTGACCGTCGGGTTCTCCGGTGGGGGTTCCGTGGAGGGCGCGGCTCCCGCCACGGGGGTACCCGGCCGGGCGCACGCGCCCCGCGGGGTACCGCGCCCGCACCGCGGCGTCGCAGGTCAGAGGCGTCGGGGCGGGCGGCGGGCGGTGCCCCGCGGTGCGCGTCCCGCCGGTCCGGCGAGGCGCCGCCGAAACGGCCGGCCACCGGAAAACAGGGCGCATAGCCCTGATCCGCTTGGGTAGCCGCGCCGCCATGGCTCCACCACTTGGCAACGACGTACACACGATCCGGCCGGAACACAGACACACCCGGCGCTCGGTGCTGGCGGGCCTCGCGGCGTTCGGCGCGCTCGGCGCGGCGGGCTGCTCGCGGGTGGCGTCGGCGTCCGGCGAGGACGGCGGCGACCTGCTGGAACGGCTGCGCGCACAGGGTGTCGTACGGCTCGGCATCGCCGGTGAGATCCCCTTCGGGTACATCGACAGGGACGGCGAGCTCACCGGGGAGGCGCCCGAGCTGGCGAAGGTCGTCTTCAAGCGGCTCGGAGTGGACCGGGTACAGCCGGTGCCGACCGAGTTCGGCTCGCTGATCCCGGGCCTGAACTCCCAGCAGTTCGACGTCGTGGCCGCCGGGATGTACGTGAACGCCGAACGCTGCCAGCAGGTGATCTTCGCCGACCCGGACTACCAGATGCTGGATTCGTTCATCGTCCGCAAGGGGAACCCGATGGGGTTGCGCTCCTACGAGGACGTCGTCGCGAAGAAGGCCAAGTTCGCCACCGGCACGGGGTACGCCGAGATCCAGTACGCGGTGGAGGCCGGGTACGAGGAGGGCGACATCCTGATCGTCCCGGACCAGGTGGCCGGGCTGAACGCGGTGGAGGCCGGGCGCGTCGACGTGTTCGCCGGGACGGCGCTCACCACCCGGGAAGTGGTCCGGAAGTCCGCCAAGGCGGAGGCCACCGAGCCCTTCAGGCCGCTGGTCGGGGGCAAACCCCACGTGGACGGCGGCGCCTTCGCGTTCCGGCCGGCCGAGACCCGGCTGCGGGACGCCTTCAACGCCGAGCTGCGCAAGCTGAAGAAGAGCGGTGAGCTGCTGCGCATCCTGCGGCCCTTCGGCTTCACGGAGGCCGAGATGACGGACCTGACCGCGAAGGAGCTGTGCGGCGGATGACCTCGGGGCTCTGGGAACTGGTACTGCAAGGCGTCTGGACCACCGTCCAGCTGCTGGTGTTCAGCGCGCTGCTGGCCACGGCGGTGTCCTTCGCGGTCGGCATCGCGCGCACCCACCGGCGGTGGATCGTGCGCTTCCTGGCCGGCTGCTACACCGAGGTGTTCCGCGGCACCTCGGCGCTGGTGATGATCTTCTGGGTGTTCTTCGTGCTGCCGGTGGCCTTCGGCTGGCAGCTGGTGCCGATGTGGGCGGGCACGCTGGCGCTCGGCCTGACGTACGGCGCGTACGGCACGGAGATCGTGCGCGGCGCGCTGAACGCGGTGGACCCGGCGCAGAAGGAGGGCGGTATCGCCCTCAGCCTCACCCCGGCGCAGCGCCTGCGGCTGATCCTGCTGCCGCAGGCGGTGCCGGAGATGATCCCGCCCTTCTGCAACCTGCTGATCGAGCTGCTCAAGGGCACCGCGCTGGTGTCGGTCATGGGCATGGGCGATCTGACGTTCAGCGCGAACCTGGTGCGGCTGGCCCTCCAGCAGAGCGCGGAGATCTACACGTACGTGCTGCTGATCTACTTCGCGATCGCCTTCGTGCTGACGCGGCTGATGCGCGGTCTGGAGAAGCGGCTGAAGACCGGGGTCGGCAAGGATCCCGGGACGGAGCGGGCGGCGCGTGAGCGCAAGCGCGCCCAGACGACCGGTGTGGGCGCCGCGGGCGGCGCGGGCGTGGGCGGAGGTGCCGCATGACGTGGGACTGGAACGCCGTCAGCGCGTTCATGCCGGCCTTCCGGGACGGGCTGCTGGTGACGCTCGAGGCCCTGGCGCTCGGTTCGCTGCTGTCCTTCACCCTCGGCCTGGTGTGGGCGCTGCTGATGCGGACGCCGGCCCGGTGGGTGCGCTGGCCGGTCGGGGTGGTCACGGAGTTCGTGCGCAACACCCCGCTGCTGGTCCAGCTGTTCTTCCTCTTCTACGTGCTGCCCGAGTGGGGCCTGACCTTCTCCGCGCTGGCCACCGGCGTCTTCGCGGTCGGCCTGCACTACTCGACCTACACCATGCAGGTGTACCGGGCGGGCATCGAGGCGGTGCCGGCCGGCCAGTGGGAGGCGGCGACGGCGCTGAACCTGCCCCGGCGGCGGACCTGGACCGCGGTGATCCTGCCGCAGGCGATCCGGCGGGTGGTGCCCGCGCTCGGCAACTACGTGATCGCCATGCTCAAGGACACGCCGATGCTGATGGTGATCACCGTGCCGGAGATGCTCGGGCGGGCCCGGCTCTTCTCCCAGCAGCACTTCCAGTTCACCGAGCCGCTCACCGTGATCGGTGTGGCCTTCATCCTCGTTTCCTACCTGGCCTCCCTTCTTCTGCGAGCACTGGAGCGACGTCTTGTCCGTTGAGACCAGCAAGCGGCCGGCCACGACCGGCACCCTGCCGACCGAACTGATCCGGCTGGAGGGCGTGACCAAGCGGTTCGGGGACAACACCGTCCTCGACGGTCTCGACCTGTCCGTGGAAGCGGGCCGGCACGTCACCCTGATCGGGCCCTCGGGCTCCGGCAAGACCACGATCCTCCGGCTGCTGATGACCCTGGCCAAGCCGGACGAGGGCACGATCACCGTCGACGGGCAACGGCTGTTCCCGGCGCCGGAGAAGCAGGTCCGCGAGGTCCGCAAGAAGATCGGGATGGTGTTCCAGCAGTTCAACCTGTTCCCGAACATGTCCGTCCTGCGGAACCTCACCGAGGCTCCGGTGCGGGTGCTCGGGCTGTCGAAGGACGAGGCGGAGGCGCGGGCCCGGGAGCTGCTGGACCTGGTGGGGCTGGCGGACAAGTGCGACGCGAAGCCGACCCGGCTCTCCGGCGGGCAGCAGCAGCGGGTGGCGATCGCCCGGGCGCTGGCGATGCGGCCCCGGGTGCTGCTGCTGGACGAGGTGACCTCCGCGCTCGACCCGGAGCTGGTCGCGGGCGTGCTGGAGCTGCTCGGGGACATCGCGCGCAGCACCGACATCACCATGCTGTGCGTGACCCACGAGATGGGGTTCGCCCGGGACATCTCCGACAAGGTGCTGATGTTCGACGCGGGCCGGGTCATCGAGGCGGGACCGCCGGAGCAGATCTTCGGCGACCCGGAGCACGAGCGCACCCGGGAGTTCATCAGCGCGGTCCTGTGAACACGGGGTGTGAACCGGGAAGAGCCGAGGTCCGGCCGTTGGATCATTCCTCTGGCATATGCCAGAGGATCTCCGTCCCAGTTCGGGGCACGGGCGGGCCCGGCACAATCTCGCCAACTCCCTCTCCCCGGTGTCCTTTCGGCGGTTATCGTGGAGAGGATCCGCCGACCCGGAGCGCGGCCGAGGGGGAACCGACATGAGGATCGAACCGACCGCCCCGTACCACTCCGCGCAGGACGCGCTGCGCGTGCTGGAGACCGTGGCCCGGCACTCCGCCGGTGTCACCGACGCCGAGCTGGCCCGCCACACCGGTCTGCACCCCGACCGGCTCACCGCCCTGCTGCGCATGCTGCGCCGGGAGGGCTACGTCGAGCAGATCGCCGACGGCGCGTACGTCACCGGCGACACCCTGCGCCGGCTCACCTCGGCGCACGACCGGGAGCGGGCCCTGCGCGACAAGCTCCAGCACACCCTGGACCGGCTGCGCGACTCGGTCGGCGCGGCCGTCTACCTGAGCCGGTACGTCGACGGCGAGGTCCGGGTCACCCAGTACGCCGCCGGGCCGACCACCCCGGCGGTCAACGAGTGGGTGGACTTCCGCTGCTCCGCGCACGCCACCGCCGTCGGCAAGAGCCTGCTGACCCAGCTGGACCACAACGCCCGCCGCGACCACCTCTCCCGGCACAGGATGGCCCGGCTCACCTCGCGCACCATCACCAGCGACAAGCTGCTGCTGTCCCGTCTGGAGTCCCAGCCGCCGACCGTGCCGGTCCTGGACCTCCAGGAATACGCGATCGGCACGGTCTGCGCGGCCGTGCCGGTCACCGCGGGCGCGTCGGCGGGCTGCCTGGCGCTGTCCCTTCCGGTGGAGCACGCGCACCGCCTGAAGCGGGCGGCGGAGACGCTGAACCGCAGCGCCGCCCCGGTGCTGCTGTCCCTCGCGCTCTAGCAGGTGTCCCGGTCGACCAGGCCGGCCCATGATCGGCGAGCCCCTCCGGGACGGCGTCCGGGGTGGTCACGAGCACCCCTCAGGACCGGGTAGTATTTTCCTCGTCGCCAGCCGCGGGAAACGAAAACCGCGGTCGGCGGGAGTCATGCGCCGCTAGCTCAGTTGGTTAGAGCAGCTGACTCTTAATCAGCGGGTCCGGGGTTCGAGTCCCTGGCGGCGCACCGGACCGAGAGGCCCCTCGCGGAAGCGAGGGGCCTCTCGGCGTCTTCCGTGAGTGCTACGGCATCAGGCCGCCCGACTCGCTGAACATCGAGTGGGCCGTCACCACGAAGCCGACGCAGAAGGAGCCGGCCACCCCGAGCAGGACCAGACCGAAGCCGGTGCCGACGGCGAGCCTGCCGGGCGAAGGCGCCTTGGCGGTGGCCCGCTGGGGAAGCTCCGGCAGATAGCGCACGGTGACGAAGTCGCCCTCCAGGACGGTCGCCGGGCCGCCCTCCTCCTCGAAGCGGACCGTGCGGCCGTCGCGGGCCGTGAACTCGTAGACGTGGTGCAGGGTGGTGCGAACGGACGTGTCCCCGCCGCCTCCGCTGGTCGTCGTGTACATCCGCAGGCAGCGCGCCTCGGCGGTCAGGCCGTGCGCCCACGTCCTGCTGAGCCGCCGGGCCCGGCGCACCAGCAGGAACGCGGCGAAGGCGAAGCCGGCGAGCATGACGCCGGGCACGGCGTAGAAGAACAGTTCCATGGGATCCCCCGAGGTCGGGTACGCCGTCTCCGCTCGGCCGGCGTGCGAGGAACGTACCTGGCGCGCGGGCCGCGCCACCTCAGGGGAAGCTCAGTATCAGTACCGTGACAGTGTGATCCACTGCTGCACGGTGAAGATCGCGCAGCCCGCGAGCACCGCCAGCCAGACGACGGTGACCGCCAGGTCCCTGCCGGGGCGCGGCTCGGCGGCGGTGGCCCGGTCGGGCCGCTGCGGGGTGTAGTGGACCAGCACCTCCTCGCCCACCGCCCGGTCGGCCGGTCCGCCGCTCTCCTTGAAGCGGACGGCACGGCCGTCGTGGGTGGTGAAGTCGTACTCGTGCCACTGCACGCGCCGGGCGGCGTTGTTGACGACCTGGCTGGTCGCCCAGGCGCGCACCACCCTGGCCCGGGCGGTGAACCCGCTGTCCCAGGCCGCGAGCCGCTGCCGCGTCCGGCGCACCATCGCCACGGCGCCCCCGGCGAGGATGGCGAGCAACCCCGCCATGCTGATGTCGAACAAGGCGTCCATGCCGCCTGTCACCCCCGTGTCGGTTCTCGGACCCACGTGCGCCGGCGCCGAGGCGGGCAGCCCCGGGCCGGCGCAAGCGGACCTTACCGAACGGCGGTCAGAAGGTGACGTCCGAGCAGGCGTAGAACGCGTTGCCGGTGTCGGCGATCGTCCACACCGCGAGGATGACGTGGTGCCCGCTCAGGCCGGTGGGCAGGGTGCCGCTGTGGCTGAGCGTGGCCGGCGGGCGCTGGCCGTTGTAGGGCACCGTCAGGAACGGGGTGAGGTTGAGGTCCGAGCGGGCGAGGTTGTGGCTCTGGTTCCACCCCGGCTTGGTGATGTAGTACCGGAAGTCGGTCGTGGCGTGCATGGCGGTGAACTGCCATCGGAACGTGTACGACTGACCGCCCGTCACCCGGGTGGTGGGCCAGGCCGCGCCGGACGGCGTCTTGGGTGCGCTGAGCTGGGAGAACTGACCCAGACCCGCGTTGCACAGCTGGCCGTCGGCGGGTCCGCCGGCCGGGAAGCCCTTGGGGCCCTCGACGCTCTGCGGCTCCCACTGGATCTGGCCGCAGTTGGTCACGGTGCCGTTCTGGCAGAGCTTCTGCCTGCTGATGGGGAGGTCGGTGTAGCCGTGCCCGCTGGCGCCGCCGGTGGAGAGCGCGAACGCTCCGGCGGTCACCGCGCCCAGCACGACGGCGGACAACTTGGTCTTGGTGCGCATGCTGCCGCTCCTGGAGAACGTGGGGAGTTCGATGAGCCGTGCAGGTAGGTCTAGACCAAGTCTCAGATTATTGGCGACAGTTGAACATGTCCATACCAATCGAGGACTCGCTCCGCACCCGGCGCTACACCGGCTCGCCGCGCCCCGAGCAGAACGCCACCGTCAGGTCACGGACCAGCACCTTGCGTTCGTAGTCGTCCAGTTCGACCAGACCGCGCACGGTGAGCCGGGTCACCGTGTCCTCGACCGAGTCCACCACCGAGCTGAGCATGGTGGCCCGCTGCCGGGCGTCCAGCGCGGCGATCCGGCGCCGGTGCACCGCGGAGGCCACCTCGGGGGCGTAGTCCACCCGGACCGGCTGCACCGAGAACACCTCCACGCCGACCGGCGCGGTCTCCGTGGCCACCAGCCGGGTCAGCGCGTCCCCGGCCGCCGTCGCCCCGCCGCGCACCCCGCCCGCCGGCTCCACCGGCACCCGGGCCAGCGCCGCCTCCACACACGCGCGCAGGTACGTCTCGTGGTCCTCGATGCCGAGCAGGGCCCGCGCGGTGTCCCGCACCCGCCACACCACCAGCACCACCACCCGCAGCGCCAGCCCGTCGGGGTCCACCGCCGGCATCGCCTCGCTGCGCCAGTGCCGCAGCCGCACGTCCACCCGGCGGCGCAGCACCAGCGGGTTCACCCACAACAGCCCGGTGCGCCGGACCGTCCCCCGGTAGCGGCCGAACAGGCCGAGCACGAAGGCCCGCCCGGTCCGCCCCCGGGCCAGCCCGCCGAAGCCGAACGCACCGAGCATCCCGGCCCCGGCGTACGCGGCCCACTGCGCGGGACCGAGGCCCGCGCCCGCGTACGCCGGCAGCCGCAGCGCCTGCGCGGCGAGCGACGGGAGCAGCCCCGCCCACCAGGTGGTGGCCAGGCAGCCGGTGAGCCCGCAGGCCCCGGCGAGCACCCCGGCCGCGCCCGGCAGCACCCGCGCCGGGCGTTCGGCCAGCCCCGCGTCGACCTCCGGCAGCGGCCGTCTGCGCACCGGCACCGGGCGGTGCTGGCGGGGCTGCTCGCCGGTGCCCTGCCGGCGGGCCACCACGGCCGGTTTGAGCGGCACCCGCACCGGGTCGGGATCGTCCCGGAAGAGCAGGTGGACGGGGATCTCGGTGGTGCCCTCGTTGTGGATCAGACGGGCCGGCCGCATGCCGTGGCCCGTCGCACCGCCGTCCGGCTGCCCCTCGGACCCGGGCGGCGTATGGGATGTGGTCGTACTCATGCGTGCTCCAGCCTCCGCGCCAGACGCGTCATGAACAGGGGTGGGTCGTGCGGGTGGTGCCGGGGCGGGCCCGGCTAGGCGAACAGGCGGCGCCAGGTCTCCGGGCCCGGATAGCCGTCGGCCGCGCCGCCGCGCCAGCCCTGGGCGCGCTGGAAGGCCTCGACGGCCCGCCGGTCCGCGTCGCCCCAGTGCGGACCCGGACCGAGGGTGTAGAAGCGGCCGAACCCCTTCTTCACCAGCTGGGCGCCGAGCCGGGTGACGTGGTCGTTGGTCGCACCCGGCCGGAAGAAGTGCCGGCCCGGGTAGCCGGGCACCCCGTGCGAGGCCGGCGCGGCCGGGCCGGCCGCACCGGACGCGATGTCCTTGCCCTTGCGGGTGACCAGCAGCTCCCAGGTGCGCGGGCCGGGCAGCCCGTCGGCCTCGGCGCCCGTCCAGCCCTGGGCCTGCTGGAAGGCCAGGGTGGCGCGCCGGTCCGACTCGCCCCAGACCGGACCCGGGCCCTTGGCGTAGTACGCGCCCGCGCCCCTGGCGATCAGCATCTCGCCGAGCAGGGTGACGTACGTGTTGTCGGCGCCCGGCCCGAAGCGGGCGGCGCCCGGGTAACCGGCCGCCGCCTTCCCGGCCGCCGCCGACTGGGCACCCGCCGCGCCCTGGGTCACGCCCTTGTAGCGGTAGGGGACGTACTTGTCGGCGTGGCTCCAGTACGGATAGGGGGTGGTCTGGCGGCGGGTGCGCGGGGGCGTCTGCTCGTAGACCGTGTAGTAGGTGTGCGTGTGGTCGGTCCAGCCGCCGAAGATCACCACGTGGGACCCTTTCTCCGGGTCGTCCGGGTTGTGGTAGAGCAGGATGTCACCGGGCTGGAGCTCCTCCTTGGTGATCTTGACCCCGAACTGGCCGAGGCTGCCCGTCCATTCGTTGTTGGGCAGGCCCCAGGCCATCGAGACGTAGCCGGAGCAGTCCTGCCGGTAGCCGTCGGACCAGAAGGCGTACATGCTGTACGGCACCTGGGCGGCCACCCAGATCTTGGCCCGGTTGATGATGTCGGTGCGGGTGGTGGCGGGGATCGGGACGGCGCCGGAACCCGTGGGCTTGCCCGCCGGGCCGTGCAGCGGGGCCTTGGCGCCCTGCGGGGTGTCGGGCTCGCCGTCGCCGGGCAGGGCCTGGCGGTGCGGGGAGTGCCCGGGGGCCTGGGCGGCGGCCGGGGCGACCGCGCCGAGGGCGGCGGAGGCGGCGGCCGCGACCACCACTGTCCGGGCCGCCACGCGGCCGGGCAGCGGGCCGGGGAGCGGCCGTCGCCGGTGGACGCAGCCGGGGCAGTCGCAGTCGCTCGCGGGGTCGACGTCCTCGAACACCGGAGCGGTCATGCGATCTGCCTCACATTCGGGGGTGATTTGTCCGCGAGTGTGCACGTTGATCAGTTTCCCAACTGGGCTCAGAACGCGCATTTTGACGGTCCGAATGATGTACGCGGCCCCGCCCGCCCCCGTCCGCCACCTCCCGGCGGTCGGGAGCACCCCTCCAGGTCAGGTAGAGTTTTCCCTGTCAGCAGGCGCCGCTAGCTCAGTTGGTTAGAGCAGCTGACTCTTAATCAGCGGGTCCGGGGTTCGAGTCCCTGGCGGCGCACCGACCGAAAGCCCCTCGCGGAAGCGGGGGGCTTTTCGTATGCCCTCCCCCCGAATGGCCGGATACCCTCTGGCCATGGCAGCCCGGGACCTTCAGGAGCGGATCAAGAAGCTGATCGTGGACCAGCGGCTGCCCTCGGGCGCCCCGCTGCCCACGGAGCCCGAGCTGATGCGGCTCCTCGGGGCGAGCCGGAACTCGGTGCGCGAGGCGTTGAAGGCGCTCCAGGCGATGGGGATCGTGGAGATCCGGCACGGGTTCGGGACGTACGTCGGCTCGATGTCGTTCGCGCCGATGATCGAGGGGCTGGCCTTCCGGACCGTCGCCGGCCACTACCGCGGCGAGGACTCCCTGCTGCAGCTGCTGGAACTGCGCGAGGCCGTGGAGACCGGGCTGGTGTCGCGGCTGGCCGGGCGGCTGCCGGAGGCGGACCTCGTGGCCCTGGAGGCGCTCGTGGAGCGCATGGAGCGGGAGGCCGCCGAGGGGGCCGGGCTCGCCGAGACCGACCGTGCCTTTCACGCCACCCTCTACCGGGGACTGGACAACGTGCTGCTCGGCGAGGTGCTGGAGGCGTTCTGGGACGCCTTCCACCGGGTGCAGCAGGACCTGGTGGACATCGCGCAGGATCCACGGGTCACCTGCCGCCAGCACCGGGAGATCCTGGACGCGGTGCGCTCGGGCGACTCGCTGCGGGCCGAGCGGGCCATAAGGGAGCACTTCGGCAACATCCGCAGCCGCCTGTCCCCGGTGGCCGTCCCCCACGGGTGAACCGCCTCAGCGGACCGTCCCGGTGAGGTAGGCGGAGACCACCACGTTGGCCGTGTAACTGCGGTCGGCCCGGTCGAAGGAACCGCCGCAGGTGATCAGGCGGAGTTCGGCCCGGCCCGGTTCGCGGACGCCGTAGGCCTGCCGGGCGTCGAAACCGTCGCGGGGCAGGACGCGGACGTCGTCGACGGTGAACTCGGCGACCCGGCCGTCCGCGCGCACCACCCGGACCCGCTCCCCGGGCCCCATGCTGCTGAGCCGGTAGAAGACGGCGGGCCGGGTCTCGGTGTCGACGTGCCCCACCAGCAGGGCCGCCCCGGCGGCGCCGGGGGCGGGGCCGGCGCCGTACCAGCCGACCACGCCCGGCTGGTCGTAGGGCGGCGGATCGACGGCTCCCCGGGCGTCCAGGCCGCGGGCCACCACCGGGGCCTGGACTCCGAGCCGCGGGATGTCGACGCGCTGGGGCGGCGCGTCGCCCAGGGGCTTCGCCGGGCGCGGCAGCAGGGCGGGGTCGGCGGGGTGGCCGCGGGCGAAGACGTCGCCCGTGGCGGGGCCGTCCGTGCTCGGCCGGACGCCGGTCACCCCGCGCCCCCACAGCCAGAGCCCGAACAGCAGCAGCATCCAGGCCAGCACGGTCACGAGCCGTCCGCCGCCCGGACCGCGTGCCTGCTCGTCGGACATGGCGCCGGTCAGCGGGCCCGGCGGCTCCGGCGGGCGCGCAGCCCGACCGCGACCGCGGCGACCCCGGCGAGCGTCAGGCCGGTCACCGCCTGCCCGGTGTCGGGGCCGGAGCCGCTGGTGGCCACCGTGGCGAAGTGCGCGGTCCCGCCGCCGCCCGCGGGGACCGGGGCGACGGGCGAGGCGGGGGCGGTGGAGGGCCGGGTGGGCTCCGCCGGCCGGGCACCTCCCGCCGCGGCGACCGTGATGCCGCCGGTGATCACGTGGTCGGCGCAGGTGACCTTCACGGTGTAGGTGCCCGGCTCCAGGTCGCTGCGGACCCGGGTCTCGCCGGCCAGGGCGCCCTGGGCACCGGTCAGCCGGGCGTCGGAGACGAACGCGGCGGAGGCGGCCGTGCCCTGCTCACCGGCGCAGCCGCCGACCCGCAGGGTGACGTCGTCGCCCGGTGCGGGGGTGGCGGGGGTCAGGGCGACCGAGCCGCCGTCCGCCGCGTCCGCCGCGTGGGCCGCGGGGGCGGCCGCGACGGTGGCGGCGGCGAGCATTCCGGTACAGAGAGTGAGGCGTAGTGAGCCCATCGTGAACCTCCAGTACCAGGAGACTCCCCCGCTCCGGGCGCCCCCGCATCCTCGGGAGGCGCCCCGCTGCTCCGAACGGGTGACGGCCGGTTTCGCCGCGGCCGCCCCGCTCGCACCGGGCGGGTTCCGGCCCGGCTCGCTCCCCGGCTCAGACCAGGTCGACGAGGTCCGCGATGGAGTCGACGACCTGCGACGGGCGGAACGGGTAGTGGTCGATGGAGTCGGGCTGGGTCACGCCGCTGAGCACCAGGAAGGTGCGCATCCCGGCCTCCAGGCCCGCCAGCACGTCGGTGTCCATGCGGTCGCCGATCATCGCGGAGGTCTCGGAGTGGGCGCCGATCGCGTTCAGCCCGGCCCGCATCATCAGCGGGTTCGGCTTGCCGACGAAGTACGGCTTCTTGCCGGTCGCGGCGGTGATCAGGGCGGCGACCGAGCCGGTGGCGGGCAGGTCGCCCTCGATGGAGGGGCCGACGTTGTCGGGATTGGTGGCGATGAACCGGGCGCCGTTGTTGATCAGCCGGACGGCCTTGGTCAGGGCCTCGAAGGAGTAGGTGCGGGTCTCGCCGAGGATCACGAAGTCGGGGTCGTGGTCGGTGAGGATGTAGCCGATGTCGTGCAGCGCGGTGGTCAGACCGGCCTCGCCGATGACGTAGGCGCTGCCGCCGGGCCGCTGGTCGTTCAGGAACTGGGCGGTGGCCAGGGCCGAGGTCCAGATGTTGTCCACCGGCACGTCCAGGCCCATGCGCCGCAGCCGGGCGTGCAGGTCCCGGGCGGTGTAGATGGAGTTGTTGGTGAGCACCAGGAAGGGCCGGCCGGACTCCCGCAGCTTCTTCAGGAAGGCATCGGCGCCGGGGATCGGCACCCCCTCGTGGATCAGGACGCCGTCCATGTCGGTGAGCCACGACTCGATGGGCTTGCGGTCTGCCATGCTGTGCGTCTCCTGGCGTACGTACGGTCGGGGAGCGGGGGCGCCGGAACCACGGCGTACCGACGCCCCCAGCCTAGTCAGGACCGGCCGATCCGGACCCCGTCGATCACCCAGTACCAGTTGTTGCCGCCGGTGTACCGGAAGCGGACCCGGGCGCTGGTCGCCCCCGCGGGCACCTGGAGGGTGACGCTCTCGGTGCGCGAGGGCACGTCGGCGGTGTACGTCCGTACGGCCACCGGGGTGCCGTCGTCGTAGGAGACGAGGACCTCGCCCTTCTGCGGGGCCTCCTGCCGGTAGTAGGTGGTGTACGTCAGCACGGCCGTGCCGCCGCCGGTGACCGGGTAGGCCGGGCTGACCAGGGTGGAGTCGAAGGTGCCGGTGAACGCCTTGTCGCTCCACTCGTCGCCGTCGGCGACCGCGAAGACGTTCCGGGCGCGGACGTTGCACTCGCGGTTCTGGTCGCGCTGGGCCTGGGTCCAGAACTCGTCGGTCGTGAAGGACCAGCCGCGCCACTCGGTGACTCCGCCGCCGCCCATCGCGGAGTTGTCGACGGACCAGCCGGGCGGCGGGGTGTGGGTGAAGCCGACGGTGGCCGCCGGGATGCCCGTCTCGTCGACGCGGGTGCCCAGTGAGCCGCGCAGGGCGTCGAAGTCGTCGGGGGCGGGCTGCTGGACCGGGCGGCCGTCCAGGCCCCAGGCGGGGTCGAGGGCGATGCCGAGGTGGGCCAGGGCGGAGGCGGCGACGTCCGGCATCTTCACGTCGTACCGCACGGACCCGGGCGCGAGCGTCGGGCCGGTGGCGATGAGGAAGGTCTGCCGCTCCTGGAGGGTGGAGCCGCCGTGGCCGCCGGCGTCGGTGTGGCCGTGGTCGGCGGTGACCATGATCAGCCAGTCCTCGGCGGCGTACGCGGGCCGGGCCTTCACGGCGGCCAGGGGGTACGGGTGGCGGCCCGGGCGGCGGATCCGAGCGGGCCGGCGGACGCGGCCACGGCGGCGGAGAGCAGGAAGGCACGGCGGGACATGCGGGGCACGGAGACCTCCGTGGGAGAGGGGCGGACGTACGTGCGGGGCATGGCGACGCCCCCGGTGGTGCCAGGGGCGTTGCGGGGTTTCGCGGCGGTGCGGGCCGGCTGCCGGTGGCGGACTTCCAGTCCTCGCGGCGGTGCGGGTCAGCTGCCGGTGGCGGACTTCCAGTCCTCGACGTACGACGTGAGGTTCTTGTCGATGTCGTTCCAGTCGGGCTCGAAGATCTCGACGCCGTCCATGATCTTGGCCAGCGCGATGGCGTTGGCGTCCGTGGCCTTGACGTCCCGGCGGGCGGAGAAGCCGCCGCCGATCTCGCTGACCTCCTGCTGCTGCTTGCGCGCGAGCATGAAGTCGAGCAGCTTCCTGCCGTTCTCGCTGTGCGGGGCCCCGGTGACCAGGCCGGCCGCGTAGGGCAGGGCGAAGGTGGTGGGCTTCCCGCCGGGGCCGGCCGGGAACCAGATGCCCAGGTTGGGCATGTCCTTGGACTGGGCGTGGTTCATCTGCACGTCACCGTTGGCGACGAGGAGTTCCCCCTTGTCGACCTTGGGGGCGAGCTTGCCGGTGGAGGCGGACGGGCCGACGTTGTTGGCCTGGAGCTTCTTCAGGTAGGCGAGGGCCTGGTCCTTGCCGCCGAAGTCGTGCATGGCCTTGATCAGTACGGCGGTGCCGTCGCCGGCGACGCCCGGGGTGGAGTACTGGAGCTTGTTCTCGTAGGTGCCGTCGAGCAGCTCGTCCCAGGTCCTGGGGGCCTGCTTCAGCTCCTTCTTGTTGTAGACGAAGCCGAAGTAGTTGTTGACGACGGAGGTCCAGGTGCCGTCGGCGGCCTTGTCGGCGCCGTCGACCCGGTCGGCGCCCTGGGGGACGTACTTCTGCAACAGCCCCTTGCCGTCGGCCTGCTGGATGAAGGGCGGGAGCGTGACCAGCACGTCGGCCTGCGGGTTGCTCTTCTCGCGGACGGCACGCTGCACCATCTCGCCGGAGCCGCCCTCCACGTACTCGACCCTGATGCCGGTCTGCTTCTCGAAGTCCTTGAAGACCTGGTCGTACCAGCCGTCGCCGTTCTCGCCCTTGAGGCCGTCGGCGCTGTAGACGGTGACGACCCTGGCGTCGGACGCGGCGGAGGAGCCGCCGCAGGCGGAGAGCGCGGGCGTGGCGAGGACGGCGAGGGCTACGGCGAGCGCGAGGCGGTTTCCGGGCATGGCGAGGTGAACTCCTGGCAGGGGGAACGGTGTTCGGGGGAGGGATCAGCGGTACGACGCCCGGGTGCGGACCCGGGAGACGGCGAACAGGACGAGCAGGGTGGCGGCCATGAGGACGACGGCGACGGCGGAGCCGGTGAACAGGGCGCCGCGGTCGGTGGCCGCGTGGATCAGGACGGGCAGCGGGGTCCAGTCGGGCGGGTAGAGCATCATCGTGGCGCTCAGCTCGCCCATGGAGAGGGCGAAGCAGAGGCCGGCGGCGGCGCTCAGCGAGGGCAGCAGCAGCGGGAGCCGCACGCGCAGCAGGACGTAGGAGGGCCGGGCGCCGAGGGAGGCGGCGGCCCGTTCGTAGGCCGGGTCGAGCCGGGCGAGGGCCGCCGACACCGACTGGTGGGCGAAGGCGGTGACCAGCACGGTGTGGGCGACGATGACGATCCAGCGGGTGCCGTTGAGCAGCAGCGGCGGCTGGGAGAACGCCACCAGCACCGACAGGCCGACCACCACGGACGGCACGGCGACCGGCAGGACGAACAGGGCGTCGAGCAGCCGGCGGTGACGCTTCCCCAGGGCGGCCGCGGCCAGCGCCGCCCAGGTGCCGAGGGCCAGCGCGAGCAGGCTGGCGGCGAGCGCCGTGACCAGGCTGGTGGTGAGGGCCTGGAGGGCCTCGCCCCGGGTGGCGGCACGGTAGTGGGCGGTGGTCGGACCCGAGGGCAGGACCCCGGACCAGTGGGTGGCGAAGGAGGCGCCGAGGATGACGAGGAGGGGCAGCGCGAACAGCGGCAGGAAGAGGACGAGGAACCCCGCCCACACGGCCCACCGGGCCTTCCGGCTATGCACCAGCACGACGGCTCACCACCCGGTACAGGCCGTACAGGCCCACGGAGATCAGGACGCTGACGACGGCGACCGCGCACGCGCCCGGGTAGTCGGACTCCAGGATCGCCTTGCTGTAGACGAGCATCGGCAGGGTCGTGACGCCCTTCGCGCCGGTGAAGAGCACGATCCCGAACTCGTTGAGGCACAGCACCAGAACGAGGCTCCCGCCGGCCGCCAGCGCGGGCAGTGCCTCGGGGAGGATCACCTGCCGGACGATCCGCGGGGCCCTCGCGCCCAGCGAGGAGGCCGCCTCCAGCTGGGCGGTGTCCAGCTGCGCGAAGGCGGCGAGCAGCGGCCGCATCACGAACGGCGTGAAGTAGGTGACCTCCGCCAGCAGCACGCCCCAGGGCGTGGTCAGGAACTGGACGGAACCGACGATGCCGGTGCTGCCGTAGATGAACAGCAGCGCGAGCGTGATGAGGAAGGAGGGGAAGGACAGGTACACGTCGATGAAGCGCGCCACCGCCTTCGCCCCCGGGAACGGCACGAACGCGATGACCAGCGCCAGCAGGAAGCCGAGGACCAGACAGCCGGCCGTGGAGGCCCCGGCCAGCCACACGGTGGTCCACAGCGCGTGCCGGAACGCCTCGGAGGCGAACACGTCGGCGTAGGGCTGGAGGGAGGTGCCTCCGGTGTCGGGCTGGAGGGACTGCCGGACGACGAGGGCGAGCGGGTAGAGGAAGAAGAGGGCGAGGAGCACGACCGGCGGCAGGGCCCACAGCAGCGCCCCGACGGGGCGTGGGTCTGCCGGCGGTGTGCGGCCTGCGCCGCGCGGGCCCGCCGGGCCGCGGACGGCCCGGCCGTCCTGTACGGCCTCAGCCATGGCTCACCCCCGCGGGCAGCAGCACGGCGTCGTCGGAAGCGAAGTGCAGGCTCACGCAGTCCCCGTGCCGCGGCGGGTCCTTCAGCTCCCGCACGTCCGCCATCACCGCGTGCCCGTCGACCTCCACGTACAGCCGGTGTGTCGCGCCGCGCCACTGGATCTCCCGCACGACACCCGCGAGCCGGTTCGGTCCCTCGCCGAGGCCGACGAGATGCGGCCGTACGCACAGCGTGGCCCGCGCCCCCGCGACCGCGTCCGCCGTGTCCACCTTCAGCTCGGTGCCGGCGAAGCCGACGCCCCCGGTGCCCACCGTCACCGGCAGCAGGTTCGCGTTGCCCACGAAGGACGCCGTGAACTCGTTGGCCGGGGACCGGTACAGCTCCCTCGGCGTGCCGCACGCCTGCAGCCGCGCCCTGTCCATGACCGCGATCCGGTCGGCCAGGGTCAGCGCCTCGACCTGGTCGTGGGTGACGTACAGCATCGACACGTCCGGCAGCTCCCGGTGCAGCCGGGCCAGTTCGGCCAGCATGCCGGACCGCAGCCGGGCATCGAGCGCGGACAGCGGCTCGTCCAGCAGCAGCACGTCCGGCCGGATGGCGAGCGCGCGGGCGATGGCGACCCGCTGCTGCTGTCCGCCGGACAGCTCGCGCGGGTACCGGCGGGCGTACGCGGCCATGCCGGTCATCTCCAGCGCCTCGGCGACCCGCTGCCGGATCCCGCTCCTGGCGACCTTGGGGTTCCTGCGGGCCTTCAGGCCGAAGGCGACGTTCTCGTCCACCCGCAGGTGCGGGAAGAGCGCGTACTGCTGGACGACCATGCCGATGCCCCGCCGGTACGGCGGCAGGTCCGTCACGTCCCGGCCGCCGAGGAGCACCCGCCCGGACACGGGCCGGACGAACCCGGCGACCGCCCGCAGCGCGGTGGTCTTCCCGGATCCGGACGGCCCGAGCAGCGCCATGACCTCGCCCGGTTCGACGGTCAGGTCGAGGGAGTCGAGGACGACGTCACCGTCGTAGGCGACCGTGACGGAGTCGAAGCGGATGCCCATCTCACCCGGCTCCGGCGAGCAGGGCGGGCAGGGAGGCCACCGAGTCCAGGACGTGGGTGGCTCCGGCGGCGCGGAACTCGGCGTCCCCGTGGGCGCCGGTGCGCACCCCGGCGACCAGGCCGGCTCCCGCGCGTACGCCGCTGAGCACGTCGTACGACGTGTCGCCGACCACGGCGACCTGCCGTACGCCGTCCGCCGCCTTGGTCCGGACGAACGCCTCCAGCACCATGTCGGGGAACGGCCGGCCGCGCCCGCCGGCGTCGGCCGGGCACAGGGTCAGCGGGACGAGGTCGCGCCAGCCGAGGGCGTCCAGGACGGCGTCCTGGGTGGCGCGGGCGAAGCCGGTGGTCAGGACGACGGTACGGCCGTCCGCGGCGAGTTGCTCGATGGCCTCGCGGGCGCCGGGGACCGGGGCGATCCGGCCGCCGTCGACGAGCGCGCCGTAGGCCTGCTCGAAGGCGGTGTTGGCGCGCCGGGCGCGGTCCTCGTCGCCGTACAGGTGGCGGAAGACGGTGATCTTGGACTCGCCCATGGTGGCGCGGACGTGGGCCAGCTGCTCGGCGTGCTCGGCCGAGCCGGGGGCCACGCCCAGTTCGGCGGCGGCCGCGGTGAAGGCGCGCTCGACCAGACCGCCGTCGGCGACGGTGGTGCCGGCCATGTCGAGGACGACGAGCCGGATGTCGGTGCGGGGGCCGGAATCGGCGGTGTGGTCGCCGGTGTCCGTGCGCGTGCCGGTGTCCGTGCGCGTGCCGGTGTCGTCGTGGCGGTCGGTGGTGACGGGTGTCATGGGGTACTCACCAGCCCAGTTCGTTCGCGGTGGTCTCGGCTATCGCGGGTGCGCAGGTCATGCCGCGCCCGCCGGGCCCGGTGACCAGCCACACCCCCTCGTGCACCTGCTGCCGGTGCACCACCCGGCCGGGCTCGGTGCACTGCGCGTACACCCCCGCCCAGCGGCGCCGGACGCGCGGCAGCGGCCGGCCGAGGAGGGACTCCACGACGCCGGTGAGGTGCTCGTAGGGCTCCTCGGCGGTGTCGAAGGCGAAGGGGTGCTCGTACTCGTGGGTGTCGCCGATGGTCAGGCCGCCGTCGGCGCGCTGCACCATGAGCAGCTGCATCCGGTGGGCCGCGGCGGTCTCGGCCTGCGGCTGCCGGGCGTTGAGGTCGTCCAGCGCCGGGGAGGCGTAGGCGGGGTAGTAGCGGAAGCTGTCGGCGTCGGCGACCGACGTGGTGAGCGGCTCGCCGAGCGGATCGGTCTGCATCATCTGGAGCCGGACCCGGCGTACGGGCAGGTGGGGCCCGGCCAGTTCGCGGACCAGGCCGCCGAGCCAGGCGCCGGTGCACAGCACGACGGCGTCGGCGTGGTGCACGTCCCCGTGGTCGTCGCGGACGGTGCCGGGGCCGGTCACCTCGCGCACCTCGCGGCCCGGCAGGAAGGTGTAGCCCGGGGAGGCCAGCAGCCTCTCGCGCAGGGCGAGTTGCGCGGTGCGCGGCTCCACGGCCGCGTCCCGCTCGCAGTACAGGGCGGCGGTGAAGTCGCCCCGCAGGGCGGGGTTGACGGCGCGGGCCTCTTCCGCGGTGAGCAGCTTGTAGCCGCGGGCGGCGGCGTCCGCGCGGGCCACGGCGGCCTCCGCGACGGCGAGTTCGAGCGGCCCGCGCACGGGGGTCAGCGACCCGTTGGCCCGGAACCCGAGGGCCGGGACCCGGCCGCCGATCCCCTCCCACAGCTCGCGCGCCCGCAGGGCGGTCTCCAGTTCCTCACCACCGGCGCGCCCGCTCACCCAGATCTGCCCGAAGTTGCGCAGCGAGGCGCCGCGCGCCTCGGCCTCGCGCTCGATCTGGACGACCTGGTGGCCGCGCTCCACTGCCTGCCAGGCGTGCATGGTGCCCACCACGCCGGCTCCGACGACTGTCACTTTCACGACGGCAACGCTCCTCGCGATCGGAGAACCGGAACGGTCCGGCTGCCAACGAGAGCGTGAACGACCCATCACGTTTGGGCTAGACCCGTTATCCGTTCGTGACAATCAGAGGGGTGCTCTTGGGAGTGTTCGTCAGCCTTTGAGATGGGCGGTGAAGGAGAACCTGTCCCCCCGGTACAGCGACCGCACCCGTTCCAGCGGGCGTCCCTGCGCATCCCGGGACACCCGGTGGATCAGCAGCATGGGCAGGGCGGGCGGAGTGCCGATGAGCAGGGCCTCGCGGGGTGTGGCCAGCACGGTCTCGATCCGCTCGTCGGCGTCGCCGAAGACGATGTCCTGGGTGGTGAGGTAGGCGTAGAAGGAGGAGTCCGGGTCGAAGTCGCTCCCCAGCCGCGGGACCCGCGCGACCGCGACGTACGTGCTCTCCAGGCCGACCCGCTCGTCGTCGGCGAGCAGCACGCGCTCCAGGTGCCAGACCGGCTCGCCCCGGGTCAGTCCGGTCTCGGCGGCCAGCGCCTCCGGGCACGGGAAGCGGTCGAGGGTGACGAGGGTGCGCCCCGGCGTACGCCCCTGACGGCGCACACCCTCGGTGTAGCTGGCGAGGGCGAGCGGCTGCGCCAGCTTGGGCCCGGCGACGACCGTCCCGCGGCCCCGCCGCCGCAGCCGTCCCTCCAGCACCAGCTCCCGCACGGCCTGCCGCACGGTCTCGCGGGCCACGTCGTACCGCTCGGCGAGATCCCGCTCGGTGGGGATGACGCTGTCCTCCCCGAGCTCCTCGAGCAGCGCGGCGATCCGCGCCTTCACCGCGTAGTACTTGGGGATCCGCCCGTGCTCGGGGATGCCGGCACGGACGGGCGCGCCGGGGGCCTGGTCATTGGGGTAGTCCACGCAGGGATCGTCGCAGACGCGGGGCGCGGGCGGGGCGGGTGGGTACGGGCCGGGACCGGGGCGGCCGGGGCGACTTGGGGGTAGTGGGGCGGGGTGGGGGTGGGGGTGGGGGTGAGGGCCGGGGCCGGGGTCGGGGTAGTGGGGCGGGGGTGCGGTGGGGGTGAGGGCCGGGGTCGGGGTCGGCTCGGCGGCGGCCGGGACGGGGGTGTGCGGCACCGCCTCGGCTCGACGGCGGCCGGGACGGCGGATGTACGGCATCGGCCCACGCTCAGCGGCGGCCGCGGGCCAGCAGGAACGCGCCGGCGCCGACGGCGAGCAGGGCGGCACCGGCCGCGAGCAGCCCGGGGGCGAGCCCATGCCCGGTACGGGCCAGCTCGCGCGCCCGTTCACGGGCCTCCCGCGCCTCCTCGGCGAAGGGCAGCGCGGAGTCCGGGTCGTCGGTGGCATCGGGGGCGTCGGCGCCGTCGGGGTCGTCGGCGCCGTCGGGGTCGTCGGGGTCGTCGGGGTCGTCGGGGTCGTCGGCCTGGACACTGCCGGACGGCGTCTCCGTCACCCCGCCGGCGCCCTGCCCGCCTTCCGCGTCCTCCGCGTCCTCCGCGTCCTGCCCGTCCGGCGTCTCCCGCACCTGCTGCGCTTCCTCCTCTTCGTCTCCCTCTTCGCTTTCCCCGCTGTCCTCGCCCACCGCGAAGCGGTACGCGTCCGACTCCCCGACCCAGTCCCCGTCCTGCCCCCGCCGCTGCACGACGGCGGCGTTGGCGGTGACCTGGCCGGCCGCGGTGTCGGGGCCGAACGCGAGCCGGACCCGGACACTGACGGTCTCGCCGGCCGGCACGGTGAACCCGCCGAACCCGGCGCCGTCCAGCACCCCGACGAGTTCCTGCTCGTCGGTGCTCTCGAAGGTCACCGGCCGCATGCGGGAGCCGTCGTGGAAGTCCAGCCGGGGCTGCGAGGAACGCAGCGCGCGCTCGTCGTCGACGAGGACCACGACCGGGTGGATGCCGGCGCAGTCCCGGTCGGTGGCGTTGGTGAGGTCGATGTACCAGGTGCCGTACCGGCCGCCCGCCTCGTAGGAGTCGGGTCCGCCGCGGATCCGGGCGGCCAGCGGGAAGACCCGCGCGTCGGCGGCGACACAGGACGGGGCCGAGGCGGCGTGGGCGGCTTCCGGCGACACGAGGACGCCGACGGGGACGACGACGGCGGTGGCGGCGGCTGCGGCAAGGCAGAGGGACGAGGGCGTGCACAGTCGCATGAACACATGACCATGCCGGGTGGACCCGCGGTTCGGGCGGCGCCATTCCGGGAGCGGGCCGAAGTCCGCTCGATCGGCGGCCTCCGAAGGGGCGGACGGGCATCGGAGGAGGCGGGCAGTCACCGAAGAGGCGGGCGGTCACCGAAGGGGCGGGCAGTCACCGAAGAGGCGGGCGGTCACCGAAGGGGCGGGCGGTCACCGAAGAGGCGGCGGCCGTCGAAGAGGCCGGGTGGGCACCCTGCCGACCCGGGGCCCCCGCCGGCCCGGGGACACACCGCCGCCCGGGGACAGGCCGCCGGCCCGGGGACGCACCGCCGCCCGGGGACAGGCCGCCGGCCCGGGGACACACCGCCGACCCGGGGCGCACCGCCGGGCCCGAGCGCACCGGCGACAGCCCGCGACCCGGGCCCGAGCCCCGAGCCCCGGCCGCCGCCCTCACCTCACGCGTCCCCGCGCCCGAACAGCGGCGCCAGCAGCAGCTGCGCGGCTCCCTCGGCCACCACCCGCTCCCCTCGCGGAGCGACCCGTACCGGCACCGGTCCGCCGCGCACGCCCTCCCGGCGGGCCCGCGCGTCCAGCACCTCCGCCACCCCCCGCACGTACGCCTCGGGGGCCTTGGCGACCGTCCGGCCCCCGAGCAGCACCACGTCGATGTCCAGCAGCCCCACCAGGTTCCCGGCCGCCACGCCCAGCACCCGCGCCGCCTCGGCCGCCTCACCCCGGGCCGCGGCCCCGAGGCAGAGCACCTCCACGCACCCCCGGTTCCCGCACTCGCACCGGGGCCCGTCCAGCTGGATCACCTGGTGTCCGAACTCCCCGGCCCCGGTGCGCGCCCCGCGGTGCACGCCGCCGCCGATCACCAGCCCGGCCCCCAGCCCCGTACCCAGGTGCAGATAGGCGAAGGACCGCCCGGCCGCGTCCGGTGCGCCCCCGACCGCGAGACCCAGGGCGGCCGCGTTGGTGTCCTTGTCCACCACCACCGGCACCCCCAGCCGTTCCGCGAGCGCGTCCCGCAGCGGAAAGCCGTCCCACTCGGGGAAGCCGGTCACCCGGTGCAACACCCCCCGCACATGATCCAGCGGCCCGGGAAGCGCCACCCCGACCCCGACCAGCGACCCCACCTCGACGAGCCCGCCACCGGAGGCCACATCACCGGCCGGTCCCTCCGCAGCGCCGGCCACCGCGCCCCCGCCCGCCCCCGCCACCGCCTCCCGGGCGACGGACGCCGTACTCCCGCCGTCCGTACCCGGCCGCTCCCCCACCGGCCGCTCCCGCGTCAGCCGCTCCCGCACCAGCCCTTCCACCGCTTCGCACACCGCCCCCAGCACGGCCTCCGCCCCCGCCCCCAGGTCCAGCTCCGCGCGCCGCTCGCCCACCACGGCCCCGTCCAGGTCCAGCAGCACCGCCCGCAGCTCGTCGCGGTCCAGGTGGACCCCCACCGCGTGCCCGGCCTCCGGCACCAGCCGCAGGACGGTGCGCGGCTTGCCGCCGGTGGACGCCCGGCGGCCGGCCTCCGCCGCGAGTCCGGCCGCCCGCAGCCGTGCGGTGATCTTGCTGACGGCCTGCGGGGTCAGGCCGGTGCGCTCGGCCAGCTCGAGCCGGCTGACGCCCTCCGCCCCGGCGTCCCGCAGCAGTCCCAGCACCAGCGCGGTGTTGTGGCTGCGCACCGCCCCCAGATTCGCGCCCGCGGGTTCGCCGTCGCGCGTGGTCCTCGTCCTGTTCACGCCACCCATTCTGCCCACCGCTTGCACTTTCGCAACAGCGTTGCCAAAGTGGGGGGCATGACTGCAACGCCCCTCCGTGTCGGCCTGATCGGCTACGGCCTCGCCGGCTCGGTCTTCCACGCCCCGCTGATCGCCGCGACCGAGGGCCTCGCCCTGGACAGCGTGGTCACCTCCAGCCCGGAACGGCAGGAGCAGGCCCGCGCCGAGTTCCCGGACGTGACGCTCGCCGCCGGCCCCGAGGAGCTCTTCGAGCGTGCGGCCGAACTGGACCTGATCGTCATCGCCTCGCCGAACAGGACGCACGTCCCGCTGGCCACCGCCGCCCTGAAGGCGGGCCTGCCGGTGGTCGTGGACAAGCCGGTCGCCGGCACCGCCGCCGAGGCTCGCGCGCTCGCCGCCCTCGCCGACGAGCAGGGGCTGCTCCTGTCCGTCTTCCAGAACCGCCGCTGGGACAACGACTTCCTGACCCTGCGCCGGCTCCTCGCGGACGGCGAACTCGGCGACGCCTGGCGCTTCGAGTCCCGCTTCGAGCGCTGGCGCCCGCAACTGAAGGGCGGCTGGCGGGAGTCCGGCGACCCGGCGGAGATCGGCGGTCTCCTCTACGACCTCGGCAGCCATGTCGTCGACCAGGCCCTGGTCCTCTTCGGCCCGGTCACCGAGGTGTACGCCGAGACGGACGTCCGCCGCCCCGGCGCCGAGACCGACGACGACACCTTCATCGCGCTCACCCATGCGAGCGGGGTCCGCTCCCACCTCCACGTCTCCGCCACGGCCGCCCAGCTCGGCCCCCGCTTCCGCGTGCTCGGCTCCCGGGCGGGCTACGTCAAGTACGGCCTGGACCCGCAGGAAGCGGCCCTGCGCGAGGGCAGCCGCCCCGGCACCACCGCCGACTGGGGCGCGGAGGACGAGTCGCTGTGGGGCCGCATCGGCTCCGGCGAGTCGCCGCTGTCCGGCGGCGGCAGGCCCGTGCCGACCCTGCCCGGCGACTACCCCGCCTACTACGCCGCCGTCGCCGACGCCCTGCGCGGCGCCGGCCCCAACCCGGTGACCGCCCTGGAGGCGGCCGCCGCCCTCGACGTACTGGAGGCGGCCCGCAGGTCCGCCCGCGAGAAGGTGACGGTGACCCTCTGATGCCCCGGACCATGCCCGGCAGCACCCCCGAGCCCGCCCCGTCGGTCGAGGAGCTGGAGGCGCAGCAACGCCGGCTGGTCTTCGGGCGGTTCACCCACGACGACGCCTGGCGGCTCGGTTCGCTGCTGGTCCGGCTGGCCCGGGAGCGGGAGCTGCCGGTCGCCATCGACATCCACCGCGCCGGCCAGCAGCTCTTCCACGCGGCCCTGCCGGGCTCCACCCCGGACAACGACGCCTGGATCATCCGCAAGCGCCGGGTGGTGGAGCGTTACGGCGCCCCCTCCTACCTGGTCGGCGCCCGCTTCCGGGCCAAGGGCACCACCTTCGAGGAGTCCTCCCGTCTGGACGCGGACGCGTACGCGGCGCACGGCGGCTCCTTCCCGGTCACGGTCGAGGGCGCCGGTGTGATCGGCTCGGTCACCGTCTCCGGTCTGCCCCAGCTCCAGGACCACCGGTTGGTGGTGGAGGCGCTGGAGCTGTTCCTCGGCGGCGCGGAGTCGCCCGGCGGCGCGGAAGGCTGAGACGGCGGCGGGAATCATCCGGGGCCACCCTCCGGTTGGCAGTGGCGGAAGACGTGCGGATCACGGCACCGCCCACCACCGGAGGGACCACACCCGATGACCACTTCGCTGAAGGACTCCGTCGGCCGCCACGGCGTCTGGAGCGTCGAGCTCCGCTCGGAGGACCCGGCCCGGCGGGGCGAACTCGACGAGGCGGCGGCCGAGTTGGAGGAACTCGGGTACGGCGCCCTGTGGCTGGGCGGCAACAGCACGGCGGACCACGCGGCCCCGCTCCTCGCGGCGACCCGGCACCTCACCGTCGGCACCAGCATCCAGAGCGTCTGGCAGCAGGACGCGGCCACGACGGCGGCCGGCTTCGCCGTGGTGGAGGCGGCCCATCCCGGCCGGTTCGCGCTGGGCCTCGGGGTCAGCCACGGCCCGCTGGTGAAGGACTACAGCCGCCCGTACGCGGCGATGGTCGGCTACCTCGACCAGCTGGACGAGGCGGGCGTCCCCGCCGGGCGCCGCGTGCTCGCCGCGCTGGGCCCGAAGATGCTGGACCTGTCCCAGGACCGCGCGGCCGGCGCCATCCCCTACCTGGTCACACCGGAGCACACCGCCCGGGCCCGCGAGATCCTGGGTGAAGGGGCGCTGCTCGCCCCCGAGTTCAAGGTGGTCCTGGAGAGCGACCCGGCTCGCGCCCGGGAGACGGCCCGCGCCTACCTGGCCCGCTACCTGGAGCTGCCCAACTACACCAACAACTTCCTGCGCCTGGGCTTCACGGACGCCGACGTCGCCGGCGGCGGCAGCGACCGCCTCATCGACGCGGTCTTCGCCTGGGGCGACGAGGCCCGCATCCGCGAGCGCGTCACCGCCTTCCACGAGGCGGGCGCGGACCACGTGGCCCTCCAGGTGGTGACGGCGGAGCCGGCCGGCGCCCTGCCGAGGAAGGAATGGCGGACCCTCGCCTCCCTGCTGGCCTGAACCGGCCGGCTCCGCGGCGCGGGGCGTGCGCGGCCCACGGCGGCCCCGCGACTCCCCCGCGCTCACAGCGGAGCGGCCGGGGCCTGTCCGGCCATGCGCGTCGGACAGGCATCGTCAGGCACCCCTAGGCGTCCTTGAGCTCCTGCCGCTGCCGGCCGAGCCCGGTGACCTCCAGTTCGACCACGTCCCCGGCCCGCAGATACGGCTTCGGCTCGGGCCGGCCCATCGCCACCCCCGCGGGCGTCCCCGTGTTGACGACGTCCCCGGGGTACAGGGTCATGAACCGGCTCAGGTACCGCACGACCTCGCCGACGGGGAAGATCTGGTCGGCCGTCGTGCCGTCCTGCTTCAACTCCCCGTTCACCCACAGCCGCAGCGAGAGCTGCTGCGGGTCGGCGATCTCGTCGGCCGTCACCAGCCAGGGGCCCAGCGGGTTGAACGTCTCGCAGTTCTTGCCCTTGTCCCAGGTGCCGCCCCGCTCGATCTGGAACTCCCGCTCGGAGACGTCGTGCGACACCGCGTATCCGGCGACGTGCGCGAGCCCCTCCTCGGCGGAGTCCAGGTAGCGGGCCGTACGGCCGATGACGACCGCGAGCTCCACCTCCCAGTCGGTCTTGGCGGAGCCGCGCGGCACGAGCACCGTGTCGTGCGGCCCGACGACCGTGTCGGGCGCCTTGAGGAAGACGACGGGCTCGGGGGGCGGCTCGACCCCCGTCTCGCGGGCGTGGTCGTGGTAGTTGAGGCCGATGCACACGACTTTCCCGATGCGGCCGAGCGGGGGCCCGATCCGCAGTCCGGCCGGGTTCAGGGCGGGCAGCCCGCCGGCCTCGGCCGCCGCCCGCACCCGCTCCAGCGCGGTGTCGTCGGCGAGGAGCGCACCGTCGATGTCGTCCACGAGGCCCGACAGGTCCCGCAGGGTCCCCCCGGCGTCGAGCAGCGCGGGGCGCTCCGCGCCGGCCGTACCGACTCGCAGCAGCTTCATGGTCACAATCTCCCTCGATCGCGGAAGCGCCCGGCCGATGTGTGCAGCCATCGGAGGACTGGGCGATCCTCCAATTCCCCTGTCCACTCCGCAAGACCCTGTTCACGTACTGGACCGTAACCAGGACAGCGGACACCGCTCAGCGGGACAGCAGGGCCTGCTCCGCCGCGCTCCAGGCCGAACTGGTGACGATGTACAGCGCGGCGGCCAGCGGGACGACCGCCACGGTGACGAGCGTGAAGAAGGACAGGAAGGGTGCGATCCGGGTGAGGGCGCCGAGCCCCGGCACCTCCTCACCGGCGCCGGCCAGGGCCGGCTGCTCGGCCATGGTGCGCCGGGCACGCAGGTAGTTGACGGCGGCCACGGCGGCGACGAGGGCGAAGAGACCGAGGTAGACCAGACCGGCCGGGCCGAACACCCCGCCGTCGGCGAGCGCGTCGGACCAGCGTCCGCCGAGCGGGGCGGCGAGCAGCCGGTGGTCGAGCAGACCGTTGCTCCCGCCGCCGATCGCCGAGCCGGAGAAGAGCTGGTAGAGGAGGAAGAAGGCGGGCAGCTGGAGCAGGCTGGGCAGGCAGCCGGAGAGCGGCGGAACCTTCGCCTCCGCGTGCAGGTCCAGCACCGCCCGCTGGAGCGCCTGCGGGTCCCCGGCGTGCTTGGCGCGCAGTTCGGCGACGGCCGGCTGGAGTGCGGCGCGGGCCTTCCTGCCGCGGGCGGCGGCCCGGGACAGCGGGTGGACGAGGAGCCGTACCAGCGCGGTGAACAGGACGATCGCGGCGGCCGCCGCCGAGGCGTGGAAGAGCGGGGTGAGCAGGTCGGCGAGCTGCTCGACCAGACGGGCGAAAACGGACATGGGTGAGCCCTCCGGGGGTCTCGTCGTGCCGGAAGCGAACGGAACACGGCATGACGACCCGCGCGGGGTCACGTGCTGGGACGAGCGAGGACGTGCCCTACGCGGCGGTCGCCGGACCGGCCTGTCCGGGTGCTCTGGGCCGCCGCCGGCCGGGCGCGTCGGGATCGCGCTGCGGCAGGAACGCCGTACGGCGGGCCCGGTCGCGTATCGCCGTGCGGACGCGGGTGGGGGGCACGAGAGGGACGCTGCGCGCGGCCAGCAGGGCGCAGGCGGCGAGCATGGCGGCGGCGGTGGCGGTCGCGGCGAGGGCGACGGCGGTGCCGAGGCCGCCGCTGCCGAGGAGCGCGGCCTGGACCAGCAGCAGCGGGACCAGGACCGACAGGAGGGCGAGGGGGCGCGCGACGGCGGCACGGCCGGTCATCCGCACTCCCCCCTTCGTATGACTGTCTGTCAGTGTGCCAGGTGCACCGGGTCGGTCTCCAGGGGCTCCAGCAGCCGCTTGGGCCGCAGCAGCGCCCTGCTGACGGGATCCGCCGGCGCGGGGTCGAGCTCCGGCCCCGGCACCATGACAACGTCCGCGACCGGCACCAGAGTTCCGCACGCCGCGCACTTCCCGTACGGCTCGACGTCCCCGCCGCAGTCCGCGTGCCGGAACAGGCGCAGCCGGTGGCCGTCGACGTGCTCGCGGCCCCACTGCCCGAGGGCGCGCAGCGCGGGCCACAGGGCGGCACCGCGCTCGGTGACGACGTACTCGTCCCGGGGCGGGCTCCCCTGGTACCGGCGCTTCTCCAGGACGCCCTCCTCGGTGAGCGTGCGCAGCCGGGCCGAGAGGACGGCGCGCGGGATGCCGAGGTGGACGAGGAAGTCGTTGTAGCGGCGGACGCCGTAGATCGCGTCGCGCACGACGAGCAGGGTCCACCGCTCGCCGACGACCTCCAGCGCGCGGGCGATCGAGCACTCCTGCGTCGCGTAGTCCTTGCCCAGTGCCATGCCGTCCACTGTAACCACTGGCCACACATCGGTTCAGTGAACGAACCGCCGGTGCTACGGTGACGACGACACGTCGGTTCATTCACCGAACCGAAAGGGTGGACCCCGGCGGACGGGACCGGGGCCCGAAAGGACAGGACTGGCCCATGACCCGGCTCGACTCCGCCACCCCCGCGGCCGCACGCGGTGCCCTCTCCCGGGACGCCCCCGTGCGCCCCCGCGCCACCCTCGCCCTGACCAGCGCCGCCACCACCCTGGCCCTGATGATCTACACGGCCCCGATGGTCACCCTGCCGGACACCGCGACCGCCCTGCACACCCCGCCCTCCGCCCAGGCGTGGCTGCTCAACGGCACCCCGCTCGGCCTCGCCGCCCTCCTCCTGGTGGCCGGCAGCCTCGCCGACGACCACGGCCGGCGCCGGGTCTTCCTCGCCGGCACCCTCGGCCTCGGCCTCACCACCGCGCTCGGCGCGCTCACCACGTCGACCTGGCAGTTCACCCTGGCCCGCATCGCCCAGGGCGCGGCCAGTGCGGCCCTGCTGGCCAGCAGCCTGGGTCTGATCGTGCACGCCTTCCCCGACCCGCGCGGCCGGCTGCACGCCACCGGCGTGTGGGGCGCCTTCGTCAGCGGCGGCATCGCAGCGGGCCCGCTGCTCGCGGGCGCGCTGCCGAGCTGGCGGCTGGGCTACGGCGTGCTGGGCGCCGCCGCCCTCACCGTGGCCGCGCTCGGCACCCGGGGGCTCGCCGAGTCACGCGCCCCGCGCGGCGGCCGGCCCGACGTGCTCGGCGCGCTCACCTTCGGCCTGGCCCTGGTGGCCCTGGTCGCGGCCCTGACCCTGGGACGCGACGGCTGGCTGCGCGCCCCGGTCGGACTGCTGCTCGCCTCGGCGGTCGTCCTGGTCGCCGTGTTCGCCGTGGTGGAGCGTCGCAGCGGTACCCCCATGATCGACCTCGGACTGCTGCGCCGGCCCCGCTTCCTGGCCTCCTCCGCCGGCGGCCTGTTCACCGGCCTCGCCGTGATCGGCATCTTCAGCTTCCTGCCGGCCCTGCTCCAGCAGACGCTCCGGCTCTCCCCGCTGTCCACCGCCTGGCTGTTCCTGCTCTGGTCCGGACTGAGCTTCACTGTCGCCCTCCAGGTCAAGCACCTGGCCCGCCGCGTCGCCCCGCGCGTCCAGCTCGCCCTCGGCTTCGTCCTGCACGCGATCGCCGTCGTGACGATGCTCGGCGCCCTCGACTCCGGCCCCTGGACCCGGCTGCTGCCCGGCCTGATCGTCGGCGGCGTCGGGAGCGGCCTGCTCAACGGCGCGCTGCCGCTGCTCGCCGTCGAGTCGGTGCCGCCCGAGCGGGCCGCGATGGGCTCCGGCGCCCAGCAGACCTTCCGCTACATCGGCTCCTCGGCCGGCGTGGCCCTGACCATAGCCCTCGCCACCTCGGCACCCGGCACGGCCCGCGGCGCGGACACCGCCCTGCTGGTGTCGGCGGGGCTGGCGGCGGCGGGCGCGGCGAGCGTCCTGGCCCTGCGGGAGCGCGCGGCGAGCGGGTGACCGGGGCCCGCCCCGGCCGCGCGCCGGGCCTCGCCGGTCTTCTTCCATGGGTTTGAGAAAGGGCCGTCACAACCCTCGACAACGCCGTACGGCACCCCCGATGCTTCCTGTTGGCATGCCGGGGGGACGAGTCGGCGCCGCTCGGGAAGCGGTGCCGGAGCCGCACGGAGAGGCAGCGAAGCCATGATCCGACGCAGAACACTGCTGGCCGCCGCGGGCGGTGGCCTCCTCGGCAGCGCACTGGCCACGGGTACCGCCCGGGCGGACGCGACGGTCACCGTCAACCCCGGCGCCACCTACGGCACATGGGAGGGCTGGGGCACGTCCCTCGCCTGGTGGGCGAAGGTCTTCGGCACCCGGGACGACTTCGCCGACATCTTCTTCACCACCGGGAACACGACGTACGGCGGCACGTCCCTGCCCGGTCTCGGCCTCACCATCGCCCGCTACAACCTGGGCGCGTGCAGCTGGAACAGCGTGGACGGCGCGTCGATGGCCGTCTCGCCGAACATCCCCGCCTTCAAGCAGATCGAGGGCTACTGGCAGGACTGGAGGAACGAGGACCCGGCCTCCGCGGCCTGGAAGTGGACTGCGGACGCCGCCCAGCGGGCGATGCTGGTGAAGGCCACCCGGCGCGGGGCGGTCTCCGAGCTGTTCGCCAACTCTCCGATGTGGTGGATGTGCCTCAACCACAACCCGTCCGGCGCGGCCGACGGCGGCGACAACCTCCAGTCCTGGAACCACCGGCAGCACGCCTCCCACCTCGCCGCGGTCGCCCTGTACGCCGAGCGGCACTGGGGCGTGAGCTTCGCGACCGTGGAGCCCTTCAACGAGCCCTCCTCGTCCTGGTGGACGGCGACCGGCACCCAGGAGGGCTGCCACATCGGCGCGGGCGTACAGGCGTCCGTCCTGCCCCACCTGAGGGACGAGTTGGACAGGCGCGGTCTGACGGCGACGAGGATCGCGGCGTCCGACGAGACGAGTTACGACCTCGCGCGCACCACCTGGAACTCCTTCTCCGCCACGACGAAGGGGTATGTCGACCGGGTCAACGTCCACGGCTACCAGGGCTCCGGCGGCCGCCGCGACCTGCTCTACACGGACGTGGTGACGACGGCGGGCAAAGCCCTGTGGAACTCGGAGACCGGCGACGGCGACGCCACCGGCCTCACCATGGCGAGCAACCTCCTCTACGACTTCCG
This sequence comes from Streptomyces sp. NPDC013455, assembly GCF_040632975.1. Lineage (NCBI taxonomy): Bacteria > Bacillati > Actinomycetota > Actinomycetes > Kitasatosporales > Streptomycetaceae > Streptomyces > Streptomyces sp. NPDC013455. The sequence continues at coordinate 183,408 of NZ_JBEYCX010000008.1, read as the reverse complement.
CTGGCTGCACCCCACGGCCTGGGTGTACTGGCAGGTGATGGACCCGAGCGCGGGCTGGGCGACCATCGCCTACGACCCGAGCACGCTCCAGCCGGGCGCCGTCCAGACCAAGTACTACGTCCTGGCCCAGTTCACCCGCCACATCCGCCCCGGCATGACGATCCTGGACACCGGCGTGAGCCACGCGGCGGCGGCCCTGGACCGGACCGCGAGGCGTCTGGTGATCGTGGCGGCCAACACCTCCTCCTCCGCCCAGACCCTGACCTTCGACCTCTCCCGCTTCTCCACCGTGACCGGCGGCCCGGGCGGCCTGGTCCCCCGCTGGAACACGGTCACGACGGGCGGCGGCGACCTCTACACCGCCCACTCGGACATCCGCCTGAACGGCACGTCGGTGTCCGTGCCGTTCGCGGCCAAGTCGGTGCAGACGCTCCAGGTGGACGGCGTCGGCGTGTGAGCGGCCGGGTTCAGCCCAGCGGCAGGGAGTCCTGGTAGCCGTTCACCGGCCGGGGGACCTCGGTGACGGTACGGGCGTCCAGCGCGACCGTCGCGGAGCCGGTGCCCAGGCGCCCGCCGGGGTGCCAGGTACCGGTGACCGTCACCCAGGTGTCGGCCGGCAGCGCGGGACCGCCGTGGATCCGCACCTTCACCGACTGGGCGTCCGCCGCACAGCAGTTGAGGATGATCCGGGTCAGGTCCCAGCTCCCCCCGCTGCCCTTGAGGGGCGTCACGAACCCGGTCAGCCGGATGACGCGCCCCCTGATCGCCTGCCCCCGGTCCTGCCGCACCCGGCCGGTGAAGTCGGACAGGGTCATCGGCAGCGGCGAGGTGCGCGGCAGCGGGCCGAAGCCGCCGTCGTGGTCGACGACCTTCGCCGGCTGCCGGGAGGCGGTGTAGGCGCCGAGCGCCGGCGGGGCGTAGAACAGCAGGCTGAGCGCCGGGAGGAGGAGCAGCCAGGAGACGCGGGGGACGGCGGAGTGGTCGTGCGAACCGTGGGCGTGCACGGCGCCTTCGCCGTGAGGGGGCTCGCCGTTGGGGCGCTCGCCGTGCGGGGGCTCGCCGTAAGGGCGGTCGTCGTGAGGGGGCTCGCCGTGTGGGCGGTCGTCGTGAGGGGGCTCGCCGTGTGGGCGGTCGTCGTGAGGGCGGTCGTCGTGAGGGGGCTCGCCGTGTGGGCGGTCGCCGTGAGGGCGGTCGTCGTGAGAGGGCTCGCCGTGAGAGCGGTCGCCGTGAGAGCGGTCGCGCTCTGCGGGGTCTTCCCGGTCGAGGAAGGCCGCGGCGAGCCCGAGCAGGAGCAGGACGGCGCCGGAGGCGATGAGCGGGAGCCGCATGCCCTCCTTGACGTAGCGCAGGCAGAGGTCGGTGACGAGGGAGACGTGCAGCAGCCCGAGCCCGCACAGGACGAGCAGCCCCGCCTGGAGCGACCGTTTCACAGCAGCACCCCTCCGATCAGCGCGCTGCACGCGACGGCGACGACGACGGTGGCGGCGGAGAACCGCACCGCGAACGCCCGCCCGAAGGTGCCCGCCTGCAGGGCGATGAGTTTCAGATCGACCATGGGCCCCACCACCATGAACGCCAGTCGCGCCACCGGCGGGAACCCGGTCAGCGAGGCGGCGAGGAACGCGTCGGCCTCGGAGCAGACCGCGAGCAGCACGGCGAGCCCGGCGAGGAAGAGCACCGACAGCCAGGGCGTCGCGGCGAAGGTGTCCAGCACGGAGCGCGGTACGACGACGTTGAAGGTCGCCGCGGCCATGGCACCGAGGACCAGGAACCCGCCGGCGTGCAGGAAGTCGTGCTGGAAACCGCGCCGGAACTCGTCGAGGCGACGGTGCCCCTCCCGGTGCCCGGTGTGCCGTACGGCGGGCCGCAGCCACTCGGCCCGCCCGAACCGGAGCCACAGCCACCCCATGAGGAAGGCGGTGGCGAGGGAGGCGAGCAGCCGGGCGAGCACCATGGCGGGGTCGCCCGGGAACGCGATCGCGGTGGCGGTGAGCACGACGGGATTGACGGCGGGCGCGGACAGCAGGAACGCGAAGGCGGCGGCCGGCGGCACCCCGCGCCCGATCAGACTGCTCGCGACCGGCACGGAGGCGCACTCGCACCCCGGCAGGACGACCCCCGCGACTCCCGCCACCGGCACCGCGAGCACGGGCCGCCGCGGCAGCAGCCGCTGGAACACCCGCTCCGGCACGAACGCGTTGATCGCGCCGGACAGGGCCGTACCGAGCAGCAGGAAGGGCAGGGCCTGCACGGTGACGGCCAGGCACACCGTGCGCCAGGTCTGCATGGCCGGGGCGTCACCCCAGCGCCCGAGGAGGAAGAGGAGGGCACCGGGCAGGACAGCGGCACCGGCCAGCAGCAAGGGCCAGAACCGAGGAGCCGCGCCGGCACCCTCCTGCCCCCCGGCCGCGGCGGCGGCCTGATGCTCCCCGACCCCGGAGGCAGCTTCATGACCTGCGGCCGCGGCGGCAGCCTCATGGTCCTCGGCCCCGGCCTGCGCATGGGCCTGGGCATGAGCCTGGACCTGGACCTGGACCTGGGCCTGGGCATGGGCCTGGGCATGGGGCTGGACCGACTCACCCGTCTTCTGCATGCCGACTCCGCGTGTAGATGTCGGCACCGAAGATATCCAGATGTACCTACCGGGGGGCGGCCGGCCCAGCCACGGTGCCCCCGGCGCGCCTCACGTTTGTCGCCGCCCGGCAGTACGGTGTCCCCCATGCGCCCCGACACGCCTGCCGAGAACGTCGACCACACCGCCGAAGCGGCACGCCTGGAGCGGACCGCCGGCCTGTACCCCGAGGACGCCGAGGTCCTCCTCCTCCGCGCGGCGGCCCACCTGGAGCTTTCCGGCGACCGCCCCGCGGCGACGACCGTCTACGACCGCCTGCTCTCGTCCGCCCGGGGCCTGGACAACCCGGCCCTGGTCCGCGCCCTGAAGGCGTCGAACCTGTGGGAGTACGGCCATGAGGCGGAGGCGAGGGCGATCATCGAGGGCGTCCGCACCGCGGCCCCCCGGGACCCGGCGCCCTGGGTGATCGTGGCGGAGGCCCTGGAGTCCCACGACGAGCTGGAGGCGGCGGCGGAGACCTTCACGGAGGCGGCGGCCCTCCTGCTGGGAGCCTCGCAGGAGCCCCCCGTCTCCACCCACCCCCTCCTCTACGGCCGCCACCGCGTCCGCCGCATGCTGGGCCTGCCGCACGACGACTGGGACACCCTCGCGGACACCCTCCACACCTCCCCCGTCACCCTGGACGAACTTCACGATCCGAAGCGGGTGTGGTCCCTGGGCTCGGAGAACCCGGCGGAACTGGCGGCGGAGATCTCCCGCCTCCGCGTGGAGCTGGGCGCCTACCGGGAGGCCCTGTCCCGCCCCTTCCCGGTGGCGGTCCTGCACTGGCCGGCCCCGGAACTCACGGAACTCCTCTCGGCGTACCCCACGCTGTCCACGGAGTACCCCTCCCACGCCGAGCACCTGGCGACCATAGAGTCCTCCCTGCGCGAACTGGCCGCCTCCGGCACCGCCAACCTGGGCGTCGTCACCGGCACGGTCCCGTCGTACGAGGCCTTCGCAGCCTCGGAGGGCACGCCCCCGACGGACGCCACACTGCTGCCGCAGTACGCAACGACCCTGGCAGCCCGCGGACGCGCGGCCGGCTGGCCACCGGAGCGGGGGGCGGCGTGCTGGTGCGGGGTGGGGCTGCTTTACGGGGAGTGCCACGGGGCATAGGCCGACAGGAAGGCGTGGCCGCCGGTTCGGCAGCGCCGCTCCCGGCAGGAACGAAAGACCGACCAATCGTGGACACCACTCCCGAAACCCGCGCTCGGATGAGCCGGCAGAAGAGCCGGAACACCGAAGTCGAGATGGCCCTGCGGCGTGCTCTGCATGCGGCGGGGCTGCGATACCGAGTCCACCGCAGGCCTTTGAAGGGCGTGCGCCGCGAAGCCGATGTCCTCTTCGGCCCGGCGAAGGTCGCCGTGTTCGTCGACGGCTGTTTCTGGCACGGCTGTCCGCAACACGCGACCTGGCCCAAGAACAACGCGGACTTCTGGCGCACCAAGATCGAGGGCAATCGCCGACGGGACATGGACACCGACGAGCGGCTGGCGTCAGCCGGTTGGCTGGCCGTCCGGGTCTGGGAGCACGAGGACCCGGTCGAGGCCGCAGCGCGCGTGATCGCCTTCGTCAGGGCCCGTCGAGCGGGAACCGCATGCGGCTGAACGGCGGTTCCGCCGTCGGACATCGTCGATGTCGAATCGGGACGACATCGCCGTCAGATTTTTTTTGACATGCTCACCATTGTCAAAAAGCTGCTACTGTGTGCGGCCCGAGCTGACGCGCCGTCTGGTCGGCCGGTGAAGGAGGCATGACGCACGATGCCGCATTCGGCACCATCCGCCGCAGAGGGCGAGGCTTTCGGCTCCTGGCTGCGGCGCCAGTTGTCCCGGGCCGAGATGTCACAGGCGGACCTCGCGGCCAAGCTCGGCAAGACGCGAGCGGCCGTCTCGGCGTGGATCAACGGCCGCGCCGAACCCCGCGACGAGACCAAGGCGCGTATCGCCGAGATTCTGGGTACCGACCTGGTCTCCCTGGTGACGAGAACGGCGGACGTACCGATCGACCGGCCGATTCGCTGGCACCATCGGCGCGCACACGCAGACGGTGGCCGAGAATACGGAAACGCGGCCGCCTTCGCGTTCGACGCGGACCTGTCCGTGCTCGCGCGCGAGGCGACGCAGAACTCGCTCGACGAGCGCTGGGACAGCAGCTCACCGGTACGCGTCCACTACACGCTGCACGAGTTGGACGGGGCGTACCTCGATGCCTTTCTGGCCGCACTGCGGTGGGACGAGTTGCTCCCGCACTACGAAGAGGCTGCGCGCGGCAACCAGAAGGTGTCGCGGAGTCTTCGCTCCGCCCTGACCGATCTCTCCCAGGAGCGGCGGTTGCGGCTTCTCCGCATCGACGACTACAACGCCTCGGGGCTGACCGGGCCCGAGTACAGCGACGGTCGCTTCGCCGCGGTCGTGCGCCGCCAACTCGACAGTCACAAGATCACTGCCGGACGGGCCGGTGGTTCCTACGGGCTGGGCAAGGCGACCCTCTGGGCAACCAGCCGCCTGGGTCTCGTGGTGATCAACTCGACGTTGTCGGAGCCGCATGAGGGGCGCACCGAGGGCCGAGTGATCGGGCGCCTGGATCTCCCCTGGCACGAGGTGAGCGGCGAGGCATTCGCCGGTCCCGCCTGGCTCGGCGAGGCGGACACGGAACCCGAGCACCACGGAGTGTCGCGTTCGTGGTGGGCGGACGACGAAACCCTGGGCCGCCTGCACCTGCGCCGGTCCGGTGACGAGCCCGGCACGTCCTTCCTCATCGTGGGGGCGTACGACGCATCGGGGGCCGCCGAGACCCTCCAGGAGATGCACGACAAGCTGGTCCGATCGCTCGCCGACGACTTCTGGGCCGCCATGATCGGCGGTCGCTCCGCCGAGCCGCTGCTCGAAGCCCGGGTCACCACCCTGCGCAACGGCGAGGTCTATCTGCGCGAGCAGCAGGTCGATCCCCACGCCTATCACCCGGCGTTGAGTCGTGCTCTGCGGGCGTACCTCGACGGAGACACCGTCGACAAACTGACGGCGGCGGATCAAGTGGTGCGCGCCGATGTCCCGTTGGTCGTCACACCGCTGAAAGACCGAGGCAGATCACGTGACAAGGGCTGCGAGCACCTCGCCGTGCTGCTACTCACGCCGGCCGACGATCACGACACACGCATCAACCAGGTGATCTGCATGCGCGGCAATCGCATGACCATCACCGAGCAACGTCCTCGGGACCTTCCCCTGGGTTCGCCCCCGTTCCAAGCCGTTCTGCTCGCCGGCTACGCGACCGGGCGGAACGGGGAGGACGTCGCACTCGCCGAAGCCTTCCTGAGAGCCTCCGAACCGCCCGAGCACGACCGGTGGGATCGGACCGAGGAGCTGACGACGACCTACCAGAGAGGCGCCCTCGCCAGGCTCAAGGAGTTCCGATCGGCGATCGACCACACGGTCCGCTCGCTCCTGGGCAAACGCGAGATCACGCGCAGCGGTGGTCCCGCGGTGCTGCGTGAGCTTCTGAGATTGGACACCGGGCCGGGTACGGGCGGCCGACGGGCCCAGTCGTTCCCGACGGTGCGCAACATCGAGGCAAGGCTGGACGACCGGGGCGCCTGGCACGTCACGGTCCATCTGAAGTTGCCCGACGGGGACGACCCTTGGGTCCTGGCTCCGGTCGCCAAGTTCGACGTGCGTTCGGGGGGCCGACCTTCCGTGGAGTGGGAACTGCTCGTCGGCTCCGAAACCTGCCGTGCGGAGAACGGGACGATCGTCATCGAGCCCGGGGTTCGCACGGCCGTGTTCAGCGGCGTGACGGATCCGGCCAGCCATCCTGTCAGGGGCGGTTACGCCCGCCTGGTGGTCGACGTCCCCAAGGCCCGCGGAGGTGAGGCGTGAAGCCGGTCTTTCCCTACCGGACGCTCCTCGGCGACGTGACATGCCAGGTCGTGTCGGTCTCCGTGGACGGCAAGCCGCTCCCGTACACCAACGTCTCCTCCGCGGAACGTGTGGTCGCCCTGCATCAGTCCGGACGCGAGAGGTGGGAGGAGGCGAGGCTCGAACTGCGCGTGGCTCTTCCCGAGACCGAGCTGCAGGAGGGCCCCTGGCGCGACGTGACCTGCCTGGCGGTGCTGACCGAGAAGGCCACCAACGCACGCACCACGGCCCGACTCGACCGTGAGCCGAACGGTGCCATGACCGGCTCGATGACGCTGTCGCGCACGGATCATCTGCGGCGCGCGACCCTGTCCGTGCTGGTCGTTGCCACCGTGGACGGGGTCATCGGCCGCCTCGTGGGTTCCACGGAGGAGGACTGGTACATCGATCTCCAAGAGTCCACACCGGTCCGCCAGCGGGAGATCGAAACCGTGCGGGTGGACTTCCGCAACGGTGACCACCCGTGGTTGCGGCCCTTCAAGGAAGCCCCGTGGATCGTGGAGACGTCAGGCGACATGCCCACGGTCTACCTCAACACCGGGGCGGTCGAGGGTCTCGTCGAGGTACTCGACGGTCGTGGCGGCAGCGGGACGGAGCGTGTCGTACGCGAGATGGCGGCGTCCCAGATCGCGCAGGATGCCTGGACGGCGATGTTCCACACGGCCGCCGGCGACCTGGACGAGGACGAGGACGGAACTCCCGTGATGCCCACCGGGTGGCGTGAGGCCGTCCTGCGCACGATGCTCCCGGACGTCCTGCCCGGACGGCAGCTCACCGATGCCCTGTACGAGATCAACGAACGCCGTACGAAGGGCTTCGGGTGGTCCGAGTTGCAGACGGGCGTCCAATACGCGGCCGGCCGGCGGGCACAGATCGCGAAGAAACTGACACACGCGGTGCGCACCGTCGACCGCGCCGAGAGGAGCGCCGACTGATGTCGCGCCGCGGACCGTTCGACATTCCGCAAGTGCTCGGCTTGCTGCCCGACGCGGCCGTGGCCAAGTACCTGAGCCGAGGCATCCAGTCGGGCCGGGAAAACCCGCCGCAAGTGGCCCTGCGCAAGGCCGGCACGTCCCTGTCGGACACCGAGGCCCGTTGGCGCACCGTCCCGATCCGGGAGCTGGTCGAGCAGGCGATGACGCGATTCGCGGACAACCGCAGCGCGGCCGACGGCTGGCTCGCGCCCCGTCTTCACGCCACCCTCCGCATGACACGCGCCGAGGCCGGCGATCGCAGGCTGTGGAACCACCTCGCGTTGCTCGTCGCGCCCGACTACGTGGTCTGGCGCCACAAGCAGGCCGAGATCGCGCAGAGTTCCCGCTTCTGCGGGCCTCATTACACCCAGTGCTTCTCTCGTCTGTGGTGGGCTGCCGAGCTGTTCCGGGACGGCCCCGACTACCGCCCCGTGGAAACCGCCTGCGCCGTCCAGGACGTCCTGAACACGACCCTCCGACTGGACGTCATCGACCATCGGCCGACCGCACACGCGCTGCTGCGCGTCTTCGAGAGGCTGTTGTCCAGCGGTACACCACGTCCCGGCGATCATGTGAACGCGCTGTCCTCCGCGGTCAACACCGCCGGCAGCACGCTCGTATACGACGTGCTCGCGCCGGACGCCCCACAGCTGGTGGACGAACTCCTGGACTGGATCGCCGAGTCCGAGGAAGCACCGCCGGTGCAGTGGGACCGGCTGCCGGAAGGCCCGCACGACGGTCGAGTGCCTCCGGGCTCCGTCGACGCGCTCGTTCCGCTTTTCGACAAGCTCTTGTCGGAGGCACCCCTGCGCCGCCGTGGCCGCATCCGGGATGAGGCAGCCGAGGACGCCGCCGTGCCGGCGCAGCGCCAGGGGGTCAGCCTCGACAAGGAACTGCCGCCGTGGATGGCCTGAGGCGGGTGGCGGGCTACGCCTGCGCTGCGGCTTCCGCGGGCGTGGCCTGTCCAGGCGTCCTCACGGTCCAGAGCAGCAGCCTGTCCCATACGTCATCGCCGGGGATGCCGAGATCCAGTGCGGCGCTCAGCACGTGCACCCCGAAGCGCGGCGGCACCGCATTGCCGATCTGCTGGGCCTGATCGTTGCCTCGCCACGGATACCGATAGGGGAAGCTCTGGAACACGCCGGCTTCCTCGTTGCTCAGGCGGTCCATCTCCCTTTCCGGCTCGCCGCGGCTCACGATCCGGTTCCGCTTCCACTTCCCGGTGATCGTTGCCGACGGTTTGTCGGATTCACGCCGGCCCCGAGCTTTCGGATCGCCGCCACTGCCGTAGTTGGAGACGACACAAAACGGCTCGGCGCGTTGCGCCGCTTCCTCCACGAGGCCCCGCGCGTAGACATGCCTGAGGGCCGTCTCCATCGAAACCCACGACTCACGCCCACCGAAAAGCGTGTCGGCCGGCGCGACGCCCTTGCGGTATTGCTGGTGCGTGGGTGGCAGGAAGTGCTCGGGGATCTCGGTACGTCGAGCGACGAGCACGGCGCGACGACGCGTCTGCGGCACACCGTACTGCTCCGTGTGGAAGACTCTCGCCACGGCGTGGTATCCCACGGCCTTCAGTACCTTCTCGTACTGATGCCACACCTCGATCGCCGAGGGGACCTGTTCCAACACGATCACGTCGAAGGGCCGCGGCTCGTCGCCACCGTGGCGCGGACGGAGCATCGCCTCGAAAACCCACCGTAGCGGCTGAAGAACCAACCCGGTGCGCTCGTCGTCCAGCTTCTCCAGCTCTCGCTGGATGTCCTCCCACGTCTCGCCCTTCCGACCCGCCTTCTCGCGCTCGTACCAGGCGTGCATGCGCTGGATGAACTTCGTGACGTCTTCCAGCGCCTTGCGCCCCGACCCGCTGCCGGCGATGGAGAACGTCTGACACGGAGGCCCCCCCGCCAACACGTTGCATTCCTCGAAGTCGGGGTGATCGGGGCCGAAAAGCCGGACATCGCCGTGGACCGTCGGCAGTCCGGCGGCGATTCGCGTGGCAACAGCGTCGTCGTCCCATTCGATCCCGATCGACGGAATGCCCAGGACATCGGCCGCCAGGTCGAGTCCGCCAGGCCCCGCGAAGAGGTCGACGATCCGAAACTGCCCTCGTCGGGTCTCCACGGGCGGTGCGCTGGTCATGGTGGCAGAGTCTATCGGTCAGGCGACCCGCCCGACTCTCCCTTCACTGATCACCCCGAAGCCTCAGGACGCGGCTTCGGACAGCAGGGCAGAGGCGATCGCCTCGCCCACCGCCCGCGCGAGCGGAGGGGGTGTGGCGTTGCCCACTTGCCTGTAACGCGCGGTCTTGCGGCCGGCGATACGCCACTCCCGCGGAAAGCCCTGCAGCAGGGCCACTTGCTCGACGGTGAGCGGGACGAGCCCACTGCGGCCGGCGGCCGGATTCCAGACGAAATCCGCGTCCGGCACCTCGTCGGCGACGGTGGCTCCGTCAACCCCCATCCGGGCCCACTTGCGCTTGGCGCCGGTCGGCCCGAGATCCGCTCCGCCACGATCCCAGGAACCCCCGACGATGGTGGGCGCCGGCGCACCGGCCTGGTCGGCCCATTTGTCGACATCGGGCCACCCCCGGGCTCCCATGGAGTCCCGCAGCGTCTCCCCCACCGTCGGGGTCGACCCCGGATGCGGAGCGGGCGGCTCGAATCCGTCGATCAGATCGCCCTTGAAGGCGATCAGGAAGCCGACTTCTCTGTGCTGCGGCACTCCGTAATCCTTGGCATCGAGCACAAGCCATCGGAAGCGGTAACCGAGGTGACCGAGTTCCTCGCCAACGAGGCATCGAATCGTTTGATATTCGGACTTTTGAGCCAGATCGGGAACATTTTCCAGGAGAACCGCCCGCGGCTGCACGCCGTAGATCAGGTCGACGGCAGCCGTGAACACTGCAAGTTCCGCGTCGTCTCCTCTGGTCCGATTCGCCGCCGCGGGCGATTTCACGCGGGGCAGGCCCCCGGAGAGCAACTCAACGTCGTACACCTGCTGCTCGTCCGTGGGATCGAAGTCGACGAGATCGATCTCTCGTACGTCCCAGCCAGGCCGGTTGATACGCAGCGTCTCGCAGGCGACCGGCCGGTTGTCGAGCAGCAGAACCGGGTCGAAACCCGCGTCTTCCAGGCCGCGCGCGAGCCCTCCGGCTCCGGCACAGATCTCCACTGAGGTGAGACGTGGCGACGAAGCCCCGTCACCATGTACCGCAGCGGGCGGCACCTTTCCCCCGATCACGCTGCCCTCGCCCTCTCGCCGTCCTCGAACGGAGGCCGTTCGAGCCCAGTCCGGCCCGGCCGGCCGGCAAGAACCCCTTGATCAAGCGTACTGGCCGGCCGGGTGGATCAGGGCGCCTTTCGATCAGGGCGCGTCGATGATCGCCTGTCCTTCCTTGCCCGAGTCGATCGTCGTGAACCGCAGTACGCGACCGTCGGCGCGTCGAGCCGACGCGGGCGCCACGAAGGAGAAGGCCATGGTGATCTTCTCGGGCGCGAGTCGACCGTCCTCGCCGATATCGGCCCGGTGCTTCGGCTCCACCACCGGATACACGACGACGACGCCCCTACGAGGAGCGACCAGTGCCTCGGTGTTCCCATCCCCCGAGTCGGCGAGGCCCCCTGCGATGCGTTGCGGGGCCGCGCGGTGCTTGGGCTCGCTCAGCGCACCGAAGAGCGGACCCCTTCGCCGTTCGCGCCCGAACCAGGCGTACGAGCGGTTCCCGGTCCCGATGATCAGACGCTGTCCGCGCTTCGCGTGCTGCGGCGCCAGCACGAGCCAGTCGACGACGTCCGACGAGGCGGCCTCGTTGATCTCGGACAGATAGGCGAGATGGGGCGCGAACTGCGAGGGAGCCCCCCAGCGCACCTGCGCGACCAGGGCGAGGAACTCGGCGGGCGTGAGCGTCCCGACGAACGCCTCGAACCGGTGAGTGACGGCGTCCCGGTCGTGCTCGGGCGGGAAGTGATAGGCGAACGACGTGGCCGTGGGGGACAGCGACTCCAGAACCGGCGTCCAAAGGTGGGTGTTGTGTCGCAGGTCGGCCGATCGGGTCGGGTAGGCCGTGGGTTCCTGCCACTGCCCGGGGGACCGCAGCTCGGCGAGGCGCGCGTTGTACATCTTGTTCGGGCTGGTCGGCTTGAGCCAGGGCAGATGCTGCGATACGAGCGGAGGCACCTGGTCGGGGGTGACCTGGGGCTTGCCGTCGATCATCTTCGCGTACTGCTGCAACTCCTTGCGGAAATTCTCCTCGTCCAGACAGATCGCCTCGAACCCCGCGTAGAGGTCGATCTCCTTGGTCCCGACGGTCTCGGCTCGCCCGAGGAAGAGGCGCACCAGGTCCCGGTAGCCCTTGCGGAAACCGAACCAACGGCCCATCTGCATGAGGGTGGACGCATTGCCCGCGCGACGACGGAAGTAGGAGACGGTGAGTCCTTCGACCGTGAATCCACGGGCGAGTTTCTGACCGCCGATGAGGATTTTCCAGATGGAGCGCTCGTCGAAGTTCGCCTCGCCGGTCTCGATGTCCCTGTCGCCGTTGACGACGATGATGGGATGGTCGTCGCCACCGATCCGGGTGACGGCCGGTCCCACGTACGGGGCCAGCGCCTCGTAGGACGGGGGGACGGCATGTCCGTCCGCGCGTACGGCCGACACGGGTGCGACGTCCTCCTCGAAAAGCTTCTGCAGTCGCCGGCGACCGGCCTCTCCCATGTACCCCGCGTTCCACCACATCTCGGTCGCCTTGCCCAGAAGCTCGCGGTGCACGTCGGTGCGCACGGACTCGTGGATGAGCATCGTGTGGTGCTGGAAGTAACGGGCCCCCAGCCCTCCCTTGTCCTCTCGGTACAGCTTCATGGCCGCCGTGAGGACGAACATGTCCATGGCCTGTTGCAGGCAAAAATCGTCGTCGCCGCTCTCGTCGTGCACGGTGATGTTGCGCACGTGAGCCAGTTCGTTGGAGTTGGCGAAGTCGCGTTCGCCCTCCGGTATCGCGGAATCGAGGTCGTGGAAGTCGCGGGCGCCCATGTACCCCTCGGGCCGCGGTAGGGAGACGATGAAGTCTTTGGGGAAGATGTCCTCGGCGTCGCTGGGGTCGACGAACACGTTGGCGTACGGGGTGGCCGTGTACCCGACGTACTGGGCGCGGGGCAGCAGTTGCAGAAGCTCCGAAATCTTCAGGTTGATGGCGCTGCGTTCCGCGTCGGGCTTCGTGAGGTTGGAGGTGTTGACCGAGGCCTCGTCGGACTCGTCGTCGATGATCAGGACGGGGATCTCGGAGAGCGGGGTCTTGATCTTCTTGAGATCCTTCACGAGCTTGCCCAGGACCGTCTTGTGCTTCTTGACGACCATGAGACGCGCCGAGGACCGATGCAGATTGCGTGGATCGTGGAGTGGCAGCGCCGGCTCCTGCTTCTCGAATTCGAGCGCCGTGATGCCCTGCAACAAACTCTTGTAGTCGTCGTCCCGCGTGGTGAGTCGCACGATGTCGAATCCGCCGCGGGTCGACGGCAGATCCCCGAAGCTGGTGAACCCGCCCTGGATCCAAGCCGGGTCGTTGGCGTAGTCGGACTCGTACTCGCTCGCTCCGCGCAGGATGTTCTCACGCCCGACCAGCTCCATGTCGAGGCGCCGCTGGGTCTGCGCCCGGAGCATGTTGAGGGTTCCGCCGAGGACGATGACCAGTCGGTATCCGGCGTCGACCGCTTTGGCGATCACACCGGCGAAGTTCGCGGTCTTGCCGGACTGGACGTAGCCGACGACCAGTCCCTTCGACTGGTAGACGGCGGGGTGCGTCGGATCGGCGAGCCGCTCGACCACCGCATCGGTGGCGACGTCGAGTCCGGCGACGGCCTCGGGCCCCCACCCCTTCCTCTCCAGGTAGGAACGGTAGGCCGGCCAGTACCAGGGCCGCCCCTGCATCGACTGCGGCGTGTACCACGGGACGAACTCGTCGCTGATGACGACGGGAGCGTCGACCCGGGACACCGGAACCAGGCTGTCCAGCAGCTTGCGTGTCTCCTCGGACAAGGCAAGCAGACCGTAGACATCGTCCCGACGCTGCTGGGTTCGCTCCGGGCTCTCGGACCATGCGACGTCCGGCAGGAAGTCCCAGTCGGTCAGTTTCCTGCGCCATGCTTCGACCAACGGGTCCGTCGGATGGCATCTCTCCAGCGCCGCGCGCACGACGTCCTGGCGTGCCAGGTCCTCGGCCTCCGGAGAGATGCTTTCCGCCTGGTAGCCGAGGGCACGCTCGAGATTCTTGGGACGGCTGGTGCGCATGTCCGCCAGGGCCGCATCGAGCACTTGCAGGAGAAGGGCGTCGGTGGAACTGCTGGTCATGTGTGTCCTCTGGGTGCCGGCGAGCGCCGGACGTCGTGGGTCAGGGAAGCGGTAGATCGGAAAGATCGACGGGCGGCTGCTGCCCGGCGGACGACAGCCCCGTCACGTCCACCGCGTAGTTCACCGTGTCGATGCGTCCCAGCGCGCCTTCGGGCAGGTCGTCCACCGTGAGACGAGGCATGTCGGTCGCTCGGATCACCAGAGGGCTGTCGCGTGGCGTCCAACGTTCGTCGTCCGGCTGTTCGGCGTCCCAGCCCAAGGCGTCCAGCAGTTTGTCCAGGCGTCGTCCGAAGGCGATGTTCTCGGCTGCGGCCGCATCACGCGCGGCTTTCACCGAGTCGGCGAGAGTGCGCCCGCCGGCGCCGCCCCGGGTCAGACGCAACGAGGCGAACCAGAGCGGCCGTCCGGCCGTCTCCGTGAGCTGTCCGAGACCGTGGATGGTGTGTCTACGTCGTTCGGAGGCGGTCGCCTTGACCTCGAGGTCGGCCGAATCGAGGGCGAAGTCGTGCTCTTCACCGATCGGCCCCACCCAGGTGTCGAGTGCCGCCTGCCATCCGTTGGTCTCGGCAATCCTCGTCAGTACGGCAAGTTCGCCGTGGAGTCCGAGGCGCCTCTCTCGTGGCAGACCCCGTGGCCTTCCCAGCAGCGCGCTCCATCCGTGCACCGTCTCGTCGAAGGCCCGTGCCAGACCCTGCCCATCGACGACGATGCGGTCCGCCACGGACAGCAGGAGGTCGTGGAAGTCGCGGAGCAGTTCGGGATCCGATGTCGTGACGCGTGCCAGGCGCCTGCCGCCGTGGAGGACCCGGTCGATGCGAACGGCCGCCAGCGGTGAGCGTGGGACATGGTGGCGTCCCGCGAGTTCGACGTGCAGGGCGATACCGCGTCCTGCGTCCTGAATTTCGTAGGTGACCATCGGTTCATCGATGGCCGAGAGTCGGTAGCTGGCTCCCAACCCCCGCCCGAGATAATGCTCCACCGTCGTCCAGGGCAGTTCGACCGTGGTAGCTCGCGCGACGGAGTCGGCCTTGCCCGGGGGATTCGCGACTCCGTCTCTTCGGCTGTCCATCAGTCGGCCACCCGATCGAGTTCCGTACGGGCGGCGGCCACCAGAACGGACTGCCACAGTTCGATGTTGTCCTTGAGTCGGCTCCCCAGCCGTTCACGCTGAAAGGCGTCCTGCATCAGTAAATACATCAGGGTCTTGACCATCGGGGCGTCGTTGAGCGTACCGCCGCGGCCACCCAGGAGCGCGGCGCGGTAATGCTGGTTGAGCAGGAGGACCTGGGCCTCCTGGTCGATCTCGAAGAACTTGTCGTTGGGCAGCTTCTGCCATCGGAACTGCAAGGGATCCTCGTGGAGCAACGGCAGTTCCTCTTCGATGACCTGGCGTACTTGCGGGTCCAGACCGCGCCCCGGTGGAACAGCGGCCTTGCGCGTCACACCGGCCCGTTTCCGCGCATCGCGATAGACCCGCTCGGCATCCGCCAGGTATGCGCCGAACGTGCGTCCCTGAGCGTCCTTGGCGTTGTCGAGAGCGGCCGTGAACTCGGGCGACGCCTGCACTCCCTCCTTTTTCACGGTGAGGCGGAAGACTTCCCCGTCGGGATCGTCCGGCAGATCCACCGCCACCCGGGCAAGAGCCAGATGTTGCTCCGGCTGACGGTAATTGTTCCAGCCACCGGCCTGCACGAGGCGGTCGTTGCGGTAGAAGTAGAACCCCTCCCGCTCGACGACCGCACCGAAGGCCTTGTACTCGTCGAGAGAGGATCGCGGCGGCCAGATGTGGGCACGAAGGGCGACGGGTCCCAGGGAATCGGTTTCGGCGACGAATGTGCTCGGGTAGTCCACGCCTCCCGAAACCGGATAGCCGAACGGGTCGAGCGACTCGACTCCGTAGTTGGCGTATTCGATGCCGGTACGGACGTCTTGGACGGAGATGGTGATGTGGAAGTCGTCCCGGGCGAGGAATCGGTGCAGATGGAGCCCCAGGTGCAGGCCCAATTTGTTGACCGTGCGATGCAGGTACCGGTCGGTCTGGCCACCACCGCCGTGCTTGGGGAAGTCCTTGACACCGTCCCACCGGACGATCGTGCCCTGGAAGCCGATCGGTCGCCCCTGGTAGAAGTCGACGAAGTCCTGGGCGAAATCGGAATCGATGATGTCGCACTCGAAGCTCTTCTTGGCGTGCTCCATCAGCCAGCGCCTGCCGACGGGGCGGGTGCGCTTGGTTCGACTCACCACTGTCACGGAGTCGGCGTGGCTCAGCGACGCGGATTTCAAGCCGGTGCCGAACATACCGAGCGACTTCTCGGTGTAGCCACGACGGCCTCCCACCGTCATGGCCACGTCCAACTCGTCTTCGCTCATCCCCTTGCCGTCGTCGACGATCACCAGGCTCACCAACCGGTCACCGTCGCGCAGGAAGTGGATGACGACGTTCGCCGCCCCGGCGTCGATGGAGTTGTCCACCAAGTCGGCGATGGCCGCTTCGAAGCCGTAGCCCTGACTGCTGAGCGCTTCCATGTAGCGCCCGTCGGGCGGCAGCCGCTTGCTGCCGGCCGTGGGTACTTCGAACTGCCACTCGCTGACCATGACCCGCCTTCTCGCCGGAGTGCCCGCCTGCCCGGAAGTCGGACATCGTCATGATGCGACGAGGAGGCGACCGTAGTCGACCGTGGGTGGGAACTCCGCGCTCCGGGACGGCACCGTGACACGTCAGGCTCGGCGGCGCCCCGGGGCGGGAGAGGGTCAGGCCGTCGTGGCCAGTTCTGCGCGGCCGAAGAGGAGGGGGAAGCCCGGGGGGAGTTGGGTGAGGAGTTGGGTCGTCAGGTCTTCGCCGATGTGGGTCGACAGAACGCTGAGGACCGAGCTGACGTCCCAGCGGGCCGTCGCCGGCGTCGAGCCCTCGATGCGGGTGGCCACCGACTCGACGAACTCGCGGGCCGTCAGCGGGTGGGCCGCGGGGATCTGGGAGGCGATCACCCGGCCCGCCGTGCGGGGGAGCGCCCGGGCCAGGGCCACGCGTTCGTCGCCGGTGACGTGGCCACCCAGCGCCGACAGGACGATGCGGGTCACCCGTTCCGCCTCCGCCCTCGTCGGGTACTGGCCCGCCTCGCGCACCGCCTCCGTCAGCGCCACCCAGCCGGCGTCCTCGGCCGCCTCTCGGGTGGGCCGGCTCGGGGCGGGGATGGTCGTTCTGGGCTGCGGGGTCGTCACGGTCATCGTGTTGGCTCCTCCTCCGGGACACTTCGGGGCACCGGAAGCCCGGATACCCCGTAATGCAGCGGGCATGAGCGGGAGTTCGGCCACAGTGCGGCAGACGGGTCTGGTGGTGTCCCGCCACAGCACCGTGACCCGTGCGGCGAGCGGGGGCGCGGTGCTGCGGGACGAACGGATGTCTTCGGACACGCTCGGGCCGGCGGTGGAGGCACGGCAGGACCGGCGCGTCCCAGGGCCCCGCTCGGGCCGTGGGACGCGTGATGCTCTGGCCGTCGGGTCGGCCGTCGGGTTCTGCATTGCCTCGTCGGTTCAGGCGTTGATCTGCTTCCGGTCGCCCGACCCGCCGCTGATCTGGATGCGGCGCGGCTTGGCCTGTTCGGCCACCGGGATGCGCAGGGTCAGGACGCCGGCCTCGTAGGAGGCGTCGATGCGGTCCGTGTCGAGCGTTTCGCCCAGGAACAGCTGGCGCGTGAAGGAGCCCGTGGGCCGTTCGGCGACCAGCATCTCCGCGTCCTGCGGAGCGGGACTGCGCCGCTCGGCGCGGATGTTGAGGACGTTGCGCTCGACGTCGAGTTCGATCGTCTCCGGGTCGACGCCGGGGAGGTCGAAGTGGACCAGGAAGTCGTCCCCGGAGCGGTAGGCGTCCATCGCCATCGCGGAGGGGCGGGCGTTGGTCCCGAAGAGCTGCTGCGTGAGCCGGTCCATGTCGCGGAACGGGTCCGTACGCATGAGCATCACAGGTCACTCCTCTCGTCAGGGGCTGGGGTGCGATGCCCTACGGCTTCTTATATAACTCCCCGCCGAAAAGTTGACAAGCATCGACTCAGGTTCGTCTTCGCCGCCTGCCCCCGCGTTAGCCTCGGACCGCGGACTTTCGCACTACGAGGAGGCTCCATGGCCCAGGTTCCCAGCGCTGTCGTCGCCGCCACCGGGCTCGTCGGCGGCTACGGCGTCGCCCGTTGGACGAAGAAGCGGCAGCTGGGCGGTGCCGTGCTCGCCGTGGCCGGGGCCGCCGCCGCGCAGCAGTGGCGCAGGCAGGCGGGCGGGAAGGCCGCCGGCGCCCTCACCGCCGCCTACGTCGCCGCGTTCGCCGGCTCCCACCCGCTCGCGAAGAAGATCGGCGCCTGGCCGTCCGTCCTCGGCGTCGCCGGCGCCGTCGCCCTCGCCTCCTGGGCCGTCGCCGACCGCAAGGCCTAGGGAGCGTCCCGGCCCGCTCCGGGTCCGGGGAGCGTCCCCGGCCCCTCCGGACCTAGGGAGCGTCCCCGGCCCCTCCGGACCTAGGGAGCGTTCCCGGCCCCTCCGCCGGGGACGGTCCCCCGTCCGGCGGGCGCCTGTGCCCGGGCCGCACCCCGCGGCGGCCTCTCCACCCCCTCCCCCGTCCGGAACGCCCTCCGGTACGCCTGCGGGCTCGTTCCCGCCACCCTCCGGAAACGCTCACGGAAGGCCGTCGGGGAGCCGAAGCCCGTCAGCGCGGCGATGCGTTCCACCGGGTGGTCCGTCGTCTCCAGCAGGTGCTGGGCCCGCCGTACCCGCGCCCGGTGCAGCCACTGGAGCGGTGTCGTACCGGTCTGCTCCCGGAAGCGGCGGTTGAGGGTACGCGTGCTCATGCCGGCCTTCGCCGCGATCTCGTCCAGCGTCAGCTCCCGGTCGCAGTGGTCCGCCAGCCAGCCCAGCAGCGGCTCCAGGGTGGCGCCCGCGGGAGCCGGCGGCAGGTCGTGGACGATGAACTGGGCCTGCCCGCCCTCCCGTTCCAGCGGCATCACCGACATCCGGGCCGCGTGCGCGGCCACCGCCGAGCCGAAGTCCTTGCGGATCATGTGCAGGCACATGTCCAGGGCCGCCGCCGCGCCCGCCGAGGTGAGGAACTGGCCGTTGTCGACGTAGAGGACGTTCGGGTCGACCGTCACCTCCGGGTGCCGCTCGGCCAGTCGCGGGGCCGCGAACCAGTGGGTCGTCGCGCGCAGACCGTCCAGCAGACCCGTCGCCGCGAACAGGAACGCGCCCACGCAGACGGACGCGATCCGGGTGCCGTTCGCCGCCGCCGCGCGCAGCGCCTCGGCGACCCCGGGAGGCAGTTCCTCCGGCGGCTCCGCGACCCCGGGCAGGATGATCGTGTCGGCCTCCGCGAGCGCCTCCAGGCCGTACGGCGCGCGCACCGTGAAGGCACCCGCGCTCACCTCCCGCCGCACCGAGCACACCCGCACCCGGTACGGCTGCCGGCCGTCGGGCAGCCGCGCCCAGCCGAAGGTGTCGATGGGAGCGGAGAGGTCGAACGGCACGACGCCGTCCAGCGCCAGTACGGCCACGGTGTGCATGGCAGGAATGTAGCCGTACGACGGGTTCCCGACCCTCAGGGCTCAGGCGGTCGGGCGAGGCCCCATCCACGCGGCAACCGCTGGCGGGAATCCGTCGGCAGCTGGCAATCCCGCCACTTCTGCCCGGCCCCGCCGTTCCCTAGCGTCCCTGCGTGACCAAGTTCCTCCTCGCCGTGCACGTCATCTTCGCGATCCTCGCCGTCGGCCCCGTCGCCGTCGCCGCCAGCATGTTCCCGCCCGCCGCCCGCCGGGCCCTCGCCGAGGCGACCGCCGGGCCGGTGCGGGCCGGCATGACCGGCGAGCCGGTGCGGGCCGACGCCACCAGTGAGCCGGTCCGGGCCGACGCGACCAGTGAGCCGGTGCGGGCCGACGCCACCAGTGAGCCGGTGCGGGCCGACGCGACCAGTGAGCCGGTGCGGGCCGACGCGCCCGGTGAGCGGGGTGACGCCGGGACGCTCCGGCTGCTGCACCGGATCTGCCGTGTGTACGCGGTCGTCGGCGTCGTCGTACCGGTCTTCGGGTTCGCCACCGCGAGCGAGATGGGTGTCCTCGGGAGCGCCTGGCTGGTCGTGTCGATCGCGTTGACCGCCCTCGCCGCCCTCGTCCTCGTCGCCCTCGTCCTCCCGGTGCAGAACGCCTTCGTCGAGGGCGGCGGCAGCACCGCGCTGACCACGCGGCTCGCCATGTCCACCGGACTGTTCAACCTGCTGTGGGCCGCGGTGACCGTCCTGATGATCGTCCGGCCGGGCTCCACCACCGGCGCGTGAGGCACCGGCCGGGCTCCACCACGGCGCGTGAGGCACCGGCCGGGCTCCACCACGGCGCGTGAGGCACCGGCCGGGCCCCACGACCGGCGCGTGAGGCACCGGCCGGGCCCCACGACCGGCGCGTGAGGCACCGGCCGGACGTCACGTCGGGCCAGGTCCCGTGCGGCGCCGGCCGGACTCGACGACGTACGCCGAACGGCCCCTCACGGCCTGCTCGCCGCCGGGGGTGCCGTGGGGCCGCGGCCCTGGGACGACGGCCGGGCGCCCTGCGCCGCCGTCCTCGCCCGGCCCGCCACCGCCGTCAGCGGGCGCGCGATGTCCTCCAGGGAGCGGCGCTCGGCCCGCACCGCCAGGAACGCGGCGACCAGACCGGCCGCGCACATCAGGGCCGCGCCGATCGAGAAGGCGAGGACCGTGTCGCCGACCTTGCCGGTACCGGTGAGGTCGGCGAACAGCAGCGGGCCGCTGATACCGCCGGCCGCGGTGCCGAGCGCGTAGAAGAACGCGATGGACATCGCCCGGGTCTCCATCGGGAAGATCTCCGACACCGTCAGATAGGCGCTGGAGGCGCCCGCCGAGGCGAAGAACAGCACCGCGCACCAGCAGGCCGTGAGCGTGCCCGCGGTGAGCGACCCGCGGTCGAACAGCCAGGCGGTGCCGAACAGGAGCAGACCCGAGAGCAGGTACGTCGAAGAGATCATCACCCTGCGGCCGACCGTGTCGAAGAGCTTGCCGAGCAGCAGCGGACCACAGAAGTTGCCCACCGCGATCACCGCGAAGTAGTAGCCGGTGTGGTCGGACGGCACGTCGAAGAACTTCGTCAGGATCGCGCCGAAGCCGAAGGTGATCGCGTTGTACAGGAACGCCTGGCCGATGAAGAGGGAGAAGCCGAGCACGGCCCGCCTGCGGTAGCGGCCGAAGACCGTACGGGCGATCTCCACGAAGGTCACGTCCTTGCGCTGCTGGATCTCCAGCTCACCGTGCGGCTCCGGCAGCGGCTCACCCCGCTCCGCCTCCACCCTCCGCTCGATGCCGGAGACGATCTCCTCCGCCTCCCCGTCCCGGCCGTGGATCAGCAGCCAGCGCGGACTCTCCGGGACGTGCCGCCGTACGAGCAGGATGACCAGGGCGAGCACGGCGCCCAGGGCGAAGGTCAGGCGCCAGCCGACGTTCGCGGCCAGCAGGTCGGTGTCGAGCGCGACGATCGACAGCAGGGAGCCGCCGACCGCACCGAGCCAGAAGCTGCCGTTGATGATCAGATCGACCCGGCCGCGGTAGTCCGCCGGGATCAGCTCGTCGATCGCGGAGTTGATCGCCGCGTACTCACCGCCGATCCCGAAACCGGTCAGAAAGCGGAAGAGGAAGAACCACCAGGCTTCCCAGGAGACGGCCGTCAGCGCCGTCGCCGCCAGGTACACGGCAAGGGTGATCATGAAGAGGTTCTTGCGGCCGAACCGGTCGGTCAGACGGCCCCAGAACAGCGCGCCCAAGCAGGCGCCCGCCACGTACAGCGCGGCGGCGACACCGGTGATCTGGCCCGAGGTGATCGACAGACCGCTGCCGGGCTCCGACAGCCGGCCGGCGATGTTGCCGACGACCGTGACCTCCAGGCCGTCCAGGATCCACACGGTGCCGAGGCCGATCACGATGGTCCAGTGCCACCGCGACCAGGGCAACCGGTCCAGCCGTGCGGGAATGTCGGTGGTGATCGTCCGGCCGGTCCGCGCGGACGGCGTCTGCGCTGTGCTCATGGGCTCCCTCCCCGTCGAAGGACGGGTACCGGGTGCCCGGCGCCTTGCGAAGTAGGCCGGTCAGGCCCCCAGCCAGCGCGTGACGGCGTAGATCAGCAGGCCCGCCAGGGACCCCACCACTGTGCCGTTGATCCGGATGAACTGCAGGTCACGGCCGATGTGCGCCTCGATCTTCCGGGTGGTGTGCTCGGCGTCCCAGCCCGCCACCGTGTCCGTGATCAGCGAGGTGATCTCCGTGCGGTACGTCGTCACGACGTGCACCGCCGCACCCTCCACCCAGCTGTCGACCTTCTGCTGCACCTTCGGCTCGGTCGCCATCCGCGAGCCGAGCGACAGCAGCGCGGCCCGCACCCGCAGCCGCAGCTCGCTGCGCTCGTCCTCCGCCGCCGCCACGATCATCGACCGAACGGCCGTCCACGCGGAGGCGATCAGGTCCTGCACCTCGTCACGGCCCAGCACCTCGCCCTTGAGCCGCTCCACCCGCGCCCGGGTCTCCGTGTCGGACTGCAGATCGGCGGCGAAGTCGGAGAGGAAGCGGTCCAGCGCGCCCCGCGCGGGGTGCGAGGGCATGTCCCGCGTCTCGGTGACGAACCGCAGCAGCTCCTTGTAGACCCGCTCCCCCACCTTCCGGTCCACGAACCGCGGGGTCCAGCCCGGCGCCCCGCCCTCCACGGCCACCATCACATCGTCCCGGTGCAGCACCAGCCAGTCGTGCGCACGGGCCACCACCAGATCCACCACCCGCCGGTGCCCGCCGTCCGCGACCACCTTCTCCAGCATCTTGCCGAGGCCCGGCCCGATCTCCTGCGCGTTGGCCCGCCGGGTGATCGCCTCCCCCACGACCGCCTGCACGTCCGAGTCGCGCAGCACGGTCAGCGCCCCGCGCAAGGCCGTGGCCAGCTCCGCCGTCACCCGGTCCGCGTGCTCCGGCTCGGCGAGCCAGACACCGAGCCGGCTGCCGATGCCGACCGCGCGCAGCCGCTGCCGTACGACGGCCTCGGACAGGAAGTTCTCCCCGACGAACTCGCCGAGCGAGATCCCCAGCTGGTCCTTCTTGGTGGGAATGATCGCCGTGTGCGGGATGGGCAGCCCCAGCGGGTGCCGGAACAGCGCCGTGACCGCGAACCAGTCGGCGAGCGCGCCCACCATGCCCGCCTCGGCCGCCGCCGCCACATAGTCCGCCCACGGCCCGGCCCCCGCGTGCCCGGCCGCCTTCGCCAGCACGTAGACCACCGCCACCAGCAGCAGCAGACCCGTCGCCGTCAGCTTCATCCGCCGCACCCCGCGCCGGCGC
This sequence comes from Streptomyces sp. NPDC013455, assembly GCF_040632975.1. Taxonomy (NCBI): domain Bacteria; kingdom Bacillati; phylum Actinomycetota; class Actinomycetes; order Kitasatosporales; family Streptomycetaceae; genus Streptomyces; species Streptomyces sp. NPDC013455. Next base: position 160,209 of record NZ_JBEYCX010000008.1, on the reverse strand, counting down.
TCCTCGTCGGCCGGGGTGAACGCCGTCATGGTCCGGTACGAGGCGCCCCGTCCCGGTGTTCCCGTCTCGGTAGGTTCCATCAGCTCCACCCGTTCGGTGATCCCGCACACAATTGTCCCTTCCTGACCGACTCCCGGAACGGAACGAGAGTTCCCGGCGTCTGACTGGACGGGAGTAGTGGCAGGGGCCTGTCAGGTCTCCCCGGCCCATGACGCATCATGGGCTCAGCAAGATCGGAGCCTCAGGCTCCCATCTCCCGAGGAGAACAACACAAGAGTGACCAAGCGTCATGGTTTTGCGGTGCTCAGTGCCCTCGTCGCCCTGGTCATCGCGGTGTCCGCCGGCATATACCTCACCGTGGCCGCCGACGACGGCACCTCCCGCGGCACCCTCGCCGCGGGCCGCCCGCACCACGGCTCCAACGCCGCCCCCGCCTCCACCGGCACCTGGGTGGGCGCCTGGGCCACCGCCCCCGTCGGCGGCGAACCCGGCACCGAGGCGACCGGCCTCGCGGGCCACTCCGTCCGCAACGTGGTGCACGCGAGCGCCGGCGGCACGAGCGCCCGGATCACACTGTCCAACCTCTACGGCCAGTCCCCGCTCACCATCACGCACGCCACCCTCGCCCTCGCGGCCGGCGACGGCACCGCCGCGGCCGACGCCGAAACGATGCGGCGCCTCAGCTTCAACGGCAGCACCAGCGTCGTCATACCCGCCGGCGGACAGGCCGTCAGCGACGCCGTACGCGTCACCGTCCCGCACGGCGGCGACGTCCTGGTCACCACCTACTCCCCCACCCCCTCCGGCCCCGTCACCTACCACCCGCACGCCCGGCAGATCTCGTACGTCGCCGCCGGCGACCGCACCGAGGACCCCACCGGCACCCCCTACACCGAACAGACCACCTACTGGCGGTACCTGACGGCCCTCGACGTCCTCAGCAACGAGGCCGCCGGCACCGTCGTCGTCTTCGGCGACTCCATCACCGACGGCATCACCTCGACCATCGGCACCAACCGCCGCTGGCCGGACGTCCTCGCCGGCCGGCTGCGCTCCGCGCTGGAGAACGGGCAGCAACTGCCGCGCTACAGCGTCGTCAACGAAGGCATCAGCGGCAACCAGGTCCTCGCCGACGGCCTCGGCCGGCCGGCCGAGAACCAGAGCGGCCTCGGCCGGTTCGGCCGCGACGCGCTCTCCCGCACCAACGTCAAGGTCGTCGTCATCGACCTCGGCGTCAACGACATCCTGCGCAACCGCAGGCTCGCCGACCCCGACCGGATCCTCACCGGCCTGCGCACCCTCGTCCGCCAGGCCCACGCCCGCGGCCTGAAGGTCGTCGGCGCCACCCTGATGCCCTTCCAGGGCCACCGCGGCTACACCCCGGCCCGCGAGGCCGTACGACAGCAGGTGAACGCGCAGATCCGGGCCGGCGGCGTTTACGACGCGGTCGTCGACTTCGACAAGGCCCTCCGGGACCCCTACGACCCGCGCCGGCTGCGCGCCGAGTACGACTCCGGCGACCACCTGCACCCCAGCGACCTCGGCTTCGCCAGGATGGCCGAAGTCTTCGACCTGCGCGCGCTCGAGGGCGCGGGACAGGCGGAACTGTAGCCGCGCGACGCCACGCGCCCGGTGGCACGGCCGGGCGACGCGCCCCTTGAGCGGCGAGGAATACTGGCGGACATGACCCGCTTGATCCTCGCCACCCGCAACGCCGGAAAGATCACCGAGCTCAGGGCGATCCTCGCCGAAGCCGGGCTGCCCCACGAACTGGTCGGCGCCGACGCCTTCCCCGACGTCCCCGACGTCAAGGAAACGGGCGTCACCTTCGCCGAGAACGCCCTGCTGAAGGCCCACGCCCTGGCCCGGGCCACCGGCCTGCCCGCCGTCGCCGACGACTCCGGCCTCTGCGTCGACGTCCTGAACGGCGCCCCCGGCATCTTCTCCGCCCGCTGGGCCGGCCGCCACGGCGACGACAAGGCCAACCTCGACCTGCTCCTCGCCCAGCTCTCCGACATCGCCGAGGAGCACCGGGGCGCGTACTTCGCCTGCGCGGCGGCGCTCGCCCTGCCGGACGGCACGGAGCGGGTGGTCGAGGGGCGGCTGCCCGGCACGCTGCGGCACGCGCCGGCCGGGACCAACGGCTTCGGCTACGACCCGATCCTCCAGCCGGAGGGCGAGAGCCGGACCTGCGCCGAGCTGAGCCCGGCGGAGAAGAACGCCATCAGCCACCGGGGGAAGGCGTTCCGGGCGCTGGTGCCGGTGGTACGGGAACTGCTGGACTGAGACCGACGAAGGGGCCGCCCGGATGGACGGCCCCTTGTCGGCTGTGGGCCCGGTGGGACTCGAACCCACGACACACCGGACCTAAACCGGCGCCCTCTTGCCAGCTGGGGTACGGGCCCTCAGTGGCGCCTACTCTACTGGGCGCGACGGGCGGGCCGTCTCCCTCCTCGGCACCAGTTGCTGGTGATCGCGTGGCAGTTGGGACGGAGCAGCCTGAGATTGTCCCGCCTGTTGTCGCGCCAGTCCCCGTTGACGTGGTCGATCTCCAGCGTCATGGGCTTGCCGAGCCACTCGGGGCCGACTCCGCATCCGGCGTGAGCCGAGGTGTCCTCCACGAGGATCTCCGCGGCGGTCCTGCGGCGTTGGTCGTGTCTCATCCGCTCGGTTCGGATGACGGGCGTGAAGTGCGAGGTGTCGATCCCGAACTTCCTCGTCCGATCGAGCACATAGCGCCGCGTCGGGCTTCCCGGGTCCACCCCCAGTCTCGTCAACGCCTCCGACAACGTCCGCGCCCCGTGAGCCGCCTCTTCCAGCCGCTGTCGGGTGTACGCGCTGGCCCCCATCGATCCCCTCCGCTGCCGGGTACGCGTTCGTCGCCCGTGCGGAGTGACGAACCGGTTATCGGACAGTCACGCCCGGGAGTGCGGAAAGCGGCCCGCCCCGGGGGTCCGGGGCGGGCCGCTTCGCGAGGGGCGGATCAGATGCCCAGATCCTTGATGATCTTGGCCACGTGGCCGGTGGCCTTGACGTTGTACAGGGCTCGTTCGACCTTGCCGTCCTCGTCCACGACGACCGTGGAGCGGATGACGCCGACGACCGTCTTGCCGTACAGCTTCTTCTCGCCGAACGCGCCGTACGCCTCCAGGACCCGCTTGTCGGGGTCGGCCAGCAGGGTGACCTTCAGGGACTCCTGCTCGCGGAACTTGGCGAGCTTCTCCGGCTTGTCGGGCGAGATGCCGATGACGTCGTAGCCGGCGGAGGCCAGGACCTCCAGGTTGTCGGTGAAGTCGCAGGCCTGCTTGGTGCAGCCGGGGGTCAGGGCCGCCGGGTAGAAGTAGACGATGACCTTGCGGCCCTTGCGGTCCGACAGGGACACCTCGTTGCCGTCGGCGTCGGGGAGGGTGAAGCCGGGGGCAACGTCCCCGGGCTGGAGTCGCTCGCTCATCGGTCTAGCGTAACCGGGGGCCCTTGCGGTGCGTCGCGCGCATGAGCTGACAGACTGTTCGGAAAGCATCAGCAGATTTCGGCAGACTTCGGAGGCCGTACGGTGGCGGACACGTCGGACACCAGAACCCCGGCGCAGATCGAGGCGGACATCAAGCGTCGCCGTGCAGTGCTGGCCGAGACGCTCGACGAGATCGGGGTGCGGGTGCATCCGAAAACGATCGTCGGGGATGCGAAGGCCAAGGTCATCGCTCATGCCGACCACACGGTCGGGCGGGCGTACGTGCAGGTCAACCGGGTCGTCAGTGACGTCCGGGCGCAGTTCGTCGATGAGGAGGGGGCGCCTCGGCTGGAGCGGGTCGTGCCCGTCGCGCTGCTCGTCGTCGGGGTCGTGGGGCTGCTGTCCCTCGGGGCCCGGCGGCGCAGGGACTGAGCGGGGCAGGTAGGTTCGAGGCGTGAGCGCCAACAGAAACGAGCACAGCACTCCCCATCACGACAAGCTGCCCATCCGGATGCTGCACGACCGGGTTCTCGTGCGGCAGGAGACCGGTGAGGGCGAGCGGCGGTCGGGGGGCGGCATTCTGATTCCCGCCACGGCGGCGGTCGGGCGGCGGCTGGCCTGGGCCGAGGTCGTCGCGGTCGGCCAGAACGTCCGGACGGTGGAGCCCGGCGACCGGGTCCTGTTCGACCCGGAGGACCGGGCCGAGGTCGAGGTGCGGGGTGTGGCGTACGTGCTGATGCGCGAGCGCGATCTGCACGCCGTGGCCGCGGACCGGTTCGAGGGGTCGGAGGACTCCACGGGGCTGTACCTCTAGACCGCCTGGGAAACATCTGGAACACATCACGAAGAGGGCCGGTGACGATGGTCACCGGCCCTCTTCGTGGTGCTTTTGCTATGTTCGGGAGGAACCCGACGAGACGCGCCGTACCGGGTCGAAGGCAAAGACGACGCACCCCGGAAAGAGAGTCGTCACGTCTTGGAGGTGCCTGTCATGGCCTGGGTCCTGCTCGTCGTCGCCGGTCTGCTGGAAGTGGGCTGGTCGATCGGGATGAAGTACAGCGAGGGTTTCACCCGCCTCGTCCCCAGCCTGTTCACCGGCGCCGGCATCGTCGCCAGCATGGTCCTGCTGTCGTACGCCGCGAAGTCCCTGCCCATCGGTACCGCCTACGGCGTCTGGGTGGGCATCGGCGCGGCCGGGGCGGCGGTGCTCGGCATGGTGGTGCTGGGTGAGCCGGTCACCGCCGCCCGGGTCTTCTTCGTGGGCCTGCTGCTGGTCGCCGTGGTCGGGCTGAAGGCGACCAGCGGTCACTGAGCCGGCGCGTCAGGTGCCGGGGCCTCCCCCGGTGCCCCCGCCGGTGCCGTTGACACCGCCGATGCCCGTGGCATCACCGCCCGTGGTCCCGCCGCCGGTCGTGTCGCCGCCGGTCGTGGTGCCTGTCGTGTCTCCGCCGGTGGTCGTCCCGCCGCCGGTCGTGTCGCCGCCGCTGGTGGTGGCGCCGCCGTCGGTGGTCGTCCCGCCGTCGGTCGGGGTGCCGGTGCCGCCGCCGTCGGTCGGGGTCGCGGTCGCGCCGCCGTCGGTGGGGGTGGCCGTCGCGCCGTCGGTCGGGGTGGCGGAGGCGCCGTCGTCGTCCTCGCCGCCCGTGCCCGGCTCGGTGGTGCCGGTGGCGGGCGGCTCCTGGATCCGGTCGGCGCCCTCCGCCAGCTCGAGGTCGAACTGCCGGACCGGCTTGCCCTGGAGCGCGTCGCGCGTGTACTGCGCCCAGATCTGGGTGGGCGGGCCGCCACCGTTCATACGGGCCTGGCCGAGCGCGCCGTACAGCGGCATGTGCTTGGCGGTCACCGGGTCCTGGCCCATCACGGAGACCACCGTGGCCAGGTCGGGGGTGTAGCCGGCGAACCAGGCGGCGGTGTCGCTCTCGGCGGTACCGGTCTTGCCGGCCGCCGGGCGGCCGGCGGCCTGCGCGGCGGTGGCGGTGCCGGACTCGACCACGCTCCGCAGGACCGCGGTGGTGGTGTCGGCGGCCTCGCGGCTCACGGCCTGCTTGGCCCGCTGGTCGGGCAGCTGGATGTGGTCGCTGCCGTTCTTGGTGATCTTCTCGACCAGGGTGTACGAGCCGTGCTTGCCGTGGTTGGCGAGCGTGGCGTACGCCTCCGCCATCTCCAGGACGCTGGCGGTGGCGGTGCCGAGGGCGACGGACGGGTACGGCTGGAGGTCCGGGGTGTCGGAGGGGACGCCGAGGTCGATCGCGGTCTGCTTGACCTTGGCGGGGCCGACGTCGACGGCCATCTGCGCGTACACCGAGTTCACCGACAGGTCGGTGGCCTTGCGCACGGTGATCGGTCCGTACGACCGCTGGTCCTCGTTCTCGGGGGCGTAGGCGCCGCCGCTCCAGCCCTGGACCGGGCGCTGGTTGGTGCCGTCGTAGACCGTGTTCGGGGTGATGGTGCGGCCGTCCTGGGTGGTGGACCCGTTCTCCACGGCGGAGGTGAACACGAACGGCTTGAACGTCGAGCCGACCTGGAAGTCACCGCGGGTGGCGCCGTTGGTGTACTGCTTCACGTAGTCGACGCCGCCGTACATGGCGACGACCTTGCCGGTCTTGGGGTCGACGGAGGCGCCGCCGGCCCGGACGTAGGTGTCGGCCTTGCGGTTCTTCTTGTCCAGCTTGGACATCAGCTGGTCGTCGACGGCCTTGACGAAGGCGTCCTGCCGGTCCTTCTGGATGGTGGTGGTGATGCGGTAGCCGCCGGCCGCGAGGTGGTCGGCGTCGATGATGTTGTTCGTGGTCAGGTAGTGCTTGACCGCTTCCACGAGGTAGCCGCGCTGGCCGGACATGCCGGTGGAGATCGTCTGCTCCTTCGGCATCGGGAACTTCATGCCGGCGCGCTCCGAGGCGCTGAGCCAGCCCTTGGTGACCATGCCGTTGAGGACGTAGTTCCAGCGGGCGAGGGCCGCCTTCTTGTTCTCCGGGTGGGCTACGACGTCGTACTCGCTCGGCGCGTTGACGAGCGCGGCGAGGTAGGCGGCGCGGGCCGGGTCGAGGTCGGCGGCGTCCCTGCCGTAGTAGGCCTGGGCGGCGGCCTGGATGCCGTAGGCGTTGCGGCCGAAGTAGCTGGTGTTGAGGTAGCCCTCCAGGATCTCGTCCTTGGACTTGTTCTGGTCGAGCTTGATGGCGATGAAGAATTCCTTGGCCTTGCGGGTGACCGTCTGTTCCTGGGCCAGGTAGTAGTTCTTCACGTACTGCTGGGTGATCGTCGAGCCGGACTGCTTGCCCTTGCCGGTCGCGGTGTTCCAGCCGGCCCGGATCATGGCCTTGGGGTCGACGGCGGACTCGGTGTAGAAGTCGCGGTCCTCGGCGGCCAGGATGGCGTGCTGGGCGTGCTTGGAGACCTGGGCGAGGCTGACGTTCTCGCGGTTGACCTCGCCGTCGCGGGCCAGCTGCGAGCCGTCGGCGTACAGGTAGACATTGCTCTGCTTGGTCGCGAACGCGTTGGCCGGCGGGATCTTCACGAGGGAGTAGCCGAGGAAGAACAGGCCGACGAGGAGCAGTACGCCGACGACGAAGGTGCCGAGCACCATGCGCCAGGTCGGGAAAATCCGCCGCCATCCGGTCCGCTTGGGCCGCTTGCCCTTCTTGCCGTTCTTGCCGTTCTTGCCGTTCTTGCCCTTGCCTCCGGCGGTCCCACCGTCCGCGGCGGCGAGAGCGGTGGTCTCGGCCTCGGCGGAATCCCCGGGGCGGGTCCCGGCAGGACCGGATCCTGCGGGGCGGGTTCCGGCGGGGCCGGCGGGGGCGTTGCCGGGGCGGGTGGAGCCGGCGGCGCCGTGCGCGGCCGCGGCACCGGCCTTGGCACCGGCGCCGGCGGCGGTACCGGCAGCGGCGTGGGCACCGGCGCCTGCGGCCTGGGCGGAGGCGGCGCCGGCGGCACCCGCGGCGCCGGCCTTCCCGGCCGCGCGTGCGGCGCGGGCGGCACGCGCGGCGGCCGCGGAGGGCTGAGCGGGGGCGCCGGCCGGTCCGGACGCGCGGTTCTGACCGGTGCCGGCCGATCCGGGCGTGCGGTTCTGACCGGTGCCGGCCGATCCGGGCGTGCGGTTCTGGCCGCCGGGGCGGGGAGCGTCGGGGCGGGGTGTACCGCCGGTGGCGTTCGGCTCCGCCGGGGAGGCCGGCGCCGTACCGGCTGCGCCGGGCTCGCCCGGGCGGGGAGCGGCGACCCGCCGCAGCACCTGCGTGGTCTCGGCCGGCTGTCCCGCACCGGCGGCCTTGCCGGCTCCCGCGGCCCCACCGGCACCGGCGGCCGCGGCGGAGCCCTGCGGGGCACCGCCGGCCTTGCCGGTGCCTCCGGGCGTACCGGCGGCCTTGCCAAGGCCTCCAGGCACACCGGCGGCCTTCCGGGGGACTCCGGGGGCGCCGGTGGGGTTGGCGGAGCCGCCGGGAGCGCCGGCCGCCTTGCCGGAAGCTCCGAGAGCACCAGTGGCCTTGCCGGAAGCTCCAGGAGCACCGGTGGCCTTGCCGGCCCCGCCGGGAGCGCCGATCGTCCTGCCGGAACCGGTGTCGGCACCGGCCGTCTTGCCGGGCTGGTCCTGCCGGCCGGGCGTGCCGGGCCGGTCCGCGGGCGTGGAACCGCCCTGCGGCGTCTGGGGTCCCCTGGGCGGGGTGATACGCCGGAGCACCTGCGTGCTCTCGGCCGACGGAACCTGCTCGGAGCCGTGCGGGGCCCCGGGCGCGGCCGGCTTCCTGGTGCCGGGCACCCTCCCGGAGGCCGAGGCACCGGAACCCTGACCACCGTCGGAGGCCGGACCCCGGCCGGAAGCCTGACCACCGTCGGACACCGGACCCCGGCCGGAACCCTGAGCACCGCCGGTGCCCGCCGTGCCGGCAGCGCCCGCCGTACCGGCAGCGCCCGTCCGCTCGGTCCGGGCCCCGCGGGCCGCCTGGCGGGCGCGGGCGATCGATGCCGTCCGGTCCTGGGCCCCGGAGCCCGCCGGCCGGTCACCCCCGGGCGCGGCCGTTCCGGCGCCACGGGTGCCGTCGGCGGCCCGTCCGGTGCCGTCGGCAGCCCGTCCGGTGCCGTCGGCCGGGCGGGGGCTCGGGCCCCTGGGGGTCTCCGGGTCCCCGGCGGCGCCGCCCGCGCCGCTCTTCTCGCCGTCTGCGGCAGAGGTGGCGGGGCGCTCAGTCCCCTTCTTGCGGCCCCCCGGGTTCCCGGGCCCTTCAGCCGGCAGCGGCCGTTTCGGTGCCACGCCTTCGTTCGGCTGCTGCGGCTGCGGCTCGTCGCTCATCTCGTGCACGGACTCCTGTTTCGCGTCGTACGTTCCCGTACGCCTCGTACGCTTCTGCGCTCCCCCTGTTGGAAGACTCTCGCACCTGGCGTTCCGTTCCCGGATTCCGGCACGCTTCCGGCCGGAAACGCGTGGCCGGCCACCGGGCCTCCGGACTAGGCTCCTGCGCTTCGGTGTCGAGCAGTCCAAGGAGGTCGACTGGCGTGGGCGCGGGACGGTTGTACGCGGCCGTCGCGGCAGGGGGGTTCCGACGGTACGCGACCTATCGGGCCGCCACTGCGGCAGGGGTCTTCACGAACACGGTCTTCGGACTGATCCTCGTCTACACATACCGCGCGCTATGGGACGAGAGGCCTCACCTCGGCGGGTACGACCAGGCACAGGCCATCACCTACGTCTGGCTCGGGCAGGCCTTTTTGTCGACGCTCGCGCTCGGGGGCGGCGGTGTCGAGGACGAGTTGATGGAACGCATCCGTACGGGGGACGTGGCGATCGACCTGTACCGGCCGGCCGATCTCCAGCTGTGGTGGCTGGCGGCGGATCTCGGCCGGGCCTTCTTCCAGCTGCTGGGGCGCGGGCTGGTGCCGTTCGCGCTGGGCGCGCTGGGCTTCCCGGCGTACCTGCCGTCCGACGCCGGCACCTGGGCGGCGTTCCTCGGCGCCGTCCTCCTCGCGATGCTGGTCGGGTTCGGCATCCGGTACCTGGTGGCGCTGAGCACCTTCTGGCTGCTGGACGGCACCGGTGTGGCGCAGATGACGTGGCTGACGGGCTTCTTCTGCTCGGGGATGCTGCTGCCGCTGAACGTGTTCCCGGGCACGCTCGGCGAGGTCGTACGGGCGCTGCCGTGGTCCGCGCTGCTGCAGGCCCCGGCGGACGTCCTGCTCGGGCCGGGGGACCCGGTGCGCACGTACGTCTTCCAGGCGGCGTGGGCGGTGGTGCTGCTGGGTGCCGGGCGGCTGGTGCAGTCCGCGGCGACGCGCCGGGTGGTGGTGCAGGGTGGCTGAGGAGGGCCTGGCGGCGCCGCGGGCGCGGCGGCTGGCGGAGGGCGTGCGGGCGTACCGGCTGATCGCGGCGATGTGGGTGCGGTCCACGATGGCCTATCGCGCCTCCTTCGCCATGACCACGTTCGGGAACTTCGCGGCGACGTTCCTCGATTTCGTCGCGATCATGCTGATGTTCTCCCGGGTGGACGCGCTCGGCGGCTACCCGCTGCCCGAAGTGGCCTTCCTGTACGGGTTGTCGGCGGTCCCGTTCGGGCTGGCGGACCTGGTGGCCGGGTCGATGGAGCGGCTGGGCCGGCGGGTGCGGGACGGCACGCTGGACACGCTGCTGGTGCGGCCCGCGCCGGTGCTGGCGCAGGTGGCGGCGGACCGGTTCGCGCTCCGGCGGCTGGGCCGGGTGACCCAGGGGGCGCTGGTGCTGGGCTGGTCGCTGACCCGGGTGGACATCGACTGGACGGTGGACCGGCTGCTGCTGATGCCGGTGGTGGTGGTGAGCGGCTGCGCGATCTTCTGCGCGGTGTTCGTGGCGGGGGCGGCGTTCCAGTTCGTGGCGCAGGACGCCGCGGAGGTGCAGAACGCCTTCACCTACGGCGGTACGACGCTGCTGCAGTATCCGCCGACGGTGTTCGCGAAGGAGCTGGTGCGCGGGGTGACGTTCGTGCTGCCGCTGGCCTTCGTCAACTGGCTGCCCGCGACGTACGTGCTGGGGCGGCCGTATCCGCTGGGCCTGCCGGAGTGGGTCGCGTTCACCTCCCCGCTGGTGGCGGTGGCGTGCTGGGGGCCGGCGTGGCTGGCCTGGCGGGCGGGACTTCGTTCGTACCGGGGCACAGGGAGCTAGCGTGGGTGACTTCATCGCACTGGAGCGGGTGGAGAAGGTCTTCGAGGTACGGCGGAGGACCGGGTTCCTCAGGCGGGAGCGGCGCGAGGTGCGGGCGGTGGACGGGATCTCGTTCACCGTGGCGCGCGGGGAGATGGTCGGGTACATCGGGCCGAACGGTGCCGGGAAGTCGACGACGGTCAAGATGCTGACGGGGATCCTGACGCCGAGTGCGGGGCGGTTGCGGGTGGCGGGCATCGATCCGGCGCGGGAGCGGACGCGTCTGGCGCACCGGATCGGGGTGGTGTTCGGGCAGCGGACCACGCTGTGGTGGGACCTGCCGCTGGTCGACTCCTACCGGCTGGCGCACCGCATGTACCGCATTCCGGACGCCCGGTACCGGGAGAACCTGGAGCGTCTCGTGGAACTGCTGGAGCTGGGCGACCTGTTGGACGTGCCGGTGCGGCAGCTGTCGCTGGGGCAGCGGATGCGCGGGGACATCGCGGCGGCCCTGCTGCACGATCCGGACGTGCTGTACCTGGACGAGCCGACGATCGGCCTGGACGTCGTGTCGAAGGCGCGGGTGCGGGGGTTCCTGCGGGAGTTGAACGCCGAGCGCGGCACGACGGTGCTGCTGACGACGCACGACCTGCAGGACATCGAGCAGTTGTGCTCGCGGGTGATGGTGATCGACCGCGGGCGGCTGGTGTACGACGGCGCGCTCGCGGGGCTGCACGGGGTCGCGGAGAGCGAACGGACGCTGGTGGTGGACCTGGAGCGGGAGCTGCCGCCGGTGGAGGTGCCGGCGGCGCGGGTGGTGCGGGTGGACGGGCCGCGGCAGTGGCTGGCGTTCCCGGCCGGACAGTCGGCGGCGCCGCTGGTCGCGCACCTGGCGGCCCGTTATCCGCTGGTGGACCTGTCGGTGCGGGAGCCGGACATCGAGGCGGTCATCGCCCGGATGTACGTCGGGAAGGCGGTTTCCTAGGCCGGGCCGGGCCGGGAGCGGAGTGGAGTGGAGTGGAGTGGAGGGCCGGGGGGCGCTGTCCGCGTCCCCCGCCGGCGCTCGTCGCGCTGGCTACGACGTGCACACCTTCGTCAGTTCCCCGGCCGCGTCCGTCACCGGGCCGACGTCGGGCGTCTCGTCGCCGTTCTTGATGGCCGTGCGCACGTTGCCCACGGCCTCGCGCAGGTCGTCCACGGCCTTGTTCACATCGGCGTCGTCCGTCTTGTCGCCGATCTTCCGCAGGCTCTTCTCGATGGCGTCGAGCGACGCGTCGGCCTGGGAGGGGTCGTTCGCGGCGTCCTCCACGGCCTGCTGGAGGTCGGTGACGCTGTCGGCGATGGCATCGGCGGTCTGCACGCAGTCCAGCGCCTTGTCCACGGCGTCGCAGCCGGTGGTGAGGCCGGCGGTGAGCGCGGCGGTCGCTACGGCGGCGGCGACGGCGGTGAGCCGGCCTCGGCGTCGGCTGGCGGGCATGGCGGGTTCCCTCCCCTGGTACGGCTGGCCGGGCGCACGCCGTTGAGCTGCGCGCCCGTACCCACGAGGACGTCTCGGAGGCCCGGCGGGTTGCCCCGGGCCTTGAAGGTTTCTTTACGCGAGGGTGGCGGCCAGTGCCGTCCGCTGGATCGCGGTCAGTTCGGTGCAGCCGGCGACGGCGAGGTCGAGCAGGGCGTTCAGTTCGTCGCGGGCGAAGGGCTGGGCCTCGGCGGTGCCCTGGACCTCGACGAAGCGGCCGTCGCCGGTGCAGACGACGTTCATGTCGGTCTCGGCGCGCACGTCCTCCTCGTAGCGGAGGTCGAGCATCGGGACGCCGCCGACGATGCCGACGGAGACGGCGCTCACGGTGCCGGTGAGCGGCTGCCGGCCCGCCTTGACCAGCTTCTTGCGCTGGGCCCAGGCGACGGCGTCGGCGAGGGCGACGTAGGCGCCGGTGATCGCCGCGGTGCGGGTGCCGCCGTCGGCCTGGAGGACGTCGCAGTCGAGGACGACGGTGTTCTCGCCGAGCGCCTTGTAGTCGATGACGGCGCGCAGGGAGCGGCCGATGAGCCGGGAGATCTCGTGCGTCCGGCCGCCGATCTTGCCCTTGACGGACTCGCGGTCGCCGCGGGTGTTGGTGGCGCGGGGCAGCATGGCGTACTCCGCGGTGACCCAGCCCTCGCCACTGCCCTTGCGCCAGCGCGGGACCCCCTCGGTGACCGAGGCGGTGCAGAAGACCTTGGTGTCGCCGAAGGAGACGAGGACGGAGCCCTCGGCGTGCTTGCTCCAGCCGCGTTCGATGGTGACCGGGCGGAGCTGTTCGGGGGTACGGCCGTCGATGCGAGACATGCCGCCGAGCCTATCCGTAGCCGCGCGAGGGGCTCCTCCCGCATCGGGAAGAGCCCCTGTCACGGTGAGCGCGCCGGCTCACATCATGTCTTCGATCTCCGCGGCGATCGGGTCGGCGTCGGTGCCGATGACGACCTGGATGGCGGTGCCCATCTTGACGACGCCGTGGGCGCCGGCGGCCTTCAGTGCGGCCTCGTCGACCAGGGCGGGGTCGGACACCTCGGTGCGCAGCCGGGTGATGCAGCCCTCGATCTCCTCGATGTTGCCGATGCCGCCGAGGCCGGCGACGATCTTCTCAGCCTTGCTGGCCATGTTCCTTCTCCCTGATCCGAACCGCTTTGTCGCAGTAACCCACAGTTGGCCCATCTTCGCGAGCGGTCATGCCGTCCGTGCCGAATGATGGCGATCACGACAGCGGAACCGTCCGCCGACTGGTCTACACCACCGTGGGGAAGGTCGCCAAACCGCGTCCCGGTCGAGCGGCCGGAAAGGGACGCGCATGAGCGCCGAGAACACGGTCAGCCCCGCCCGCGCCCGCTGGAACACCCTGTTCCAAGGCTTGCAGAAGATGGGCCGCAGCCTCCAGTTGCCCATCGCGGTGCTGCCGGCGGCGGGCATCCTGAACCGGCTGGGGCAGCCGGACGTGTTCGGTGCCGACGGCCTGGGCTGGACCGACGTCTCGAAGGTGATGAAGGGCGCGGGCGGCGCCCTGCTCGACGGCTCCCTCGGCCTGCCCCTGCTGTTCTGCGTCGGCGTCGCGATCGGCATGGCCCGCAAGTCGGACGGCTCGACCGCGCTCGCGGCGGTGGTCGGGTTCCTCGTCTACTGGAGCGTGCTGCACCAGTTCCCCGAGCGGTGCCCGGGCGGCTCCACGGCGGTCCCGGACGTCGGCTGCCAGGTCGGCGTCGGGGCGGGCGTCGGCACGGTGACCCCGTTCACCTTCCAGAACCCGGGGGTGTTCGGCGGCATCGTGATGGGGCTGCTGGCCGCCTTCTTCTGGGCCCGGTATCACCGGACGAAACTGGTGGACTGGCTGGGCTTCTTCAACGGCCGCCGGCTCGTGCCGATCATCATGGCGTTCGTCGCCATCGCCTTCGCCGCCCTGTGCCTGTGGGTGTGGCCGCCCGTCGGCGGCGCCCTGGAGAGCTTCGGCGGCTGGCTGCGGGACGCGGGGTCCTGGGGAGCGGGTGTCTTCGGTGTCGCCAACCGGGCGCTGCTCGTCATCGGCCTGCACCAGTTCCTGAACGTGCCCATCTGGTTCCAGTTCGGCACCTACACCCCGCCGGGCGGCAAGCCCGTCCACGGCGACATCAACATGTTCCTCGCGGGCGACCCGGACGCCGGCCAGTTCACCTCGGGCTTCTTCCCGATCATGATGTTCGCCCTGCCGGCCGCCGCCCTGGCCATCACGCACTGCGCCCGGCCCGAGCGCCGCAAGGAGATCGGCGGACTGATGCTGTCGGTCGCGCTGACCTCGTTCGTGACCGGCATCACCGAGCCGATCGAGTACTCGTTCCTCTTCGTCGCGCCCGCCCTGTACGCCGTCCACGCCGTGCTCACCGGGGTCTCGATGGCGGTGACCTGGGCGCTCGGGGTGCACGACGGGTTCAGCTTCTCCGCGGGCCTGATCGACTACGTCATCAACTGGAACCTGGCCACGAAACCATGGGCGATCATTCCCATCGGACTGTGCTTCGCGGCGGTGTACTACGTCGTCTTCCGCCTCGCGATCACGCGGTTCGACCTGAAGACGCCGGGGCGGGAGCCGGTGGACGAGGTCGACGACGTCACCAGGGTCTGAGGGCACACAGCGTGTAGCGCCGCGGTAGCGGATTCGCGGGTTCCTTATGCCGCCTTCATCGTGCTACAACAGGTCTACACCACAGGTGGTGTAGACCAGAGAGACGCTGCCGTCCCCTTCCATGGTTCCCGGGCGGCGCCCTGCCCTCCCCCCAGCCCCGGCTGGGCGGTACCCCCAGGAGGAACTTGTGACCACGGCCACCGCCGCTCCCGCGGCCGAGAAGAAGAAGGGCGCCGGAGTGATGGCTGTGCTCCAGCGCATCGGCCGCAGCCTGATGCTGCCGGTGGCCGTCCTGCCGGCCGCCGCCCTCCTGGTGCGCCTCGGCAACGCCGACATGCTGGGCCGCCCGTCCTTCCCGACCTTCCTGACGAAGATAGCGTCGTTCATGGCGGCCGGCGGCAACGCGATCCTCGACAACATGGCGCTGCTGTTCGCCGTGGGCATCGCGATCGGCTTCGCGAAGAAGGCGGACGGCTCGACGGCCCTGGCGGCGGTCGTCGGCTACCTGGTCTTCAAGAACGTCCTCGCCACCTTCACCGACAAGAACCTGCCGAAGGTCGCGACGGTCGTCGACGGCAAGATCGTCATGCAGAACGCCCCGGTGGACGCCAAGGTCCTCGGCGGTGTGGTGATGGGCATCGTCGTGGCCCTGCTGTACCAGCGCTTCTACCGCACCAAGCTGCCCGACTGGGCCGGCTTCTTCGGCGGCCGCCGGCTCGTCCCGATCCTGTCGGCCTTCGCCGGCCTGGTCATCGGCATCGTCTTCGGTTACATCTGGCCGGTCCTCGGCACGGGTCTGCACAACTTCGGCGAGTGGCTGGTCAAGTCCGGCGCGGTGGGCGCGGGCATCTTCGGTGTCGCCAACCGTGCGCTGATCCCGATCGGCATGCACCACCTGCTCAACTCGTTCCCGTGGTTCCAGGCGGGCGAGTACCACGGCAAGAGCGGTGACATCGCGCGCTTCCTGGCCGGCGACCCGCACGCGGGCCAGTTCATGACCGGCTTCTTCCCGATCATGATGTTCGCCCTGCCGGCCGCCTGCCTCGCCATCGTGCACTGCGCCCGGCCCGAGCGCCGCAAGGTCGTCGGCGGCATGATGTTCTCGCTGGCGCTGACGTCCTTCGTCACCGGCGTCACCGAGCCCATCGAGTTCACCTTCATGTTCATCGCCCCGGTCCTGTACGCGATCCACGCGGTCCTCACCGGCGTCTCGATGGCGCTGACCTGGTCGCTGGGGATGAAGGACGGCTTCGGCTTCTCGGCGGGCGCGGTCGACTTCGGACTGAACCTGGGCATCGCGAGCAACCCCTGGGGCCTGGTCCTGGTCGGCCTGTGCTTCGCGGCCGTCTACTACGTGATCTTCCGGTTCGCGATCGTGCGGTTCAACCTGCCGACGCCGGGCCGCGAGTCCGACGAGGAACTGGCGGAGCTCCAGAAGGCCGAGGCGAAGTAACCCGGCCCGCACCACCGTCGAAGGCCCCCGGAACCCGCCTGGTTCCGGGGGCCTTCGGCGTACCTGCCGGGGGAAGGGCTCAGATCTCGTACACCAGCCGCGGAGCGGCCAGTTCCACCGGCCCGGCGAACACCTCGCGGGCGTCCCTGAGGTTGACGTCCGGATCGGTCCACGGCGGGATGTGGGTGAGCACCAGGCGGCGCGCTCCCGCGCGAGCCGCCGACTCGCCCGCCTCACGGCCGTTGAGGTGCAGGTCGGGGATGCTCTCCTTGCCGTGCGTGAACGCGGCCTCGCACAGGAACAGGTCGGTGTCCCGGGCCAGCTCGTCCAGCACCCCGGTGACGCCCGTGTCGCCGGAGTACGTCAGCGACCGCCCCGCGTGCTCGATCCGGATGGCGTACGCCTCCACCGGGTGCCGGACCCGCTCGGTGTGCACCGTGAACGGGCCGATGTCGAAGGTGGACGGCTTGACCGTGTGGAAGTCGAAGACCTCGCTCATCGAGGAGGCGGAGGGGGTGTCCGCGTAGGCCGTGGTCAGGCGGTGTTCGGTGCCCTCCGGGCCGTAGACCGGGATGGGCGCGCAGCGGCCGCCCTCGTGGCGGTAGTAGCGCGCGACGAAGTACGCGAGCATGTCGATGCAGTGATCGGCGTGCAGATGACTCAGGAAGATCGCGTCGAGGTCGTAGAGACCGCAGTGGCGCTGCAACTCGCCGAGGGCGCCGTTGCCCATGTCGAGAAGCAGCCGGAAGCCGTCGGCCTCGACGAGGTAGCTCGAACAGGCCGATTCCGCGGACGGGAACGACCCCGAGCAGCCGACGACGGTGAGCTTCATGAAGCAGAAACCTCCGTTGGCGGGAAACCGATTGGGCGGGACGAGGGGCCACTCAGGAAGAGGGCTGACGGGGGTCGTGCGGTGCGTCGAGCGTAAGGCGCGAAAGCGCGGGTCGCTCCTCCGCCAGGGGCCGTTGTGGGCGAACTCACCTGTGCTGTCACCGGTTCGGCTGGACGCATGGCGCACAAGGATCGGAAGAGGGCGCGCGATGTTCGGCGCACGCCGGTAACGTCGTCGTATGGACACGTCCTGGTGGCTGGCGCTCGCGGCGGTGGTGCTGCTCGCCCTGGTCGCCACGCTCGTCGACGGCTGGGGCCGCGGCAGCAGGCCCCGGGGCCGGCGGCTCAGGCCGCCGGGCCGGGCGGGCACCCGGGTACCGCACGCGCCGCGCCCCGCGCCGGGCGACATCTGGTGGGCGAACGTCCCGTACGAGGACCGGAGCGGGCTGAAGGACCGGCCCTGCCTGGTGCTGGTCGTACGCGGCGGCCGGGCCACGGTCGCGAAGATCACCAGCAAGTACCACGACGAGCGCAGCGGAGTGATCCCGCTGCCTCCCGGCGCGGTCGGCGACGCCCGCGGCCGGCCCAGCTTCCTGGAGACCGACGAGCTGCGCGAAGTCCCGGTGGACGCCTTCCGGCGCCGGGTCGGCGTGGTCGACCCGGTCCTGTGGGACCAGGTACGGCACCTCGCCCGCTAGCCGATCCGGACGGTGACCGCCCACTCCTGGACGCCCTCGCAGGAGACCTGGCCCGGGGCGGTGGGCTCGGCGCACAGCGGGCGGGAGGACGTGAGCCGCACCGTCCCCGGGGCCACCGCCCGGTACGCGGCCGTCGCGTCACCCGGCTGGAGGACGAAGCCCGCGTTGATGGCCTCCAGCCCGGGGCCGCTCACGGTGACCGGCTTCCACGGGCGGGCCTTGGTGCCGTCCAGGGTGAGCCGGACCTCGCCGCCCTCGGCCACGCAGACGGTACGGCCGTGATCGGCGGCCGTCAGCTCCGCCTGGCCGGTGCAGCCGCCGGCGGACCGGGTCGGGGACGGGGGCGTGGACGCCTTGCCGCTGCTCCCGGCCTCCTGCTGGGAGCCGCAGCCCGCGAGGAGCAGCGCTGCCGCCGCGAGGGCGAGGGGCGTGGTACGGCGCATGGGGGTCCGCCTTTCTGCGTCCGCCGCCGGGCCGGCCGGCCCGGCGGCCTGGTGCAGATGTGACGTACCACCATGGCGGACGGATCCACCGCCGGTTGCGCCGGCAGGGTGCCCGCCGCAGGGCGCCCGTCGCAGGCCGGCGTGATCGGCGACAGGCGCTCAGGCCCAGAGCTGGCCCTGGAGCGTCTCGATGGCCTCCTCGGTGGTGGCCGCGGTGTAGACGCCGGTGGACAGGTACTTCCAGCCGCCGTCGGCCACGACGAACACGATGTCGGCGCCGTGGCCCGCCTTGACCGCCTTCCGGCCGACGCCGATCGCCGCGTGCAGGGCCGCGCCGGTGGAGACGCCCGCGAAGATGCCCTCCTGCTGGAGGAGCTCCCGGGTACGGGTCACCGCGTCGGCCGAGCCGACCGAGAAGCGGGTGGTGAGGACGGAGGCGTCGTAGAGCTCCGGGACGAAGCCCTCGTCCAGGTTCCTCAGTCCGTACACCAGGTCGTCGTAGCGCGGTTCGGCGGCGACGATCTGGATGTCCGGCTTGTGCTCGCGCAGGTAGCGGCCGACCCCCATGAGGGTGCCCGTGGTGCCGAGGCCCGCCACGAAGTGCGTGACCGAGGGCAGGTCGGCGAGGATCTCCGGGCCGGTGGTCGCGTAGTGGGCGCCCGCGTTGTCCGGGTTGCCGTACTGGTAGAGCATCACCCAGTCGGGGTGCTCGGCGGCCAGCTCCTTGGCCACGCGCACGGCCGTGTTGGAGCCGCCGGCGGCCGGCGAGGAGATGATCTCGGCGCCCCACATGCCGAGCAGGTCCCGGCGCTCCTGCGAGGTGTTCTCCGGCATCACGCACACCATCCGGTAGCCCTTGAGCTTGGCCGCCATGGCGAGGGAGATGCCGGTGTTGCCGGAGGTGGGCTCCAGGATCGTGCAGCCCGGGGTGAGCCGGCCGTCCTTCTCCGCCTGCTCGATCATGTGCAGCGCGGGACGGTCCTTGACCGAACCGGTCGGGTTGCGGTCCTCCAGCTTGGCCCAGATACGGACGTCCGGGGACGGCGACAGCCGCGGCAGGCGCACCAGAGGGGTGTTGCCCACCGCGGCCAGCGGAGAGTCGTAGCGCATCGCTGCTCAGCGACCGATCAGCGCATGCCGCCGGCCACGGCCGGCAGGATCGTCACGTTGTCGCCGTCGCTCAGCTTGGTGTCGATGCCCTCGAGGAAGCGGACGTCCTCGTCGTTCAGGTAGACGTTGACGAAGCGGCGCAGCTGGTCGCCGTCCACGATGCGGGCCCGGATGCCCTCATGCCGGGTATCCAGGTCGGCGAGGAGCTCGGCGAGGGTGCTCCCGCTGCCCTCCACCGCCTTCTGACCGTCGGTGTACTGGCGGAGGATGGTCGGGATGCGGACCTCGATGGCCATGGCTCAGGGCTCCTGTCGGAAGGTGTCTGGTCGGTGGGCGCGCGGCGGCGCGGAACGCACGGGCGACGTACGCGGGTCTGGACGCCGCGGCTCACGGCCGTACGGCGGCAGGGCCGGCGTCAACAGATGGCGCTGGCGAGCCTGCACAGGTCGACGTGCAGCCGCGCCACGAGCAGCGTGCCCGGCGTCTTCTCGCTCACGTCGTCGAAAACCATGGGCTCATCGTATCGATTCCCGGTTCGTTTCCCGGAGTGTGATCCCACATCCCGGACGCAATCGGTCCGGGCGGTGAGACACACTCCCATCCGGAAGGGCTCGTGGGGTCCGGGCGCCGGCTCCGGCCGAGCGGACGGAAACGGCTGATCAGTAGGCGTCGACGACCTTGACGTCCTCTTCGGTGACGACCCCGTCGACGATCCGGAACGAGCGGAACTGGAACTCGCCCAGGCCGTCGGTGTCGGCGGTGGAGACGAGGACGTAGTGGGCGCCGGGCTCGTTGGCGTACGAGATGTCCGTGCGGGACGGGTAGGCCTCGGTCGCCGTGTGGGAGTGGTAGACGACCACCGGCTCCTCGTCGCGGTCGTCCATCTCGCGGTAGAGCTTCAGCAGGTCGCCCGAGTCGAACTCGTAGAACGTGGGCGACATGGCCGCGTTCGGCATCGGGATGAAGCGCTCGGGGCGGTCGGAGCCGGCCGGGCCCGCGATGACGCCGCACGCCTCGTCCGGGTGGTCCTCGCGCGCGTGCGCGACGATCCGGTCGACGAGTTCCTGGGTGATGGTCAGCATGTCCGCCAGGATAAGCAGAGGGGCCGTCCCGTACCGAGGTGCGGTACAGGACGGCCCACATGCCGGACGCCCTGAGCGGCGGCCGGCGGGAGAACCACGAGTGCTCCCGCCGGCCGGACGTCCTTTCGGGGGGAGGTCAGCGCTTGCGGAAGGCCGCCGCCTCCGGGTTGCGGCGCTTGAGCGCCAGGTAGGCGACGCCGAGGATCAGACCCCACAGCGGCGCGCAGTACAGCGAGACGCGGGCGTCCTTGTCGATGCCCATCATCACGATCACCATGCCGATGAACGCGAGCGCGAACCAGCTGGTGAGCGGGGCGCCCGGGGCGCGGAACTCCGAGCGGGGCAGTTCGCCGCGGTCGGACTTGGCGCGGTAGCGGATCTGGCAGAGCAGGATGACGATCCACGCCCACATGCCGGAGATGGTCGCGAAGGACACCACGTAGTCGAACGCCTTGCCCGGCCACTGGTAGTTGATCCAGACGCCGACCAGCATCAGCGCGGCGGAGAACGAGGTGCCGACGAGCGGGATGCCGCTGGGCGTCAGGCGGGTGAAGATCTTCGGACCCTGGCTGTTGAGCGCCAGGTCGCGCAGCATGCGGCCGGTGGAGTACATGCCGGAGTTGCAGGAGGACAGCGCCGCGGTGAGCACGACGAAGTTCACGATGCCGGCACCGGCGGCCAGGCCCATCTTCTCGAACGCGGCCACGAACGGGCTGACGCCCGGGTGGAAGTTGGTCCACGGCACGACCGAGAGGATCATGATCAGCGCGCCGACGTAGAAGACGGCGATGCGCCACGGCACGGTGTTGATGGCCTTGGGCAGCACGGTCTTGGGGTCCTTGGACTCGCCCGCGGTCACACCGACCAGCTCGACGGCGAGGAAGGCGAACATGACCATCTGCAGGGTCATGAGCGTGTTGCCGACGCCGTGCGGGAAGAAGCCGCCGTCGCTCCACAGGTGGCTGACGGAGGCGGTGTCACCGGCGTCGGAGAAGCCGATGGTGAGGATGCCGGCGCAGATCAGGATCATGCCGATGATGGCGGTGACCTTGACCATGGAGAACCAGAACTCCAGCTCGCCGAAGAGCTTCACGGAGATCAGGTTGGCGCCGAACAGGATGACCGTGAAGACCAGGGCCGACACCCATTGCGGGATGTCCCACCAGTACGTCATGTAGGCGGCCGCCGCGGTGACCTCGGTGATGCCCGTGACCACCCAGAACAGCCAGTACGTCCAGCCGGTCACGAAGCCGGCGAACGGGCCGAGGAACTCGCGGGCGTACTCCGAGAAGGAGCCCGACACCGGGCGGTACATCAGCAGCTCGCCGAGGGCGCGCATGATGAAGAAGATGACGAGGCCCGCGATGGCGTACGCCAGGATCAGGCTGGGGCCGGCCTTGGAAATGCCCTTGCCCGCGCCGAGGAACAGACCGGTGCCGATGGCTCCGCCGATGGCGATCATCTGGATCTGCCGGGCACCGAGCCCGCGCTGATACCCCTCGCCGCCCTCGCCGTCCTCGGCCCGCACGGCCTCATTGCCGTCGTGATGCTGATCGACCTGCGCTGAGGTCATGTGTGGTGCGCCTTTCTCCATGCCGACCCGGGCCTTTCGTCGGCCTCGGATCGGGTTTCGATCCCCCCGGATTGCTGGAGCTGTGCCTGGCCGACGGTCGTCGGCTCGGTGGCGCACCCGGCCGGACATGGGTGGTGTCGGCCGGGCGGTCGTGAAGATTTATCACGGCCGCAACACTGATCACAGGGACGCGCTGTGGCGCACCGCACAGGAAGAAGCGGACAAACACCACTCGAACGAGGCAAACCAGGCCGCAACGGTGACGGGATCGTTATCCGGATTTGAGCGTCCCCTGAGCGAACACCCCGTGCGGAGCAAATCCGTCCGCATCACGGCATAAGAGTGGTGACCAGCGTCTCCTGGAGCCCGCCCAGCCAGAGGTAGGCCAGCACCATGGGCTTGCGCGGGTCCTCCTCCGGCAGCCGGTAGAGCAGATCGGTGTCGTCGTCGTCGGTGATCTCCAGCCGGGCACCGATCGCCAGCCGCAGGTCGTTGAGGGCGCCGAGCCACTGCCGGGACTCCTCCGGGGACAGCTCCAGCACGGCCCCGCCCTCGTCCACCGGGGCGAGCTCGTCCAGGGTGCGGATGACCGCGAGCGCGCTGTCCCGCTTGCCGGCGCGCAGGTCGTTCTCGGTGAAGCGGCGGAACTCTGCGGAGTGCGCCCGCCGCTCCTCGGCCTCGGCCGGCGAGCCGGGGGCCTGCCCGGGATCGCCGTAGGCATCCGGGAAAAGCCGGCGCAGCACGGGGTCGGCCGGCGGCTCGCTCGGACCCTCGGCGAACAGCTCGGCGAGCGGGTCGTCCGGGGCCTCGGCGCCGGGGCCGGGGCCGATCAGCTCCAGGAGCTGGACGGCCAGCGACCGGATGATGGAGATCTCGACGTCGTCGAGGGCGACGGCGGCGCCGCCGCCGGGGAGCGGTTCGAAGTGTCCGGGCATCGTGAGTTCGGTCGCTACTTCCGGTCCTGCTGGAGGGTGGCCCACAGACCGTAGCCGTGCATCGCCTGCACGTCGCGTTCCATCTCCTCGCGGCTCCCGCTGGAGACGACCGCCCGGCCCTTGTGGTGGACGTCGAGCATGAGCTTGGTGGCCTTGTCCTTGGAGTAGCCGAAGTACGTCTGGAAGACGTACGTCACGTAGCTCATGAGGTTGACCGGGTCGTTGTGGACGATCGTGACCCAGGGGACGTCGGGTTCGGGTACGGCGAAGACCTCCTCCGCCGACTCGGTGCGTTCGATCTCTACGGGCGCGGGTGACGTCACACAGCCCATGCTGCCACGGCCCCGATAAATCGTCACACCGACGAAAAGGGGGTACGATCTGATCGTCATGCTGCCGTACCGGGGGCCACCCCTGCGGCCCCGGCCGGTTCCGGGGTACCCGGCAGTCACGAGCTAGGGGAGGTTTCGGTGGACGTGGCGGACCTTGGGCTGCCGGTGGATGTTCCCTCGACGGCGCTCTTCACGGACCAGTACGAGCTGACCATGCTGCAGGCCGCGCTGAAGGCCGGTACGGCCGGACGGCGGAGCGTGTTCGAGGTCTTCACCCGGCGCCTGCCGGACGGGCGCCGCTACGGCGTGGTGGCCGGCACCGGCCGGGTCCTGGACGCGGTGGAGAACTTCCGCTTCGACGCGGGCGTCCTCGGCTTCCTGCGCGAGCGGAAGATCGTCGACGAGGAGACCCTGGAGTGGCTCGCCGACTACCGCTTCGCCGGTGACGTCTGGGGCTACCCCGAGGGCGAGGTCTACTTCCCGGGCTCGCCGATCATGCGGGTCGAGGGCACCTTCGCCGAGTGCGTACTGCTGGAGACCGTCATCCTCTCCATCCTCAACCACGACTCCGCGATCGCGGCCGCCGCCTCCCGCATGGCCTCCGCCGCCGGGGACCGCCCGCTGATCGAGATGGGCGCCCGGCGCACCCACGAGCTGGCCGCGGTGGCCGCCTCCCGGGCCGCCTACGTCGGCGGCTTCGCGACCACCTCCGACCTGGCCGCCGGCTTCCGCTACGGCATCCCGACCGTGGGCACCTCGGCCCACGCCTTCACCCTCCTGCACGACCGCGAGCGGGACGCCTTCCAGGCCCAGGTGGACACCCTCGGCCGGGGCACGACCCTGCTCGTGGACACCTACGACGTCACCGAGGCGGTCCGTACGGCGGTGGAGGTGGCCGGTCCCGAGCTGGGCGCGGTCCGCATCGACTCCGGGGACCTGCTGCTGGTGGCCCACCGCGTGCGGCAGCAGCTGGACGAGCTGGGCGCGACGAACACGAAGATCGTCGTGACCTCCGACCTGGACGAGTACGCCATCGCCTCGCTGGCCGCGGCCCCGGTGGACGCGTACGGCGTCGGCACCCAGCTGGTGACCGGTTCCGGGCACCCGACCTCCTCGATGGTCTACAAGCTGGTCGCCCGCGCCGAGTCCGCCGACCCCGGGGCGCCGCTGCTGCCGGTCGCGAAGAAGTCCAGCGGCGGCAAGACCTCCATCGGCGGACGCAAGTGGGCCGCGCGCCGGCTGGACGCGGAGGGTGTCGCGGAGGCGGAGGTCGTCGGCACCGGGCCGGTCCCGGCCTGGCTGGCCGGCCGGCAGCTGCAGGTGCAGCTGATCAAGGGCGGCGACGTGATCGCCCGGGAGCCGCTGGACGCACCCCGGGACCGGCACATCGCGGCCCGCGCGAATCTGCCGCTCTCCGCCACCCAGCTGTCGCGTGGGGAACCCGTCATCCCGACGGAGTACGTGCAGGGGCGCTCGGGTAGCTAGAGCGGGACCGCCCTCTCGAACGCCCCCCTCCCGCCCAGGACCGGAAGTCTCTAGGCTCAGTTACTCACCTCTCAGTCGAAGGACACCCACCATGCGCCGCGCCTTGATCGTCGTAGACGTGCAGAACGACTTCTGCGAAGGGGGCAGCCTCGCGGTCGCCGGCGGTGCGGACGTGGCCGCCGCCATCACCGAGCTGATCGGGCAGGCGGGGGGCCCGGGGTACCGGCACGTGGTGGCCACCCGGGACCACCACATCGCACCCGGCGGCCACTTCGCGGACAACCCCGACTTCGTCCGCTCCTGGCCCGCGCACTGCGTCGCGGGCACCGAGGGCGTGGGCTTCCACCCGAACTTCGCCCCCGCCGTCGCCTCCGGCGCGGTGGACGCGGTGTTCGACAAGGGGGCGTACTCGGCGGCCTACAGCGGCTTCGAGGGCACCGACGAGAACGGCGTCCGGCTGTCCGACTGGCTCCGGGCCCGGGAGATCACCGAGGTGGACGTGGTGGGCATCGCCACGGATCACTGCGTGCGGGCCACCGCCCTGGACGCCGTGCGGGAAGGCTTCCGGACCCAGGTACTGCTGGACCTCACGGCGGGGGTCGCCCCGGACACCACCGAGCGCGCCCTGGAGGAGCTGAGGGAAGCGGGCGTGGAACTGGCGGGCAAGCCGGTGGTGAGCGGCTAGGGACAAGGCGACGGGGGGCGCGGCCGGGTCCGGCACCGCCGCTCACCACCGTCGTGGCTGATCACCGTCGCGGCGGAGGAAGTGTGGGCGGCGGCGAAGAAGACAGCGGTCGACGGCGCTGAACGGTCCCGGTCAGGGCAGCCGGCCCGAGGGGCGCGGGGAACGGCGCGGGCGGTGACGAGGCAGCCGCGGTCGGCGGCTTCCGTCACCGCCCCCCACCGAAGGCGCCGCTCTCTTCGCGGAACGCGCCGCTTCCTTTACTGCACCACCGGCGAGATGCGCAGCAGGGCCCGGATCGGGTGCCACAGTTCGTTGACGATGACACCGTTGTCGGTGGGGGCCGTGCGCCACACCAGGCCGTCGGGATGGTGCAGGACCGCCGTGATCTCGTCCGGCGTCGGAGGCGCGGCGTTGCCCCGCAGGTATATCGCGCGCAGCCCCAGGTTGCGGAGCCTGGTCAGGGCCCGGGCCCGGTTCTGGGCGTGTACCAGCACCCGCACCCCGGCAGAGCCGTAGGGCAGGTTCAGCGCCACCACGACGCTGCCGTTCGGCAGCTTGCAGAAGCCTCCAGCGGCCATGCGGTCACATCCCCGTTCCGGTCGGTGTCAATAAGCGGTCCATAGGACGCACCTAAACACGACCGGCGGCAACCCGCCAAGGGGTTGCCGCCGATACGCGTCTGACCTGCGGTTTCGTGGACTACTTCACTGCGGGGCCGACCTTGATCTGCATCGTGGAGCCGTCCTTGGCCTCCTTGACGATCGCGATCTTGGTGTTGGTGTCAGTGACCTTCACGCCCCCGGTGGGGTTCTTCGGGTCCCAGTAGGTGCTCGTGTGGTCGTTGAAGACCGAGACACCCTTAGAGCCCTTGATCTTCAGCGCGACGTCGGCCTTGTGCAGGGTGATGCCGTCCGTGCCGTAGAGGCTGAACGGGGAGTCGTACGCCTGGATGCGGTTGCGCAGCAGCGTGCCGTCGGCCCACTTCAGCGCCTTCCAGTGCGAGTCGACCGGCAGGATCAGACCGGTGCCCGGGTGGCCGTTGGTCTCGTTGGTGTTGTCGTCCGCCTGGGAGGTGTCCCACTTCCAGATCAGCAGGCCGTTCTGGTACGGGTAGTGCTCCACCCAGTCGGGGCGCGACGCGAAGCCGAAGTTGTACGGGCCGACCTTGAGGGTCTTGTCGTACGACACGTACTGGCGGTTCTCGGCGATGTAGTACTGCTTGTAGTCCTTGGTGAAGGACGCGCCGATGCGGGTGAACCCGGCCGCGGTCCAACCGGCGTCCGCGCTCTCGGCGTTGTCCGAGAACAGCGCGGTGCCGTCGGCGGTCACGGTGATCTCGTCGGCCGTGAAGCCGTTCTCCGCGACGCCGCCGTCGGTGGCGTAGCGGAAGCGGATGTCGATCTTCTTGCCCGCGTAGGCGTCGAGCGGGAACGCCAGCTTCTTGTGCGTCTGCGAGAAGCCGCTCAGCGCGGGCTTGCCGCTGGCGTCACGCGGGAGGGCCTGGCCGTCCGCCGTGCCGTCCAGCGCGGTCCAGTTGGCGCCGCCGTCGGTCGACACCTCGGTGTAGACGTAGTCGTAGCCCTCCTCGGTGGCCCACCAGCCGTCGAGGGTGAGGCTCGCCGAGGACTTGCCGGTCAGGTCGACGGACCGGGCCAGCGTGTTCTTCAGGTCGTTGCCGCTGCCGCTCCACCACTGGGTCGCACCCTGGGCGGGCTCGGTGATGGTGGTGGTGACCGCCTTGTCCGGCAGGGTCACCACCAGGGCCTGCTTGTCCCAGGTGTTGTACTCGGCGACGCCCAGCTTGTGCGTGGACTGCTTGCCGGCCTTGGCGGTGTCGTAGTTCAGCCAGCCCAGCTGGAGCTTGTCCCAGGCGTTCATGTCGCCGGGCAGGTCACCGATGGACTCCTTGCCCGTGCCGAGCCAGGAGCCGGAGGACATCAGGGTCCAGAAACCGGTGGAGTTGTCGCCGCCGGCGGTGTCGTACTCGTCCGGCAGACCGAGGTCGTGGCCGTACTCGTGGGCGAAGACGCCGAGGCCGCCGTTCTCCGGCTGGATGGTGTAGTCGCCGACCCAGATGCCGGTGGAGCCGACCTGCGCGCCGCCGAGCTTGTTGTCCTCGGGGCCGGTGGCGCCGGCGTCGGTGCCGTAGGCGTACCAGCGGTGGGCCCAGATCGCGTCCTTGCCCTGGGCGCCGCCGCCCGCGGACTCGTCCTCGCCGGCGTGCACGATCTGGAAGTGGTCGACGTAGCCGTCCGGCTCGTTGAAGTTGCCGTCGCCGTCGAAGTCGTACCGGTCCCACTGGTCGTACTTGGCGAGGGTCTTCTTGATGTCGGCGTCGGTCTTGCCGGCCTTCTTCTGCTGGGCGACCCAGGCGCTCAGGCCGTCGCTGACGACGTTCCACACGCTCGGGCAGTTGGTCTGTCCGCAGGCGTTGTTGCCGTAACGCGCCTCGTTGTAGGGGACCTTGACCCAGTCGGTGACCTCACCGGTGACCGAGTAGCGGCCCGAGGACTGCTTCTCGTAGTACTTCTTCAGCGACTCGGTCTTCTTGCCGGTGCCGAAGTAGAGGTCCTGGTAGTGCTTCTTGTTGTAGTCCTTCTGCCAGGCCGTCGAGTTGTCCTTGGTGCGGTCCGGCGCGGCGATCTTGTTGTGCAGCGGACCGGGGGTACCGCCGTACTTCGGGTCGGTCTGGTTGCCGAACTCCACCAGGATGGTGAAGATCTTGTCGGTCTTCTCCCGGCTCAGTTCGACGTACTTGCTCTGGCCCTTGCGGCTCTTGAGCTTGACGACCTTGGAGCCGTTGCGCTCCTCGGCCTTCGCCTTGCCCGATATGAGCTGGTTCAGGGCCTCTTCACGCTGCGCGTCCTGAGTCTTGCTCAGGGGGCCGTCCAGGTCGTGCTTCTGCTGCTTCACCGGGGCCGGGTCGTGCCGGTTGGCGGCCGCGGACCGGGTCTGGGTGGTCGCCTCCGCGACGGCGAACGTCGCGAACGAGGCGGAAGCCGCGGCGAGCGTCACGCCGATGGCCGCCGCTCTGAACGTCCAGGATCTGCTGGTCACTTGAGTTCCTCCCCCGCGCCGCGCACACGGACAGGGGGTTCCGGGTCATGGAGGAATCCGTGCGCGCACGATCAACGCGTGTAATCAAGTGACGACATTTGACTAGAGGTTTAGCGGAAAAGACAGACCTTGACTTGAGCAGGACAAGTGCACTATGCGGAGATGGCGTCCGCTTTGCGAACACGCGACGGCTCGCCGAACAGACGTGGGAACGGGGCCGGTTGGGCGGACCGGTGACTCCGTGCGCCCCCCGTGCACCGGTACCGTGGGTTAGGTCACGCTTACCGGCCGTCCCGCTCGGGCATGCACGCCAAGAGAGCCGAACGGCACCCCCATCCCCCGACGACTGCCGAGGACACGATTGCCATGCCTCGTCCGACCGCCGCACAGCTCGTCTACGGTTCCTGCACCGTGATCCTCTCGACGCTCGCCATGCTGCTGCTGTCCGGGACGGATTCGGTCCCCGGGATCACCCTCATCGCCCTCGGGGCGCTCGCGCTGGGCCTGCTGGTCGCCCTGACGGTCCCCGCACCCCGGGCCCGCCCGGCGCAGACGCCCGCCGAGCCCGTCGCCGACGAGGAGCGCGTACCCACCACCCTGTGACCGCACCGGACGACAGCGGCGGGCCCGTACAGACACGGGCCCGCCGCTGTCGTATGGGCACCCATCACACTCCTGGTGCCGCGCGCGCCGCTCAGGGGACGCTGACCACCACCGTTTTGGCCGCCTTGTCGTGCAGGCCCTGTTTGTAGGGCTTGTCGAAGAAGCTCCAGCCGCCGCAGAGCGCCGTCCACACGCAGGCGCAGCAGAAGGCGAACGGCACCCACAGCACCAGGGCCCGGGTCAGCGAGGTCTGCACGGAGGGGGTGGCGCCGTTGTCCAGGTCGGCCACCCGCAGGCGCAGCCACTTCTTGCCCAGGGTCTGCCCGCCCGACCTGCTGGTCATGAAGGTGTCGTAGGCGACGTAGAGCACGGCCGCGATGAAGGACTGGGCGACGGACCGGCCGACTTGGATGCTGTCCCCGTCGACGGTGTACTCACGCACCCCGAACGCCCAGGTGAGCAGCCAGACGACGATACCGACCAGGATCATGTCGATGATCCGCGCGAGCGTCCGCTTGCCGCTGTCGGCGAGCGGGGGCATGCCGGCCAGCGGATCGGCGGGATAGCCGCCGAAGTCGTAGGGGCCGCCCCCGTAGGGGCCGCCCGGGCCGCCGCCGTACGGGGAGCCGCCGTACGGGGAGCCGCCGTGAGGGCCGCCACCGTAGGGGGGCGGCTGCTCGCCGCCGTACGGGGGCGGTTGACCGCCGCCCGGCGGCGGGGCCTGACCGCCGCCCGGCGGCGGATGCTGCTGGGCACCGCCGTACGGGGTGTCGTACGGCGAGCCGGGCCCCTGCTCCGACGGGGGCCGCTTCCTGAAGGGGTCGTCCTCCGGGGGCTGCTCTCCGGAGCCGGGGGGCGGTTCACTGCTCATGGCCCGAGTGGAACCCGAACCCACCGGCTGCGCATCCGGCAGACGGCCGTACGGAGTACGGGCCCCGCGCGGTCAGCCCGCGACGAAGGTGTGGGCCGCCTTGTCGTGCCAGCACTGGTGCCAGGGCCGGTCGAACAGGCACCACAGCACGCCCACGACTCCGACGACCAGCAGACCCGGCACGCTGAACACCAGCCAGCGGCGCAGCGCCGCGCCGAAGGCCGGCGGCTCGTGCGCCTCGATGTCCCGCACCTGGAGCCCGCACAGCTTCTTGCCGAGGGTGCGGCCCCACTTGGCGGTGGGCAGCACCTCGTACACGACGCCGGTGAGGAGCAGGACGGCGAGGACGATGCCGAGGCTGGTGCCGGTCGTGCCGTCGAGCAGCCAGACGGTGACCTCGCGGCCGGACAGCCGGGCCGCGTCGATCTTCTCCTGGACGTGGTCCACCGCCCGGATGCCGAGCGGAACGCCGGCGGCCGCGGTCACCGCGCCCACGGCCAGCAGGTCGATCAGCCGGGCGGCCAGCCGCTTGCCCAGTCCGGCGGGCCGGGCGGCGGCCCGCCGGCGCGCGGCGGCCTGGAAGATGTCCTCCACCGGCGGCTTCCAGGGCGCGACGGGCTGGTCGCCCGCGCCGCCCGCCAGCTGGTGCACCTGCTGCGCCCAGGACGCCTGCCCGCCCCCGGGACCGGAGGTCAGCACCGAGGCCGGGGCCGCCGACTGCTGGGGCACCGAGGGCGCTGCGGCCTGCGCCGGAACCTGCGCCTGTGCCGGTGGCTGCGGGATGTGGGCCCCCGCAGAGGGCTGCGGTGTCTGCGGGCCGACGGGTGCGGCCTGGGGTGCTTGAGGTGCCTGGGGTGTCTGGGGTGCCTGGGGTGCCTGGGGTGTCTGGGGTGCCTGGGGTGCCTGCGGTGCCTGGGCGGCGGAGGCCCGGGCCGCGGCGGCCTTGCCGGCGCCGAAACCGGAGTCGGCGGGCGCGGCGACCGGTCCCTGCGCACCGAAGCCGGCCCGAGAGGACCCGGCGGCGCCGCCGCCCTCGGCCGGGTCGGACGGCACCGGGCGGATGGTCATGGTGCCGTCGTCGGTGCGGGCCGCCGCCGGGCCGGGGATCGGCCGGCGGAAGATGAAGGTCCCGGGGTCCGGTGCCGCGTCCTCGGCCGGGGGGACCGTCGCGCCGCCGCCGGCACGGCCGGTGGCCGGCCCGTCGGACCGGCCCTGGGACTGGGCCGGCACCCGCGGGTCGGCGCCCCGGGGCGCACCCCGGCCGTCGCCACCGGCGCCGGAGGACGCGGGCCGGCCGGGCTCCGCGGGCCGGGCGGGCTGCCCGGCACCGGGCCACTGCGCACCCTGCGCGGACTGCCCGGCCCGGCCCCATTCGTCGGCCGGGGCGGCCGGGGACCGTCCGTCGGTGCCGGGCTGCCGGCCCGTGTCGGCCGGGTCCTCGTCGAAGAAGTGGGGGCCCGTCTCCTCCACGGGGGCGGGCGCCGGGCGGACGCCGGGCGGCGGGGTGAGCGGTTCGCCGTCCTTGGGCGCCGGGCGACTGGTGCCGGGCACCCAGGAGGCGCCGTTCCAGTACCGGACGTAACCGGGGATGGACGGGTCCGGGTAGTAGCCCTCGCGGGGCCGGTCGTCACCTGGGGCCGGGGTTGGGGCGCTCATGTCCGTCGTCCCGTATCTGCTCGGGGGTGGGATGGGAGCCTCCACATCTATCAGACCCGGGCATCCCCCACCGCCAGTCCCGCAGGACCCGCCCCTTTCCGGGCTACGCCGTAGCGGACGCTCACGGTCCGCGAAAAAAATCCGCGAACCCGCGTAATGGTCCCGCCCCCGCCCCCTCTCCCCTGGTACGGGCCCGCTCCGAGCGGCCCCGAACCGAGAGGAGACGCAGGTCATGCAACACATCGTGGTGGAACGGGAGCTGGAAGTGAAGCTCATCCTGTCGCCGGAGCGCAGCGTCCCGGTCCCGGCCCGGCTCAGCTACCGCTGCGACGACCCCTACGCCGTGCACATCGCCTTCCACATCAACTCCGAGCACCCCGTCGACTGGACGTTCGCCCGCGACCTGCTGGTGGAGGGGGTGTTCCGGCCGTGCGGACACGGGGACGTGCGGGTGTGGCCGACGAAGGCGGACGGGCGCAGCGTCGTGCTGGTGGCGCTGAGTTCACCGGACGGCGACGCCCTGCTGGAGGCACCGGCCCCGCAGGTGTCGGCCTGGCTGGAGCGGACACTGCGCGCGGTGCCGCCGGGGACCGAGGGCGGGCAGCTGGGCATCGACGACGCGCTCGACCAGTTGCTCGCCCGGTGAGGGCGGCCTCAGAACACCTTGCCGGGATTGAGGATGCCCAGCGGGTCGAAGACCTGCTTCACCGCCCGCTGCATCTCCACGGCGACCGGGCCCAGCTCGCGGGCCAGCCACTCCTTCTTGAGCACGCCCACGCCGTGTTCGCCGGTGATGGTGCCGCCCAGCGCCAGGCCGAGGGCCATGATCTCGTCGAAGGAGTCGCGGGCCCGGCGGGACTCGTCGGGGTCCTGCGCGTCGAAGCAGACGACGGGATGGGTGTTGCCGTCGCCGGCGTGGGCGCAGACCCCGATCGTCAGGCCGTACTTCTCGGCGATGCGCTCGGTGCCCTCGATCATCGCGCCGAGCCGCGAGCGCGGCACGCACACGTCGTCGATCATCGTCGTGCCCTTCGCCGCCTCCAGCGCGGGCAGCGAGAGCCGCCGGGCCTGGAGGAGGAGTTCGGACTCGGCGGCGTCCTCGGCCGGGACGACCTGTGTGGCGCCGGCCGCCTCGCACAGGGCCGCGACGGCGGCGAGGTCGGCGGCGGGGTCCGGGGTGTCGAAGGCGGCCAGCAGCAGGGCCTCGGTGGTCTCGGGCAGACCCATGCGGGCGAGGTCGTTGACCGCCTTGACGGTCGTACGGTCCATCAGTTCGAGGAGGGAGGGCACGTGCCCCGCCGCCATGATGCGGCAGACGGCGTCGCAGGCGGCGGCCGCGGAGGCGAACTCGGCGGCCAGCGCCAGCTGCTGCGGCGGCTCGGGCTTCAGCGCCAGCACCGCCCGGACCACGATGCCGAGCGAGCCCTCGGAGCCGACGAAGAGGCGGGTGAGGTCGTAGCCCGCGACGCCCTTGGCGGTGCGGCGGCCGGTGGACAGGAGCCGCCCGTCGGCGAGGACGACGTCCAGGCCGAGCACGTACTCGGCGGTCACGCCGTACTTGACGCAGCACAGGCCGCCGGAGGCGGTGCCGATGTTGCCGCCGATCGTGCACGTCTCCCAGCTGGAGGGGTCCGGCGGGTAGTACAGGCCGTGTTCCCCTACCGCGCGGGAGAGGGCCGCGTTGACCACGCCCGGTTCGACCACGGCGATCCGGTCGACGGGGCTGATCTCCAGGATGCGGTCCATCTTGGTGAGGGACAGCACGACGCAGCCGTCGGTGGCGTTGGCACCGCCGGACAGGCCGGTGCGGGCGCCCTGCGGGACGACCGGGACGCGCAGTGCGGTGGCGGTGCGCATGACGTGCTGGACCTGCTCGACGGTGCGCGGCAGCACCACGACGGCCGGGCTGCCGGCGGGGCAGAAGCTCGCCATGTCGTGCGCGTAGGAGGCCATGACGTCGGGGTCGGTGAGGACGGCCTCGGGCGGCAGGCCGGCCAGGAGCCGGTCGGTGAGGTTGCCCGTGAGTTCGTCGCGCGGTGCTTCGATACGGCTCATGATCACAGCGTGGCACTCGCGGCCATCGGTGTGAACCCCGCCCGCGCCGCCCTTGGGCCACCCGGATGTGCTCGTCGTATTGACGCACAGTGAGCGCCATGGACAACCGACTGTGCGTGCCGGGTACGTCCCTGCCGGCCGGGCCGCCGCGCCGCCGCCGGCGGGTGCTGCGCCGGGTGCTGGTCGCCGTGCTGGCGGGCGGGGTCGTCGCGGGCACCGCGCTGACGCTGCTGCCGGGGGAGCACCGGCAGCGCGTGGTCCGGCCGCCCGCCCCGGGTCCGCAGGCGGCCGCCGGGACGCGGGCGCTGACGACGGTGACCTACGGGGTGCCGGCCGCGCTGCCCGGTCTGACGGCGCTCATCGCACGGCAGGAGGCGCGGGTGCGGGAGCGGCCGCGGGACGCCCGGGCGTGGGCGGTGCTGGGGTCCGCCTTCGTGCAGCGGGGGCACCGGGCGGGCGATGCGGCGGACTTCCCGCGGGCGGAGCGTGCGCTGCGGACCTCGCTGGAGGTGCGCGGCTCGGGCAACACCGAGGCGTTGGACGGCCTGGCCGCACTGGCGCTGGCGCGCCGGGACTTCCCGGCGGCGAAGCAGTACGGCGAGCAGGCGCTGCGGGCCGCGCCGAAGCGGTGGACGGCGTATCCGCCGCTGATCGACGCCTACACCGGGCTCGGTGACTACACCAAGGCCCGCGCCACCCTCGACAAGCTGCTGGAGCTGCGCACCGGCGCGGAGGCGCGGCCGGCGGTGATGGCGCGGGCCGCGGCGGTGTACCGGGACCGGGGCTGGCGCGAGGACGCGGTGGCCCAGCTGACCGACGCGGCCGCCGCCGCCCGCACCCCCGCCGAGCAGGCCGCCTGGCTGGCCGGCCTCGGCCAGCTGGCCTGGGAGCGCGGGGACCTGCCGGACGCGCTGCGCCACTTCGAGGCCGCGCTGCGGCTCGATCCCGACCAGCGGGCGGCTTCGGTCGGGCGGGCGCGCACACTGGTCGCGCAGGGGCGTACGTCCGAGGCGCTGGCCGGGTACCGGGCCGCGCTCGCCCGGCAGCCGGACCCGGCCGGCCTGCTGGAACTGGGTGAGCTGTACGAGTCGCTGGGGCGGACCGGGCTCGCCGAGGAGCAGTACGAGCGGCTGAGGGCGGCGGTGCGGCAGGCGGTGGCCGGCGGGGTCGACGAAGCGCTGGTGATCGGTCGGTTCGAGGCGGACCACGGGGATCCGTGGGACGGCGTGGAGCGGCTCCGGCAGGAGTGGGCGCGGCAGCCGGGGATCGAGGTGGCCGACGCGCTGGGCTGGGCGCTGCACCGGGCCGGCGAGGACGAGGAGGCGCTGGCCTACGCGACCGCCGCGACGGACAAGGCCAAGGGCGGCGGGGTGCGCAGCGCGCTGTACGCGTTCCACCGGGGGGTGATCGAGGCGGAGCTGGAGCGGTACGGGCCCGCGCGCCGGCATCTGCAGGAGGCGCTGCGGATCAATCCGTACTTCTCGCCGCTCGGGGCCGCCGAGGCCCGCGGCGCGCTGGCCTCCCTCGGGGACGTGCCGGACGAGCCGCTGCCCGCGGAGGCTCCCTAGGGGCTGTCTCACCGATCGTGCCGGGCCCGCGGCCCGGTCGGCCGCGTGCCCTCAGCCCCCGGGCTTGTAGTAGATCGAGAACCTGCGCGCTCCCTCCTGCCCGGACGCGAACCCCAGGTACAGGCGCGGGGTGCCCGTGCTCCGCACCGCGAGGCCCTCCGGTTCGCGGTGGTCGAGGGAGTGGGCCGCCTCCGTGCGGCGGCGCTCCAGCAGTTCGCCGGTGCGCACGTCCAGGCAGGACAGGTAGGTGTTGCCGTGGCCGGCGGGCGGGTTGGTGCGGGCGTCGTAGGCGTTGCCCGCGAGCTGGTAGAGGTGGTCGCCGTGCAGGGCGAAGCCCTGGAAGGGGGCGCCGGGATCGGGGTGGGCGCCGGTCTGGGGGAAGTCGGCGAGCGGGGAGGCGTAGTCGCGGGCGGTGAAGGCGGCCAGGTCCCAGACGCGGTAGCGCGGGACGCCGCGCAGCCGGTGGCGGACCGCGATGCGGCCGGTGGCCGGGCAGACCGTGGGCTGGTTGTTGCGGGAGCCCTCGATGGGACGGCGGACCTTGACGTCCTTCGTCGTGCGCGTCCTGCCGGAGGCGAACCGGAAGCGCGTGACGCCCCGGCCGTGGCCGTCCAGGGCGTCCGCCTCGGTCCAGATCCAGACCGTGCCGTCGGTGTCGTGCTGGACGCCCATGCTCACGCCGTGCCCGAAGCCCCTGAGGTACATGTGGCCCAGGCGTCTGCCCGTGTGGTCCAGGCGGTTCAGGCACAGGTCGCCGGCGTCCCGGCCGCCCGGGGTGAGCTGGAGGACGTAGAGGTGGTGGTGGACCTCGTCGAAGGCGAAGGACTGGAGGACCGTGGGTTCGCGCAGCGTGTTCAGCTGCCGCAGCCAGCGGGCCGCGGGTGCGGCGAGGTCGATGCGCTGTTCCACGGTCCCCCCTGGTCGTCCGGCGGGGGACCCGTCGGCTACAGGTTGCCCCGCTTGGCCTGCTCGCGTTCGATCGCCTCGAACAGTGCCTTGAAGTTGCCCTTGCCGAAGCCCATCGAACCGTGCCGCTCGATGAGTTCGAAGAACACGGTCGGCCGGTCCTGGACCGGCTTGGTGAAGATCTGGAGCAGGTAGCCGTCCTCGTCGCGGTCGGCAAGGATCTTCAGCTCGCGCAGGGTCTCGATGGGCACGCGGGTGTCGCCGACCCACTCGCCGAGGGTGTCGTAGTACGAGTCGGGGGTGTCGAGGAACTCGACGCCGGCCGCCCGCATGGTGCGGACCGTCTGCACGATGTCGTTGGTGTTCAGG
Organism: Streptomyces sp. NPDC013455; assembly: GCF_040632975.1. NCBI lineage: Bacteria > Bacillati > Actinomycetota > Actinomycetes > Kitasatosporales > Streptomycetaceae > Streptomyces > Streptomyces sp. NPDC013455. The sequence goes on along the minus strand of NZ_JBEYCX010000008.1, from coordinate 123,826 downwards.
GCGATGTGCTGGACGCCCGCGCCGCCGTAGAACTCCAGGTACTCGTCGATCTGGGACTTCTTCTTGGCGATGGCCGGCTCGTTGATCGGGAACTTGACCTTGAGGGTGCCGTCCGCGACCACCTTCGACATCAGCGCGCTGTACTCGGTGGCGATGTCGTCGCCCACGAACTCCTTCATGTTCGTGAAGCCCATGACCTTGTTGTAGAACCCGACCCACTCGTTCATCCTGCCGAGTTCCACGTTGCCGACGCAGTGGTCGACGGCCTGGAAGGTCCGCTGGGCCGGCGGCTCGACGAGCGGCTTGGCGGTGACGTAGCCGGGCAGGTAGGGGCCGTCGTAACCGGTGCGCTCGACCAGGGTGTGGCGGGTCTCGCCGTAGGTGGCGATCGCGGCGAGGACGACGGTGCCGTGCTCGTCCTTCACCTCGTGCGGCTCGGTGACGCCGCGCGCGCCGTGCTCGACGGCGTAGGCGTAGGCGCGGCGGGCGTCCGGGACCTCGATGGCCAGGTCGATGACGCCGTCGCCGTGCTCGGCCACGTGCTGGGCGAGGAACTCGCCCCAGGGGCTGCTCGGCTTGATCACCGAGGTGAGGACGAAGCGGGCGGAGCCGTTCTCCAGCACGTAGCTGGCGGTCTCGCGGCTGCCGTTCTCCGGTCCGCGGTAGGCGACCAGCTTCATGCCGAAGGCGGTGGAGTAGTAGTGCGCCGCCTGCTTGGCGTTGCCCACGGCGAAGACGACCGCGTCCATTCCCTTGACCGGGAAGGGGTCGGCCTGCCGTGCGGTGTCGGGAGTGTGGTGTGTGGTCTGCGTCATAGCGGAAGGGTGGCCCCGCTCTGCAAGGTGCGCAATAGTTTCCTTTTCCGCTGTGCAATCTGCCAGGTGATATGGCCGTCTGGGCGGCCTTTCTGTACAGGATGACCATCTCAGGGGGTGCCGTGGCGATCGATCATCTGGACGGGCGCATCATCGTGCTGCTGGCCGAGCAGCCGCGCATCGGGGTGCTGGAGATGTCCCGGCGGCTGGGCGTGGCCCGGGGGACCGTGCAGGCGCGGCTCGACCGGCTTCAGTCGAACGGAGTCATCCGCGGTTTTGGTCCGCAGGTGGACCCGGCGGCCCTCGGCTACCCGGTGACCGCGTTCGCCACGCTCCAGATCCGGCAGGGCCAAGGCCCCGATGTCCGGGCGCACTTGGCGACCGTGCCGGAGGTGCTGGAGCTGCTGACCACCACGGGCAGCGGGGACATGCTGTGCCGTCTGGTGGCCCGCTCGAACGCCGATCTCCAACGGGTGATCGACCGGGTCGTCGGTTTTGATGGCATCGTCCGGGCCTCCACGGCGATCGTCATGGAGAACCCCGTTCCGCTGCGGGTCATCCCGCTGGTGGAACAGGCCGCCCGGGACAGCGGAGGAACCTAGGCCGAGCCGGGGGTGAGCGCGGGTGGACTTCTGGGAGTACCTGGGCAGCCGGCACCATCAGCTGCTCACGGACGCGGGCCAGCACGCCGCCGCGGTCTTGCAGTGCATGGTCCTGGCGACCCTCCTCGGCGTGCTCGTCGGCGTCGCCGCCTACCGCTCGCAGTGGGCGGGCGACCTCGCCACCACCGCCACCTCCACCCTGCTCACCGTGCCCTCGCTCGCCATGATCGGTCTGCTCGTCCCGGTCGTCGGCCTGGGCGTGCCGCCCACGGTGATCGCGCTGACGCTGTACGGGCTGCTGCCGATCGTGCGCAACGCGATCGTGGGCCTGCGCGGGGTGGACCCGGCGCTGGTGGACGCGGCGCGCGGCATCGGCATGTCGGGGCCGATGCGGCTGCTGCGCGTGGAGCTGCCGCTGGCCTGGCCGCCGATCCTGACCGGCATCCGGGTCTCCACCCAGATGCTGACGGGCATCGCCGCGATCGCCGCCTACGCCTCCGGTCCCGGCCTCGGCAACGAGATCTTCCGCGGGCTCGCCTCGCTGGGCAGCAGGAACGCGCTGAACCAGGTGCTCGCCGGCACGCTCGGAATCATCGTCCTCGCCCTGCTGTTCGACGCCGCGTACGTGCTGATCGGGCGGCTGACCATTCCCAGGGGGATCCGTGTCTGAGCCGACCTCCGCCGCCTCGCACGGGGCCACGATCGAGCTGGAGAACCTGAGCAAGCGGTACCCGGGCCATCCGCAGCCGGCGGTGGACGACGTGAGCATGGAGATCAGGGCGGGCGAGACGGTCGTCTTCGTCGGCCCGTCCGGCTGCGGGAAGTCCACGACGCTCAAGATGATCAACCGGCTGATCGAGCCGACCGGCGGGCGGATCCGCATCGACGGCGAGGACGTCACCGGCATCGACCCGGTGAAGCTGCGCCGCAAGGTCGGGTACGCCATCCAGTCCTCCGGGCTGTTCCCGCACCTGACGGTCGCCCAGAACATCGCCCTGGTGCCCAGGATGACCGGCTGGCCCAAGGGGCGGATCAGGGAGCGGGTCGAGGAGATGCTGGACCTCGTCGGTCTGGATGCGGGCGAGTTCCACGGCCGCTATCCGCGCCAGCTCTCCGGCGGCCAGCAGCAGCGCGTGGGCGTGGCCCGGGCGCTCGCCGCCGACCCGCCGGTCCTGCTGATGGACGAGCCGTTCGGCGCGGTCGACCCGATCACCCGTGACCACCTCCAGGACGAGCTGATCCGGCTCCAGCGCGAACTGCACAAGACGATCGTGTTCGTCACCCACGACTTCGACGAGGCGATCAGACTGGGCGACCGGATCGCGGTGCTGCGCGAGCGTTCGCGCATCGCCCAGTTCGACACCCCGCAGGCGATCCTCACCCACCCCGCCGACGACTTCGTCTCCGGGTTCGTCGGCGCCGGCGCGGCCCTGAAGCGGCTGAACCTGACCCGGGTGCGGGACGTGGAGGTGCGGGACTACCCGACGGTCACCGTGGACACCCCTCTCCCGCAGGTCTTCGGTTCCCTGCGCGGCAGCGGCACCGGCGAGATCCTGCTCTTGGACGGGCGCCGCCGGCCCCACAAGTGGCTGCGGCGCGGCGACCTGGTGCGGGCCCGCGGCTCGCTGGCCCGCGCGGGCACGCCCGTGCACGACACGGTGGGCCGGGACGCCACGCTCCGGGACGCGCTGGAGGCCGTGCTCACCGACGCCGCGGGCCGGGTCGCGGTGACCGGGCGGCGCGGCGAGTACCTCGGCGTGGTCGACATGGAGACGCTGATGAACTCCGTGCACGAGCTGCTGGAGGCCGACCGGCTGGAGGCCATGGAGGCCGAGCACGACCTGGTGGAGGCCCGCGCCCGGCAGACGCGTCCGGACCAGGAGGACCCCGGAGGGGTGACGACGGCGTGAGCACCGCCCGGCGCCCGGAGGGCGGGAACGAGGTGCGGGGGCCGGGCCTCCGCGACGCGGGCTGGGCCAGGCACGACGCCGGTGCGGCCGGGCGCGACGCCGGTGCGGCCGGGCACGACGCCGGTGCGGCCGGGCACGACGCCGGTGCGGCCGGGCACGACGCCGGTGCGGCCAGGCGCGACGCCGGTGCGGCCGGGCGCGACGCCGGTGCGGCCGGGCGCGAGGCGGCGCGGCCGCTCCCGCGCACGCCGGGCCGCCGGCTGTCCTGGCCGCAGCTGTCCTGGCCGCGGCTGACCGTGCTGCCCGCGTTCCTGATCGCCGTCCTCCTCGCGACCTGGCTGTGGTTCCGGCAGGCGGACCTGGACACGATCGCCACGAACGCGCTGTCGGGCGGCAAGGTTTCCAAGGCACTGTGGCAGCACGTGCGCCTGACGGTGGTCTCCACCTTCTTCGTGCTGCTCATCGCCGTACCGCTGGGCGTCCTGCTGACCCGGCGGGCGTTCCGCAGGGCCTCCCCCGCGGCCATGGCGCTGGCCAACGCAGGCCAGGCCACCCCGGCGATCGGCCTGCTGGCCCTCCTCGTCATCTGGCTGGGCACCGGAACGAAGGCGGCCCTGATCGGCATGATCGTCTACGCCGTCCTGCCGGTCCTCTCCAACACGATCGCCGGCCTCCGGGCCAACGACCCGACCCTGCTGGAAGCGGCCCGGGGCATCGGCATGTCGCCGCTCGGCGTCCTGACCCGGATCGAACTCCCCCTCGCCGTCCCGCTGATCCTCGCGGGCGTCCGCACCGCGCTGGTCCTCGACGTCGGTACGGCCACCCTGGCGGTGTTCGGCGGGGGCGGCGGCCTCGGCACGCTGATCACCACGGGCATCACCACCCGGCGCATGCCGGTGCTGGTGCTCGGCTCGGTGCTGACCGTGGCACTGGCCCTGCTGGTGGACTGGCTGGCCTCGCTGGCGGAGGTGCTGCTGCGGCCGCGGGGGCTGGAGGCGGGCGCATGAGACGTGCCGCGGACCGGGCCGGGGCCGCACGCCGTACGACGGCCCGCCGCGCCCCGTTCGCGCGCACGAGCCGCCGTACCCGCCTGCTGCTGGCCGCGCTGCTCGTGGTGCCGTCCGGCTGCGGGCTGTCCAGCGGCTCGCCCATGGCCGACGGCGTGCGGCCAGGCTCGATCGGGCGGGACCGGCCGCTCGCCGGCGCCCGGCTGACCGTCACCTCCAAGGAGTTCACCGAGCAGCTGATCCTCGGCGCGATCATGGGCATCGCGTTCCAGGCGGCCGGCGCCGACGTCGTCGACCGGACCGGGATCCAGGGGTCGATCGGGTCCCGGGAGGCGGTCCGAGGCGGGGACGCGGACGCCCAGTTCGAGTACACCGGCACCGGCTGGATCACCTATCTGGGCAACAGCGCGCCGATCCCCGACCCGGAGCGGCAGTGGCGGGCCGTGCGCGACGCCGACCTGCGCAACGGGCTGACCTGGCTGCCGCCCTCCCGGCTGAACAACACCTACGCCCTCGCCATGAACCGGGCCCGGTTCCGGCGGTACGGCACCCGGACCCTGTCGGAGGTGGCGGCGCTGGCCGGGAAGCACCCGGGCGCGGTCACCCTGTGCGTGGAGGGCGAGTTCGCCAACCGGGCCGACGGGCTGCCCGGCATGGAGCAGGCGTACGGCATGAGCCTGCCGGCCCGCGACGTCACCCAGATGGACACCGGGATCATCTACACCCAGGTGGCGAAGGGCGCCTGCGCCTACGGCGAGGTGTTCACCACCGACGGCCGCATCGCGTCGATGGACCTGGCGGTGATGGACGACGACAGGAAGTTCTTCCCCGACTACAACGCCACGCCCGTGGTCAACACGAAGGTGCTGGAGAAGTGGCCGGCCATCGCGGCCGTCATCGCTCCCGTCACCCGCAGGCTCGACAACACGGTGGCGCGGACCCTCAACGCGCGGGTGGACGTCGATGGCGAGGACCCGCACCAGGTGGCGCTGGACTGGATGAAACGGGAGGGGTTCGTACGGAAGTAGGCCCGCCCGCGGCCGGCGGCCCGGTACCGAGCCGCCGCGGTGGGGCCGCCCCCGGCTAGCAGCTCGGTACCGTCCCCTTGCCCTTCTCCAGGGCGACCAGGGCGCCGACCGCGCTGTCCAGGTCGGTCACCGGCACCAGCCGCAGTCCCTCGGGCAGTTCCGCCTCGGCGTCGGCGCACTCCGCCTTGGGGACGAGGAAGACACTGGCTCCGTCCCGGCGCGCGGCCTGTGTCTTCAGCGCGACCCCGCCGACCGCGCCGATCTTGCCGGCGGCGTCGATGGTGCCCGTGCCGGCGACGGTGCGGCCGCCGGTGAGGTCGCCGCCGCTGCCGTCGCCGTCGAGCTTGTCGATGATCCCGAGGGTGAACAGCAGCCCCGCGCTCGGCCCTCCCACGTCGGCGAGCTCCAGCTCGACCTTCACCGTGCGGGGGCTCAGGTCCAGGTACTTCAGCGCCGCCTGGACGGCCGCGTCCTGGGACTCCTGCATCTGCTCGACGTTGTGCTTCTCGATCTCCTTCACCGTGTCACCGCTCGGGTAGACCGAGTCGCGGGGCATGACCGCCCGGTCGGTGCGGAACCAGTCGCCGAGCACGTCCCCGAGGGACACCCGGGCGTCCGGGCCGGTCGCGGCGATGGTCGTCATCCGCAGCTGCCCGCTGGTCCTGCGGGTCTCCGCGCCGGTGACGGTGATCACCGGCGTGCCCCTGTCCTCGCCGAGCACGTCCACCGTCGTGCCGGGCTGCGCCACCGAGAAGGGCAGCGGGGCGAGGGCCGCCGTGGCGAGCAGGGCCGCGACGGGCAGTGCGCAGACGGCGAGGGCCTGGGGGCGTGTGAGACGTGAGAGCACGGGGTCAATCTAACCCGGCGGCTCCGTCCGGCCCCCGGCCCTCACCCGGTGTAGAGGTCCCGCCGTTGCCTGGTGAACCGGCGCAGGGCCTCCGGCAGGGGCGTCACGCCGATGCCGGGGCCGTCCGGGACCGGCAGGTGGCCGTCCTGGAGGACGAACGGCTCGGTGATGTCCTCCGCGAAGTAGCGGCTGGACGCCGAGGTGTCCCCGGGGAGCGTGCAGCCGGGCAGCGCGGCCAGGGCCAGGTTCGGCGCGCGGCCGATACCGGTCTCCAGCATGCCGCCGCACCACACCGGCACGCCGTGCGCGTGGGCGACGTCGTGCACCCGGCGCGCCTCCAGGTAGCCGCCGACCCGGGCGGGTTTGACGTTCACCACCCGGCAGGCGTCCATGGCGATCGCGGAGGCGGTGTCGCGGGCGTGGTGCAGGGACTCGTCCAGGCAGACGGGGGTGGCCAGGCGCCGCTGGAGCAGGGCGTGGGCGTGCAGGTTGTTCTCCTCCAGCGGCTCCTCGATCAGCAGCAGCCCGAACGCGTCCAGCCGCCGCAGGTGCTCGGCATCGGCGAGGGTGTAGGCGGTGTTGGCGTCCACCTGGAGGGGGAGGTCGTCGCCGAAGCGCTCACGGACCGCGCGCACCGGCTCGACGTCCCAGCCGGGCTCGATCTTCAGCTTGATGCGGAGGTAGCCCTCGGCGAGGTGACGCGCCACGTCGTCCAGCAGCTCGGGGACCGAGTCCTTGATCCCGACGGAGACCCCGGCGGGCACCCGGTCGCGCACGGCGCCCAGGTAGGTGGCGAGCGACATGCCGTGGGACCGCAGCTCGGCGTCGAGGACCGCCGTCTCCAGGGCCGCCTTCGCCAGCTCGTGTCCCTTGATCTTCGCCATCGCGGGAGCCAGCGCGGCGGCGCCGAGCCGCGGCAGGGCGGCCACCCGGGGCAGCAGGAAGTCGCGCAGCACGATCTCGGCGCCGGCCACGAACTCCGAGCAGTACAGCGGCTCGGGGTCGGCGGCGAACTCCGACCAGCCCTCGGCGCGGTCGGTGACGACGCGCAGCAGGAAGGTGTCCTTCGCCGTCATGGTCCCGAAGGACGTGCGGAACGGGGTCACCAGGGGGATCGCCACGTGCACGATCTCCACGCGCTCCAGCTTCACGCGGCCCCCTCCGTCCGGGTGAGGGTGTACCAGCCGTCGCGGGACATCCCGGTGGCCCGGAAACCTCCCGCGAAGGCCTCCAGGAACACCTCGCGCAGCGCGTGCCGCCAGCGCAGCGCCAGCGCGGGATCGGCGGCCCGCAGCGCGACCACGTCGTCCGGGACCCGGCACCACGCGTGCCGCTCGCCGCGCCGCAGCAGCGGCCCGCCGTCGGGAGCCGTCCGGACGACGGATCCGCGCCCTCCGGCGCCGTACGCCCCGCCGGGCGCCCCGCCGTACGCCCCGCCATACGCCCCGCCGGGCGCGGGGTCCGGCTCCCCCGTCGCCGTCAGGTCCCAGGTCACCGTCAGCCGGTCGCTCTCGTCGCCGTCGTTCACGCCGTCGGCCATGGGGCCGTAGAAGTCGACCAGGTACGCGGTGCCGACGGCACCCAGCTTGACCAGGTTGAAGCGGGCGTTGCGGGCGACCAGCGGGTCGAAGGTCCAGCGCATGGAGGTGGCGCCGAGTTCGGCGGCCCAGTCGCGCTGGGCCCGTTTCACGGCCTGCCCGAGACCCCGCTCGGCGGCTGCCACCAGCGAGTACGCGCTGCGCTCGGGGCCGAGGACGGCCACGGCGGCTCCGGCCAGCCGGTGGCCGGCGAAGGCCGCGTGCACCGCGCCGCCGGCGTGCACCAGGCTGCGCAGGACCTCGGCCGGGTAGGGCGGGGCGGTACGGGGCGTCTGCCAGACGTCGCTGAAGTGGTCGGCGACGGCCGCGAGCCCGGCGACGTCGTCGACGGTACGGACGGTGACTGCTGCTGTCATGGGAAGGAGTCTCGGCGCCGCCGGCCCGGCGCGTGTTGTGCAGGCGGCCAAGACGGGCGTACGTTCGTTGCCCCATCCGCCAACCGGCAGCGAGGACCCTGTGGACGCCAACACCCTCGGCGACCTCCTGGAGGCCGCCGCCGACACCGGGCTCGGCGACCTGTTCGCGCTGGCCGACGCGATCGCGACGGCGGCCGGCGGGGCCACCGCGATCGAGGACCGGGAGCAGCGGATCCTCGCCTACTCCACGGTCGCCGGCCAGCCCGTGGACGAGGACCGCCGGCAGGGCATCCTCGGCCGGCAGGTACCGGCCAGCGCCGGGAACACCGAGCAGTACCGGCGGCTGTTCGCCGCCGACCGGCCGGTGCGGCTGCCCGCGCTGACCGGTACGGGCCTGCCCCGGCTGGCGATGCCGGTGCGGGCCGGCGGCGAGACCCTCGGCTCGGTGTGGGTGATCGACGGCGGCTCGCTCGCCCCGGACGCCGAGGACACCCTCGTCCAGGGCGCCTCCACCGCCGCCCTGATGCTGCTGCGGGCCCGTGCGGCGCGGGAGCTGGCCCGGCACAGGGGCGGCGACCTGCTGCGCCGGCTGCTGGACGGCACGGCGCCGGAACCGGCGACGGCGGCCGCCCGCCTGGGGGTGGACGGCCCGGCCCGGGTGGCGGCCTTCGTGCCGGACTCCGCCGCGAGCGTCCCGGACGCCGAACGCACCGCGCTGCGGCTGCTGGACGTCGTGCGCCTCCAGTGCGAGGTGCGCTACGGCCGGCAGGCGTGCGTGCTGGTCGACGGGGTGGTGTACGCGGTGCTGCCGGCCCCCGGGGAGCGGCACCGCGGGCTCGCCGAGGACATCGCGGCGCGGGCCGGGCAGGCGCTGCGGGTGCCGGTGCGGGCGGGGCTGGGCGAGGTGGTGCCGGGCCCGGCCGGGTTGGCGGACTCCCGGGCGGACGCGGACCTGGTGCTGCGCGTGCTGGACGCGGACCTGCCGGTGGCCGCCGTGGAGGAGGTGCGGCCCCGGGTGACGCTGCTGCGGCTGGCCGACGTGATGGCCGAGCACCGTGAGCTGGGGGCGGGCGCCTGGCGGCGGGTGCTGGCGTACGACGCCGGGCACGGCACCGAATACGCCCGCACACTGATCTGCTGGTTCGACGCGGGCTGCGACATGGCGGGCGCGGCGAAACTCCTCGCCGTCCATCCCAACACCTGCCGCTACCGCCTCAGACAGCTCCGGGAGCACGCCGGGATCGATCTGGACGACCCCGACGAACGGCTCACACTGTGGCTCCAGTTGCGGGTGCTGGCCGGGATCCGCGCAGCCACGCGCTGAGCCGGCTCTCGCACCGCCGGAGGTGGTCCACGGGGACGTACTCCCCCGCCGTGTGCGCCAGCGAGGGGTCTCCGGGGCCGTAGTTGAGCGCGGGCACGCCGAGCGCGGCGAACCGGGCGACGTCCGTCCACCCGAGCTTGGGCCGCGGCTCGGCGCCGAGCGCGCGGACGAGGGCGCCGACCCGGTCGAGGTGCGGCAGGGCGCCCCCGACGACCTCGGTGATCCGCACCTCGTACTCCGGGAAGAGCCCGCGCACGTACGCCTCCGCCTCGGCGGGCGAACGGCTGGGCGCGAAGCGGCCGTTGACGGTCACGACACACTCGTCGGGTACGACGTTGCCGGCCACCCCGGCGCGTACGGCGACGGCGCTCAGCCCCTCCCGGTACTCCAGGCCGTCGATCACGACGCGCTCGGGGACGTGCGCGTCGAGCCGCTGCAGCACCCGCCCGGCCTTGTGTGCCGCGTTGGTGCCCCGCCAGGCGCGGGCGGTGTGCGCGCGGGCGCCCCTGACCACGATGTCGGCGGTGAGGAAGCCCTGGCAGCCGGCCTCGACACCGGCGTCGGAGGGCTCCATGAGGATCGCGAGGTCGGCGTCTTGGAGCAGTCCCGGCCGGGCGGCGGCGATCCGCCCGAGCCCGTTCCGCTCCGCATCCACCTCCTCGCACTCGTAGAAGACGAAGGTGACGTCGCGGGCGGGCTCCGGCACGGTGGCCGCGAGCCGCAGCGCGACCGCGAGCCCGCCCTTCATGTCACAGGCGCCGAGCCCGTGGACCCGCCCGTCGGCGAGCCGGGAGGGCAGGTTCCCGGCGGCCGGCACGGTGTCCAGGTGGCCGGCGATCAGTACCCGTCCGGACCGCCCGAGCCCGGTCCGGGCGACGACGCAGTCGCCGACGCGCTCGACGGCGAGGTGGGGCAGTGCCCGCAGGGCCCCTTCGACGGCGTCCGCGATGTCCGCCTCCCGTCCGCTCTCGGAGGGCAGGTCGACGAGGGCACGGGTGAGTCCGACGACGTCGGCGGTGAGATCGAGACGGGTCATACGAGGTCTTCCCCCCGGGGTCCGGGCGGACGCGGTGTGCGCACGCGGGTCCTCGATGATGCGGACGGGGGAACGCCAACGGGTGTGCGGACCGGCCAAAGACGGGGGGCAGGGGTTGGCCGCCCGGCCAAAGAGCCGGGGTCGACAGGCCGGCCGGAGGGTGGGGGCCGGCAGGCCGGCCGGCACGGGCACCCCCGCGAGCCGGAGAGCCGGCGGGCCCGTTCGCTCAGCGCAGGGCCTCGGCGACCTCGCGGGCCGCCTCCACCACCCGCGCCCCGACCCGCTCCGGCACGGCGTCCGCCAGCATCACCACACCCACGCTGCCCTCGACCCCGGTCACCCCGACCAGCGGCGCCGCGGCCCCGCTCGCGCCCGCCTCCAGCTCACCGTGCGTGAGCGTGTACCCGGGGTCGGCGGACGGCGACTGCCGCGCGGCCAGGATGGCCTTGCCGGCCGCTCCGCGTTCCAGCGGATGCCGGAAACCGGCCCGGTAGGCCACGTGGTAGTCGGTCCAGGTGGGTTCCACCACCGCGACGGCGAGCGCCTCGGAACCGTCCACGAGCGTCAGGTGTGCCGTCGCGCCTATGTCCTCGGCCAGCGACCGCAGCGCGGGCAGCGCGGCCTCGCGGACCAGCGGGTGCACCTGGCGTCCCAGCCGCAGCACCCCGAGGCCGACCCGGGCTCGCCCGCCCAGGTCACGGCGTACGAGCGCGTGCTGCTCCAGCGTGGCGAGCAACCGGTACACCACGGTCCGGTTCACGCCCAGTTTGGTGGACAACTCGGTGACGGTCAGCCCGTGGTCCGTGTCGGCGAGCAGTTTGAGGACGCGCAGTCCCCGGTCGAGCGTCTGAGAGGTCTCCGCGGTCACGACGCCCACTCCTTTGGTGGTGAGGTCGGCGGACCCCTGGGCGACGGATGCGTCGCCGAGTCCCGTCGGCGACGCGCTTCAGAGGCCGCCGATCGGCAGGAAGGTCCGGCGGCTCCGGGCCATGTCGCTTCACGGCTGCGCTCCGCGGCGGCGCTGCCACGGGGCGTTGCGTAGCGGGACAGTAGCGAAGCCGGTTCGCTGAGCGGAAGTCTTCGTCCAGAATCCGGGCAAGACCAGATCCGGCCTGCCTGCATTCGTCCGGATACGCACACCCCACAGGGGGCCCTGCGGGGGGTTCCGGCCCGGCCGTCGGGGGCCGGAACACCCGTGTCGGGAGCCTTCGCGGCGGCCGGGCCGGCCGGAGCGGCGGGCCCGTCACCTCATCCGCGTGGCCCACTCCTGCATCTTGGCGATCCGCTGCCGCAGCTGCCCCGCCGTCGCCTCCGCGCTCGGCGGCCCCCCGCACACCCGACGCAGCTCGGTGTGGATCACGCCGTGCGGCTTGCCGCTCTGGTGCACGTACGCGCTGACCATGGTGTTCAGCTGCTTGCGCAGCTCCATCAGCTCCTTGTGCGTGACCACCGGCCGCCGCTCGGCCGGCAGCTCCAGCAGGTCGGCCTCGGTGTCCGGCTTCTTCCGGCTGTGCGCGATCTGCCGTGCCTGCCGCTTCTGGAGCAGCAACTGCACCTGCTCGGGCTCCAGCAGCCCCGGGATGCCCAGGTAGTCCTGCTCCTCCTCGCTCCCGGGATGGGCCTGCATGCCGAACTCGGCGCCGTCGTACAGCACCCGGTCGAACACGGCGTCGGACTCCAGCGCCTCGAAGGGCAGCATGTCCTGCTCGCCGGTGTCCTCGTCCTGCTCCTTGTTCGCCTCCTCCATCTCCTTCTCGGATTCGGCGTACGGGTCCTCCTCGCCCTCCTTCTTGGGCTTGTCCAGGGCGTGGTCCCGCTCCTTCTCCATCTCGTTGGCGAAGGTCAGCAGGTCGGGCACGGTGGGCAGGAACACGGACGCGGTCTCGCCGCGCCGCCGGGACCGTACGAAACGCCCGACGGCCTGCGCGAAGAAGAGCGGCGTCGAGATGGTCGTGGCGTACACGCCCACCGCCAGCCGCGGTACGTCGACGCCCTCGGACACCATCCGCACGGCGACCATCCACCGCTCGGTACTGGCGCTGAACTCGTCGATCTTCTTCGAGGCGCCGGCGTCGTCGGAGAGCACGAGCGTCGCCTTCGTGCCGGTGATCTCCCGGATGAGCTTGGCGTACGCGCGGGCGGAGTCCTGGTCGGAGGCGATGACCAGCGCACCCGCGTCCGGGATGGCCTTGCGGACCTCGGTCAGCCGCTGGTCGGCGGCGCGCAGCACGCTCGGCATCCAGTCGCCGCGCGGGTCGAGCGCCGTGCGCCACGCCTGGCTGACCGCGTCCTTGGTCATCGGCTCGCCGAGCCGGGCGGCGACCTCGTCTCCGGCCTTCGTGCGCCAGCGCATGTTGCCGCTGTAGGAGAGGAAGATGACCGGCCGGACGACCCCGTCCGCCAGGGCGGAGCCGTAGCCGTACGTGTAGTCGGCGGCGGAGCGGCGGATCCCGGCGTTGTCCTCCTCGTACGTCACGAAGGGGATCGGGTTGGTGTCGGAGCGGAACGGCGTACCGGTCAGCGCCAGCCGGCGGGTGGCCGGCTCGAACGCCTCCAGGCACGCCTCGCCCCAGGACTTGGAGTCACCGGCGTGGTGGATCTCGTCCAGGATCACGAGGGTCTTGCGCTGCTCGACCCGGTTGCGGTGCAGCATCGGGCGCACACCCACACCGGCGTACGTCACGGCGACCCCGTCGTACTCCCGGCCGAGCGGGCCCGCGCTGTACTCCGGGTCGAGCTTGATCCCTATCCGGGCCGCGGCCTCCGCCCACTGCTTCTTCAGGTGCTCGGTGGGTGCGACCACGGTCACCTGCTGGACCACGTGGTGGTGCAGCAGCCAGGAGGCCAGCGTCAGGGCGAAGGTCGTCTTGCCGGCGCCGGGCGTGGCGACGGCGAGGAAATCACGCGGCTGCTCCTGGATGTACTTCTCCATCGCCCCCTGCTGCCAGGCGCGCAGCTTGCTGGCGGTGCCCCACGGGGCCCGGCCCGGGAAAGCGGGCGAGAGGTGGTGGGAATGGGTGGAGGAAGCGGAGGATGCGGCGGTGGTAGTCACGGTCTCCGGGGATCAGTGGTCGGGGGCTCGGCTACGTATGACAACCGGGCCACCCTACCGGCGCCGCGGCGCCGTCAACGCGCGAACGAGGCCGGGTCGCCCGCGGGTGGGAGCCACGTCACAGCGGCCCCAGCTGCCCCTGCACGCACACTGCTTGGCAGGTCACGTGGGGTGACCGGTCACCGTGGGGGCAGGCGGCGGGTCACCCAGGCCCCCGCCAGCGCCACGGCCGCCATGGGCAGGAAGACGGCGGCGAAGGCGGCGGGATGGCCGGTGCCGGCCGCCGTGGCCGTGCCGTGCGCGGTGCTGCCGCCGCCCAGCGCGGCGAAAGCCGCGCCGGTCGCGGCCAGGAGGACCACGTTGGCGAGGGCGTCGGAGATCTGGAGGGCGGCGGAGTTGGCGCCGGCCTCCTCCGGGGCGGACAGCTCCAGCAGCAGGACGCTGCCGGACGAGATCACCAGCCCCATCCCGAAGCAGCCGACCGCCCAGGCGACGGCGACGATCCACACGGGCACGGAGTGCACGAGCACGCTCGGCGCGGTGACGATCGCCACGGCGACCAGCACCATCCCCAAGGTCATCAGCCGCTCCCGGTACGGCGTCACCCGCGGCCGGGACTGGACGAACGATCCCAGCGCCCACGTCCCGCCGCCGGCCGCCAGCGAGAAGCCGGCGAGCGTCGGCGGCAATCCGCGCTCGGTGACCAGCATCAGCGGCACGAAGGACTCGGCGGCGATGAAGGAACCGGCGGCCAGCCCGCGCAGCAGGACGACGGAGGGCAGGCCGCGGGCGGCCCGGTAGGTACCGCGCGGCAGCAGGCCCAGCACGGCGGGCACGAGCAGCGCGGCACCGGCCAGTCCGGGCAGCAGCGCGAGGGGCCGCAGGTCCTGGGCGGCGTACTGGAGGAGTCCGGCGCCGAGGGAGATGCCGAGCGCGAGCCGGATCCGCCGCCGGTCGAGGGCGGCGGATCCGGCTCCCGCGTCCACCGGCCCGGACGCCCGCCGGCGTATCTGCGGCAGGGCGAGGGCGAGCGGGAAGACGACGAGGGCCGGGATGCCGAGGAAGACCCAGCGCCAGCCGAGGTGCTCGGTGACGGCGCCGGAGGCGAGGGGGCCGACGATGGACGGTACGACCCAGCCGGCGGCGAAGGAGGCCATGATCGCGGGCCGCAGCCGCTCGGGGTAGGCGCGGCCGACGACGACGTACAGCGCCACGATGACCAGCCCGCCGCCCAGCCCCTGCACGGCCCGGCCGAGGATGAACACCCACATCTCCCGCGCGGTCCCGGCGACGACCAGCCCCGCGGCGAAGGCGCCGATGCCGGTGGTCAGCGCACCGAGCGGGCCCCGGCGGTCGGACCACTGCCCGGCGAGCACCATCCCGAAGAGGCTGGTCGTGAAGTATCCGGAGAAGGCGAACGCGTACAGCGCCACGCCGTGCAGCTCCCGGGCGGCGACGGGCATGGCGGTGCCGACGGCGGTCGCCTCGAAGGCGATCAGCACCACGACGGACACGATGCCGACACTGAGCGCCCGGTATGCGCGGCTCAGCACCCCGTCGTCCCGCGCGGCGGTGGAGGCGAGGACGTCCGGGTCACGGGACTCGAGGGCGCTCATGCCGCCAGAGTAAGGCCCACAACCCCGTTTGGCCCCTGTCAGTAGCCCGACCTCCCCTCCACCCTTGGTCCTACACCCCCGTTTCATGAACGCCGTATGGCAGTCCCGTTGCACCCCACCCCAACCCCTTGAGCCCCGCCCGCCCACCCCCGTACGTTCTCCTCACGAACACGGCCGTGACGCGGCCGAGAACGACAACAGAACACGGCCGTGTGCCCGAGTGGTTCAGGGGCTCGCCTGCACTGCACCCGACAGCGAGCTCCGCTCGCGGGGAGTCACGTGGGTCCGACTCCCACCACGGCCGAAAACGACAACAGAACACGGCCGTGTGCCCGAGTGGTTCAGGGGCTCGCCTGCACTGCACCCGACAGCGAGCTCCGCTCGCGGGGAGCCACGTGGGTCCGACTCCCACCACGGCCGAGAACGACAACAGAACACGGCCGTGTGCCCGAGTGGTTTAGGGGCTCGCCTGCAAAGCGAGTTACGTGGGTTCGATTCCCGCCACGGCCTCCATCGCGGCGCCATGGGCCGGGCTCGTGTCCGGACCGTGGCGTTGTGCGTTGGGCAGTGCATGCACCGTACTCACCTCGCCTGCGGGCTGCCGCTGCTCGTCTCGGCCTTCAGCGCCCTCGCCGCCGCGACTCCCGCTGCCGCCACCTCGGTCATCGGTTTCGGTGATCCGGCCTTCGGCAACGCCTGCACCAACCACGGCGACCCACGCGCCGGCGGCGGCACGACGCGGCACAGTGGCACCGCCGCCGGCCTCGGTGTCGTCCTGCCCGTCGGCAGCCCGGGGAACCAGTGCGGGACGCTGGGGCTGCCCACCTCCCTCCACGAGGCGGGCGGCATCGACGTGATCGGCACCCTGACGGGCGGGGAAGTCTGAAGGCGCCGTTCCCTTCCGCCCGCTCGCCTCAACTCTTCAGGGCGTCGTCACGGTCCACGGTAAGGCGGTGCGGACACGCCGAGTGAGGGGAAGCCGGATTGCACCGGGTCGGGGGGTCAGAGCGCGCCGCGTGTCTCGTCCTGGAGGAGTTGTGTCCAGTAGTGCCAGGTCGTGTCGGGCTGGGTGCCGGTTCGGTCCAGCGTGTTCAGGGTGTGGAGCATGGCGGCGGCCAGCTGGTCGTAGGCGGTGGTCGCCAGTTCGCGGGCCAGGTGGGTGTCGATCGTGCGCTCGTGGTGGATGAGCCACAGGGTGAACGCGAGCGTGGAGACGTCGGTGTTGAGGGCGTGGAGTGTCGCGTCCCGTTCGCTGAAGGTCAGCACCGTGCCCGTTCTGCCGTCGACCACCAGGCTGTGGTCCTCAAGGAGGTGGCCGAGGCGGATCAAGTGGTCGCAGTGGGCGGGGAGTTCCAGGTGCCGGCGGCCGGGGGCCTCCTCGGTGACGTACTCGCGGAGCGTCGGCAGCGGGACGTCCGTGTCGGCGCGGAAGAACACCGCCTCCTCCGGCAGCCCCGTCTCGCGCAGGAAGCGGCGCGTCGGCTCGTGGGTGAGCGTCCGCGGGAAGTCCACCTCCTCGAACCGGGCCACCCGGCCGTGCCCGAACTCCTGTTCCAGGACGCGGGCGGGGACGTCCAGGGTGAGCTCCGAGGCCGTACCGGGCCCGGCGACCAGGGCGAGGGGGCGGATCACGGCCGCCGCCTTCCAGTACGGCGGGACCTCGCCGTGCGTGCCCTCCTCGAAGAGCGCGAGGAGGCCGCGGGTGGCCTCGGCGACCGTCTTCGGGCCGTGGTGTCCCGCCAGGGAGGCGAACCGGCCGCGCAGGCCCGCCAGTTCCTCGGTCACCGCGGCGAAGCGCAGCAGCGTGGCGAGGGAGGGGGCGAAGGGGCGCTGGTCGGACGGGGCGAAGAGATAGGCCGTCGTGATCTCGCCCGTGGCGCCGTCGAGCAGGATCGACTCGCGCTCCATGCCGGCCGGGGTGAGCAGTTCGCCTATCACCAGGCGGCCCCGCAGCTCCTCGGCCAGCCGGAAGGGGGCGTCGGCGGCGTCGGCCAGCGTGCGCAGGCCGTGCTTGCGCAGCGGGGAGAAGGTCAGCAGGTCGGTCCGGGCGGGCAGGCCGGGGCCCGTGAGCAGGCCGCGCGTCGGCGCGTGCGTGACATGGCGGTCCAGCTCCGCCTCGGTCAGCGTGATCGCCGGAAGTTCGGCGTCGGTCGTGCTCATCGCTCCCCCGCGATCTCCCCGTGCGTGACAGGCGTGCGCACACCGTCGTGCGCGGCCCCGGGCAGGTGCCCCCACTGCTCGGCACCTTACGCCGCCCCACTGACAACGGCCCTCACGAGGGAGGACGTCCGGCGGGCCGGGCCCGTTGCGTCACGTGCGGGCGACCGTGCCGGGCGCGGTCACCGGTCCGTGACCACCGCCGCCTGCGGGCGGATCGGGAGGCGGTTGACCGGGCGGCCGGTGGCGGCACGGACGGCGGAGGCGACCGCCGCCGGGGCCGTCACCACCGGGACCGCGCTGACCGACTTGGCGCCGAAGGGGGCGACCACGTCCCGTTCCTCGACCAGCTTGACGATCCGGATGTCGGGGGCGTCCAGGGCGGTCGGCAGGGCGTAACCGGTCAGGTCGGGGTGGCGGACCAGGCCGCGCGGGGTGCGCAGGTTCTCGGTGAGGGCGATGCCCACGCCCTGGGTGACGCCGGCCTCGATACGGGCGGCCAGCTGGGCGGGGTTGAGGATCCGGCCGACGTCCTGGGCGACCGCGAGCTCCACCACCCGGACCGAGCCCAGCTCGACGTCGACGTCCACCACCGCGCGGATCGCGCAGAACGCGAGGCCCACGAAGGCGTCGCCCTGGCCGGCGGCGTTCAGCGGCTCGGTGGGGTGCGGGCGGCACTGGGCCGTGGCCCACAGTTCCTTGCCCTCCATCGCCTCGGCGACGGTCGTCGAGAGGACACCGTCGTACGAGGTGATCTTGCCGTCGGTGATCTGGAGCAGCTCGGTGGACATGCCGAACTTGTGCGCCAGCGGCTGGAGCAGTTGCGCGCGGACCATCTTGGCCGCCCGCTCCACCGCGCCGCCGGAGACCCAGGTGTGCCGCCCCCGGCAGCCCGCGCCGGCCGGCGGCTGGTCGGTGTCGACGGGGGCGACGTGGACCTCCTCGACCCCCAGGGTCTCCTGGACGATCTGCCGGGCCAGGGTGGTGAAGCCCTGCCCGGTCTCCACCGCCGCGCACAGCACGGTGGCGATGCCGTCGTGGACCTTGACCGTCGCCGTGGACACCTCGTCGGCGCCCTCCGCGCCGAGCATGTGCACCATGCCCAGGCCGTAGCCGACGCCCCGGCGCACCGCGCCCGGTTCGCCCGCGCCCTCGGGGCCGCCGGGCAGCAGCCACTCCTCCTCGGGGGTGTCCTTGGGCAGCGCGGGCAGCGGGAAGTCCCGTACCGCCTGGAGGAGTTCGGCGACCGGCGCCGGGCAGGTGACCGTCTGGCCGATCGGCAGGACGTCACCGGTGGCCAGGACGTTGCGCAGGCGCAGTTCGGCCGGGTCCAGGCCCAGCTTCTTCGCCAGCTTGTCCATCTGAGCCTCGTAGGCGGCGCACACCTGCATGGCGCCCTCGCCGCGCACATGGCCGGAGGGCGGGTTGTTGGTGCGCACGGCCCAGCCCTCGATGAAGGCGTTCGGGACGACGTACGGTCCGCACGCGAAGGAGACCGCGGCGGCCAGCGCGTCGCCGGAGGTGTCGGCGTACGCGCCCGCGTCCAGCAGGATCTGCGCCTCGACCTTGACCAGCCTGCCCTCGGCGTCGGCGTGGTGGCGGTAGCGCAGCAGGGTCGGGTGGCGGTGGGCGTGGCCGAGGAAGGACTCCTCGCGCGTGGCGGTGAGTTTCACCGGGCAGCCGGTCCTGAGCGCGAGCAGCCCGAGCGGCAGCTGGAAGCCCTGGTCCTCGCGGTCCGCCGTGGCGCCGGGCACCCCGGTGACGACGATCTTCACCCGATCGGGGGGCAGTCCGTAGCAGGCGGCGGCGGTGTTGCGGTCGGTGTGCGGGTCGGTCGAGGCCAGGTAGAGCTCCACCCCGCCGTCGGGACGCGGCACGGCGAGACCGGCCTCGGCGCCGATCGGGGCCGGGTCCTGGCGCCCTATGCGGTACAGCCCCTCGACCACGACCTCGCCGACCGCCTCCGGGTCGCCGTGGTGCAGCGGGATGTGCCGGATAAGGTTGCCGTCGGGGTGCAGCGACTCGGCCTCGAAGGACTGTTCCGGGTCGGTGACCGGGTCGAGCACCTCGTACTCGACGATGACGGCGGCGGCGGCCATCCGCGCGGTGTCCGGGTGGTCGGCGGCGACCGCGGCGATGGGCTCGCCGTGGTGCCGTACGACCTCCGAGGCGAACACCGGCCGGTCGGGTGTGCCCCGGCCGTGGCGGGGGGTCCCGGGCACGTCCTCGTGGGTGATGACGGCGCGGACGCCGGGCATCTCGCGCGCGTGGGTGGTGTCGATGGACACGATGCGCGCGTGCGCGTGCGGGGAGCGCAGCACGGCCGCCCAGAGCAGGCCCTCGGCCCACAGGTCGGCCGCGTACGGGAAGGTGCCCTCGGTCTTGGCGCGGGCGTCGGCGTGCGGCAGGGAGGAGCCGAGGCCGTGCGGCAACGGCTCGGCCGCGGGTGCGGGGTCCGCGGCGGTGGTCGCGGTGCCGGCTTCGTTGCTCACGCCTGGCCTCCGTCCTGGCCGTAGTGCTGGTCCTGCGGTCCCGGCGGGGCGCCGTAGGGGTCGGGCGACGCGCCGTAGGAGTCGGGCTGGTCACCGTACGGGGCGGGGGCGTCGCCGTACGGGGCGGGGGCGTCGCCGTACGGGGCGGGGGCGTCGCCGTACGGGCCGCCGTGGGCGTCGTAGCCGTCCGGGGCGGTCCGCGGGGTGTCGAAGGCGCCCGGCGCCTCGAACGCCGACGGGTGGACACCGCCGGAGCCGGGGCCCGCCTGGTGCGGGATGCGCGTCTCGTCCGGGTCCGTGCCGGCGCCGGCCTGGGTCGCCTCCCGTTCGGCGACGACTTCCTTGACGGCTTCCAGGACGCCCCGGTAGCCGGAGCAGCGGCACAGGTTGCCGCACAGCGCCTGGCGGGTCTCCAGCTCGGTCGGCGCCGGGTTGCCCTCCAGCAGGTCGTGGACGGTCATCGCCATGCCCGGCACGCAGAAACCGCACTGCACGGCCCCGCAGCGGGCGAGGGCGCGCTGCACGTCGGAGGGCTGTCCGTCGGCGGCCAGCCCCTCGACCGTCCGTACCTCGCTGCCGGCCGCGGTGACCGCCGGGACCAGGCAGGAGGCCACCAGGCGGCCGTCCACCTGCACGTTGCACGCCCCGCACTCGCCCTGGGAGCAGCCGTCCTTGGCACCCGCCAGGCCGAGCCGTTCGCGCAGCACGTACAGCAGGGACTCACCGATCCAGGCGTCGGTGACCGGGCGGTCGGCGCCGTTGACGCGCAGGACGTAGGAGGCGAGGGGGTGGTCGTCGTGCGGGGAGTGGGGCACGGCCGGCTGCTCGGCGTCCCCGGCGGCATCACCGTCGTCGGCGGCACCTCCGGCGAGGACTTCCCCGTCGGCGGCGGCACCGTCGAGGGCACGACCGTCGGCGGCACCATCGGCGGCACCGTCGAGGGCACGACCGTCGGCGGCACCATCGGCGGCACCGTCGAGGGCACGACCGTCGGCGGCACCGTCGGCGGCGGCCTCCGGGCTGCCGGCCGCTCCGGCGCCGGCGGGTACGGCCCCCTCGGCCGCTCCGGCGCCGGCGGGTACGGCCCCCTCGGACGCTCCGGCGCCGGCGGGTACGGCCGCCTCGTCCGGTACGCGCGCGTGTTCCGGCGCCGCCGGGTCGGTGGACCGCCCGGCCTCCGGAACGGCCGGGGAGCCGGCCTGGTCGACGTCGGTCGGGATGGGGGCGGGCTGTTCCGTCACGCCGTGGGCGGGCGTGTCCGTGGCGCCGGGCACCGGCGGGCCGGCCTGGTCCGCGGCGTCGCCGGCCGCCACCGGGCCGTGGGGGGCCGCCGGCTCGGCGGTGGGATGCGTCGTGGCGGGCTCGGGGACGGTGGCCGCGTCCGCCGGCCCGTCGTGGCGCGCGGGGCCGTCTGCGGGGCGTGCCGGGGCCTGCGCGAGGTCGTGGGCCGCCGCCTCGGGCGCCGGTCCGGGCTGGGCGTGCCGCTGCCCGGCCGGGAGCGGCTCGGCGGCACCGGCCTGTGCGACGACGTCCCCGGGCGTGCGGACGTCCCCGGGCGTGTCGTCGGGGCGCCCGGCGTGCTCGGCGGAACCGGGTCCGGCCTGTCCGGGTCCGGCCTGTCCGGGTCCGGCCTGTCCGGGTCGGGCCTGTCCGGGTCGGGCCTGTCCGGGTCGGGCCTGTCCGGGTCCGGCCTGTCCGAAGTCGCCGTGAGCGCCGTCCGGGTGGCCGGCACCGGCGTGCGCGGCACCGGCGTGAGAACCGTCCACCGGCCCGGCATCGGCGTGCCCGTCCGCAGCGTGACCGCCCTCGGCGCCCGCGTGCCCGTGACCGGCCTCGAGGGGCCCGGCCCCGGTGTGCTCCGCGTCCGCGGGCCCCGCCTCCGGCTGCCTTCCGGCCTCCCCGGTGCCGTCGTCCGCGTCGTGGCCGGCGGGACCGTGCGCGTACCCGCCCTCGGGGCCGTGGCCGTGGCCGTCCGCCGGAAGGTAGCCGTCCTGCGGCGCGTAGCCGTCCGCCGGCCCGTACCCGTCCTCCGCCGCGTGGCCGTCCCCCGGCCCGTGGCCGTCCTCCGGTGCGTGGCCGTCCTCCGGTGCATGGCCGTCTCCCGGCCGGTACCCGTCCTCGGCCGCGTACCCGTCTCCAGGCGCATGACCGTCCTCCGGCCGGTACCCGTCCTCGGGCGCGTAGCCGTCCTCGGGCGCGTACCCGTCCTCGGGCGCGTAGCCGTTCCCCGGTGCGTACGCGCCGCCCGCGTGGGGCGTCGGTGGCTCGGTGCCGCCCGCCGGGTGGGCGCCGGTGTGGTCCGGCAGGGGCGGGTGGCCGACGGGGTCGGTGGGGTCGGTGGCGGGCCGCGGGTCGGCCGGGGCGCCCCAGGAGCGGCCCGCGCCGTCCGTCGCCCAGGGTGCCGGGGCGCCGCCGGGCAGGGTGGCCGGCGGGGTGCCGCCCCACTGCTCGACCAGCGAGGACGTGGTGTACTCGCCGGACTCGTCCGGGAGGTCGCCGCCGGCGACGGGGATGGACCACTGCCCGGTGACGTCGTGTCCCGGGGCGGCCGGGGCCGCGGGCTCCTCGAAGGTCCAGTGCTGGGTGGCACCGGGCTGGTACGTGAACCGGTCGTCCGCGGCCCCCGGCTGGGCCGGCGCGGCGCCGGGGTCGGGCCACTGGGCACCGCCGCCGGGCGCGGGCCAGGTGTCCTGGGCGCCTTCGGTGTGCGCGGCCGTGATCTGCGGCGGCACGTAGCCGTGTCCGGGCGCGGCCAGCGGGCTGTCGCCGGACAGCAGGGCGTCGATGCCGCCCTCGGGGAGCTTGACGAAGGCGGTGGCGCCGTCGTCGTAGTCGCCCTGGGGCAGCGGGTTCCAGCGTCCGCCGCCCTGGGGCGTGCCCTCTCCGTGCTGGTCGTCGGTCACGACAGCGCCCTCCCCAGTGCTCGTCGGGCCAGTGCGGCGACGGTTCGCCGCAGGTGCAGTACGGCGGGCGGAAGCGGGGTCACCGAGCCGTCGGACTCGGGGGCCGGGTCGGGGATGCAGGCCGCGGCGACGTACTCCCCGAAGGCGTGCAGGGCCTCCGGGACGAGCGCGCGGTCGTTGTCCCAGTCGATGAGCCGGGCGACCCACTCCTCGGCCTCCAGGGGCCTGAGCGGCATCGGCGCGATGGCCCCGACGGCGCAGCGCACACCCCGCCGGGCGGGGTCGAGGACCAGGGCCACGGAGGCCAGCGCGCGGCCCGGGCCGGTGCGTCCGGTCGCCTTGAGGAAGACCTGCGGGGCGTGCAGCAGCGGTACGCGCACGTAGCCGATGAGCTCGCCGCCGCGCAGCATCTCCATGCCGGCCAGCAGGTGCGACACCGGGATCTCCCGGCGGGCTCCGCCCGCGCCCGCGATGATCAGCGTCGCCTCCAGGGCGGCCAGCACCGGCAGCGCGTCCCCGGTGGGGGCGGCCGAGGCGATGTTGCCGCCCAGGGTGCCCGCGTTGCGGATGTGCGGCGGGCCGGCGGCGCGCGCGGCGGCGGCGAGCGCCGGGATCAGTGCCGCGAAGTCGGGGCGGCCCATGCGCGCGTGCGTGAGGCCCGCGCCGAGCAGCGCGTGGCCGTCCTGGTACTGCCAGCCGCGGATCTCGCTGATCCGGCCGAGGCCCACCAGCGCGGCGGGCCTGAGCTGGCCGGAGTTGACGGCGGCCATGAGGTCGGTGCCGCCCGCCACGGGGACGGCGGCGGGCACGGCGGTGAGGGCCGCCACGGCCTCGTCCAGCGTCGTGGGCAGCGTGACGGCCTGCGCCGCCTGCGGTGCGTGCGTGGTCAAACCGGCTGCCCCTTCCCGCTGCCCCACCTGGTCCCGCCTGTGCTGCCGTACGGTACGTGCTGACAGGGCGGACGACGCAACTCTGGCACATCTTCGCAACGCCCGAACGCGGGGGTCCGCTAGGAGACATTCGCCCACCTCACCGGGGAGATGGTCCGTTTTCACACGGCATCACCGGTGCGTGCCGATTGCCACTCTTCGGTGATACTGCCGGGGTTTTCCCGTTACCTGTTCGAGGGTTCGGGAGGGCCGCTCGCCGGTGACCGGCCGGCGGCGGGCGCCGGTCAGCGGCCGGCGGCGGTCAGCGGCAGGCGGGCGCCGCTCAGCGGACCGGCGGCGGCCCGTCGATCGGGCGGCCGGGCACGCCGGGGCGGCGCTGCCAGGGACGGGGTCCGGCGGGCGGCCGGTAGGCGACACCGAGGGCGTCGAGCCGCCGGTAGTGGGCGGTCATCCGGCGTTCGAAGCCGGCGAAGTCCCGTTCCGCCGGGGCGGGCAGCGCGCTCCAGGCGACCTCCGCGAAGGCCGCGAGCCGGGGGAAGGCCTGGTAGTCCACGCGCGCGGCGTCCTCCAGCACCTCGGTCCACACGTTGGCCTGGGTGCCCAGCACGTGCCGGGCCTCGGCGTCGCTCAGCCCGTCCGGCACGGGCTCGAAGCGGTAGACGTCCTCCAGGGTGCGCACGTAGCCGATCGGCACCGGCTCGTCCTCGCCCGGGGCCTGACGGTGGTCCAGGTACACGTACTGCTCCGGGCACATGACCACGTCGTGGCCGGCCCGCGCGGCGGCGACACCGCCCGCGTAGCCGCGCCAGGAGGAGACGGCGGCGCCCGGCGCGAGTCCGCCCTCCAGGATCTCGTCCCAGCCGATGAGGCGGCGCCCGCGCGCGGCGAGCCAGGCGTCGAAATGGCCGATGAACCACGCCTGCAGCTGATCCTCGTCGGCCAGGCCGAGGTCCGCCATGCGGTTCTTGGCGGTCACCGACCCGGACCACTGCTCCTTGCGGCACTCGTCGCCGCCGACGTGGACGAAGTGCGAGAACTCCGCGGCGTCCGCGGGGAAGAGCTCCAGGACCTCCTCGAAGACGCCCTCGTAGAAGCGCAGGGTGGTGTCGGTGGGAGCCAGTACGTTGGCGGAGATGCCCCAGGTGTCCCAGACGGGGAGGGCGGCGGTGTCGACGACGTCGGCGTTGCCGAGTTCCGGGTAGGCGGCGATGGCGGCCTGCGAGTGGCCCGGTACGTCGATCTCCGGGACGACGCTGATGTGCCGCTCGGCGGCGTAGGCGACGATCTCCCGGATGTCGTCGTGGGTGTAGTGACCGCCGTGCGGTTTCTCGTCCCACAGCGGTGAGGCACGGTGGCCGAATTTCGTCCGCGGGCGCCAGGAGGCGATCTCGGCCAGTTTCGGGTACCGCTTGATCTCGATCCGCCAGCCCTGGTCGTCCGTCAGGTGCAGGTGCAGGACGTTGAGTTTGTGCGCGGCCATCAGTTCCAGGTAGCGCAGCACGCCGTCCTTGGGCATGAAGTGCCGGGCCACGTCGAGGAGGAGACCGCGCCAGCGGAAGCGGGGGGCGTCCTCGACGACTGCGCAGGGGACGCCGACGGCGGCGTCCGGCCGTACGGGGGCGCGCCGGAAGGCGTCGGGGCCGAGCAGCTGACGCAGGGTCTGCGCACCCCAGAACAGGCCGGCGGGCCCGCCGCCGCGCAGCTCCACGCCCCGGCCGGCGACGGCGGCGAGCCGGTACGCCTCCGGGCCCAGCGTGTCGTCCAGGAGCAGCCGCACCGCGTCGTGGGCGTCCGGCGGCCCGGGCCGCAGCGGCAGGCCCAGGGCCGCGCCGAGCGTGGCGCGCAGCCAGCGCTCGGTGCGTTCGGTGCCCGGACCGGCCCACAGCGTGGTGTCCTGCCCCAGCGGCACGGTGGCCCCTGCCGGGCCCGCCGGTCCCGCCGGGCCTGTCGCTCCCGCCGGTCCTGTCGCTCCCGCCGGTCCTGTCGCTCCCGCCGGTACCGCCGGTACCTGGACGGCGCGTGGCGCCGGAATCAGTTCCACGACATCAGCCCCTCACCCCGGACGGGCGTTGCACAGGACGCAACGCCCTTTGCTCCACGCGCAGCGCACGCACGATACCTCGAAGGCTAGGGACTGCGCCGGACCGCCACAAGAGGTCTGGACCAGTTGCGGCCGGAAAAACAGAGATCCCCGGGGCGCGCAGGACGCGCGCCCCGGGGATCTCACGGCCGCCGGGCAGGCCGGGAACCTACTTGTCGCCGCCCTTGCCCTTGTCGTCGCCGCCGCTGCCCATGGACTCGTAGATCTCCTTGCACATGGGACACACGGGGTACTTCTTCGGGTCGCGGCCCGGCACCCACACCTTGCCGCACAGCGCCACGACGGGCGTGCCGTCGAGGGCGCTCGCCATGATCTTGTCCTTCTGGACGTAGTGGGCGAAGCGCTCGTGGTCGCCGTCGCCGTGGGACACCTGCGGCGTCGGCTCTACGAGGGTCCCCGTACCAGTCCCGCGCTCGGGCTCGAGAGTGCTCATATCAGCAAGGGTACTGAAGCTCACACGCATCAGTTGAGCGACGGGTCGTCGGGATACGTGGCCACCATCGCCAGCTCGTTGCGCTGGCGGCGCAGCACCTCGCGCCAGAGTCTCTCCGGCGCCGGCGAGGAGACGTCCCCCGGCTCGGACTCGACGACGTACCAGGCGCCCTCCACCAGCTCGTCCTCCAGCTGCCCCGGGCCCCAGCCGGCGTACCCGGCGAAGATTCTCAGGGACCCGACGGCGGAGGCGAGCAGTTCCGGCGGGGCCTCCAGGTCGACCAGCCCGATCGCGCCGTGCACCCGCCGCCAGCCGAGCGGCGCGCCGTCACCGCTCGCGCCGCCGGGGATGACGGCGACACCGAGCGCCGAGTCCAGCGAGACGGGCCCGCCCTGGAAGACGACGCCGGGCTCGCCGGCCAGCTCGGCCCAGTCCTCCAGGATGTCGCCGACGACCACCGGGGTCGGACGGTTGAGGACGACACCGAGGGAGCCCTCCTCGTCGTGGTCGAGAAGGAGCACCACCGCACGGTCGAAGTTCGGGTCCGCCAGGGCGGGGGTGGCCACGAGCAGCCGCCCTGTGAGCGAGGACACCTCGGTCATGCCAGACATGATCCCGCATCTTCCCCCGGTGTGGGGACCCAATCGGGGGCGCGGGAGTGAACGCAGCTCAGGGCGTACCGGAGCGGGCCGGGCGCACACCCCTGCGCCGGTGACCCGATGTGCCCGGCGGGGAACGGTTCGTGTTGTGACACGGCTATGACGTGGCTGAGTCGTCCTCGCGCTTACGGACGGGGGGTGCTCGGCGATTACGCTGTCTTCCCGGCCCCCGCGCACAGTGATCGGCCGGCCCCTGACCCACTCATCGGAACGCGAGATTCATGACCGTCAACGACGATGTCCTGCTTGTCCACGGCGGAACCCCGCTGGAGGGCGAGATCCGTGTCCGCGGTGCGAAGAACCTCGTACCGAAGGCCATGGTCGCCGCCCTGCTGGGCAGCGGGCCCAGCCGACTGCGCAACGTTCCGGACATCCGTGACGTGCGGGTCGTCCGCGGCCTGCTCCAGCTGCACGGGGTGACGGTCCGTCCGGGCGAGGAGCCCGGCGAACTGGTGATGGACCCGACGCACGTCGAGAGCGCCAACGTGGCCGACATCGACGCCCACGCGGGTTCCAGCCGCATCCCGATCCTCTTCTGCGGCCCGCTCCTGCACCGCCTGGGCCACGCGTTCATCCCCGGCCTCGGCGGCTGCGACATCGGCGGCCGGCCCATCGACTTCCACTTCGACGTGCTGCGGCAGTTCGGCGCGACCATCGAGAAGCGTGCGGACGGGCAGTACCTGGAGGCTCCGCAGCGGCTGCGCGGCACGAAGATCCGGCTGCCGTACCCGTCCGTCGGCGCCACCGAGCAGGTGCTGCTGACGGCCGTACTGGCCGAGGGCGTCACGGAGTTGTCCAACGCGGCCGTCGAGCCGGAGATCGAGGACCTTATCTGCGTGCTGCAGAAGATGGGCGCGATCATCGCGATGGACACCGACCGGACGATCCGCATCACCGGTGTGGACAAGCTCGACGGGTACGCCCACCGCGCCCTGCCGGACCGCCTGGAGGCCGCGTCCTGGGCCTCCGCGGCACTGGCGACCAACGGCAACATCTACGTCCGCGGCGCCCAGCAGCGCTCGATGATGACGTTCCTCAACACCTACCGCAAGGTGGGCGGCGCCTTCGAGATCGACGACGAGGGCATCCGGTTCTGGCACCCGGGCGGGCAGTTGAAGTCCATCGCCCTGGAGACGGACGTGCACCCCGGTTTCCAGACGGACTGGCAGCAGCCGCTGGTCGTGGCCCTGACGCAGGCCACGGGCCTGTCCATCATCCACGAGACGGTGTACGAGTCCCGGCTCGGCTTCACCTCCGCGCTGAACCAGATGGGCGCGCACATCCAGCTCTACCGCGAGTGCCTGGGCGGCTCCGCCTGCCGCTTCGGCGCGCGCAACTTCCTGCACTCCGCGGTCGTCTCGGGCCCGACCAGGCTCCAGGGCGCCGACCTGGTCATCCCCGACCTGCGCGGCGGCTTCTCGTACCTCATCGCGGCGCTGGCCGCCGAGGGCACCTCCCGGGTGCACGGCATCGACCTGATCAACCGCGGCTACGAGAACTTCATGGAGAAGCTCGTGGAGCTCGGCGCGAAGGTCGAACTGCCGGGCAAGGCGCTCGGCTAGCGGTCCGGGTCCGGGAACACGAAAGGGCGGCCCCCCTCGGCGGGGGGCCGCCCTTTTCGATGTCCTCGGCCAAGGCGCCCCGAAGGGGCGCGGGGAACTGCGCGACCGGCCACGGCGGACCCGCAGTCACCCACGGCGCTCCGGCGGACGGCGCCTCGGCGGGCCGGCGCTCCGAGCGGAGCGCCCGGGCTTACTTGCCCTTGGCGGCTTCCTTGAGCTTGCTGCCCGCGGTGACCTTCACGCTGAAACCGGCCGGGATGTTGATGGGCTCGCCGGTCTGCGGGTTGCGCGCGGTGCGAGCGGCACGGTGGGTGCGCTCGAAGGTCAGGAAGCCGGGGATGGTGACCTTCTCGTCGCCCTTGGCGACGATCTCGCCGACGGTCTCGGCGAACGCGGCCAGCACGGCGTCGGCGTCCTTGCGGGTCACCTCGGCGCGGTCGGCCAGCGCGGCCACCAGCTCACTGCGGTTCATGTTGTTACTCCCGTGTATTTCTTGCCGTTGGGGTGTGCCACGCGGCGGGGCCGCATTAGAGGCACTGCGATGCCGATGCGCTCGCGCCCTTGGGGGTGCCCCCTTGGGACGTAGTCCCTGGGGGAGCATCCTGCCCCTACCTGCGGCGGGAAAGCCAATCCGGCACCCGTAGGAGTCGTGAGAACACCCTGGGGAGTCACACGAAAAGCGCCCGCTCGGCCGTCACCCTAGAGCGCGCCCGGCACCGGGTGGTTCCACGACGCGCCGGTACGCGGGGCCGCCGTGGTGATCCTCACAGCCCCGCACCGTACGCCACGCCGTGGCTAGGCCGTCGCGCCGGCCGCCTTGGCGGCCTCGCGGACCGCCCCGGCCACGGCGCCCGCAACCTTGTCGTTGAAGACGCTCGGGACGATGTAGTTCGGGTTCAGCTCGTCCTCGGTCACCACGTCGGCGAGGGCCTTCGCGGCGGCGAGCATCATCTCGGTGTTCACCGTACGCGACTGGGCGTCCAGCAGGCCGCGGAAGACACCCGGGAAGACCAGCACGTTGTTGATCTGGTTCGGGAAGTCGGAGCGGCCGGTGGCCACGACGGCCGCCGTCTGCCGGGCGATCGCCGGGTCGACCTCGGGGTCCGGGTTCGCGAGCGCGAACACGATGGCTCCCTCGGCCATGGCGGCCACGTCGTCCCCGTCCAGGACGTTCGGGGCGGAGACGCCGATGAAGACGTCGGCGCCGCGCACGGCCTCCTTCAGGGTGCCGGTCAGGCCCTCGGGGTTGGTGTTGTCGGCGATCCAGCGCAGCGGCGAGTCGGCCGGGGCGTCGACCAGGTCCGCGCGGCCGGCGTGGACCACACCGTGGATGTCGGCGACGACGGCGTTCTTCACGCCGGCCGCCAGCAGCAGCTTGAGGATGGCCGTACCGGCCGCGCCGGCGCCGGACATGACGACCCGGATGTTCTCGATCGCCTTGTCCGCCACGCGCAGGGCGTTGGTCAGGGCGGCGAGGACGACGATGGCGGTGCCGTGCTGGTCGTCGTGGAAGACGGGGATGTCCAGGGCCTCGCGCAGCCGGGCCTCGATCTCGAAGCAGCGCGGCGCGGAGATGTCCTCCAGGTTGATGCCGGCGAAGCCGGGGGCGATCGCCTTGACGATCTCCACGATCGCGTCGGTGTCCTGGGTGTCCAGGCAGATCGGCCAGGCGTCGATGCCGGCGAAGCGCTTGAAGAGGGCCGCCTTGCCCTCCATGACGGGCAGCGCGGCCTTGGGGCCGATGTTGCCGAGGCCGAGCACGGCGGAGCCGTCCGTCACGACCGCAACGGAGTTGCGCTTGATGGTGAGGCGGCGGGCGTCCTCGGGGTTCTCGGCGATGGCCATGCAGACGCGGGCCACACCGGGCGTGTAGACCATGGAGAGGTCGTCACGGTTGCGGATGGGGTGCTTCGACGCCATCTCGATCTTGCCGCCGAGGTGCATGAGGAACGTACGGTCGGAGACCTTGCCGAGCGTGACGCCCTCGATGCCGCGCAGCTTCTCGACGATCTCCTCGGCGTGGGCCGTGGAGGTGGCCGCGATGGTGACGTCGATACGGAGCTTCTCGTGGCCGGACGCGGTGACGTCGAGGCCGGTCACCGAGCCTCCGGAGGACTCCACGGCGGTGGTGAGCTGCGAGACGGCGGTTCCGCTCGCGGGCACCTCCAGCCGGATCGTCATCGAGTAGGAGACGCTGGGCGCCGTTGCCATGGCCGACTTCCTCTGCTTTCACCGTGTCGCGAGTTGTGCCGTCCGATCGTCGCACCTACCGCTCAGTACGCGGTAGTCGCCCTGGGTTGCGGACGTTTTGTTCACGCCGGGCGCTTCGATGGACGCAGCATTTCGGAAAACCACTTCCACCATACGAGAAACGATCAGTCGGCGAAAGAGGCCGGCGGAACAAAGAGGGAGGCCCACGTCACATCGTGACGTGGGCCTCCCACACGTTCATGACACCGACCCGCCATGCTCGCCTCGCGGCAAGTGGTCCCTCGCAGGGACGAAGGTTGGGCCCGGGGGCTTGGATCGGGCCGGTGCCACGTCCAGGCTAACAAACGGATCCGGTGAGCCCATTCCCGAACCGGGACTTCGCTGGGTGCTAATCCCGCAGCAGGTCCGGAATCCCGTCCGCGTCCGGCTCGTCCCGCTCCCCCGACACCACCGTCAGCTGCTGGGTGGCCCGGGTCAGCGCCACGTACAGCACGCGCAGGCCGGCCGGGGACTCGTCGGCGATCTCGGCGGGCGAGACCACGACCGTCGCGTCGTACTCCAGGCCCTTGGCCTCCAGACTGCCGAGGGCCACCACCCGGTCGCCCAGCCCGGCCAGCCAGCGCCGGGCCTCCTCGCGCCGGTTCATCGCGACGACCACGCCGACCGTGCCGTCCACCAGCCCGAGCAGCCGCTCGGCCTCCGCGCGCACGGTCGCCGCCGGCGACCGGTCCGCGCCGGTGCCGTCCGCGACGTCCGCCCGCACGAAACGCGGCTCGACCCCGGTGGACCGTACGGCGGAGGGCGCCTCGGCGCCGGGCATGGCGAGCGCCAGCACCTTCGCGGCCAGCTCGGCGATCTCGGCCGGGTTGCGGTAGTTGACCGTGAGCGTGAAGCGGCGCCGGGGGCGGGTGCCGAGGGCCTCGTCGCGGGCCTCTGCCGCCTCGTCCGGATCGGACCAGGAGGACTGCGCCGGATCGCCGACGACCGTCCAGGTGGCGTGCCGTCCGCGGCGGCCGACCATGCGCCACTGCATCGGCGTGAGGTCCTGCGCCTCGTCCACGATGACGTGGGCGTACTCCGTGCGCTCCTGCGCGAGGCGCTCGGCCCGCTCGCGCTGGGACTCCTCGCGCACCGGCATCAGCTCCTCCAGGCCGGTGAGCTGGTCCAGCGGGTCGAGCTCGCGCTTCCTGCGCGGCCGGGCGGGCGCGCCGAGGATGGCGTGCAGCTCGTCCAGCATGGCGATGTCGTGCACGGAGAGGCCGTCGCGTCTGAGCGAGCGGGCGACCTTGCGGACCTCGCCGGGGTTCAGGATCCGCCGGGCCCATCGGCCGAGCCGCCGCTCGTCGGCCATCGCGGCGAGCACCGCCCGCGGCGTCAGCTCGGGCCACCAGGCGTCGAGGAACGCGACGAAGGAGTCCTCGCCGGTGACGTCCTCGTCGAAGGACGAGCGCAGCTCCGCGGCCAGCTCCGGATCGGTGTGCCGGGCGGCCGAGCCGGACTTGGCCCACAGGGCGTCCAGCAGCAGCCTGCGGGCGCGCGGGCGCAGCAGGTTGACGGGCGCGGTGCCGCCGAGCGCGGTGCGGCGGATACGTTCCAGCTCGTCGGCCTCCAGTTCGAGCCGGCGCCCGAAGGCGACGACGCGGAGGCGGGACGGGGTCCCGTCGGGCCGCGGCCCGCCGTCCGGGTCCGCCGCGCCGGTGTGCGCGGGGCCCAGCTCCAGCGCGCCCCGGGCGGCCTTGCGCAGCACCTTCAGCATGCGGTGGGAGCCCTTGGCGCGGGCCACGGACGGGGAGTCGTACAGGGTGGCCTCCGCGCCGTCGACCAGGGAGCCGATCGCGCGGATCGCGACCTGGCCCTCCTCGCCGAGCGAGGGCAGCACGCCCTCGGTGTAGGCGACGAGCAGCGGGGTCGGCGAGACGATCAGGATGCCGCCCGCGTAGCGCCTGCGGTCCTGGTAGAGCAGGTAGGCGGCGCGGTGCAGGGCGACCGCGGTCTTGCCGGTGCCGGGGCCGCCCTCCACGTAGGTGATGGAGGCGGCGGGGGCCCGGATGACCAGGTCCTGCTCGGCCTGGATGGAGGAGACGATGTCCCGCATGGTGTGGCCGCGGGCCTGGCCGAGGGCGGCCATCAGGGCGCCGTCGCCGATGACGGGCAGTGCGCGGCCGTCGAGGAAGGCGGTCAGCTCGGGCCGCATCAGGTCGTCCTCGACACCGAGCACCCGGCGGCCCTTGGACCGGATGACCCGGCGCCGCACCACCCGGCCGGGCTCCACGGGCGTGGCCCGGTAGAAGGGCGCCGCGGCGGGTGCGCGCCAGTCGATGACCAGCGGGGAGTAGTCCGCGTCCAGCACGCCGATGCGCCCGATGTGCAGGGTCTCGGCGATGTCGGCGGTGCCGTCCGGCCGGACGGCCTCCTCCGCGGGCTCGACCGCGGTGTAGGCACCGTCGGGCCCCTTCTTGCCGTCCTTGCCGAGGAGCAGGTCGATCCGTCCGAAGAGGAAGTCCTCGAACTCGTTGTTCAACCGGTTCAGGTGGACACCGGCCCGGAAGACCTGGGCGTCCCGCTCGGCGAGCGCGCCCGGGGTGCCGACCTGGCCGCGCTTGGCCGCGTCGTGCATCAGGAACTCGGCTTCGTGGATCTTCTCCTCCAGCCGCCGGTACACCCGGTCCAGGTGTTCCTGCTCGACGCTGATCTCCCGGTCACGGACGGAATCGTGTGCGTCGTGTACCGAGCCGACCGCGGACTGCTGAACCTGAGCGGCCACCTGGCCCCCTTCTGACGTGCTGGGCAGCCGTCAACCGTACGCGAAGGGGCCGGTCAAAGCTACGGGGCGGTGGTTCCCCCCGGGTCGCGCGGGGCCGGGCCGGGGCACGGCCGCGCCGCCGGGCCGGGGCCGGCCACGGCGCGCCCGCGGCCGTCCCGCGCCCGGCGGAACCACCCGGAAGGGGCTACGCCTGCACCTGAACCAGCTTCTTGCCCTCGAACGTCACCACTTCGAAGTGGTCGATCTCGTTGGGCTGGAAGGCCGCGGCCCCGCCGATGTAGAGCGGTTTCTTCGCCTTCTCGGACGTGGCCTGCGGGAGGCCGTACCCCCAGTCGGGGACCGACCACGACGACATGGTCACCCGCTGCCCGTTCTTGGCGACGAGCACCAGGGAGCACTTCAGCGGGCCCTTGACGTTCTTCAGCTCCAGGACCGCCTGGGTGCCCCAGTCCTTCGACGCCATCCCGACGGTCGCGCTGACATGGGTGGACGCGTCCGTGGCGGACTTCTTCTCGGTCATGCTGCGGAAGGTCGCCTGGGCGGGCGTCGCCGCCACCTGCTCCCCTCCGTCCGAGCCGCCGCCGACCGCCATCGCGGCCAGCGGGCCGGCGATGATCAGCGCGGCCGCCGCCGCGACCATGTAGAAGCCGCGCCGGCGCTTCTGGGCGCGCCGCTCGGCGACCTCGTCCACCAGCTTCTCCGCCAGCCGCGGACTGGGCCTGGCGGACAGCGACTCGCCGATCGCGGGGGTGCTGCCGGAGCCGGGCAGGTCCGCGAGCGCGGCCAGCATCGGCTCCATCCCGGCCAGCTCGTCCAGCTGCTGGGCGCACCACTCGCAGCCCGCGAGGTGCGCTTCGAAAGCGGTTGCCTCGGCGTCGTCGAGGATCCCGAGGGCATAGGCGCCGACGGTCTCGTGCTCGCTCGGCACCGAAGATCCCTGACTGGGGTTCATGGGCCCAGACATACCCGGACCACCCGGTCCGAATCCCTGCATTCCCCCGTACCCATTGCTCATCACGCCGTCACCCCCCGCTCCTCCAGTGCCAGCTTCATCGACCGCAGGGCGTAGAACACCCGGGAGCGGACCGTGCCGCTCGGTATGCCCAGCGTCTGGGCCGCCTCATTGACGGTACGCCCCTTGAAGTACGTCTCGACGAGCACCTCCCGGTGAGCCGGGGTCAGGTCGTCGAGCGCGTCCGACAGCGTCATCAGCCACAGCGCCTTGTCGATCTCGTCCTCCGCGGGGATGACCTCCAGCGGCGACGGATCGACCTCCTGCGGCCGGGCCTGCCGGCTGCGGTGGCCGTCGATGACGATGCGGCGCGCGACCGTCACCAGCCAGGGGCGTACCGAACCGGTCGCCCGATTGAGCTGACCGGCGTTCTTCCAGGCACGGATGAGCGTCTCCTGCACGACGTCCTCGGCACGCTGCCGGTCACCGGCGACCAGCCGCAGGACATACGCGAGCAGGGGCCCCGCGTGCTCCCGGTACAGGGCACGCATCAGCTCCTCGTCCGGCTCCGAGGGCTGCGATGAGGACATGCGATGTCGGGCCCTCGCTCCACGTTCATTGGCCACGGCCGCATCCTTGCGCACGCCCACCTCCGGTGTCCGGGGGTTCCCCCAGTCGGTCGCTCGCCCACCCGTACGGACAGCGGCGCCGCGGTGTTCAAACCGGAGTGACAGATTTCTTCGACGTGACGTGACGAGCGGGACATGGGCCCACATTCCCACCGCGCGATCTTTACATATACGACACAACGCCGGGGCGCCGTCCGAGTCGGCGCGGACTGCCCGTGTACGACGCATCCAAACCTGGTGTAGCGGAAATCACGCCCGCGCGAGTGCGGCCCGCCGCCGGTGCCGGGCCACCCGCTCCCGGTTGCCGCAGACCTCACTGGAGCACCAGCGCCGGCGCCGGCCCCGGGAGGTGTCCAGGTAGACGAGCGGGCAGTTGTCGCCCTCGCACTCGCGCACCGCCGCCCACGCGACCGGGTCGGTGAGCAGGTCGACGGCGTCGCGCGCGACGAGCGCGAGCAGCGCCACGCAGGCCGGTGGCTCCGTCAGCTCCCGTACCAGCAGGCCGCCTTCGCCGTGCACGGCGCGCAGCGCCGGGGGCGCGGCGCGCGCGGTCTCGTTGACCCGCCACAGGGCCCGCGCGTACGAGGGCGCGTCCGCCGCCTCGCCGCCGCGCACCAACAGCCCGATGTGCGCACGCAGTTCCTGGAAGCCGGCCGGCCAGGAGGGGTCGGCGTGCGCCAGCGGGGTGCGGGGCGGGACCAGCCCGGCGCCGGTGATCCAGGCACGCAACGCCTCCGCCGTGCCGAGCCGTTCGGCGGGATGAGCGGTCGCGAGGAGATCCAGACAGATCCGCCCGGCGTCGAACCGCAGCGCGTACGGGGGCGTGGCCGAACCCAGTGCCATGTGCCTGTCACCGCCTAGGCAGGAACCGTGAGGGGAGCGTTCCGATCGCTCGCCCCTTCACAGTGCCCGCCCCGGACGGCGCCCGGAACCCCCCGTGCCCGTCGCGGTCGGACGGACGGCGCGCCGGTCGGGGGCCGCCGCATCCCGGGATGCGGCGGCCCCCTCGCGCGCGGCGGCGGCGCGCCGCCGGCCGGATCAGGGCGACTCGAAGGCCAGCCGGGCCGCGAACCCGATCAGAAGCAGCCCCGTGACCTGTTCGATGCGGGCCCGCACCCGGGGCCGGCGCAGCACCCTGCCGAGCCGGTCCACGGTGGACACGTACAGGCTGAACCACAGCAGGTACAGGACCGCGAACACCAGCGAGAGCAGCAGGGCCCGGGGCAGCACGGCGCCTTCGGAGGGCAGGAACTGCGGCAGGAAGGTGACGAAGAACAGCGCCACCTTCGGGTTGAGCGCGTTGGACAGGAACCCCTGGCGCAGCATCCGCCCGCCCTCGCCCGCCTCCGGCGCCAGGGCGTCGTCGTCCGGCGCGCCCTCCCGCAGGGTGCGGCGCGAGCCGCGCAGGGTCGCGATGCCCATCCACACCAGGTAGGCCGCCCCCACCACCTTCAGCACGGTGAAGGCGGTGGCGGAGGCCAGCAGCAGCGCCGAGACGCCGAGCGCGGCCGCGGAGACGTGGACGCTCAGGCCGAGCAATCCGCCGACCATGGTCAGCAGTCCGGCCCTGCGCCCGCCGGCCAGCGCGTTCCTGGTCATCAGCGCCTGGTCGGGGCCGGGGATCACGATGAGCACCAGGCAGGCGGCGGCGAACGTCAGCACGGCGTGCTCCGCCGCGCCCCACGGGTCGAGGCGAGGGCCGCGGCCAGTGCCCGCTGGACGGGGGCCGGCCGCTCGCGCAGGTAGAAGTGGCCGCCGGGGAAGAGGCGCACCGTCGCCCCGGCCGAGGTGTGCTCGCTCCAGGCCTCCAGTTCGTCCGCCGCGATCCGGTCGTCCTCGCCGCCGAACACGGTGAGCGGCACCGGCAGCGGATCCCCGGCCTGCCAGGCGTACGTCTCCAGCACCCGGTAGTCGGCGCGGAGCGCGGCCGCGGCCGTCTCGCGCAGCTCGGCCGAGGCGAGCACCTCGTCGGGCAGCCCGCCGTGCAGGCGGGCGACCGTGTCGAGCAGTTCGTCGTCGGGCAGCCGGTGGATGCCGGTGGCCGGGTGCGGCAGGTGCGGCGCCCGGAAGCCGGACACGACCAGCCGGTCCGGCAGCGGGCGTCCGGCGGCGGCGAGGGCGCGCGTCACCTCGTAGGCGAACAGCGCGCCCAGGCTGTGGCCGAAGAACACGAACCGGTCCGTGGGGAGCGGCACGTGGGCGACGAACGCCTCGACCAGCTCCCGCATCGAGCCGGGCACCGGCTCGTGCAGCCGCGGGCCGCGGCCCGGCAGCTGGACCGCGTGCACCCGCGCCGTGCGCAGGTCGCGGGCCCAGCGCCGGTACTCGGCGGCCGTACCGCCCCCGTGCGGGAAGCAGTACAGCTCGCAGGCGGCGGTGCGGGGTGCCCCGCTGAGCAGCCAGTCGGACACGCGGCTCACCCTTCCGCCGGCCGCCGTGCGGCCAGGTGGCGGGCCAGGGCGTCGACCGTGAAGTGGTCGAAGACCTCCTTGGGCCGCAGCGGGACGCCCAGTTCGTCGCGGGCCTTGGCGCAGACGACCAGGGTGGTGGCCGAGTCCACGCCGAGCAGGTCCAGGCCGGTGGCCGGGTCGATCTGGTCCGGGGTGACGTCGAGCAGTTCGGCGAGGAAGCCGGTGAGCCAGTCGACGACGGGGACGGGGGTGTGCGCGCAAGCCGTGTTGCTCACTGTTCTCACCTTTCCTCGGTGATGGGCGCCGACGGGCCGAGGAGCTGCTCGAGGTGGCCGTCGAGCGCTTCGACCGTGGTGTACTCCAGGACCGTGCGGACCGGGACGGGGGTGCCGAACGCCGACTGGAGCTGGGCCGCCAGGCGCGCGGCGAGCAGGGAGTCGCCGCCCAGGTCCAGGAAGTCGTCGGCCAGGTCGATCTGGTTCAGGCCGAGCACCTCCTTCCAGATGTCGACGAGTTTGCGCTGCCGGTCCGTGCGCGGCGGCCGGGCCGGCCTGCCCCGTACGCTGCCGCGCCGGCCGGCCTGGGCGAGCGCGGCGCGGTCCACCTTGCCGGTGGGGCTGAGCGGCAGCTCGTCCAGCGCGTACAGCTGGGCGGGGACCATGTGCCGGGCGAGTCGTTCGGCGGCGAAGGAGCGCAGCTCCTCCGGGGCGAACCGGCGCTGCACCGCCGGTCCCCGGGCGACGAGCACGTCGAAGCCGACCGACGCGGGCCCGCCCGAGGTGGTCAGCAGCGCCGACTCGGTGAACCCGGCGGCGGTCAGCTCCTGTTGCCACTGGGCGCGGTCCAGCAGGCAGTGCGTGGTGCGCAGGTCGGTGTCCTCGAAGTTGTCGAACCCCTGCTGAAGGCCCATGACGAGGTCGAACCACGGGTGGAAGGTGGTCTGTTCGACGAGCAGCAGGACACCCCCGGGGGCGAGTACCGAGCGCAGTGCGGTCAGCGTCCGGCGCAGCTGCCGCATGTCGTGCAGCACACTCGCGGCGATGACGAGGTCCGCCTGCCGGCCGTCGAAGCCCTGGGCGGCCGGCGGCCGGTCGAGGTCGAACAGGTCGCAGCGCAGGAACGGGTAGGCGGCGAACTCGGTCTCGGCGCGGTCGAGGAAGTAGCGGGAGACGTCCGTGAAGACGTACTCCGTGCGGTCGGCGGGCAGCAGGGGCAGCAGGTGCCGGGTGAGCGAGCCGTAGCCGGCGCCGACCTCCAGCACGTTCAGCGGCCGGTCGGCGGGCCAGCCCTCGGCCAGCTCGCGCACCGCGGCGGTGGCGGCGGCGTAGGTCGGGCCGAAGAGGCGGGCGTAGACGCCCGGGGTGCGGTCGGAGGCGTACAGCTCGGCGGAGTGCACGCTCTGGGTCAGCACGCCCGCCAGGTTCCCGGCGAGGCCGAGCATCCAGTCGGTGACGTCCTCCGGGACGTCCAGCAGCCGGCCGAGGGCGTCGCGGGCACGCTCGCCCACCGCCTCCGGGAGGCCGTCGGGAAGCTCGCGGGCCACCTCCAGGCCGGCGGCGGTGCGCCGCAGGTACCCCGACTCCTCCAGGGCGGTCACCGCGCGGACCAGCCAGCGCCCGTAGCGGGGGGCCACCCCGGCGCCGCGCAGGGCCGCCGGGTCGAACGGCTCGCCCGGCAGGCGGGGCAGGCCGAAGGCGCGGAAGGCACCGGCGGTTGCGGTGGTGTACACCTCGTTGAGCGCGTCCCAGACGATGCGCAGCTCCTCGGGCGAGGGACCCTCGGCGGGCCGGCCGGCGGTGCCGGCGAGCGCCTGCCACTGCCGGGCGCGCAGCGTCTCGTCGGCCCGCTCCGTCACGAACAGCGTGTCGTCGTCACGGGCCGGCACGACGTACCCCAGCAGGCGGGCGGCGCCGTCCTGGTCGGCGGACTTCACCACGACCGCGCTCTCCACACCCGGGTGCGCGGTGAGCGTCGCCTCGATCTCGCCGAGCTCCACCCGGTGGCCGTTGATCTTCACCTGGCCGTCCCGGCGGCCCAGGAACTCGATCGAGCCGTCCGGCCGGTAGCGCCCGAAGTCACCGGTGCGGTAGAGGCGTTCGCCGGTGCGCGGGTGGGCCACGAAGGCCGCGGCCGTGCGCTCCTCGTCGGCCCAGTAGCCGCGGGCCAGGCCCACCCCGCCGATGTACAGCTCGCCCGGGGTCCACACCGGGCACGGGTCCATGCGGGCGTCGAGCACGTGGAAGGTCTGGTTGCGCAGCGGAACACCGTACGGAATGCTCTTCGCGCCCCGCTCCACCTCGTCGACGGCGTGGTGGATGGACCAGATCGACGCCTCGGTCGCGCCGCCCAGCGAGATGATCTCGGCCTCGGGCCACAGGCCGCGGATCCGGTCGGGCAGGTCGACGGGGATCCAGTCGCCGCTGAGCATGACCAGCCGCAGCCCCTCGGGCAGGGCGCCGCCCGCCTCCAGGTGCTCGACCAGCATCTGCATCTGCGCCGGGACGGAGTTCCACACCGTCACGCCGTGCTCGCCCATCAGCTTGGCCCAGTGCGCCGGCTCCGAGCGCAGCTCCGGGTCGGGCAGGACCAGGGCGGCACCGGCGCCGAGCGCGCCGAAGACGTCGTACACCGACAGGTCGAAGGTGAGTTCGGCGAGGCCGAAGACCCGGTCCCCGGGGCCGACCCCGAACCGCTCGTTGATGTCCACGACCGTGTTGAGGGCCGCGTGGTGCTCGATCATCACGCCCTTGGGTGTGCCGGTCGAGCCGGAGGTGTACAGCACGTACGCCAGGTCTCCGGGGCCGGCGGGTCCGCCCGGCCGGCGCCCGGCCTCCGCCTCCTCGGGACGCACCCGGTCGACGCGGACGCGCGGCAGGCCCTCGGGCCAGCCCAGGCCGTCGGTGGCGGCGTCGGTGAGCACCGCGAGCGCCCGGCCGTCGTCCAGCAGCCCGGCGCGGCGCCGCTCGGGCAGCGCCGGGCCGACGGGCAGGTAGGCGGCGCCGGCCATCATCACGCCGTACGCGGCGGCGATCTGGTCGGCGCCCTTGTGCAGGCCGATGCCGACCAGGCGGTCGCGCAGGCCGTCCGGGCCGAGGGCGGCGACCTCGCCGGCCACCGCCTGGGCCCGTGCGGCGAGTTCCCCGTAGGTCAGGACCCGGTTGCCGGCCAGCACGGCGGGCCGTCCGGGGTGCCGGGCGGCCTGGTCGAGGAACGGCTCGTGCAGCAGCCCGGAGGGACGCTCGCCGCTGGTGTCGTTGGCGCCGTCGCGGGCGGCGAGCTGGTGCGGGGGCAGCTCGACGACGATCTCCTCGTCCCACATCGAGTCGTCGTCGGCGAGCCGGGTGACCAGGGAGGTGTAGGCGGCGAACATGTCGTCGAGCAGGCCCTCGGGGAAGAGCTCCTCCACGCAGTCCCAGGTCAGGTCGAGGGAGCCGGTGATGTCGACGACCTGGTGGTCGAAGAAGACCTGCGGGGTCTGGCTGACCCGGTAGGTGATGTCACCGAAGTAGCTCAGGGGGCCGGAGACGTCGGCGGCGGTGCCCAGGCCGCTGGTGAAGACCACCGGCATCGTCTCGAAGCCGCTCTGCAGGCCCAGCCGGCGGCGTTCGCGCAGCGCCTCCAGCGCGCTGACCTGCCGGTGCCGCAGGTCCTGCTGGAGCTGCACCTGGGTGGCCTCGACCCGTTCGGTGAGCGTACGGCCGGTCGAGGCGTCCGTCTCCAGGAGGCAGATGGAGGTGAAGTCGCCGACCATCCGGCGCAGGTGGGGGTGGACGGTGCGCTTGCCGCCGCCCGCGTCGGCGAGCAGCAGTGGCAGCCGGTTGAAGAGGGTGAGGTTGAGGGTGAAGCGCCGGGAGCCGCCCCACACGGCGAGGACCTCGGAGAAGAGGGCCGCCAGCACCGCGGTGGGGGTCAGTCCCCGGTCCTCGCACCGCCCCTGCAGCGTCTTCCACTTCTCCTCGGGCAGGTGGAACTCACGGTGCGTGAAGCGCGGCCGGTGCACGCTCACCGGTGACTTGGCCAGGGGCAGTTCGGGGGGCGGGGCGAGGGTGGCGGCCCGGGACGTCCAGTAGGCGAGCGCCTTCTGGTAGCGGGGGGCCTGCGAGCCCCGCTCCAGCTCCAGGGCGTAGTCGCGGAAGGTGACCTCCACCGGCGGCAGTTCGAGGCCGGGGTCCTGGCACAGCGCGCTCCACTCGCTGAACAGCAGGGTGAGGCTGGCCAGGTCGACCATCAGCAGGTCGACGCTGACGTGCAGGCGGTCGTGGCCGGGCAGCCGGCTCAGGCGGAGGTCGAACAGCGGCCAGTCGGCCGCCGAGTACACCCGGTGCGACATCTCCTCCCGCACGTCGAGCAGCGTGCGCTCCCTGTCCTCCTCGGAGGCGGAGCGCAGGTCGGTACATCGGACCTCGAACGCGGGCACGGTCTCGAGCACCTGCTGGCGTCCGTCGGGGCCGACGACCGCGCGCAGCATGTCGTGCCGCTCCACCAGCCGGCGCCAGGCCGCGGACAGCACGCCGGGGTCGAGGCGGCGGCCCTCCAGTTCGAAGTACGCGTGCGGGGCCACGTTCCCCAGGACGAAGTTGGGGCCCCGGCCGACCCAGTACGCGTACTGGATCTCGGTCAGCGGGAACGGCTCGTACCGCTCCACTCCGGGGATATTCGTTGCGTTTCGGACCTTCATGACACTCCGTCTCTCCGTCGGGCACAGGTGAGGCGTGCCGGGACCGGCACGGTGGGTGGTGGGATGAGAGGGGGTTTGAGGGTGGGGGCGGCGAGGTGCGCCGTGGGACTACCGCGGCCGTGCGCCGGCCCCGGCGGACTGCCGCGGCGGTGCGGTGGCCCCGGCGGGCCGCCGCGTGTCCGGCCCGGCGGCCGGCGGGCCGGACAGGGCGCTCGGCACGGCACGGCTCGCCGCGGCGGCCCGGGAGCGTGCGCGCCCGGGCACCACGAGGGGCGGCCGGAGGCGGAACACGCACGGACAGACGCGCGCGCCGGGCCCGGAGGGGTCGGCAGACCCGGAGGAGTCGGCAGACCCGGAGGAGTCGGCAGGCCCGGAGGGGTCGGCAGGCCCGGAGGGGTCGGCAGGCCCGGAGGGGTCGGCAGGCCCGGAGGGCTCACCGGTCCCCGAGGGCACGGCGGACGGCGCCGGCCGCGCCCGGCGCGGGCCGTGCGGGGTCTGGG
Source organism: Streptomyces sp. NPDC013455 (assembly GCF_040632975.1). Lineage (NCBI taxonomy): Bacteria > Bacillati > Actinomycetota > Actinomycetes > Kitasatosporales > Streptomycetaceae > Streptomyces > Streptomyces sp. NPDC013455. The sequence continues at coordinate 81,293 of NZ_JBEYCX010000008.1, read as the reverse complement.
CGGACAGCCCGGCCGCGAGAGGTGCCGCCCACGGGCCGGCCGCGGCACGCGGCCGTTTCAGCGGCGCGGTCGGGCGGCACCCGCCGACGGCGGACGGGTCGGCGGTCGGGCGGCGCCGGGCGATGGCGGACGGGTCGGCGGTCGGCCGGCACCCGCCGATGGCGGTCGGGCGGCGCCGGCCGGTACAGGAGGGCGGCATACCTGAGGCGTCAGCGCCTCGCGAAGGAAGGAGTCAGGCGGATGAGATCCCTGGGAATGACCGGCTCACTCAACATGTCCCCCGTACGTATGAATTCGGCCATGCAATCGAGCAAAGTCATTCCACAGCCGTCGGAGAACGTCAACCGACTTGAGCGAACACCGGCCGCGCCGCTGGCTCGATCCCGCAACCGCCCGAAACGAGACATGTCCGCCTTGCTCTCGACTCCGGTACGGGCCCGGGACGGCCGCCCGGCGCGGCTGGAGGCCGGAGGGATTCCCTGGTCGCCGAGCACCTGCCCGACGGGCAACTCGACTACGGGGGCGGCTGGTTGACCTTCCGCTTGTGTGCGTCCCGGCGGCCGGCGCCGTGCTCCTTGGGGCAGTCTTTGCCCGCCAGCTGGCCGGAAACAGCCCACTGGAGCCACGGCCGCCGCCTCACGCCTCCGCGTACTTCGCGTCGGACGCCGGGTCCAGTGCCAGCCGGTATCCCCGCTTCACCACGGTCTGGATCAGCTTGGGCACCCCCAGCGCCGTACGCAGCCGGGCCATCGCCGTCTCCACCGCGTGCTCGTCGCGGCCCGCGCCCGGCAGCGCGCGCAGCAGCTCCGCCCGCGGCACCACCCAGCCGGGGCGGCGGGACAGGGCGCGCAGCAGGGACATGCCCGCCGGCGGCACCGGCTTGAGGACGCCGTCCACCAGGACGGCGTGCCCCCGGATCTCCACCCGGTGCCCGGCGACGGGCAGCGAGCGGGCGCGGGTGGGCAGCTCCTGGCACAGCAGCTGGACCAGGGGGCCCAGGCGGAAGCGTTCCGGCTGGACCGTCTCCACCCCGCGGGCCTGGAGCGGGATCGCGGTGACCGGACCCACGCAGGCCGGCAGGACGTCGTGGGCCAGGGCCGACAGCAGCTCGTCGAGCAGGCCGCGGTCCTCCGCCCGGGTGAGCAGGGAGGCCGCGGCGGGCGCGCTGGTGAAGGTGACGGCGTCCAGGCCGCGGGTGACGGCCGCGTCCAGGAGGCGGTCCAGCGGACCGAGGTCCTCCGGCGGCATCCAGCGGTACACCGGCACCGGGACCACCTCGGCGCCCGCGGCCCGCAGCGACTCCACGAACCCGGGCAGCGGCTCCCCGTGCAGCTGTACGACGACGCGCTGGCCGTCGACGCCCTCCTCCAGGAGCCGGCCGAGCACCTCGGCCAGGGACTCCGAGGACGGGGACCACTCCTCGGTGAGGCCGGCCGCCCGTATGGCGCCCTTGACCTTGGGGCCGCGGGCGAGCAGCCGCACCCCGCGCAGCCGGCCGAGCAGCTGCTCGCCGAGCCCCCAGCCGTCGGCGGCCTCCACCCAGCCCCGGAAGCCGATCGCGGTGGTGGCCACGACGACGTCCGGTACCTGGTCGATGATCTCCTTGGTGGCGGCGAGGAGTTCGCCGTCGTCTGCGAGCGGCACGATCCTCAGGGCGGGCGCGTGCAGCACGCTCGCGCCCCGCCGCTGGAGCAGGGCGCCCAGCTCGTCGGCCCGGCGCGCGGCGGTGACGCCCACGGTGAACCCGGCGAGGGGTCCGTGCTCGGATTGCTGCTCTTCGTCGTACATGGGGCTCTCCTACCTGACCGGCACGCCGATCGAGCCTGTCAACGATGCGTGACAGGCTCGGTTCGGCTTGATGTCACCGGTGTTACGTCACACCTCGGCATAGCTGAGCTGCGTCTTCTCCTCGGATGCGGCCGGCGTGGCCGGAAGCCGGCCCGCCGGGCGGCGAAGGTATACGGCCCAGGTGACCGCGAAGCAGACACCGTAGTAGGCGAGGAAGACGACGAACGCGCCGGTCCCGGAGCCGTAGGAGAGGAAGGACTGCCGGAAGGCGAGGTTGATGCCGACGCCGCCGAGCGCGCCGACCGCTCCGATGAGGCCCATGGAGGCGCCGGACAGCCGTCGGCCGTGGGCGGCGGCCGCCTCCCCGGTCAGGCCCTTGGCCAGGGCTTTGGCCTGGAAGATGCCGGGAATCATCTTGAACGTCGACCCGTTGCCGAGCCCGCTGAGCACGAACAGGACGACGAAGACGGACACGAACAGCGGCAGCGACCTGCGCATGCTGGCCCCGACGAGGACGGCGGTGGCGGCGGCCATGCAGACGTAGTTCCACAGGGTGATGCGGGCGCCGCCGTAGCGGTCGGCGAGCCAGCCGCCGAGGGGGCGGATGAGGGAGCCGAGCAGCGGGCCGATGAAGGTGAGGTACGCCGCCTGCAGCGGGGTCCGGCCGAACTGGTTGGTCAGCACCTGGCCGAAGGCGAAGCTGTAGCCGATGAAGGAGCCGAAGGTGCCGATGTAGAGGACGGACATGATCCAGGTGTGGCGGTCCCGGGCGGCGTCCTTGGCCGCGCCGGTGTCGTTCTTCACCGTGGCCAGGTTGTCCATGAACAGCGCGGCGAGCACGGCGGCCACCACGATCAGCGGGATGTAGATCCCGAGCAGCACGCGCGGGCCGCCGTTCGCGCCGATGATGGCGAGCGCGGCGAGCTGGATGACGGGCACGCCGATGTTCCCGCCGCCCGCGTTCAGGCCGAGCGCCCACCCCTTCCTCCGCAGCGGGAAGAAGGCGTTGATGTTGGTCATGGAAGAGGCGAAGTTGCCGCCGCCGATGCCCGCCAGCAGGCCCGTCAGGAGGAAGGTGGAGAAGGACGTGCCCGGCTCCATGACCGCGAACGCGGCGATCGTCGGGATCAGCAGCAGGCTCGCCGAGATGACCGTCCAGTTGCGGCCGCCGAAGACGGCCACCGCGAAGGTGTACGGCACCCGTACGACCGCGCCGACCAGCGTGACCACCGACGTCAGCAGGAACTTGTCGGCGGGCGTGAGGCCGTACTCCGGGCCCATGAACAGGACCAGTACGGACCACATGGTCCAGACGGAGAAGCCGATGTGCTCCGAGAGGACGGAGAACCAGAGGTTACGGCGGGCGACGCGCTCCCCGGTCGCCTTCCAGAAGGTCTCGTCCTCCGGGTCCCAGCGCTCGATCCAGCGGCCACTTCGACGGGTTGGGGCTGGGGCTGTCATCACGCCTCCACGGTGCTCCGGCTGCTCGGTCTGCCGACCACTGACGGACCCCGAAGGTAGGCAGGACGCGTTTCCGGCCCTGTGGCTGCGAGTGACCGCAAGGGAACGTTGCTCTCACTCGGCCGGGGGTCGGCCGGTGAGATCGCCCGCCGGTGCCGCGCGCCGCGCGCGTGTCCGCGTCACGGGGAGGGAGGCCGTCCGCTGGGGCCGCCGTTGCGGAAGGCCTGCCAGATGGTGGCGAGCGCCACGAGCTGGGCCAGCAGGAACGCCACCGAGGCCAGGCGCATCTGGTAGATGTACATGACCAGACTCGCGCTGGAGGGCCAGTACCGCCGCTCGCTCATGAAGGTCTGCACGTCCATGACCAGGCCGGTGAACGTCATCACCGACGTGAAGGTGGCGATGGTCGCGATCGATCCCCTCACGTCCTGGCCGCTCAGCTCCCCGAGCATCCAGTGGACACAGACGGGGACGGCGAAGACGGTGGCGATGTAGAACGCCTTGGTCGGGCCGTGGCGGCCGGGGAGGCTACGCCACAGCGCCCCCATGAAGAAAGCGGCGGCCACCCAGGTCACATGCCAGGCGAGGACGTTGAGCACGATGGAGGGGACTCCGCTGCGGTTCTCCACGGTCGTGGTCCAAACGCCACCGCTGACCATGCCGTACCAGTACATCAGGCCCGTCCCGGGAAGGCCGACGAGGCAGCCGATCACCGCGCATCTGCGGGCGTTCGCCCACCACGTGGTCATGGGTCCGCAAGCGAAGGCCACGTCCACGAGCCTGACGCCTTCGGGCAGGTACTGGTCCATCTGATCGATTTCCCGCTCGATCGCCTCTCGGTCCGCTGTGGAATCGCCGTGCTTCGCGCCCGGATGGTGCAGGCACTCCTGGAGGTCCCGGTAACGCCGGACCATGCGCAGCAGTCCGGAGCGGTCGGTCATCGACATCACCTGCCCCAGAGGGCGGTTCCCGACGGAGGGCTGCATCAGTACGGCCTTGCGCCCGGTCCAGGAGAGCAGTGCCCAGGTCAGGAGAAGACCGAGAGCGACAGTGATGAAGTAGCCGGTCACCCCGAAGTGGTACTCGCCCCCGGGTAGCACGACCAGCGTGAAGACGACCACCAGGAGGAACCGCTCCGAGCCGGTGGGTGTGAACGAACTGTCGTCCTGCCGCTCGGCGCGGCAGACGTACAGGGCACCCATCGGGACGAGTGCGAGCAAGGCGAAGGAGGCGGCATCCCACAGGTCCGACAGCACGAAGTCGGGGAAATCCCACCACCACAGGGTGAATTGCTGCTGCAAGTGCGCCGTGTAGGTCGGCCATCCGGTGTCGGCGAGCCAGCTGATGCGGTCCCAGTAGCGCCAGAAGGCCAGGAGTGCCCACAGGACGGTCACGGCGGAAAGACCGACGGACAGCGAGACGACTTGCCATGACGGCAACGCCCCACCGTCCATCCGCACGGCTCGCCGCACCGACGAGATGGCCCCCATGAAGAAAACGGATACCGCAGCCGTGTAGACGAGCAGCGTCACCCAGGAGCCGGCCGGGTAGATGAACAGGTGCTTGTGACTCTCACTCTCGGGCAGCAGCGCGCACTCCGCCACCTCGCAGCCGACCGACATCCCGGCCACAGTGACGCCGACCGCGCACGCTGCGACGAGCAGGAACTTCCGACATCTCCCGAAAAGACACAAAGCGATCCCGAGCAACACCAGCAGCAACAGGGAAAGAGTCGTGGTGTAGTCACCGGACCAAGAAAACGCGCGCCCTAGGAAATCGTGGACATTGTCCCCCATGTAGACGAGCATCCCGATCCCCGCCGACAAGAGCGCCCAGGAGCGCAGCGCCCCGAGTGCCTTCTGCTCGTCGTCCGCGAGAGGCCGTGCGATGCCCTGCCGCAGTCTCCTTCCGGCGAGGAGCAGGAGAGCCCCGTTCGTGACGTCGACCATCGCGGAGGATCCGCTGAACATCCCCAGCGCTTCCCACGCCTGCTCCGGCGACAGTGTGGTCGCGCCCCATCGCTGAGCCGCGGGTGGACGGAAACTGACCGTGAAGTTGGTCGGTTCCTCGTTCTCCCATTTCAGTACGGTGCCGTCTTCTCCGGTGGCGGATTCGGGACTGACGGACAACGCCCTGGGTCCGCCCGTTCGGACCTCCACCTTCTCCCAGGCCGCATTCCAAAGACTCAGCGGAGGCGCGAACTGGATGGTCCAGACGTCTCTTCCAGCCTCCAGTTGCCACGGGCCGATCTGGTGCGTGCCGAGCCACTGCACCCAGACGACGGCCTCGTAGTGCACCACCACCGTCTTCCCGTCGAAATCCACTGTCAGCGGCTTCGGCCGCTGCTCATCGAAAGTGAGCGGGTTCTCTTCCCAGACCGTTCCCAGCAGGCAGCGCAGTGCCTGACGGTACTCGGGTGCGTGAGTATCCAGCAGCAGATCGGGAGCGTGCTTCCAGCTTGCCGGAATCTCGATGTCCAGCACGCTCTCGACTTTGCTGTAGTCGAGACCTCGGTGCTCGAAATCAGCCGAGGCGGTGACTTTGAGACCGCGCATCCCTTCCATACCGCAGGTGTCCGCCCCGTCCGCCGCCCCGGACGAAGTGCCCGCACTCGCCCATACCGAGAGGACGGCCAGCAGCACCACGGACAGCAGCAGCCCCGGCGGGGAGGGTGGGCGACGGATCACCGCCCCAGGATCCACCCGCCGGAGTCATCGGTCGTCCGGTGCTGCGACGTACGCGGGCGAGGCCACTCCGACAGCCGATGCCCGGATCGCGGGCTGGTCGTCAGGGCCCGGCGCCCGTGACCGGTCATCCCGCCGGGACCGGGCGCTCGGCCGGCGGTGCCGCCACCTGGCCCGTGCGGCGGAGTTTCTGCCAGCGCAGGCGGCCGCCGGTGAGGGCGGTGATCCAGGACTGGAGCAGGACGACGTACATGAGCTGGCGGTACAGGAGCTGCTGCAGCGGGAGGGAGAGCAGCGGGGTCGGGCGCTCGCGGTCCAGGTGGAAGGCGTAGGCCGCGCAGGCCGCCTGGACGGCGAGGACGGCGAACCAGGCGGCGACCGTCCGCGCGGTCGGGCCGAAGACCAGGCCGTAGACGAGGAAGAGGTCGATCAGCGGGGCCAGGAGCGGGGCGACGACCATGAAGAGCGCGACCAGGGGCAGCCCGACCCGGCCGAAGCGGCCGGACGGGCCCCGCTCGAACAGCGCGCGCCGGTGCTTCCAGATGGCCTGCATGGTGCCGTAGGACCAGCGGTAGCGCTGGGACCACAGCTGCTGCACCGACTCCGGCGCCTCGGTCCAGGCGCGGGCCTTCTCGGCGTACACCACGCGCCAGCCGTCGCGGTGCAGCGCCATGGTGACGTCGGTGTCCTCGGCGAGCGTGTCGTCGCTCATGCCGCCGACGCGTTCCAGGGCGGATCTCCGGAACGCCCCGACCGCGCCCGGGATGGTCGGCATGCACCGCAGGACGTCGTACATCCGGCGGTCGAGGTTGAAGCCCATCACGTACTCGATGTGCTGCCAGGAGCCGATGAGCCGGTTCTTGTTGCCGACCTTGGCGTTGCCGGCGACCGCGCCGACGCGCGGGTCGGCGAAGGGCTGGACGAGTTCGCGGACGGTGGCCGGCTCGAAGACGGTGTCGCCGTCCATCATCACGACCAGGTCGTACTTGGCGTTCGCCAGGCCCCGGTTGAGGGCGGCGGGCTTGCCCGCGTTCTCCTGGCGGATCACCCGGACACCGGGCAGGCCCAGCTCCTCGACGATCTCCGCGGTGCCGTCCGCGGAGCCGTCGTCGATCACGAGGACCTCGATCGGATGCTCACTGCGCATCAGCGAACGGACGGTGTTCTCGATGCACTTGGCCTCGTTGTACGCCGGCACCAGCACCGACACCGGCTCGGTGACCGGCTGCTCGCCCCAGCGGAAGTCGCGGCGCCGGGTACGGCGGGCGTGCGCGCCGGACAGCAGCAGCATCAGGCCGAAGCGGGCGATGACCAGGACACCGACGACGGCGAGACCGACGACGAGGACGGTGGTGAGGTGGTCGGACGCCGTCACCAGGAAGACCCAGGCCTTCCCCTTCCACAGGTCAAGTCCGGTGACCGGGGTGTCCGCGCTCGGTGCCCGCAGCGCACCGGTGAGGGTCTGGAAGGTGTAGCCCTGCTGCTGGAGCCTGGGCAGGAGCGTGTCGAGCGCCTGGACGGTCTGGTGCCGGTCGCCGCCCGAGTCGTGCATGAGGACGACCGCGCCCTTGCCGCCGGCGGGCGTGGCGTTGCGGACGATCTGCCGCACGCCCGGCCTGCGCCAGTCCTCGCTGTCGGTGTCGTCGACGACGGTGAGGTAACCGCGGCTGCCGATGTACCGGGTGACCGGCCACGACCTGTTGTCGATGGCGTTCGCGGAGGAGGAGTACGGCGGCCGGAACAGCGAGCTGCGGATACCGGCCGCACCGGCGAGCGCCAGCTGGTTCTGGGACAGCTCCCAGTCGATGCGCTCGGTGGAGTGGTACGACAGGTCGGGGTGGCCGAAGGTGTGCAGGCCGACCTCGTGCCCCTCGGCGACCATGCGCCGGACGAGCTCCGGATGGCGGGAGGCCATGGTGCCGGTGACGAAGAAGACCGCGTGCGCGTGGTGCTTCCGCAGCACGTCGAGCACCTTCGGGGTCCAGGTCGGGTCGGGTCCGTCGTCGAAGGTGAGGACGATGCGGTGGTCGGGTACGCGCAGGCTGCGGCTGCGGCCGTCGCGGGTGTCGATGACCGGGCCGCCGTCCAGGATCCGCCGCGGGACCTCGTCGTTGGCCGCGGCCGGCCGGACGCGGTGGTCCGCGAGGATCTCGTTGTGCACGTAGCCGCGCAGCATGAGCATTGCCAGGGTCGCGCCCAGGACCAGGAGGGGCAGCAGGTAGCGCAGCGGCAGCCGGGTACGGCGCCGGGGACGTGAAGCCATCTGAGGGTGTTCCGCCTGGTCAGAGTGAGAGCTTGGGGTGCGGGTGCCGGGTGCGGCCGGGCGGGGTGTGGGTGCGGCCCGGCGCGGGCGGCGAGGGGGCCGGAGCGGTGGCGGTGGGCGAGGCGGACGGGGCCGGGGTCACGTCGGTGGACGGCGCCGCCGGGGACGGGGAGGCCGTGGTGCCGTCCGCGGTGCCGGGCGCGGAGGAGGTGCCGGCCGCCGGCTCCCCGGACGCCGTGGCCTCGCCGGCGGGGCCGGCGGGGTCGGCGGAGGAACCGCTGCCGGGTACGGCGGTGCCGGTCGCCGCGGCGCCCACGGCCGGGCCGGACACCGTGCCGGTTCCCGGCGCGGCCGGTGCCGTGGAGGCGCTGGGCCGCGGCGAGGTGTCCACCTTGCCCGCCGGCCTGCCCTCGTTCTGGCCGGGCACGGGCAGCCAGGGGGCGGCGGAGTTGCCCGACAGCAGGGTGGCGACGATGACGGCGGCGTAAGCGGCACAGGCGACGCCCACCGCGACACCGAGCCGCCGGAAACGCCGGCTGCGGCGCCCCGACGCGTCCACGAACACCGGCCCGTCGGACCCCCGCGGCTCCCCACCGGCCACGGCCCCGATCCGCACCCCCTCCAACTCGACGGTCACGTCGTGCGGCGCGACGGCACCGACGGCCGCGGTGGCTGCGACGGTCGCGGTGGCTGCGGTGGCCGCGGTGGCCGCGGTGGCCGCAGTGGCCGCAGTGGCTGCGGTGGCTGCGGTGGCCGCGGCGTCGTCCTCGGCCTCGCCGGACTCCGCGGGCTCCACGGAGGCCCCGGGCTCCACGGAGTCCTCGGGCTCGGCGGGCTCGCCGCGTTCAGCGGTCTCAGAGGGCTCGGACTCGGGCTCGGACTCGGACTCGGACTCGGCGGTCCCAGAGGGCTCGGACTCGGGCTCAGGCTCGGGCTCGGCGGTCTCGGAAGACTCGGACTCGGGCTCGGACTCGGGCTCGGCGGTCTCGGCGGACTCGGGCTCGGGCTCGGACTCGGCGGTCCCAGAGGGCTCGGACCTGGGCTCGGGCTCGGCGGGCTCGGAGGACTTGGGCTCGGGCTCGGCACCACCCTCGTCGGCCCCTGGCAGTCCGGCGTCGGCCTGGGCGTCGGCGGACCCGGGGAGCCCGGTGTCCTCGGAAGCCTCGGCGGTCCCGGACAGCTCGGCCTTCTCCGGAGCCTCGGCCGTTGCGGTCCGCTCTCCCGCCCCCGCCCCCCTGTCCGAAAGGCTCTGTTCGCTACCCTCGCTGCTCGGCGGCTTCCGTGCGGCGGATGCCGGTTCGGGGCCTTCCGGTTGGGCGTCTTCTGGCCACTTTTTCACGCGCGTAGATCCCCCCACGGGACTGTTCCGGGCGCGCTCTCGATCCCGGGCACCCGTCGACCGGACCAGGCCCCCACCCGGCCCGAGCGCCCCCACTACCAGCCTGTGCCCGGGCCAAGAATGTAGCGCACGCGGAGTGGTGCCGTGCGCCACCTCGTCAGCCGCCGGCCCGCATCACCTCCGCGTCCATGGCCGGAAGCCATCCATCGGCGGGTCGCAGCAGCCACCCCTCCGCCGGTGCGATCTCGGCCACCGCTCTCCGCAGGGCGGCCAGTCCCGGATGAACCAGCCCTTTCCGCCACACCAGGGAGACGGGTGACAACGGGACGGGGTCGACGAGGGGCCGCCGTACCGTGCCCGGCAGGGCGGGGAAGTCCATGACGGCCAGCACCGGGTGCCGGGTCTTGGCCATGATCCGGCTGAACTCCTCGTCCCCGACGGCCAGGGGAAGCGGCGGCGCCGGCCGGATGCCCCGGCCCTCGAAGAGGCGCTGCGCCAGGTCGGTCCACTCGCGTGTGCGCGGGTTGCCGGCGCCGGCGTACACCGCCTCCCCGGCCAGCGCGGACAGCGGCACCTCGGGCAGCGCGGCCAGCGGGTGGTCCTCGGGCAGGACGACGGCCATCGGCTCGTACCGCACCGGCTGCTGCGCCAGGCCGGCGCGGAGCGCCGCGTCGAGCCCGGCGAAGCGGCCGAAGGAGGCGTCCAGACGGCCGGCCAGCAGCTCGGCTGCGGCACCGGTGAGGCCGCTCTCGTAGCGGGCCATCAGCTCGCAGTCGGGGGCGATCTCCCGGGCCCGGTGCAGCACCCGGCGGCCGGTGACCAGGCCCGAGGAGTTGACGTCCACCAGCAGCGGCCGGGCCTGGCCGGGGGCGAAGGCGGCGAGCAGCTCGTCCTGGGCGGCGAGGACACGGCGCGCGTGCGGCAGCAGGCGCTCGCCGTCGGGGGTCAGCGTGACCTGCCGGGTGGTCCGCACGAACAGCTCGGCACCCAGCTCCCGTTCCAGCCGCCGTACGTCCCGGCTGAGCGCCTGCTGGGCGACGTAGAGCCGGGCCGCGGCGCGGGTGAAGTGCAGTTCCTCGGCGACGGCGACGAAGGCGCGCAGCAGGCGCGGGTCTATGACGGCGGCAGCGGGCATGACGGCGAACTTACAACGCGGGTGCGTGAATGGGCACGCGGAAAGTGTTGGACCCGCCGACCGGCTCCGGGCCAACGTAGCCCCATGCCGCAACAGACCAGCCAGGACAGCCGTATACCGCTCGACGCACCGCGACCCGCCGGATACCGGCGGCTCTTCACCCTCCCCGGCACGCGTGCCTTCACGGCGGGCAACCTCCTCGCCCGTCTCCCGATGGGCATGTTCAGCGTGAGCGCCGTCGTGATGATCGCCGGCTCCCGGGGCTCGTACGCCCTCGCCGGTGCCGTCACCGCGACCGGGCTCGCGGCGACCGCGCTGGCCGGGCCGTTCGTCGCGCGGCTCGTGGACCGGCTCGGGCAGGCCCGGATCGCGCTGCCGGCCACGCTGGTCTCGGTGCTCGGCAGCCTCGCCCTGCTGCTGTGCGTGCGCTACGACGCGCCCGACTGGACCCTGTTCGCCGCCTACGCCGGCACCGCGGCCACCCCGAACATCGGCGGCCTGTCCCGGGCCCGCTGGGCCCATCTGCTGCGCGACGAGCCGGGCGCGCTGCACACCGCGAACTCCTTCGAGCAGGCCGCCGACGAGCTGTGCTTCATGCTCGGCCCGGTGCTGGCCTCCTTCCTGACCGGCACCTTCTTCCCGGAGGCGGGCACGCTCGCCGGGGCGCTGCTGCTGCTCGCCGGCATGCTGCTGTTCACCGCCCAGCGGGCGACGGAGCCGCCGGTGCGGGCCCGGTCCCGGGCGCGGTCGCCGCTGCGCTGCCCCGGCATCCCGCCGCTGCTGGTGTGCTTCGCGGCCACCGGCGCGGTGTTCGGCTCGATGGAGGTCGTCACGATCGCCTACGCCGACGCCCAGGGGCACCGTGCGGCGGCGGGCCTGGTGCTCGCGCTCCAGGCGGCGGGCTCGTGCGCGGCGGGGCTGGCGTTCGGGGCCCGGAAGCGGACGGGGGTGCGGCTCGGCCACTGCCTGGCGGGGATGGCCGTGCTGATGACGCTGCCGTGGGCTGCCGCCGGGCTCACCGGTTCGCTGTGGGTGCTGGCGGGCGCGCTGCTGGTGGCGGGCATGGCGACGGCGCCGACGATGGTCACGGCGATGACGCTGGTGCAGGAGCGCACCCCGGCCGACCGGCTGAACGAGGGCATGAGTCTGATGGTGACCGGTCTGCTCGCGGGCGTCGCGTGCGGCTCGGCGGCGGGCGGCTGGGCGGCGGAGCACGCGGCCCCCACGAGCGCGTACGCCGTCCCGGTGGCCGCCGCGGCCCTCGCCCTGGGTCTGGGAGCGCGGCGATGAGCGCCCCGAAAGGGCATGGGGAACCGCGCGACCGGCCACGACGCCCCGCACCCGGCAACCGGCGTCGACCCCCGCGCCGCATCCCCGTGCCACATCCCCGCGGCGCTCCCCCACCGGCGTTACCCCCACCGCCTGGGCATGACGACGGCCCCGCCGCTGGAAAGCGACGGGGCCGTTGCCCACATGGGGTACCCCCAGGAGGGGCTGGTGGAGATGGCGGGAATCGAACCCGCGTCCAACGGTGCGGAATCAGGGCTTCTCCGTGTGCAGTCCGCTGTGCTTTTCTCGGCCCCGGCGATCACGCGGACAAGTCGCCGACGGGCTCAGTCACTGTTTGATTTCCCTCTTCACCCCGTGACCGGGATCAAGGTTTAGTTCCCTAGCTGATGCCAGGATCCGGGTCGGGAACAGCCCCGGGCTGACACTTCGCAAGTCGCTACTTAGGCAGCGAGGGCGAAGGAATCGCGCTTGGTGTTGGCGATTATTTTTTTCGGCCTGTGGTTTACGAGATCATGGCCGCTTCCTCGACACGCTTCCCCTGCTTCGACAGCCGCTGTCGAAACCGATCATCCCCATGTTGTTTTTTCAATCCCCTCCGGGGAGGGGGCGCGCACCCTCAGTGGAGTGCGGTGCCATCGTACGTGACCAACGCACGACGATGCCAGCCTATTCCCGGCGGCCCGGTCAGACGCCCCGCTGCCGGCGCCGCGCCGCCGCGATCGCGCGGTCGGACTCCCGCCGGTCCTGCTTCTCCCGCAGGGTCTGCCGCTTGTCGAACTCCTTCTTGCCGCGGGCGAGGGCGATCTCGGCCTTCGCGCGGCCGTCCTTGAAGTACAGGGCGAGGGGCACGATCGTGTGACCCGTCTCCTGCGACTTGGACTCCAGCTTGTCGATCTCCTCGCGGTGCAGGAGCAGCTTGCGCTTGCGGCGCACGGAGTGGTTGGTCCAGGTGCCCTGGAAGTACTCGGGGATGTGGGCGTTGTGCAGCCACGCCTCGTTCCCCTCGATCTGGACGAAGCCGTCGGTCAGCGAGGCGCGCCCCTGCCGCAGCGACTTCACCTCGGTGCCGGTGAGCACGAGCCCGGCCTCGTAGGTGTCGATGATCGCGTAGTCGTGCCGTGCCTTCTTGTTCTGCGCGACGATCTTGCGCTTGCCGTCCTTGGCCGCCTTCGCGGCCCCTCCGCCCTGCTTGGGCTGGGACTCCTTCGGTACGTACATTCCCTTGCTCATAGTGCCGCCCATTTTCGCACCAAGGAGGGGGTGCGGGGGAAGCGCATTAACGGGGGGCTACGACGGGTCGCCCAGGCCGCCCAGGACCTTCTCGGCCCGCTCCAGGGCGTCTGCGCCCGCCTCCAGGTCGGGGGTGATCCCCCGGCCGTCGACCGTGTGGCCCGAGGGGGTGCGGTAGTGGCCGACGGTCAGCTCCGCCACCGAGCCGTCGGGCAGTGTCGTCGGCATCTGGACGGAGCCCTTGCCGAAGGTCCGGGAGCCGATCACGACCGCGCGGCCCCGGTCCTGGAGGGCGCCGGTGAGCAGCTCGGCGGCGCTCATCGTGCCGCCGTCGACCAGGACGACCAGGGGCCGGGAGGTGTCGCCGCCCGGGGCGGCGTGCAGGGCGCGCTGGGCGCCGTCGACGTCGTAGGTGGCGACCAGGCCGCCGTCCAGGAAGGCGGAGGCGGTGTCCACGGCCTCGGTGACCAGACCGCCGGAGTTCCCGCGCAGGTCGAGCACGGTGCGGCAGTCGGCGGGGGCCGCGCGCAGGGCCGCGCGGACCGCGTCGGCGGAGTGCTTGGTGAACGCGGCGATCCGGACGACGGTGACCCCGCCGGACAGCCGCCGCACGGTCACGGAGTCGGTGGACAGCCGGGCCCGGTGCAGGGTCTCGGTCCACCCGCGCCCGCCGCGCTCCAGGCCGAGGCTGACCGTCGTACCGGCCGGGGCGTCGTCGGCGTCGCCGCGGAGCAGGGCCACCACCTCGGTGACCGGCCGCCCGTCGACGTCGTGGCCGTCGACGCTGCGCAGCCGGTCCCCGGCGCGGATGCCGGCCTCGGCGGCGGGCGAGCCGGGCCGCACCCGGGTGACCTCGATCCGGCCGTCCGGCTCCTGCCGCGCCGACAGGCCGACGCCGGTGTACCGGCCGTCGAGCGCCTCCTGGAACTCCTCGTACTCGCCCTCGGAGTAGACCGCGGCCCAGCGGTCGCCGCTGCGGCTGACGGCCCGCTCGGCGGCCTCCATCGGGGACTTGCCGTCGGCCAGCGCGGCGGCGGCGGCCTCCTCGACGGCCTGGTTCCGGGTGGCCGGCCGGACGGCGGTCTCGCGCGCCGGCCGGTCGGGTGCCGGGAAGGAGCCGGTGGCGGCGCCGGCGACGAGTACGCCGGCGAAGACCAATGTCAGGGCCGCCCCGCGGCGGATGCGGCGGGGCTGACTGAACAGGTCGCGGCCTGACATGGCCGTGAGTCTAGGGGAACGCGAAGGGCCGTACGGCACGATGTCCGTACGGCCCCCTTGGGCGTGCGTCACACCTTCAGATACTTGCGCAGCGCGAAGAACGCCGCCAGGGACGGCATCAGCACGCTCGTGGCGAGGATCAGCGGGAGCTTGGTCAACACCGCGTCCCAGCCGACGAAGTTGATGAGCGTGAGCTTGTGGGAGAGGTCCATGCCGTGGTCGATGGTGAAGTACCGGCCGACCACGAGCGCCACGCAGGCGAGGCCGCCGCCGATGAGTCCGGCGACCGCGGCCTCGGCGATGAACGGCGCCTGGATGTAGAAGCCCGAGGCACCTACCAGGCGCATGATGCCGGTTTCGCGCCGTCGGCTGAACGCCGAGACGCGCACGGTGTTGACGATCAGCAGCAGGGCGACGATCAGCATCATCGCCATCACGCCGAGCGCACCCCGGTTCATCAGGTTGAGCAGCTGGAAGAGGTTGTCCAGGATGCCCTTCTGGTCCTGCACCGACTGCACACCGTCCCGCCCGTTGAAGGCGGTTGCGATCACCTGGTACTTCTGCGGGTCCTTCAGCTTGATCCGGTACGACTCCTGCATCTGGTCCGGGGTCAGCGAGCCGGCCAGCGGGGAGTTGCCGAACTGCTCCTTGTAGTGCTTGTACGCCTCGTCCTGCGACTCGTACGTCACCTTCTCGACGACCGGCATGCCGTGCAGGTCCGAGAGGATCTGCTTCTTCTGGTCCTCGGTGACCGCGCCCTTGGCGCAGTGGACGTCGTTCTCGGCGTCGTGCTTGTTGCACAGGAAGATCGAGACGTTGACCTTGTCGTACCAGTAGCCCTTCATGGTGCTCACCTGGTCGCCCATCAGCAGCGAACCGCCGAACAGGGCCAGGGACAGGGCGACGGAGACGATGACGGCGAAGGTCATCGTCAGATTGCGGCGGAGACCGACACCGATCTCCGACAGGACGAACTGGGCGCGCATGGCGGGTTCTTCAGGCCTTTCGGGAACTGGGCGCGGTCAGTGCTGGTAGCCGTAGACGCCGCGGGCCTGGTCGCGGACGAGGCGGCCCTTCTCCAGCTCGATGACGCGCTTGCGCATCTGGTCCACGATGTTCTGGTCGTGCGTCGCCATGATGACGGTGGTGCCCGTCCGGTTGATGCGGTCGAGCAGCTTCATGATGCCGACGGAGGTCTGCGGGTCGAGGTTGCCGGTGGGCTCGTCGGCGATCAGCAGCTTGGGCCGGTTGACGAAGGCCCGGGCGATGGCCACGCGCTGCTGTTCACCGCCGGACAGCTCGCCGGGCATCCGGTCCTCCTTGCCGCCGAGCCCGACGAGGTCGAGCACCTGCGGCACGGACTTGCGGATCTCGCCACGGGACTTGCCGATCACCTCCTGCGCGAAGGCCACGTTCTCCGCCACCGTCTTGTTCGGCAGCAGGCGGAAGTCCTGGAACACGGTGCCCAGCTGGCGGCGCATCTGCGGCACCTTCCAGTTGGACAGGCGCGCGAGGTCCTTGCCCAGCACGTGCACCTGGCCGTGGCTGCACCGCTCCTCGCGGAGGATGAGCCGCAGGAAGGTGGACTTTCCGGAGCCGGAGGACCCCACGAGGAAGACGAACTCGCCCTTCTCCACCTCCAGGGAGACATCCCTGAGTGCGGGGCGGGTCTGCTTGGGGTAGACCTTGGAGACGTTGTCGAATCGGATCACGGATGCACCACGGGTCGCCGGGGGTAGATGAGCGTGACCATACGCGAACCGGGTGTGCAAGTGCAGGCGCAGGTTGAGGTTGGGCAAGACTTGTACGTTTTTGTACCGGCTCCCGCCTCCGTCGCCTGTACAAGGGCCCCGCGCACGCGGCGCGGGAACCTGGCACAGTGGAAGGGGAACGTTCTCGTTCCCGCGAGCGTTGTACGTGTGATGGCCGGTGCAAGGAGGGCGAGCGCATGACGTACGACCGGTTGGTGTGCGCGAACTGCGCGGCGCCCGTGAGCGAGGGCCGGTGCCCGGTGTGCCGTGCCAACCGCGAGCGGCTTCAGCAGGAGGGCCTCTTCGGGGGCCTCGGCGGGCTGAACCCGACGGCGCTGATCGCGCTGCTGGCGGTGCTGATCGCCGCGGTGGCGCTGCTGGCGCACCAGACCGCCTGAGAGAGCTCGGCGGACCGCCTGGGAAAGCCCGCGGAAAACGTCGCAAGGGCCCGGAGCGTCGAGCTCCGGGCCCTTGCGTCTGTGCCGTGCGAGCGGCTGTGAGCGTGTGGCTACGCTCAGGCCGCGGCGGCGCCCCGGCCGCTCACCAGGCGCGGCAGCACGCGGAAGCCGATGCCGCCGGCGATCATCGTCGCGGCGCCCACCAGCAGGAACGCGGTCTGGCCGGCACCGGTCTCGGCGAGCTGCTTGTCGCCGCCCTGGGCCGTGGTGTCGGAGCCGGTGTCGGTCAGCGCCGAGGAGCCCTCGTCCTGCGGCACGTTGTTGTTGCCGCCGTCGGGGGTGGTGTGGTTGCCGCCGGTGCCGGAGCCGCCGGTGGAGCCGGAACCGCCGGTGGAGCCGGAACCGCCGGTGGAGCCGGAGCCGCCGGTGGAGCCGGAACCGCCGGTGGAGCCGGAACCGCCGGTCGAACCGGAGTCGCCGCCGGTGGAGCCGGAGTCGCCGCCGATGGAGCCGCCGCTGCCGCTGTCGCCACCGGAGTTGCCGTTGCCGCCCGAGTTGCCGTTGCCACCCGAGTTGCCGTTGCCGCCCGAGTTGCCGTTGCCGCCGCCGGTGGAGGCGTCGCCGCCGGTGCTCGCGTCGCCGCCGGTGGAGGCGTCACCGCCGGTGGAGGCGTCACCGCCCGTGGAGGCGTCGCCGCCGGTGCTCGCGTCGCCGCCGGTGGAGGCGTCACCGCCGATGGAGGCACCGCCGCCGATGGAGGCGTCACCGCCGATGCTCGCGTCGCCGCCGGTGGAGGCGTCACCGCCGATGGAGGCACCGCCGCCGATGGAGGCGTCGCCACCGCTGGCGGCCACGCCGCCCGAGCTGTCGGTGCCGCCGTCGGTGCAGATGCCGATCGGGCAGTCGCCGCCGCCACCGTCGGTGTTGCCGCCGTCGGTGTCGCCGTCGGTGGTCACACCGAGGCTGATCGGTCCGGCCTGGACGTCGAGGTCCAGGGCGGAAGCCGCGCCGGCCGCGGTCAGCGAAGCACCGGCCGCGATCACGGCGCCGGCGGCTATCCGCGCGACCCGGATCCGCGTCTTCTTCGTCATATGGTTGCTACCCCCAGTAGCTGATCGTCAATGGGCGTCGCGTGGGGCGTGCCGTGATCGACGGAGGCAGCTGGTGACGAAGCGCGTCAACTCGATCCCCCGGTTCACATGCGCCCCTCAAGTACGCATGCCGCGCCTCACCCTTCCCATTTTTCAAAGCAACGTCAAGGGCGTTGCGCGCGCAATGTCCGATGGGGTGGCGTTTGCGGGGAATCGAAGCCTGTGAGTGTGATGTAAAACCCAGACAAATGACAACTGCCGCCTCTCGGGCGGCAGTTGTCATGTCGACAAAGTTACTTCTCTTGCTGCTTGCGCCAGCGAATACCGGCCTCCAGGAAGCCGTCGATCTCGCCGTTGAAGACGGCCTCCGGGTTGCCCACCTCGTGCTCGGTGCGCAGGTCCTTGACCATCTGGTACGGGTGCAGCACGTAGGAACGCATCTGGTTGCCCCAGGAGTTGCCGCCGTCGCCCTTCAGGGCGTCCATCTTGGCCTGCTCCTCCTGCCGGCGCCGCTCCAGCAGCTTGGCCTGGAGGACGTTCATCGCGGTGGCCTTGTTCTGGATCTGCGACCGCTCGTTCTGACAGGAGACCACGATGCCGGTGGGCAGGTGGGTGATGCGGACTGCGGAGTCGGTCGTGTTGACGCCCTGGCCGCCGGGGCCGGAGGACCGGTAGACGTCGATGCGCAGCTCGGACTCGTCGATCTCGACGTGGTCGGACTGCTCGACGACGGGCAGCACCTCGACACCGGCGAAGGAGGTCTGCCGGCGCCCCTGGTTGTCGAAGGGCGAGATGCGCACGAGGCGGTGCGTGCCCTGCTCGACGGAGAGGGTGCCGTAGGCGTACGGCGAGTGCACGGCGAAGGTGGTCGACTTGATGCCGGCCTCTTCGGCGTAGGACGTCTCGATCAGCTCCGTCTTGTAGCCGCGCTGCTCGGCCCAGCGCAGGTACATGCGCTGGAGCTTCTCGGCGAAGTCCGCGGCGTCGACGCCGCCGGCCTCGGCGCGGATGTTGACGAGCGCCTCACGGGCGTCGTACTCGCCGGACAGGAGGGTACGGACCTCCATCTCGTCCAGCGCCTTGCGCACGGAGACCAGCTCGGACTCGGCCTCGGCACGCGTGTCCGGGTCGTCCTCCTCCTCGGCCATCTCGAAGAGGACCGCGAGGTCGTCGATCCGGCCGCGCAGCGCCTCCGCCTTCCTGACCTCGGCCTGGAGGTGGGAGAGCTTGCTGGTGATCTTCTGTGCCTCGTCCGGGTTGTCCCACAGGGACGGGGCCGCCGCCTGCTCCTCAAGCACGGCGATTTGTGCCCTCATCGCATCAAGGTCCAGAACGGCCTCGATCGACTCCATGGTCGAGGAGAGGGACTTCAGCTCTTCGGATACATCGACGACTGCCACGCCTTCCAGCGTAACGGCTGTGGCAAGCGTCCTCGGCCCCCCGCACCCGGGCACGGCGCTCACCGGGCCCACCGGTGCCCCGGCGCCGCGGTCGCCGACCCGGCCGGGTCAGGGAGCCGACGTGCTGTGGTCGGCCGGTGCCGGCCGTTCGTCACCGTCGGCGGACGCCCACCACGCGCCGACGCCCACGACCGCCGCCAGCACCGCCCCGGCCACGCCCAGCGTGATCCGGCGCCGCCGCACCGCGGCCTTGTGCCGGGCCGAGCCGGGCCGGGGCGCACCGGTGGCCCGGGGCGCGCGAGCGGTCCCGTGGGCCCCGCCGGCCAGCTCGTCCGGCGCCGGCACCCGCATCGAGGTGTGCGTGTCCCGGTTGGAGTCCGGCCTGGCGCCGGGCACCAGCGAGACCGCGCCCCGCCGCCGTACCGGCTCGCCGCCCGCCGGCGCCGCCGGGGCCGGCTCCTCCGGGTCCTCCTCGGCGAGCCCGGGCTCGTCCACGTCCAGCGGCGGCATCCCGGCGAGCAGGGGCAGCTGCTCGCGCAGCCGCGCCGCCAGCTCCGAGGCGCGCAGCCGGGAGGCGGGCGCCTTGGCCAGGCACTGCACCAGCAGCTGCCACAGCTCCTCGGGGATGCCGGGCAGCGGTACGACGGTCTCGGTGACGTGCCGGCGCAGGACCGCGCCGGGGTGTCCGCCGCCGAAGGGGGTGAAGCCCGCCAGCAGCTCGTACAGGACGGTCGCCAGGGCGTAGATGTCCACGGCGGCCCGCGGCGGCAGGCCCTCCACGATCTCCGGCGCCAGGTAGTCCGGCGTGCCGATGATCTTCGTGGCGCGGGTCCGCTTGGGCGAGTCGATCAGCTTGGCGACGCCGAAGTCGGTGAGCAGCGCCGGGTGGGCGCCGCCCGGCCCGAGCGGGCCCTGCATGTCGAGCAGGACGTTCTCGGGCTTGACGTCCCGGTGCACGACGCCGGCCGCGTGGGCGGCGGCCAGCGCGTCGGCGACGTCCGCGACGATCGCCACGGCCGCGTCCGGGGCCAGCCGCCGTTCGCGCTCCAGCCGGGTGCGCAGGTCGGTGCCGCGCACGAGGTCCATGACCAGGGCCAGGTCGTTGCCGTCGACCACCAGGTCGCGCACGGTGACGATGTGCGGGTGCTCCAGACCGAGCAGTGCGGTGCGCTCCTGCACGAAGCGTCCGACGAGCTCCTGGTCGCAGGCGAGGTCCTCGCGCAGCAGCTTGATCGCGACGGGACCGTCCGGCCCCTCGCCCAGCCACACCGTGCCGGCGCTCCCCCGCCCCAGGATCTGGTTCGCGGTGTACCGGCTGCCGATCTTCCGTGCCAAGACTGCTCCTACAGACGCGTGTTGTCGTTAAAACTACGCGTCCGAGGAGTCAACCTTCACCGCGGAGACGGAAATCACCCGGCAGATGTCGACAAATCCCTAAACCAGCGATCAGTTCCCGCTGCCGGACGAGCCGCCCAGATCCTTGATCCAGTCGCCCGCCTTGCCGGCCCAGTCGCTGAGCTGGTCCCAGTAGCCCTTGCCGGTGCCGATCCAGTCCTGCAGCGGGGTCAGCTCCCAGATGAGCCAGCTCGCCACGACCAGGATGACGATGGTGAACAGGCAGCCCTTCAGGCAGCCGAGACCGGGGATCTTCATCGGGTTGGCGCTGCGCTGCCGCGGCGCCCGGGGCTCGCGGGCGGGCCGCCGCGGCTCCGGCGGGGCGGGCGGCGCGTACCGCTGCGGCTGCTGCGGCGGGGCGTACTGCTGCTGGGGCTGCTGCTGCGGGTAGCCGTGGCCGGGGGCCTGCTGCGGGCGCTGCCGGCCGCGCGACTGCGGCTGCTGCGGACGGGCCTGCGGGGCCTGGCGCGGCTGCTGCTGGGGCCGGGCGACCTGCCGCTGGGGGCGGCGGCGCAGCGGGTCCTCTTCCGGGTCCAGGTACTGGATCTGCGTCTGGTCGTTGCGGTCGCGGGCCGCGCGCAACTGGGTCTGCCAGGGGTGCGGCTGATCGGGACCCTGCCCCTGCTGGCCCTGCTGGCCGTACTGCCCCTGGGGTACGGGCGGCAGGACGGCCGTCGGGTCCGCCGCGCCCGTGTTCGGCAGGACGGCGGTGGGGTCGGCGGCGCCGGCCGGGCCGCCGGTGTGCGGCAGCACGCTGGTCGCGGCGTTCGGGTCGTACGCCCCCGGGGGCGCGTTCGTCGGCAGCACCTGGGTGGGGTCGGCGGCGCCGGGCACGCCCGGGACGGCGGCCGGGGCCGGGTCGGGGGCGAGCAGCGCGCCGACCCCCTCGGCGGCGGCGATCTGCGCGGCGTTCGCGTGCACGCCGACACCCTCGGCGACGACCCGCAGGCCGCGCGCGAGGTTCTCGGCGCTCGGCCGCTCGTCGGGGTTCTTGCGCAGGCAGCGCTCGATGACCGTCCACAGCGGGTCGGGAACGGTGGAGGGGCGGCGCGGCTCGGAGCTCAGGTGCTGGTGCAGTACCTCGAGGGCGGTGCTCCCGGCGAACGGCGGGCGGCCGGTGACCAGCTCGTAGAGCAGGATGCCGGCGCCGTAGACGTCCACGGCGGAGGTCTGCGGGCGGCCCTCGGCGGACTCCGGGGCGACGTACGCGGGCGTGCCGACGAACTCGTGGGTGCGGGTCAGACCCGGGGAGTCGGCGAGGCGGGCGATGCCGAAGTCGGTCAGCATCGGGTGCATCCGGCCGGCCTGCTGCATGAGCAGCACGTTCGCCGGCTTCAGGTCGCGGTGGACGACGCCGTCGGCGTGGCTCGCGGCGAGCGCGTCGGCGATCTGGGCCGTCATCAGCGCGGCGGCGACCGGGGTCAGGGGGCCGTTCTGGCGCAGGTAGCGGTGCAGGTCGGGGCCGTCGACGAGGTCCATGACCAGGGCCAGCAGGTCGCCCTCGACGACCAGGTCGCGGACCCGGACGATGTTGGGGTGGGTGAGGCGGAGCAGGACGGAGCGCTCGCGCAGGAAGCGCATCACGATGTCCGGGTCGCTCGCCAGCTCCTCCTTCAGGACCTTGATCGCGACCGTCTCGCCCGGCTGCCCGGGCACGGCCGCCTCGGCACCCGCGGTCTCCCGCTGGCGGGCACGCCAGACGGTGCCTGTGGCGCCGCGTCCGAGCGGCTCCTCAAGCAGGTACTTGCTGCCGACTGGCCGCACGTCACGCGCTCCCTGCTGCTTGCTGTTGCTTGCTTTCCTGCATTCCGGTGTTCCGACCCACTGTAGTGCGGCCCTTCGAGGGACCACGTACGCGTTCCAGAGCTTGTTCGCGGGGGGTTCGACGGAAAGACGCCGGTCCCGGTCCCCTGGTTGCCGGGGCCGGACGTGACCGATCTCAACTGATCGCCGGTGGCGTACTGGTCAGGCATTTTTGGGGGCAGAGCCGACCAATCAAGATCACTTGTCACCGGGTCCCGGGCGGATTGCCGACGGCAGGTGCGAGGATGCTGCCAGCAGCCCGCCCGGTGCCTCCGGCGGCTGCTGGCCGACGTGCTCGTGTGGGGTGGGGGGAAGTCCGCGCCCGCGCAGACCCGCGCAGAAGGGACCGCTGACGCCGATGCAGATCCGGCTGACCGTCGTAGACCCGCTCGGCCCGTCCCCGCAGCGGGGCCGCGCCGCGAGCCGCGACGTGCTGGTCACGGCGCCCGCGGGCACCGAGCTGGCCGCGGTCGCGTCGGCGCTGGCCGGGGCGGTCGCCGCGGACGGCGGCGCGGGCCGGGACACCGGCGGCGCGGCCGTCGTCCTGTACGCGGGCACCGAGCGGCTGGACCCGCGCCGGGCCACGCTCGGCGAACCTCCGCTGCTCGACGGCGCCGTGCTGTCCCTGGGCGCCCCCGCGGCCCCCGAGCCGCATCCCGAGCTGGACGACGCCCCGACCCGGCTGCACGTGGTGGCGGGCCCGGACGCGGGCGGCGTCCACCTGCTGCACGGCGGCCGGATCACCGTCGGCCGCTCCGCCGACGCGGACGTCCCGCTGGACGACCCCGACGTCTCCCGGCTGCACTGCGCGGTGACCGTCGCCGCGGACGGCCGGGTCTCCGTCACCGACCTCGGCTCCACGAACGGCACCACGCTGGACGGCGTGCGCGTGACCGGGCAGCCGGTGCGGTTCCCCGCCGGGGGCCTGCTGCGGATCGGCGAGTCCGCCCTGCGGGTCACACCCTCCGGGGGGCCCGGGACGCGGGTGCGGACGGTGCCGGACGGCGAGGGGTGCGTGCGGGTCGCGGCGGGAGGCGGGGCGTCACCGGGCACGGCCGGGGACGGGCAGCGTGCGGGGTTCCCGACCACGCCGACCACGCCGACCGCGCCGACCACGCCGTCCACGCCGTTCGCGCCGACTGTTCCGGTGCAGGAAGCGGCGCCGGGTGCGGGCGGCCCCGGCGCGGGGCCGTCGCCGTCGGCGGGTGTGCCGTCGGACGGGATATCGCGGGGGGCCCGGGGGGAGGCCGGCGGGACGCGTCACGCCTACGGCTCGTCCGGCTTCGCCGGCCCGGACGGTTCCGGCACCGGGGCGCAGGGGCACCGGCGGGCGGAGGCACCGGTGGTACCGGGACAGGCCGGGGCGCCCCGCATCGAGCACCGCGGCACCCCCCGTGCGTCCGGGGGCGACACCCACGCGGGCCGCTACGGCGTCGGCGGGCCGGGCACGCTGCCCACGGACCCTTACGCCGGCACGGCACCACACGCCACCCCGACCACGGACCCCTACGCCGGCACGGCACCACACGCCACCCCGACCACGGACCCCTACGCCGGCACGGCACCACACGCCACCCCGACCACGGACCCCTACGCCGGCACG